>JAICBP010000082.1:199819-209199 GCA_021766785.1 Sulfurimonas sp. endosymbiont of Alviniconcha boucheti
AGTATTGATAATATATAGGCTTATACTACCCCAATAAGTCAAGAGAACTTTTTTAAAAATCAAATTCTCTCAAAAAATCGCACTTTATTTTAGAATTGGTGGTTAATAAAGCTTAATTTTTACTTTTTTACCTGTATTTATACCAATATATCTTTTAGAAGCTGCGATTAAAACAGGAAATATTGTTCTTAACTCTCCACTAGCGCCTGTACTTGTTACTATCATTTTCCATATATATTGATTTTTTTTTGTTTTTTTATAAAATTTCAAATCGATAGCATTTAATTCATAATACCGTGTGAATAGTATATATTCTCTGATTTTATTTTGATAGCCTTTGATGCTATATCTAGCTGTATAGTATGTGTTTCTAGGTAAAATGCTAGTTTTTCCATATATGGGTACAGAATATAATTTAGTATAATTTTGTGGTTCACTAATGCCATATCTTAGGAATATCGCTACATCTGCATTTTCAAAATCGCTTTTTACAAAACCTCTATTTTTTAAAGCTTTATCTATATATTTAGAATATTCTTGAAATTCAAGATTAGAAGTAGGTATATCTTTTAAACCAGATAGTAAAAAATACTTTGTTTTCTTATGAATTTTTCCAATAGAGTCCACACTTACAATGTATTTCGGCTTTATAGCACAACCACTTAATAAAAGTAAAGATATACCAATTATTATGTTTTTCATGTGCTACCTCTATATAGTCTAATAACCGAACATACTGATAAACTTATTTGTTTTGTGGTTCTAACATCTAGTAAATCGACAATTTTAAAAATAAGTTTAATTTTATCTAATGTAAAAANGCAGGGTCGATTTTTTAGTATATTTGATTATTTTTTTACTTTTTTAGTCTGTAGTGATATTCAGTAGAATTAAAGTTGTACTATCATATAGTTTTACTTACCGTTTAGTAAGGACAGATAGAAGTGGCAAAAGTTTCAAAAAAAGAGTTGATAATTCAGCACTCACGAAAATTATTTTCAGAACTAGGTTATGAGCTCACTTGTTTAGAGTCTGTAGCTAAAGAGTGCTCTATTACTAAACCTGCTATTTATTATCATTTTAAGGATAAAGCAACTCTCTATAAGGCTGTTGTGTCTCCTGAATTTACTGCATTAGCAAAGAGGATAGAAGAGTCCACACAAAGAGGTAGTGCGGTTGAAAGACTTCGATCCTATATACATACTTTTGGTGAATTTCTTATCTCAAATCCTGACTTCAGTGCTATTTTTGCACGCGAAATCGCTAATGGATCAAGAACAATTCCTGATGAGTGTATAGAGCAACTTTCTCGATCAATTAAGCAACTTGTAAATATTTTGTACACTGGTGTACAAGAAGGAATATTTAAAGAGGAGTCAGCTTTTCTTGTGCAAATGATGATAGTTACACCTCTAATCTCTTATCACACGACAAAACCTCTTCGTGAAAAAATAGCAAAGTTTGCTCAAAATGAAACTATAACTCTTGACCCACAATTTAGAAATATCACAGAGTCACTCTCTGAAAAAATTATAAAAGGATTACAATGTTAAGAAAATCATTTCTCGCTCTAAGCCTTCCACTCCTGCTCAGTGCCACAAGCCTACCAGATCTTTTTTCTGCACTCAAAGAGCATGCACAAACAAAATCTGATGAGATGGCAGTCAAGCAGGCAGAGGTAGCAAATAAGATAGCAAACGCCAAGCTCTATCCTACAGTAAATCTCTTTGCGAAGTATGACTACACAACAGAACCAGTAGGAATGATACCTGTATCACCAGAAACTAATGCAAAACTTCTCGCTGATCCATCAAAACCAGCACAACCTTTCAGTCAAAATAGATTTAGTGAAGGGATAAACTTCACTATGCCACTCTTTGTTAAATCTATATACACCATGTCTGATAAAGCAAAAAAGATGCAAAAGAGTGTCAAAGCAAAAAAGAGGATAAATCTTTTAAAAAATGAAGCTGTCATTGTTGGTGCAAATGCGAACTATCTTTACTTAATAGAGTTAGAAAAGTCACTTGATAAGAAAAAAGAGTTTCTTCTTGAAACAGAAAAAACCATCAAGATAAAAATAGACAATGGCCGTGCCCCAGTATCAGCTCTTTACATAATAGATGATCGTTTTAACCAGTTAAAGATGATGAAAAATTCTCTTGCACTACAAAAAGAACAACTTATAAATCGTATCCGTTCTCTTACGGGTATCACACTTAATAGACCAATTCCGATGCAAGAAGTACGTGCAGTTCATACTTCAGATATACTAGAGTCTCTCACTCCACTCAAACTCAAGATAGATGCAAATAAACTTGAAATAGATGCACAAAAAGAGAAACTTTATCCAAGTTTAGTTGCCTATGGGAGTTACTATTTCTCTCAAGCAAAAGCTTACAATAATAACGAAAATGTAAGTGAAACATATGGAAATGTAGGTCTATTGCTAAACATTCCACTTCTTGCTATGGAAAATTATCAAGAGATTAAAAAATCTAAAATGCAGATGTATAAAGATAAACTAGAGTATGAGAAACTCGAAGAGGTACTTAAGTCAAAAGCAATAATGCTACAAAAAACTATGACTCTTTTAGAAAGCTCTATTAAACTTTCACAAAAGAGTGTAGTCGATAAAGAGAGGTTACTTGAAATAGCAAAAGTTAACTATACAAATGGAAGACTTTCAACTGAAGAGTATTTACGCTATGAGGATGATGTAATTGATGCATCAGCAAAGCTCTATAAAACCAAAGCACAAAAGTGGCAAACTCTTATGGAGTTAGCTGTAATCTATGCAAATAATATTGAGGAGATGGTAAAATGAAGAAATATACAAAGATAATAATAGGTGTAGTAGTAGTCGTAGGACTTGTAGTAGGTGGCGTTAAAGCTGTTAAAAAGGCAAGAGCAAAAGATGCTGCACTGCCAATAGCAAAAATTTACCCAATAGTAGTTTCAACATTTACACCAAAACAAGCTAATGTTGAACTCACACTTCCCTTCTTAGCAGAAGTGGCTAATGATAAGGATGTAAAGCTTGCTCCTCGTATAGCAGCAAGAGTCTTATCAATCACACCAAGTGGTTCTTATGTAAAAAAAGGAGAAGTAGTAGTCAAACTTGATATTACAAATATTAAAAGTTCTCTTAAAAGTGTTAATGAGCAGATGGTAGCAGCACAAATTACCTTAGAGAATTTAAAAGCTACACACAAGCGCACACTTGATTTATTAAAAGTGAGGGGTGCTTCTATAGAAGAGTCTCAAAAAGAGGCAACTATGATAGCGGGTGCTGAGGCAAATTTGAATGCACTTAAACAAAAAGAGATAGAGTTACAAAATAACCTCTCTTATGCAACTATCATCTCTCCTGTTAATGGTATCATCGCAAAAACTTTCGCGAGTAAAGGAACACTGAGTGTAGCAGGTCATCCACTCTTAGCTATTAACTCAAAGAATGATTTCTACATCATGCTACGTGTACCAACAGACCTCTCTGTAGAGGGAGTAATTCTTAACAATAAAGAGTATAGTGCTATGCCTCTTGGAAGTACTTTTCATGGTTTAGCAGAGTATAAAGTCTATACAGGAAATAGTAAACTTATTAGCGGCGATAGAATAAAAGTTGATGTGATCACTTATCATAAAAAAGGGATACAGCTTCCGTTTAATGCTCTTTTAAATCGTAATGGAAAAACTTATATTTTAGTCGTGCATGGAAAGAAAGCAGTACCTCAAGAAGTACATATTTTACAAAGTGCTCAACAGGGGGTCGTCGTTTCTGATAACATAGAGGGTAAAAAGCTTGTTATTGCAAAGCCAGATATTCTTCTCAAACTTCTTAGTGGCTATGCACTGAGTATCAAGGAGTAAGCGATGTTTGAATTTTTTTACAGACGTCCTTATCTGCTTTATTCAGTTATTGCAGCATTTTTTCTTATGGGGATTATTGCACTTGTATCACTTCCTAAGAACCTCTTTCCTGATGCAAATCCTCCACAGGTTATTGTCATCACTCAAGTTCCAGGAAGTACTGCTCAAGTCGCTGCTTCTACAATCTCTAAACCTATAGAACAAGAGATCTCTCGTTTAGGACTTGTGACGGATGTAAGTAGTATAAATGTTGCGAACTACTCTATAGTAAAAGCTGAATTTGATTATGAGAAGGGTTTAAACGCCGCAGCAGTTGATGTCGCTAATGCTCTGAGTATTGCTAAAGCAAAACTTCCTTCAGGTATAAATCCAGCAATCTATACAGCTGGAGATTTTACACTTCCTGTAGATGTTATTTCACTCACTCCAAAAAATAAAAACATCTCACTAGCAGATATAAGAAAGATAGCAGATAGTTTCATAAAACCTCATATGCTGAGTAATAAAATCATAGGAAATGTAGAGGTTTTTGGTGGATATGAGAGTACTGTAAACATAGAAGTAGATCCTTTCAAAGCTAAACGCTATGGTGTAAACTTTGAGAGTATCACCAAAGCTATCTCTACACTTAATCGTGATATGCCTATAGGATTTTTAAAAGGTGATAATGACTTTTATACGGTTACTGTTTATGGTGAGAGAGACAATGTTGAACAACTTAAACAGCTAAAGATTATGCCAAATGTTCGTTTAAGTGATATTGCAGATGTGAAGTGGAGCTATAAAAAACGAACAAGTGGCTATATAGGAAATGGTAAAAATGCTATTGCATTAGCTGTACAACGAGCTCCAGGTGGAAGTGTTCTTGATGTTAGTAAGGCAACTCGTGCTGAGATGAAAAAACTTGAAGTAAAGTATCCAAATATTGAGTTTGCTATCAGTGATACACAAAGAGATCTTATAGAACAAGCAAACAATAATATGCTTGAAGCACTTCGAGATGCAGTTATTTATACACTTATTGTTATTATGATTTTCTTAGGAAATTTTCGTGCGATTATAGCGGCAGGGCTTTCTATTCCTATGGTTTTTTTCTCAACTATGGCTATTATTTGGCTAACTGGGGGAGAGTTAAATATCGTTATCTATACTGCAATTATCCTAGCACTTGGTATGCTTACCGATGATGCAGTGGTGGTATTAGAAAATATTGAACGCCATCTCAAAGAGGGGCATGAAAATCTTGAAGATGCTATCTTTCAAGGGACAAAAGAGGTTCTAACACCTATTTTTGCAGGAACTATTGCAACTGTAGCTATCCTCTTTCCTCTTATGTTTGTTGGTGGTTTTCCAGAAAAAATCTTTAAGCCTCTTATAGAGACACTTATTATCGCACTTGGTGTGAGTTGGTTTCTCTCTATAACTTTTATACCTCTACTATCAAAAAAGCTTTATAAAAATGGTGTTGGAAAAACAAAGGTAGAAAATGGTTTTGAGTGGTTTTATCAAAATACTCTTGGAAGGTTAGTTGCCCCTTATGTAGGAGTAATAAAATTTTCAAATGGGAAGTTTCGTTTCCTCCGTCGCATAATGCTTACCATGGGTGTTATAGCTGTTTTAATGCTTAGTCTTAAAAATATCATGCCTACTATTGGAAAAGATGCTATGCCTCCTATGGATACTGGTATTATCAAAGTAGAAGTAGGCTTTAGTTCAAATGATACTGTAGATGTAGCAGAGAGAAATATCCGTCCATTTCTAACATGGCTCGATAAGCAAAAATGGGTAAAAATGAGCTCAGTGGCGTTTGGTACTGAACCAGGTGTACTCTCTTTGGGTTCAGGTAACCTCCCATCAAGTGCAACGATTACTATAAATGCAGTAAATCGCTTTGAAAGAAAAAAGACTATCTGGGAACTTGAAGATATGATTCGCGATAAACTCGCAACTCTAAAAGGTATAAAACGTAATGATGTTTATGATTTTGGTGCAACCGCACTCTCTAGTATAAAAGCAACTGTAGATATTCGTGTGAGTTCTCCATATGTTGAGAACTTACCTGCTCTCTCTCATACCGTTGCAAACGCCATCAAAGATGTACATGGACTAACTTCTATCTCAACAAGTTGGGATAAAGATTATATGGAAGTTGAACTAGACATCGATGAAAATAAAGCCTTAAGTTATGGTATCACACCCTACCAAATAGCAATGCAGATGCCTATAAAAGGAGAAGTAGTAGGTTTAAATGCTAACCTAGAGTCGATGAATACACAATATGTACGGATTTACTTAAAAGGTAAATTTTCTCAAAATATAGAGACACTAAGACTCTTACCAATAGCTACTCCACAAGGAGAGGTACCTTTAAGTGCTATAGCAACACTCAAACGCCATCTAACATTTGCAAGGATTGAGCGAGATAAACTTCTCTATAGTGTTGATATAAATGGTTACCGTGCAAAACGTCCAGTAACTCACTTAACAGATGATACAGTTGCGGCTCTTAAAAATGCTAAACTTGCAGATGTTCAGATAGAGCAGACTGGAGATATAGCACAGATAAATGATAGTTTTAAACGTATGGGAAAAGCTATTGGTCTTGGAGTTATTGTTCTCATAATGTCACTTATTGCTATTTACAAGTCTGTAAGAATGGCGTTTGTCATGATTCTTGTTCTTCCTCTGTCTATGATTGGAGCTTCATGGGGAATGTTACTTTTTGGTAAACCAAGTTGTATGCCTTCGCTCCTAGGAGTACTACTTCTCTTTGGTATTATTATCAAAAATGCGGTGCTGCTTATAGATTTCTATCAGAGTTATAGAGAGAATGGTGCATCTCCTTTTGAGAGCGCACAAGAGGCTGTTCGTGTACGTTTTCGTCCTGTTATGATGACTGCATTTGGAACGATTGCTGGAATGATACCTATTGCTTTAGAGCAAGCTGTAGGACTTGAACGTCTTAGCCCTCTTGCTGATGTTGCTATAGGTGGACTTTTAGTAGGAACACTTTTAACGCTTGTATATGTTCCTATGTATGCTTATATTCTTGATAAAAAAGGTACTAAATAAATATGAAAGAGTTATTTGCTTATGGAGAAAAAGTTCATGGATACGAGGTAAGGGTTTTAAATGAGAGAGAGGCCAGAGCGGCAGCAGGTATTTTATTTGTTGGTGCTTTTATTGGGCTGACTAATGGTGTTATGCTTGGAACTGCTATTTTCTCAAAGTTTTTTGTAAGCTTTTTCGCTATTGACTTTACTATAAGAGTCATACAACCAAGATACTCTCCCTCTCTACTTCTTGGAAGATTTTTTGTTCGCAATCAAAAGCCTGAGTATGTTGGAGCAGCGCAAAAACGTTTTGCATGGTCTCTTGGGATTATACTAGCTTATCCAATGTTTTACTATCTTGTTATAGATTTTCAACCAAATCCTATTAAAGTACTTGTCTGTTTAATCTGTATGACACTTCTCTTCTTAGAGTCAGCTTTTGGTATATGTTTAGGGTGTAAAATGTTTGAATGGTTCAATCGTAAAAATCCTAAATACTGCCCAGGTGGCGTTTGTGAGATACAGATAAAAGATCCTGTACAAAAATTTACATTAGTGCAGAAGATTATCCTCTCCTTTACTCTCTTTGCAATGTTTTTTGGAACATATTCTTATTTTACAAAACTTAAGGATAGGACAGTCTTTACTAAAAAGATTAAGAAATTATTTATGAGTGATGCAGAGTTACAAGCTATACAAGATCAAAAAGATGCTCAAGATTATCAAAAAGAGTTAGATGAATTTGATAGGGATGATGATTTTTAAATTCTCTTCAAGGATAAATCTCTTTCTATCTTAAGATAAAATTGAAGAGATAACCTATACAAACAATACCAAATCCTACGATACAAAAGAAGGTGGCGATAAGTTTTATATGAAGTATCTTCTTAAGTATCATAGCTTCTGGTAGAGAGAGCGCTGTTACTGCCATCATAAATGAGAGAGCAGTCCCAAGAAGCATACCTTTTTGTGTAAGCACTTCCACTAGAGGCATAACACCTGACGCATTTGAGTAGATCGGGATTCCCATGATGACTGCTGCTAAAACGGCAAATGGATTATCTCCTCCTGCATACTCTGCTATGAAAGTAGCTGGAATATATCCGTGAATGATAGCACCAGCACCAACCCCGATGAGAATATAGAGATAAATCTGTTTGAATATATCGATAGTATATCTATAAGCCTCTTCTGCTCTCTCTTTTACAGTAAGAGAAATCTTCACCTCTTCTAGTTCGCCCTCCATAGGTTTGACATCCATAAGTATATATTTTTCCATACCAAACTTACCTATAGTAAAACCTCCAACAATTGCAACTAAAAGCCCAAACCCGATATAAATAACGGTAATTTTCCAACCAAAGAGTCCAAAGAGTAGGGCGATTGCTATTTCGTTGTTCATAGGTGAACTGATGAGAAAAGAGAAGGTCACACCAATAGGGATACGAGCTTGAACAAACCCTAAAAATAGGGGAATAGCTGAACAGCTACAAAAGGGAGTGATGATACCAAAAAGTGCGGCTAAAACATTTCCGTAGAGCTCAGATTTACCTTGAAGATGTGCCCTAACATACTCTGTGTTGAAGTGGGTTCTCAGGTAGGAGACAGTAAAGATAATGGTGATAAGTAAAAACCATATTTTAATAGTATCATAAATGAAAAAGTTGATACTTTTTTCAAGATGTCCGCTCAAGCCTAGCAGATCTAGTGTTAAATAATTGACTGTTGCTTGCCACATGGTAACCCCTTTAACCTTATAAGCCGTTTTTCATTTGTACTTATAAAGTATTTTCTCCCATTATAAACTCTAGTACTTCATTCACACTAAGTACTTTTCCCGTACTCACTACTTTGCCATCTATAACAAGACCTGGAGTACTTACTAGCTGGTACTCCATAATCTTTGCAATATCTTCTACTTTTTCAAGTTGAATAAACTTACCACTTTTTGCTATAGCTTGTTTTACTGTCATCTCTAACTCTTTGCATTTTTTACATCCTGTGCCTAGTACTTCTATTTTCATAAGCCGAACTCCTTTTTTATTATTGGTAAAAGATTTGCATTGATACACTCTAAAGTTTTTACATACTCTTCATCTGCTTTTCCACTTGGATCTTCAAAACCTATATGAATAGTTTTAGTAGTCTCTGGAAATATGGGGCAAGTCTCTTTTGCATTGTCACATAGAGTGACAACAAGATCATAAGAGGTATCTAAAACTGTTTCTATAACTTTAGAGTGATACTCTTCTCTCCATAAACCTTGTTTCTTAAGTAGTGCTTGAGCGGTTGGGTTTACTCTACTAGTCGCTTTGACACCAGAGCTTTGAGCTGCGATAAACTTCCCTAATTTAGCATTTATGAGAGCTTCTGCCATGATAGAGCGACAACTGTTTCCAGTACAGAGAAAAAGAACATTTTTTTTCATCATAAACCTTTTGTGATTGAATTTTA
>JAICBP010000082.1:209231-252710 GCA_021766785.1 Sulfurimonas sp. endosymbiont of Alviniconcha boucheti
CTCCTAAAAATCAAGACAATTTTCTAAAAGATGACTTAATTAAAAAATATGAGGTATAATATGAAAATCTGTTTTTGGCATAGTTCTTATTTTATCATTTGAAATAAGAATGTTTTATTAAGTGGTTTGTTTTTCTGGGGATATTATCTTAAAGGATTTTTTTGACAAAATTAGGTGCGAAAGTTAAGTTATAAGCTTAATAAACTTCTTTCCTGTGAGCAATTCTAATGACTGAAATTACTAAATAATCATTCTCTTTTAAATAAATAATTCTATAATTGCCAGCTCTTTTTCTGAACTTTCCTTTGTGTTTACCTTTAAGTTGTTTATCATTTGAAAAATTCCCATTTTTTAAATCTAAAATTTTTGTTGCAACAAGTTTTTGTGTTTGTACATCTAATTTCAAAAATTCCTTCTCAGCATCTTTATCAAATGCAATTTTATACATTTATCCCAGCTTTTTTAAAAACTTCTTCTAATGGAATAAGTGTGGTTTTTCCAGCTTTTAAATTATCTATTCTTTTGTCTGCTATCATTTCATCTAATTTATCAAAATATAATTCTATAGCTTTTTCAACAAGACTTGTTCTTGTTCTATCAAGTTCTTGTGCATATTCATCAAGAGTTTGTACGACATCTTTTTCTAATCTAATATTAATTGCTTGTTTCATAATCATAAACCTTTAACTCTTTTTTTGTAGATACAATTGTAGTGCAAATAAAAAATTTTGTCAAGTGGCTTATAACGGTCAAGTATGGAAATAAATGCCTTTAGCAGTTTTTCTACTCTTTAAACTTCTTACTGATATTCTATCAGAATAGTTCTAAAAAAACCGAGGGCATTTATTTCTCTACTACACTTTGTTATGATGTCCTTAAAGTTACAATGGAAAATCGTTGCATCTTTAAGGGCATTATCGTTTCCAAGATTGACTACTTTAAGCCACATTTTTGATAGAGTTGATATAATTTTAGACATAAGTTGAATCTCTTTTCTATTAAATTTTTGTTTGTAAAAAATTATAACTTATCTGAAATTAGCTGCTTTTGTGATAATCTGCAAGTGGCTCAAAATACTAAATATTATTAAAAAGAGACAAAATAAAATTAAATTTTTTAGAGAATTGTGATTTTTAGAGGCATTATACAATGCTCAAAGCAGATTTAAAGAGATTTTTCACTATAATTCAAGGATTTTCAATATAAAAGGTATATGCATGGCTAAGAAACGTGTTTTAGTAAAGTTTTCAGGTGAAGCTCTTGCTGGTGAAGTAGGTCATGGAATTGATACAAAGATTTTAAAGTATATTGCGGAGGAGATTAAGTCTCTTATAAATACTGGTATTGAGGTTGGTATCGTAATTGGTGGTGGAAATATCATTCGTGGTGTAACTGCTGCTCAAGATGGCATTATTAAACGTACCTCTGGTGACTATATGGGTATGCTTGCAACTGTTATTAATGCTGTAGCGATGCAAGAGGCATGTGAGTATACTGGACTTGAAGTCCGTATGCAAACTGCTATCAAGATGGAACAGATTGCTGAACCTTACATTAATCGTAAAGCTGTACGTCACTTAGAAAAAGGTCGTGTTGTTATTTTTGCAGCAGGAACTGGTAATCCTTTCTTCACTACAGATACTGCAGCGACTCTTCGCGCAGTAGAGATTGGAGCAGAGGTAATCATAAAAGCAACTAAGGTTGATGGCGTTTACGATAAAGATCCAGCAAAATTTAGTGATGCAGTCAAACTCGATGAACTTACATATGACCAAGCACTTCAAGATCATATTAAAGTAATGGACGATACTTCTATCGCTTTAGCAAAAGATAACTCTCTTCCTATCATAGTATGTGATATGTCCAAAGAGGGAAATCTTCTCGATATCTTAAATGGTAACATGAGTAATTGCTCAATAGTAAAATAAAAGGAAAAAAAAGAATGAAAACAGAAGAATTAACAGCAAAAATATTAACTGCTAACCAAAATATGGATCGTTATCAACTTGCACTTGCCGTAGCTAAAAGATGTGATGAACTAGAGAATGGTGCACAGAGTAAACTCAATGTAAATGCGAGTGCAATTAAGTCTGCTGATTTAGCACTTATGGAAATTGCAGAGGGCCTCATCGTGGTAAAAGGCTTTGCTGATATAGAGAAATAACTCTCTTGGGGTTAAGTTGCATAGAGATAGAAAAGGTGAAACATCTTCATGATGTTGATGCCTCTATTAGCTATCTTTTTTCACATATTAACTCCACTCCTCTTTTACAAAAGGCACTAGAGTACTCCATAGAAGCGCATAAGCTTCAGTTTAGAAAATCTGGCGAACCTTATATTATTCACCCTATTCTTGTTGCTTCTATTGTTGCCTCTATTAGTGCTGATGAATCTATGACTATTGCTGCACTTTTGCATGATATTGTCGAAGATACTCCTACTACTGTAAAAGATATAAAGGAGCTCTTTGGTAAAGATGTTGCACATTTAGTAGATGGATTGACAAAGATTGATATTATACGTGATAGTGAGCTTATCCCTTCACACTCAAATGAGAAGCTCGTCGTTTCTGCACTTACATTTAGAAAGATGCTGATTGCAAGTATAGAGGATGTCCGTGTTTTGGTTGTTAAGCTCTGTGATAGACTACACAATATGCTTACTCTTGATGCTTTAGCAGAATATAAACAGCAACGTATTTCAGAAGAGACTCTTGTTGTTTATGCTCCTATAGCTCATAGACTTGGTATCTCTTTTTTAAAAAATATACTTGAAGATTTAAGTTTCTCATATCTTTTCAAAGAGCAAAAACATCAAATAGATAACTATCTTGATACTAATTATCATGCAATAGAACTCAAACTGAACGATTTTAAAGTAGCTATTTCAAAGTTACTTATACAAAATGGTTTTTGTGAAGATGATTTTGAAGTACTTTCTCGTGTGAAGCACCGTTACTCTATCTACTTGAAGATGCAACGAAAAGGTATAAGTATAGATGAAGTACTTGATCTTTTAGCATTGAGAGTCTTAACAAAAGATCCTGTCAAATGTTACAACATCTTAGGATTAATCCATCTTCATTTTCGTCCACTTGCTTCGCGTTTTAAAGACTATATTGCTGTCGCAAAAGATAATGGTTACCAGACAATCCATACTAGTGTTTTCTATAATACTGCTATTTTTGAAGTACAGATTCGTACTTATGATATGCACAAAACTGCTGAGTTAGGTGTTGCAGCACACTGGAAATATAAGAGTGGTTGTAACTCAATTAAGCTTGACTGGCTCGATAACTTACAGTATCAAGATGAGTCTGTAGAAGATTTTTATGCTCTTATAAAAAATGATCTCTACAGTGAGGATATTAGTGTTTTCTCTCCAACAGGTGATGCTTTTACCCTTCCTCGTGGAGCAGTCTTACTTGACTATGCGTATGCAGTACACTCTGAAGTTGGGAACAAGGCACTCTCTGGATTAGTTAATAAAACAAAATCTTCTCTCCTTACTGAGCTCAACAATGGTGATATTGTGAAAGTTATAACAGGTGAAGAGATGATTACACGTTGTTCATGGATAGATGCTGTAAAAACATCTAAAGCAAAAACAAACATGAAGCTTAGCTGCAATGCAAGAATGCGAGAGATAAATAGTAAAGCTGCTATAAATATAGTGGCAACTGCTATGAGTTTGAATGCCCATAGGGTCTCTGAATGGTTTCAAGAAAACTGTTGTGAAGGTATTGCAAATATTACTAATGATTTAGAGAGCTTTAAAAATATAATTCATCGTTATGTAGCAGATATCAATAAAAATAGTCGTTTTAGAAGTTTTCTTAGCAGACATCGTTTTAAACTCAAATCAATATCTATCGCTGGATTAGATATTTACTCCACATCGAGTATAAATGATGTTGTTTTTGATTACTGCTGTCATCCAAAATCAGGTGATGAACTTTTGGGATTTTTAGATAAAAATAGGATAAATGTACATCATAAACTTTGTAGTATCGCAACAAAGAAGCTTGAAGAAGAAGTTCCTATGGTTTTTATAAAGTGGGCACATACGAAACTCTATAACTATAAGCTTATAGCCTCACTACATAATGAAAAAGGTGCACTTGCTGAGTTCTTAGCGTATTTAGCAAGACTTAATATTGATATTAGTACTATTGAGTTAGGGAAAGAGAGTGAAGAGTATATAAAGTATTGTGAGTTAGAATTTGAAGCAAAAGAGGGAGATATTAATGCATTACGTGTTAAAATAGAGACTAAAATAAAAGTCATAGATCTTATACGAACTGATGATGCATATAGAACGACTTAACATATGGAGAATAGAGATACAATGATACAAGAAGCACTAAGAGAGATCCAAAGAGGAACTGCTGAGATAATAGACAGAGAGAGAATAGAAAAACTCTTAAAAGCATACTTTGATGAGGGAAAAACATATACAGTCAAAGCAGGTTTTGATCCAACTGCTCCAGATTTACACTTAGGTCATACCGTACTTTTGCAGAAACTTGCAATTTTCCAAAAATATGGTGCTAGAGTGCAGTTTCTTATAGGTTCTTTTACCGCGATGATAGGTGATCCCACAGGGAAAAATGTTACAAGAAAAGTACTCACAAAAGAGGAAATTGTTAAAAATATTCACTCCTATACAACACAGGCGTTTAAAATTCTTGATAAACAAAAAACAGATATTGTTTACAATAATGAGTGGCTAGACGATCTAGGTGCTGTAGGAATGCTACAACTTGCATCAAACCTTACAGTTGCTCGTATGCTAGAGCGTGATGATTTTTCTAAACGCTACGCCTCACAAACGCCAATAGCAGTAAGTGAGTTTATGTATCCACTTTTACAAGGGTATGACTCTGTACATTTAGCTTCAGATATAGAGATAGGAGGAACTGACCAGAAGTTTAATCTTCTTATGGGACGTCAACTTCAAAAATCTTATGATATTAAAAAGCAACAAGCAGTGCTTATGATGCCTATTTTGGAAGGGCTCGATGGCGTTCAAAAAATGAGTAAATCTCTTGGAAACTATATTGGTGTAACAGATACTCCTAATGATATGTTTGGAAAGGTACTGAGTATTTCAGATGAGTTAATGTGGCGTTTCTATGAGCTTTTAAGTACAAAAACTCTTGATGAGATTACAGATCTTAAGTCTGGTGTAAGTAATGGTTCTTTGCATCCTAAAAAAGTAAAAGAGGCATTAGCATTAGAGATAACTACTCGTTTTCATTCAGATATAGAGGCTTCCTCTGCAAAAGAAGAATTTGATAAAGTACATGCAAAGAGCCAAACTCCAACAGATATCGCTGAGTTTACTTGTGATGGTGAGGTATGGATAGCAAAAGCACTGCTAGATTGTAACATGGAGCCATCAACATCTCAAGCTAGAAGAGATATTAAGCAAGGTGGCGTTAAAATAGACCAAGAAAAAGTGACTGATGAAAAGTTAGTACTTACAACTGGAGAGTATCTTCTTCAAGTTGGAAAAAGAAAATTTGCAAAACTAAAGGTAAACTAATGAGCTTTAACTCTTTACAAATCGGAAAATATACAATTCCAAAGCCTATTATTCAAGGTGGAATGGGTGTTGGAATTAGCTGGGATCAACTTGCTGGTAATGTTTCATTACAGGGTGGCTTAGGTGTTATCTCTGCTGTGGGAACTGGGTACTATAAAAATAAAGAGTTCGCAAAAAAGCTTGTTGCTAATCGTCCTTTAAGTGAGGCAAACTTTTACTCAAAAGAGGGCTTTCGCGCTATTATAAAAAGTGCTCGTAGTATCTGTGGTGATAAGCCATTAGCCGCAAATATCCTCTATGCCATCAATGATTATGGACGTGTAGTAACTGATGCTTGTGAATCAGGAATTAATATTATTATTACTGGTGCTGGTTTGCCTACAAATATGCCTGAGTTTACTCAAGGGTATCCAGATGTTGCTCTTGTGCCTATTGTCTCTTCTGCAAAGGCACTCAAAATCATCTGTAAACGCTGGAAAAAACGTTATGAAAGAGTTCCTGATGCGGTAATAGTTGAGGGTCCTAAGTCTGGTGGTCACCAAGGTTTTACTTATGAACAGTGCAAAATGGAAGAGAATCAACTAGAAAATATTGTAGCTCCCGTAGTTGAAGAAGCAGCAGAGTGGGGAGATATTCCAGTTATTGCCGCTGGTGGCGTTTGGGATAAGTCTGACATTGAAGAGATGATGACTCTTGGTGCTCGTGGCGTTCAGATGGGAACACGTTTTATTGGAACTTTTGAATGTGATGCACATGCAAACCTTAAAAAAGTACTCTTAGAAGCCAAAAAAGAGGATATTCAGCTTATGAGTTCTCCTGTTGGTTACCCAGCACAAGGTGTTGTTACAAATCTTACTCGTATGGTAGAAAAACGTGAGGGACCTGCTATTAAATGTATCTCCAATTGTGTTGCACCTTGTAACCGTGGTGAAGAGGCAAAAGTAGTTGGGTTTTGTATAGCTGATAGACTCTCTGATGCCTATGAGGGCAACCTTGAGACTGGACTCTTCTTCTCTGGAACAAATGGTTATAGACTTAATGAAATTATCACAGTAGAAGAACTTATAAATAAACTTATGCAAGGTGAATAGTTTTTAGATGTTACGTGTACTCTCTGTTCTTTTTCTTTTAGTACTCACATTGAGTGCTCTTAGTGATAAGGAGATTCTTAAACGTGCAAACTCCTTCATCAATGCTTCAAAGAAAAGTGATCAGTTCCGTGCTTATAATGACTTTAAACATCTTTATCTTCGAGCATTAATAAATGAAGATACCACCTTAAAATATAGTGCACTTGTTGGTATAGTTAAAAGTGGTAGTAAGCTTCATATCGATATTTCACACTATAAAAAGGAACTTGCATCTATTGCACAAAAAAATATCAAAAAAGAGAGAGTTTTTAAGGCAAAATCCTCTTTAGTTTCATCAAAATATCAAGCAGTTACTTCTCCTAGAGGAGTTAGAAATAAAATAATTGTGATCGATGCTGGACATGGTGGTAAAGATCCTGGGGCAATTGGGTACAAGAACTATAAAGAGAAGGTTGTTGTTCTACAAATAGCAAAAAGATTAAAAAAAATCTTACATGCTCGTGGATATACTGTTTATATGACTAGAGATTCAGACAAATTTATAAAGCTAAGAAATCGTACACGCTTTGCGAATAAAAAAAATGCAGATCTCTTTATTAGTATTCATGCAAATGCTGTGGACAAAAAGTCGGCAAAAAAAGCATATGGACTAGAGTGCTACTTTCTTGATAAGTCACGTTCTTCTCGTGCCAAGAGAGTTTCAGCAAGTGAGAATAAGGCAGATCTTAAAGATATGAACTTTTATGGCAAAGAGAGTTTTTTAAATACTCTAAATACTCATAATATAGTAGCAGCAAATAAACTTGCCATTGATTTACAAAGAAGTGCATTAGGAACATTGAGTAAACGCTTTAAAAATGTCAAAGATGCAGGTGTACGTTCTGGTCCATTTTGGGTTTTAGTAGGTGCACAAATGCCTGCAGTACTTGTAGAAGTTGGATTTATTACGCATCCAAGAGAGGCAAGAAGATTAGTAAATTCTAAGTATCAAGACTCTATGGCAATTGGTTTTGCTAATGGCATAGAGCGATACTTTCAAAACAACTAAGAGAAAAGTTACTCCTCTCTTTTCCACTCAAGTGCACCATGTATCGCCTCTTTATCATTGATAATATCTTCAATCTGTTGTTTTACTTTTTCGTAGCTATACTGCTCTTTAAAGTGTGGGATTCTTCCACCTGCTGCATTTGGATGTCCCCCTCCATTTACCCACTCTTTTGAGATTTGAGCGACACTTACTTTGTCTTCAGCACGTAAGCTAATAGCCCCTTTAAAACTGACATCCACGATAAAATCATACTCTGGGTAAGCTACTAAGAAACCATTTCCTACTATAGAAGTATTTCCAACAGCATAAGAGAGATACCCTTTGTACCCTTTGTAGTAGATAGTGTTTTTTTCTCTTTGAGATCCTAAAAGTGCCACAACAAAATGAGTTGATAGATTATCTAGTGTATCATTTTTTGTACGCTGAAAGAAGGCTTTTTTTATAAAGTAAATCTGCTCATCTAAAACAATAGGAGCATCCTCTTTATCAATGAATTTTACTGCTTCTTCTAAGAGTGTAAGCTTATAGCTATTATCTTCGTTAGCAAACATTATACGATTAAGTTCTCTTGTCTCGTTTATTAAACGCATACATACTTTTCCATACTCAAAGTTGGCATGCTCCTCTTTTTTCCAAAGATCAACTGCATTTACGATATTTACATACTTTTGCATCCATGTAGGCTCATTAAACCTAAAATGATCTTTTACATAGTCATAGACTATTTTTGTAGCACAACGCTCAGTATCGAGGTAGTACCATTTATGTCTCTTTGCACTTTGTGCACCACTTCCATGGTGATCTAGCAGAGTAAGTTGTAGGTCTATTTTGTTTGTATTGCATCTATCTACTTCACGTTTGAGCCAGTCAGACTCTTCTGCTGTTAGGTTTAAGTCACTAATGAGTATAAGTGCAGGAGATGTTTGAGCCCGAACTGTATCGAGAATAAGAGTGAGCTTTGCTTTTACTTCCGGGCCGTAATTGGCATTGAAGTTTACTTTTTTGTAGGGTGTATATTTCATGACAAGCTGACAGCTATAGCCATCAAGATCTATATGTGAGAGGTGATAGATAGTTCTATTATTCAAATTTTTTCCTTTATAGTGTAAATTTTTAAATATTTATAGTTATTGATCCAAGTACTTCAAATGTAGCAGATGAATCTATCTCAGCATGAGAGAGGACAATAACATCTAGTGAAAAACGCTCAAATATCTCAGCAATACCACGGCGAAGTTGTGGATCTACTATGAGAATAACGGGAGAAATTCCTTTTTGGAGTATCTCTGCTGCTTTTGAGCTTGTTGCTTGAATAAGTCCATTTATCTCACCAACATTAAGCATAATATTACGAACGCCATCTTGCTCTTGAGATTTTTGTAGAAGCATCTGTTCTGTTTCTGTATCAAAAGTAAGAAGTTTTATAGCACCATCTTCACTTGAGTATATCTGTGTGATAACACGAGAGAGTTTTGCACGAACTTGTTCTGTAATAAGTTCAACATTTTTTGTAAACTCTGCAATATCTGCAATAGTCTCTAAGATACTCAGCATATCTTTAAGTGGGATTTTTTCATGAAGAAGTGCTTTAAGAACTCTCTGGATAAGACCAATTGTTGCTACTTTCATAACATCTTCTACAATAACAGGGAAACTATCTTTAATTTTATCTATAAGTTCTTGTACCTCTTGTCGAGTTAAAAGCTCTTCAGCATTTCGTTTGATAAGTTCACTCATATGAGTAGAAATAACAGTAGAAGGATCAACAACTGTATAACCATTAATAATGGCATCTTCTTTATTATCTGGATAAATCCACAAAGCATCAAGACCAAAGGCAGGCTCTTTTGTAGGATCACCCTCTATCTCTCCTGTTGCCATGCCGCTATTCATAGCAAGAAATTTATCAGGTTGAATAGTGCCTTCTCCTATACTAATACCTTTGAGGAGTATCTGGTACTGTTGAGGTTGCAGATGTAAGTTGTCACGAATACGTACTTGTGGCATTAAAAATCCAAAGTCACCTGCAATTTTACGACGCATAGAACGGATGCGTTCAAGTAAATCTCCCCCTTGCTGTGTATCTGCAAGTTTGATGAGTTGGTAACCAAGTGTAAGCTCAAGCATCTCAACTTTGAGAATATCTTCTAAGGCTGCCTCCTCCTCTCGTGCTATCTCCTCACTTGTTTTTTCCTGTGTCATCTTTGCTTGTTCTAGTTCTGTTCTTGACTTAGTGCCAATGAGTCTATCTACATCTAAAATAGAGAGCTCTCCTCTATCAAACTTATAGATAGCCCATCCAAGAATAGCAAATAAAATACCAACAAATCCCATAGAAGCAGTAGGAAGACCTGGAACAAGAGCAAATAAAATCATAATAGAACCAACAATCATCATAATCTTTGAGTTGCCAACCATCTGATTGATAGTTCCCTCTGCAAAGTTGTCTCCATCGCTAGAACTTCTTGTAATCATAATACCAGTTGCTGTAGAAATAATAAGTGCTGGGATCTGTCCAACAAGTCCATCACCAATAGTTAGAAGTGTAAAAGTTGCGGCTGCATCGCTGACATCCATATCATGTTGAAATACCCCAATTAAGAAACCACCAATGATATTTATAAGAGTAATGATTATACCAGCAACTGCATCTCCCTTGACAAATTTACTTGAACCATCCATCGCTCCATAAAAGTTGGCATCTTGTAGGATCTCTGCACGGCGTTTTTTTGCCTGTTCATCATCTATGAGACCAGCATTTAAGTCTGCATCTACTGCCATCTGCTTTCCTGGCATAGAATCGAGTACAAAACGTGCTGCAACCTCTGCAACTCTAGTAGAACCTTTTGTTATAACCATAAAGTTAATAAGCACTAAGATGGTAAAGACAATAATACCGATGACAAAGTTACCTCCAACAACAAAGTTACCAAAGGAGGTAATGATGTCACTCATCGCTTCAGGTCCTTCACTTCCATGACTTAAAATCATTCTCGTTGTAGCGATATTGAGAGAGAGTCGAAAAAGTGTAAGAATGAGAATAAGGGTCGGAAATGTAGTTAAATCAGTTGGCTTAGGAATATAGAGTGAGATAAGTAGGATAAGGACAGCCATTGCCATAGAGACTGTTAGTAAAACATCCAAAACAGTAGAAGGAAGAGGAACTATAATAATAGCAAGAATTGCCATAACAAAAATAACTATGCTAAGATCTCTTTGTCCAAGTAAAAAGTTAAGTGTTGTACCAATTTGCTTTCTAAAAGTGAGTTTTTTTGCCAAAGTCTTTCTCTATTCGTCTATAATGTCTGCAAGTGTAAGGGCACTAAGGAAAGAGTCTATTTTCCCCTGAAGTTTGTGTAAAAATGGCCAAATAGAACAGATATCTGCTCTATCAGATGGACAGTTACTCTCAGAAGGAGCACACTCAAAGACTGCGGGTGCCTTGCCTTCTACTATTGCCATTACATCTAGCATACTTATTTCACAAGGAGCTTTCTCAAGAGTAAAACCACCTTTTGCACCTTTGTATGATTTTAGAAGTCCTTTTTTTGCGAGTACTTGGAGTATTTTTGCTAAAAAACTTTTAGGAATATTTAGTTTACGTGAGAGTGTTTCACTATCCATCGGCTCTGGAGAGGATGAAAGAAGTATCAAAGAGAGTATTGCATATTCACTAGCACGAGTTATTAACATATTTTTTCTTTTATAATAATTTTGAGTTTGTTACTTTGAATTTTTATTATAGCTAAAAAAAGTTCTCTATCTATACTTTTTATAAATATTTGGTTATAATTCCATTTCAACTTTGCATGTGAGTGTAAATGTTAGATAAATATACCCATCAGGAGGCTATTATGGCTTTAGATTCGGCTAAGAAACAAGAAATTGTTGCAAAATACGGACGTAATGAAAACGACACTGGTTCAAGTGAAGTTCAAATTGCATTATTGACTACAAGAATTGCAGAGTTAACTGAGCACTTAAAAGTGTTCAAAAAAGATCATGCATCACGTTTAGGACTTCTTAAACTTGTTGGTCAGCGTCGGCGTTTAATGAGATATTTTAAACGTAAAGATAAAGATGCTTACATGAAACTTGTAGATGCTCTTGAAATCCGTGATAACATCTAGTTAATGCACTCTTTACTTTCAATTAGAAAATTTTCTAGTTGAAAGTGTTTCTCTCTTTGTCTCCTACGTCAAAAAATATTAAAGTTTAGAGAAATATCTCTATTGCTCGTTCTAAATCTTCTAGTGTGTCAATCCCAAAACCAGTTGAAGCTACTTTTACCATTGTGATTTTTTTGCCATGATAGATGGCACGAAGTTGTTCTAGTTTTTCTATATCTTCAATAGGCGCATCTTTAAGAGAACAGAACTCTTTTAAACTTTTTTTTGAAAATCCATAAATGCCTATATGTCCAAAGTATTTTGCTCCGCCACCTTGATTATAAGGAATTGTTGAGCGTGAGAAATAAATAGCATTATCCATCTCATCAAGAACAACCTTAACAAGATTAGGATCAATGGCAGCATCGGCGTTGATAGCATTATAACAGCTTCCCATGATAAAAGGTGTGTTATTGTTTTGAAGAGTTTGAAGCTTTTTCATAAGTGATTCTACAACATCAGGTTCTATAAAAGGTTCATCAGCTTGGATATTAATAATAAGTTCATTATCATCAAGTCCTAAAATACTTGCACACTCATGAATGCGATCAGTTCCACTCTTATGTGTTGGAGAAGTAAGCATCGCTTCAATGCCATACTCTTTACAAACTGCTATGATCTTTTCATCATCTGCAGCAACGACTACACGGTCAAGGTGTGCAACTCTCTTTGCAGTACGAACAACCATAGGAAACCCACCAATATCTGCCAATACTTTTTGAGGGAAACGCGAAGATGCCAAACGTGCTGGAATAATAATCATTTAATGCCTTTATTTGGTATAATTACAAGATTATATCAAAAAGGCACTTTTTTTATTATGAAACTCTATCAACCAGAGTCCGGCTATTGTTATAACTCTGACTCTCTTTTTCTTTACAATTTTATAGACAGTTTTTCTCCTAAAGGTAGAGTACTTGATGTTGGAGCAGGCTGTGGTATAGTAGGGCTATTAGTAGCAAGAGATAATGAAAAAGTAATTTTAGAGGCAGTAGAGAAGTACGCTCCTTTTGTACCTTATGCAAAAAAGAATGCAGAAGTGAACTCTATAAAGTATAAACTTTATGAAGAGAATTTTTTAGCATTAGAGCTACAAAAAAAGTATGATTTTATTATTTCAAATCCACCTTTTTATCCAGAGGGAGTACGTCAGAGTGAGGATGCGATGCTTCGCAGTGCAAGGTATAGTACAAATCTTCCATTAGATGCATTTTTTAAGCAGGTATCGCGCTTACTCAAACCTCATTCTCACTTTATCTTTTGTTATGATCCTCTCGCATTTACAGAGATCTCTCTTGCCTTATCGAAGGTGAAAATGCGAATAGTTGATGCTCAGTTTATACACCCAAAGAAGAGTAAGGCCGCTTCTTTAGTACTTATTCACGCACGAAATGGTTCTAACTCTTATATGAAAGTACACCCTCCTATTATAGCGATGGTAGGTACAGAAGTATCAAAAGAGGCGAAACAAGTTTACGAAAAATCTAATACACAGAGTATAAAATGTCAACTATAATAAAAAAAGAGGGGTTCTCTTATGCATTCAATCAAGATGCTTGTGTAACTTGTGCTGGGAGATGTTGCACAGGAGAGAGTGGTTACATTTATGTAAGTAAGGAAGAAATTTTTACAATTTCAGACCTTTTAAAACTAAGTGTTAATGATTTTGGAGTAAAATATCTCTTTAAACATGGCTATAAGTACTCAATAAAAGAACAAGTTTATGAGGGTTCCTATGAGTGTATTTTTTATGATAGAGAATCAAACGGCTGTAAAATATATGAAGCTCGTCCATCACAGTGCATAAGCTTCCCTTTTTGGGACTACTTTAAAACACGAGTGGATGAGTTAAAAGAAGAGTGCCCAGGAATAATAGATGATTAAAGTAATCTCTCTCATTACCCTATTATTAACTTTATCATCTTGTATCTTGAATACTCCACATCCTGTGGTTAGTAATGAAAAAACTTTTGAATTAGAAGATATGTATATTGTATTTGCACTTCGTGCAGAGCAGTTACATGATTATAAAACTGCTTCAAATTTTTTTAATATACTCTACCAAAAATCTAAAAAAAAAGAGTACTTCTATCGTTCTATACAAAATGACCTTCTTGCAAAAAAGTATAATAAGGTGATACAAAGAGTAGATACTTTAAGTAAAGATACTGTTTTTGATGTCACACTAGCTAGATTTAAAGTTATTGCACTCTTTGAGCAAAATAGACTAGATGAAGCGATCAAGCTCTCTGTAGTCCTCGCAGCAAAAACAAAAATACCTAATGACTATTTACTAACATCTGATATCTATACAAAACGAAAAGAGTTTGATTTAGCAGTTCGTTATTTAGAGAGTGCTTATGAAAAAGAGCATAACGAAAAAATTCTTGACAAAATGTCCATTATCTTATATATTAATCTCGATAAAAAGAAAGAGGCTATAGCATATCTTGAGACACACTCTCGAATGATGGGATGTTCAGAGTTGATTTGTCATCGGTTAGCCGCATTTTACAGTAATGATAATAATGTAGAAGGATTACTCTCAACATACTTAAGACTCTATAAATATAAAAAAGATGAAAGTATAGCAAAAAAGATTATTCAAACATACACATATAAAGGTGACTATCTCTCTCTCATAAGTTTCCTTGAAGAGTCAGGAAGTGATGATGAAGTGCTTTTGCAACTTTATGTTTTTTTAAAGAAGTATGAAAAAGCATATAAACTAGCAGATAAACTTTATGAAGAGAGTGGAGATATTAACTATTTAGGGCAGAGTGCTATTTATGAGTATGAGATAAATGGCGTTCATACAATACAAAAAGTGGTGCAAAAAGTTATTGAAAAACTTAAGCATGTTGTAGTCATGAAAAAAGATGCGAAATACTTGAACTATCTTGGGTATATTATGATTGAGCATGATATAGATGTTGAAGATGGACTTCATTTTGTAGATGATGCTTTGGTAATCAAACCAGAATCCGTCTATTATCTTGATTCTCGTGCTTGGGGATATTATAAGTTAGGTCAGTGTAAAAAGGCAAAACAGATTATAACAAAAGTATTGACTTTAGAGGGTGGAGATGATCCAGAAGTATTAGGGCATAAAAAAATTATTGATAGATGTGTAAAAATTCAAAAAGGTGAAAAAAGAAAATGATTTTAGATGATATTATTAAAAAAACAAAAGAGGATTTAGTCAAACGTGAAAAAGAGTTCTCCTTAGACTGGTTAGGACGTTCACTCGCTTTTAATGCAAGAGTCCCTCGTGATGTTTATCCTTTTTTACAAGCGACAGAGAAAGATCCATATAGAATTATTGCTGAAGTTAAGAAAGCTTCCCCTTCTAAGGGAGTTATTCGTGAAAATTTTGATCCTATTGCTATCGCTCAGGCTTATGAAAGAGGAGGTGCAAGTGCTATTTCTATCTTAACTGAACCACACTTTTTTCAAGGCAATTTAGACTACCTCGGTGGTATTCGCCGTTATGTTGGTGTACCACTTTTACGTAAAGATTTTATAGTATCCAAGTATCAGGTTTTAGAAGCATTGGTTCATGGTGCAGATTTTATTCTTCTTATTGCTACAGCACTTTCCAAAAAAGAGCTTAAAGAACTTCTAAACTACGCAAGAGACTTAGGACTTGAAGCTCTTGTTGAAGTACATGATAAGCCAGACTTAGTAAAAGCAATCTATGCTGGTGCAGATATAATAGGTATTAATCATAGAAATCTACAGACATTTGAGATGAATATGAACCTCTGTTATGATCTTATTCCTCTTATTCCAAATGGAAAGATTATTGTGGCTGAGAGTGGTATTTATGAACATGGAGAACTTGAAGATCTTAGTAAGGCTGGGGTAGATGCATTTTTAGTAGGTGAGTCGCTAATGAGAACAGATGATGAAGAGACAGCTCTAAGGCTTCTAAAAACAGGAAAATAGAGAATGGAACTTATAGAACTCTTTAAATATTTCATAGGAAGAAAAAGTGAAACGCCGGATGATGGTGGACTTTTAGATTTTATAGAGGAGTACCTAAAGGGATTTAATGCTGTACGTGTGGATGTAGCAGATGTGAAAAATCTTTTTATCTATAAGAAGTTTTCAGAGGGTGAGCATCTCTGTTTTGCTGGTCATGTGGATGTTGTCCCTGCTGGTAATTGCTGGGATACAGATCCATATGACGCAGTCGAAAGGGGTGGCTATATCTATGGTCGTGGTGCACAAGATATGAAGTCGGGTGTAGCTGCATTTACACAGGCCATAAAAGAGACAAAAGAGTTCAAGGGTACACTCTCTCTTCTTCTTACTTCAGATGAAGAGGGAGAAGCAATAAATGGTACAGTGAAAGTATTGGAGTTTTTAAAGAAAAATGAGATGCTTCCTGATGCTTGTGTGATTGCTGAACCGACATGTGAAGAGAGATTTGGTGATGCTATAAAAGTAGGACGCCGCGGTTCTATAAATGGCTATTTAACACTTAAAGGTAAGCAAGGGCATGCCGCATATCCTGAAAAAGCTAAAAATCCTATTCATCAAATAGCAGAAGTTCTTGGTAATATGGCTGGTATTGATTTAGATAGTGGAGATGAGTTTTTTGCACCGAGTAAGTTTGTTATTACTGATATTCGCTCTGGCATGCAGGTAACTAATGTTACACCTAATGAATTACAGATGATGTTTAATGTACGAAACAATACTAAAACCACACAACATGACATTGTTACATTTGTAGCAGAGCATCTCAATGGACTGGATTATGAGTTACATCTAACGCAAGGTTCTTACCCTTTTAATACAAATAGAGATACAAAGATAGTAAAACATATTGATAGAGCTATTGAAGAGATAACAGGTATAGCACCTAAATACTCAACAGCAGGGGGAACAAGCGATGCACGTTTTATCTCATCTATGGGTGTTGATGTTATAGAATTTGGTGTAAAAAATGACTCTATCCACTCTGTGAATGAGAGAACATCGCGAAAAGAGGTGGAAGATCTCTATCGTGTTTTTAAGATGCTAATTACACATTGGGATGTAGAATATAAGATACGCTAATGTATAGTATTTGAGAAAATTTCTTATTTTTTAATTTAGGAAATCATAGAAAAATATAAAAGTTAGTAATTAAATTTAAGGAGATAAAATTAGATGAAATTTGTACAAACAAAACAAGCACCTTCGGCAATAGGTCCCTATTCGCAAGCAGTTGTAGTAAATGGTATGGTATATACCTCAGGGCAGATAGCTCTTACACCTGAAGGCTCTGATGAGCTTTTGAATGAGGATGTGATTGTTCAGACTGAATGTGTTATGAAAAATTTAGAGGCAGTTTTAGTGGAAGCTAATAGCTCTTTAAATAAAGTGGTAAAAACAACAATTTTTTTGACAGATATGAACTCATTTTCACTTGTCAATGAAGTTTATGAAAAAGCTTTTAAAAAGCATAAGCCAGCTCGTGCAACAGTTGCAGTTAAAACACTACCTAAAAATGCACTTGTTGAGATTGATGCTATAGCACTAGTGAAGTAGTTAAACTCTTCTTAAAGCTTAATTGTATATAATTGCGAACTTTTTGTAGAAATACATACATAATTTAAGGACTGTAGATGTACGCAATTATTAAAAATGGTGGTAAGCAGTATAGAGTGACAGAGGGTGATGAACTCTCACTTGATAAAATGTCTCTTGAAGCTGGAAGCACTTTAGAAATTAAAGAAGTTCTAGCTGTAAATACTGGCGAACTTAAGATGGGAGCTCCTTTTGTAAAAGGTGCTGTTGTAACTGCTGAGGTTATTAGAGAAGGTCGTGATAAAAAAGTTATTACTTTTAAGAAACGCCGTCGCAAAGATAGTAAAGTGAAACGTGGTTTCAGAAGAGATTTCACTCGTATTCGTATTACGAAAATAGCTGCATAGATTAAAGTTAATTTTAATTTTATGTTAGCATAACAAGAGGGACTTTGTTCTTTTTGTATATTAAATAATGTAAAGGTTCCCTTGAATTTGGGAACTAAATTTAAGGAGATAGTATGGCACATAAGAAAGGTCAAGGAAGTACACAGAATAATCGTGACTCAGCTGGTAGAAGACTTGGTGTAAAAAAGTACGGTGGAGAGTCAGTAGTAGCTGGTAACATCATTATTCGTCAACGTGGAACAAAAGTTCATCCAGGTAAAAACATGGGAATGGGTAAAGATCATACTCTTTATGCATTAGTTGATGGTATTGTAAGTTTCGAAAGAAAAGATAAAAAGCGTCAACAAGTTTCTATTATACCTACAGTATAAATTCTACAGATAGATGAGCCTTTGTGCTCATGTATATTTTTCTTTCATTCGAAATTTTCATTAGTTTCATACTAAACAAGATATTTAACAATTTGCTTTTACTAATATAAGTCAATTCTTAAGTATTTAAGCTCAAGGAAATAAAATGTTCACAGATAGCGTTGAACTTACAGTAAGCTCAGGAAAAGGTGGACAAGGATGTGTGGCGTTTCGTCGTGAAAAATTTGTACTTAATGGTGGTCCAAATGGTGGAGATGGCGGAAAAGGTGGAGATGTATATTTTAAATGTGATAACAATACACATACACTCTCTCACTTTCAAAGAAAGATGCATATTAAAGCTGATGGTGGACAGCCAGGTGAGGGTTCTAACTGTTCTGGAAAATCTGGAGCAAAAAAAGTAATTATTGTGCCACCGGGTACACAGATAGTTGATCAAGAGACAGGTGAGATTCTATTTGATATGACAAAAGATGGTCAAGTAGAAAAATTTCTTCAAGGTGGTAAGGGTGGACTTGGAAATACACACTTTAAGTCACCTACAAACCAGAGACCTACTTATGCACAACCAGGTGAAAAGGGTGAGACAAGAGCTATAAAACTTGACCTTAAATTGATTGCTGACATAGGTTTGGTAGGTTTTCCAAATGTTGGAAAGTCAACACTTATCTCTACAGTCTCAAATGCAAGACCAGAGATAGCAAATTATGAGTTTACAACACTTACCCCAAAACTTGGTCAAGTAAATATTGGTGATTATGAATCATTTGTAATGGCAGATATTCCTGGTATTATTGGTGGTGCACATGAAGGTAAAGGACTCGGTATAAAGTTTTTACGTCATATTGAGCGAACGAAGATTCTTCTTTATATGGTAGATCTTGGCAACTATAGAGAACTTAAAGAACAGATAGAAGTACTTAAAGAGGAGATAGCATCATTTTCAGAGGTTTTAGGGAAGAGTAAGTTTGCTATTGCTCTTACACGTTCTGATGTAATAGCTCCAGAAGAATTAGTAGAGCAGGTACAAGGCTTTATTGAGATGCTAGGTCTTAAGCCTACTTGTAAAAATGAATTTAATTTTGATAGTGATGTTCCATTTTATATACAAGAGAGTGCTTCTTCTGAGTTAGGCTTTGATCAAACTCTCCCCTATCTTATCACAGCTATCTCTTCAGCGACACATAAAAATATAGATGCTCTTAAACATGCACTTTTTAATCTTGTGCAATCAGATCGGAAATAGGTTAAGCATGCGAATAGTTGTTAAGGTCGGCTCAGCTGTTTTAACACAAGATGGTGCGATAGCTTTAGAGAGAATGAGTACACTCGTTGATTTCTTAAGTGAGCTTCAAAAAGAGAATGAAATACTTTTAGTCTCTTCTGGAGCAGTTTCAGCGGGATATACAGAGCTTAAACTTGATAGATCTTTTCTCTCAAATAAACAAGCACTTGCTGCTATAGGTCAACCGATATTATTACAAAAATATGCTAAAAAATTTAAATCTTACAATATTCTTACTTCTCAAGTTTTAGTCACTTCTGCAAATCTTGCCAAAGAAGATGATATTAATAGAATTCAAAACACGGTGAACACACTTATAGCAAATGGTGTTATCCCTATTATTAACGAAAATGATGCTACTTCTACAAATGAGCTTGAGGTGGGAGATAATGATCAACTTTCTGCTTATATTGCTAAGTATTTAGGTGCAGATTTACTGATCATACTCTCTGATATTGATGCTTATTATGATAGTGATCCAAGAGTAAATGAAAATGCCCAAATTTTAAAAATTGTAAATAGCATAAGCAAAGAGGAGTTAGAAAAGGAGGCTACCCCACATAATATATTTGCCACGGGTGGGATAGTGACAAAACTTAAAGCAGCCGCATATCTTTTAGAAGTAGGAATAGATACATTTTTGGCAAGTGGTTTTGATTTATATGATGTAAAATCATTTACATTAGAGAATAAACATAAGGGTGGAACACTCTTTACAAGGGTATGATAAATGAATGTGATTTTTATGGGTACACCAGATTATGCACAGAAGATTTTAGAGAGGCTTCTTGATGAAGCAAATATAAATGTAGTTGCAGTATATACGCAACCTGACAAGTTAGTAGGTCGTAAAAAAATAATGACAGCACCAGAAGTAAAAGTTTTAGCACAGCAAAAAGGTATTCCAGTCTATCAACCAAATAGACTTCGTGATGAAGAAGTGGTTTCAAAACTTTTAACTATAGAGTGTGACTATATAGTAGTAGCAGCCTATGGACAGATACTTCCTCGCACCATACTCAATCATGCACCATGTATAAATTTACATGCTTCCATCCTTCCTCGGTACAGAGGAGCAAGTCCTATCCAGCAAACACTTCTTAATAATGATAAGCAGACTGGTGTAACTGCCATGTTGATGGAAGAGGGCTTAGATACAGGAGATATTTTAAAAATAGAAACTATGGATGTCCCTCAAGATATGATGCTAATGACTCTGTTTGATGAACTAACACAAATTGCTGCAGCACTTAGTATAGATGTGTTGCAAAATTTTGAGAGTTTGAGTGCTACAAAACAGGATATAGATCAGGCAACACATTGTAAAAAAATCACTAAAAAAGATGGAGAAGTTAACTTTGAGAATGCAAATGATGTTTATAATAAATATCGTGCTTTTACACCATGGCCTGGTATCTACCTTGAGAGTGGTATGAAACTAAAAAAAATTGAGTTATTCGATAAATACTCTTTGCATGAAGCAAGAAGGATTTTAGAAATAAATAGTGATAATATTGTAGTTGCTTGTACAAAGGGTGCACTTAAAATATATACAGTACAACCACAATCAAAAAAAGAGATGAGTGTTCTCTCTTATATAAATGGAAAAAGGTTAGCACTTGAAGATACTTTTTTTTAAGTCTCTCTCTTCTACACAAAGTTATCTTAAAGAACTTCTTAAAAAACAAGAAGAAGAACTACCTCTTGCAGTAGTTGCAGATATGCAAACAGCAGGTATAGGAAGTCGTAATAACTCTTGGAACTCAAAAGAGGGTAATCTTTTTTTATCTTTTGCATTGGCTTTTGAGAATATACCAGATGATTTAAAACTTGAGTCTGCTTCTATATACTACGCCTATCTTTTAAAAGAGACACTACACTCTTTTGGTTCGAAAGTTTTTCTTAAATGGCCAAATGACTTATATATAGGTGATAGTAAAGTGGGAGGAATGATTACAAATATTATTGGAAAGACTCTTGTTTGTGGTGTTGGAGTAAACTTAGAAAAAAAAGATGAAATATTTGGTATATTAGATATTCAAGTAGAAAAAAAAGTGCTTTTAGAAAGATATTTTCAAAATATAGAAAAAAGAGTTTTATGGAAGCAAGTTTTTAGAAAATTTAAGTTAGAATTTCAGACTAATCAAAAATTCTTCACACATGTAAGTGGTAAAAAAGTTTCACTAAGTGAAGCAGAGCTACAGAATGATGGAAGTTTACTAATAAATGGACAAAAGGTGTATAGTTTAAGATGAGTGAAGTAATAGTAATTGCAAATCAAAAAGGTGGAGTAGGTAAGACTACTACTGCTGTAAATTTAGCAGCTTCACTCGCTGTGGCTGAGAAAAAAGTACTACTTATTGACTCAGACCCTCAAGCAAATGCTACTGCCTCTTTAGGTTTTCATAGAAATGATTATGAGTTTAATATTTATCATGTACTCATTGGTACAAAAAAACTTAAAGATATTATTCTAAAATCAGATTTACCTACACTTCATCTTGTTCCATCAAATATTGGACTAGTAGGAATAGAAAAAGAGTACTATGATGCAGATAAGGCAAAAGGACGTGAGCTAGTTCTTAAAAATGCTATAATAAATATTAAAAAAGATTATGACTATATTATTATAGATTCACCTCCTGCTCTTGGTCCGATGACCATTAATGCACTCTCTGCTTCTAACTCTGTAATTATTCCTATACAGTGTGAATTTTTTGCACTTGAAGGTCTCGCACAGCTTTTAAATACTGTTAAACTTGTAAGAAAATCTATAAATACAAAGCTTACAATAAAAGGCTTTTTACCGACAATGTTTAGTTCTCAAAACAACCTTTCTAAGCAGGTCTTTGCAGATTTACAACAACATTTTAAAGGAAAACTATTTAAAGATAAGGAAGAAAAGTATATAGTAGTACCTCGAAATGTTAAGTTAGCAGAATCTCCCTCTTTTGGAAAGCCTGCTATTCTTTATGATGTAAAATCAAGCGGTTCTATTGCTTATCAAAATTTAGCACAGGCGATAATAAAATAATGAAGTCAATGAAGTTAGGACGTGGACTCGATGCTCTCCTTGGTGAAATAGATGAGGCTTATGAAAATGAGGGTTCTCAAAGAGATGAGATTATGGAAATATCACTGAAAGATATCCGTCCAAATCCATTTCAACCGAGAAAAACATTTGATGATACAGCTCTTAGTGAACTCTCTGAATCTATTAAAAATGATGGTTTACTTCAGCCTATAGTTGTATCAGAAGATATTGATGGTTATGTGCTTATCGCTGGAGAGAGGCGTTTGAGGGCAAGTAAGTTGGCAAAACTTAAAAAAATTCGTGCAGTAGTACTTAACTCTGATGAGCAGAAGATGCGTCAGTTTGCACTTATTGAAAATATTCAACGTGAAGAGTTAAATGCGATAGAACTTGCTAATGCTTATAGTGAACTTCTTAAACTGCATGAGATAACACATGATGAACTAGCATCTAAGATTCATAAAAATAGAACACATATTACAAATACTTTGCGACTACTTCAGCTCTCAGGTAAAACGCAAAAAGCACTTTTAGAGAAGAAAATCTCTGCAGGTCATGCAAAAGTTCTTGTGGGACTTGATGATAAAGATCAACAGATAGTCGTAAACTCTATAATTGGACAAAAATTGAGTGTACGTGAAGTTGAAGCAATGATAAAGTCTATGAAATCTATGCCTCAAGAGACTCTACAGAAAACAGAAAAAGTTGCATATAACTTTGATTTAGTGAAAAATCGTTTTGATACTTTAGGTCTTAAGGTTAAAACAAATAAAAATTCTCTAACAATAGAGTTCTCCTCTGAAGAAGAGATAGAGGAGTTTATGTCATATATTAAGGATTAAAACCTAGATTTTCATATTTTTTACTATATTTAACTATCCTTTCAATTTAATCGTAGTATAATTACAGAACTTTTAGGAGGTGCTATGTTAGATATAAATCCAATACTACTCTTGGTTACATTTGTTGTATTTGTTTCACTTATAGCCGTTCTAAATAGTTGGCTGTATAATCCACTGTTTAGCTTTATGACTAAGCGTGACGAAGATATCAAGAGAGACCTCGATAAAGTCTGTTCTAATGATGATGAAATCGCTGCACTTAATGCAAAAGCTGAATCAATAATTATGACTGCTAAACTAGAAGCCACGGCTCTAAGAGAAAAAGTTATAGAGGATGCTAAGGAATTAGTTGAGAGTAAGTTAGAAGCAAAACGTGCTGAACTTGCTAGTGAATATTTAGAGTTTGAGCAATCACTTGCACAAACTAAGGTAGAGTTGACTTCTGACTTAATGTCGCAAGTCCCAGTCTTTAAAAAAGCTGTTAAAGCTAAATTTAGTCAAATATAAGGATGTAATGTGAGTAGAATTTTAGTATTATTACTGATGATATCAACTTTTGCATTAGCATCTGAAACTAGCCATGGTGAAACAGATATTGTGCAACGTACAGTAAATTTTTTACTCTTTGCTGGTCTTATTTGGTATCTAGTTGGAGAACCTGTAAAGAATTACTTTGCATTGAGAAGTCAAGCAATTGCTAATGAGTTGAAAAAGGTTCAAGAGCGACTTAATGAATCAACTATCTTGAAAAAAGAAGCACTTGCTAAAATATCTGATGCAGAAAAATTTGCAGAGGATTTGGCTATTTCATCAAAGAAAGAGAATAAAATTATCAATGAGAAAATCATATCTCAATGTGAGCTTGATCTTGAAACTATGTCCAAACAAGCTATTTCATTAAGAAACTTTGCACAGAGAAATATGATTCAAGATGTTGTCGAAGATGTTCTTAAAGAGACTCTTGCTCAAAGTTCAAGTGACTTTGATAAAGAAGCCATTGTTAATGTTATTTTGAAAAAGGTTGCTTAATATGGAAGAACTTATTGCAAAAAAATACATAAAAGCTTTAAGTGCAGGTTCTGATGTTGCATCAATGCAAAATATCTCTGAGATATTTTCTACATTAGCTAACTCATTTTCTGAAGAAAAATTTGTCAGTATTTTAGGTAATCCACATGTAAGTGTGAATGACAAGTCTAGCATACTGTTAGATGCAGTAAAATCTGCGAAATCTGACAAAATTAACAATTTTATTAAACTTTTAGTAGAGCATAAGCGTATTAATATAATTCCTGCAATTGCAAAAGAGTTACAAAAAGATATAGCTAAAAGTACTAAAACTTACAAAGGTCTTATTTACAGTAATAGTGATATTGATGCAAATGTTGTGACTGAACTAAGTAATGGTTTAAGTAAAAAATTTGATTCTACTATCACATTATCGGCTGTTAAAAATGATTTTAATGGTATAAAAGTAGAAGTAACAGATCTAGGAATAGAGATTAATCTTTCTAAAGATAGAATCGATAGTCAAATTATAGAACATATAATTAAAGCAATTTAACTTCATAAGAGGAGAATGATAGTGGTAACAAAAATTCAAGCTGATGAAATCAGCTCAATAATTAAAGAGCGTATCGACAATTTTGAATTAAATGTTGATATTAATGAAACAGGTAAAATTGTTTCTTATGCTGATGGTGTTGCACAGGTTTACGGACTAAGCAATGTTATGGCTGGAGAGATGGTAGAGTTTGAAGATGGAACACAAGGTTTAGTAATGAACCTTGAAGAGAGTAGTGTGGGTGTTGTTATTCTTGGTTCTGGTTCAGCTCTTCGTGAAGGTATGAGTGTAAAAAGACAAGGGAAACTTCTTAAAGTTCCAGTTGGTGATGCACTTCTTGGTCGTGTTGTAAATGCTCTTGGTGAGCCAATAGATGGTAAGGGTCCAATTGAAACAAAAGAGACTCGTTTTGTCGAAGAAAAAGCACCTGGAATTATGAATCGTAAATCTGTTCATGAACCTCTTGCAACTGGTATTAAAGCGATTGATGCACTCGTCCCAATTGGTCGTGGTCAACGTGAGCTTATTATTGGTGATCGTCAAACTGGTAAAACAACAGTTGCAATAGATACTATTATTAATCAAAAAGGTAATGGTGTCTCTTGTGTATATGTAGCAATCGGTCAAAAAGAGTCAACGGTAGCACAAATTGTCCGTCGTTTAGAAGAGCATGGTGCTATGGAGTACACAATTATTGTATCTGCAACTGCTGCTGAAGCCGCTGCACTTCAATTTTTGGCTCCATATACTGGTGTTACTATGGGTGAGTATTTCCGTGATAATGCGAGACACGGTTTAATCGTTTATGATGATCTCTCTAAGCATGCAGTTGCATATCGTGAAATGTCACTTATTCTTCGTCGTCCTCCTGGTCGTGAAGCTTATCCTGGTGATGTTTTTTATGTTCACTCTCGTTTACTAGAACGTGCTGCTAAAATGAGTGATGAAGAGGGTGCAGGTTCACTTACTGCTCTTCCAATTATTGAAACACAAGCTGGTGATGTTGCTGCATATATTCCAACAAATGTTATTTCAATTACAGATGGTCAAATTTTCTTAGAAACTGATCTCTTTAACTCAGGTGTTCGACCAGCGATTAATGTGGGGCTTTCTGTTTCTCGTGTTGGTGGTGCTGCTCAGATTAAAGCAACTAAGCAAGTTGCTGGTACACTTCGTCTTGATCTTGCTCAATATCGTGAACTTCAAGCATTCGCTCAGTTTGCGTCTGACCTTGATGAAGTTTCTCGTAAGCAGCTAGAACGTGGTCAAAGAATGGTTGAAGTTCTTAAACAAGGACCTTTCTCTCCACTCTCTGCAGAGAAACAAGTTGCAATTATCTTCGCTGGTAATGAAGGTTTCTTAGATGATATGGATGCATCTAATGTAGTTCATTTTGAAGCTGAAATGTATCCATTTATTGAGGCATCATATCCTCAAATTTTTGAGAATATAAGAAGTGCCTCTAAGGTGGATGATGATACAAAAGCACTTCTAACAAAAGCACTTGAAGAGTTCAAAGCTAGCTTTGTTGCTAACTAAGGAATAAAATAATGGCAAACTTGAAAGATATTCAAAGACAGATAAAGAGTGTCTCAAATACTCAAAAGACGACTCGTGCAATGAAATTAGTTTCTACTGCTAAGCTTCGCCGTGCAGAAGAACTTGCAAGTCGTTCTCGTCTTTATGCTCAAAAGATGAATCAGGTTATTGCCGAGATAGCTGGACGTATAGAGTGTGCCAAAGTTGGAGGAATTGACAATCGTTGTTTTCATAAGATTGAAAGCCCAAAAATGGTAGATATCGTTTTTGTTACTGCTGATAAAGGTTTATGTGGTGGTTTTAATATTCAAACTATTAAAGCTGTTAGTAAACTTATTAAAGAGTACAAAGCACAAAATGTAAAAGTACGTTTACGTGGTATCGGTAAAAAAGGTGTTGAGTTTTTCAAATACAATGAAGTTGAACTTTTTGATGCTGTTATTGATTTAAGTTCTAAACCTGAAAAAACTAGATCTGATAGTTTTATTAGGACATCTATTCTTGATTTTAAAGATGGTAAGATTGATGCTCTTCATATTATATATAATGGGTATAAAAATATGTTAACTCAAGAGTTGCATATAAATAATATATTACCAATTGACACTACAAAATTTGAGTGTTCTGAAGAGACAGATAGATCTATGTTAGAAATTGAAGCACAAAATGAAGAAAATATGCTTGATTCTTTGGTAAATAAATATGTTGACTATAATCTCTATTATGCGTTGATTGATTCGGTTGCTGCAGAGCACTCTGCTCGTATGCAAGCGATGGATACAGCAACAAATAATGCAAAAGAGATGGTAAAGTCACTTAATGTTGAGTTTAATAAAGCGCGACAAGCAGCTATTACTACAGAGCTGATAGAAATTATCAGTGGTGTGGAGTCTATGAAATAATGGAGAATAATAATATGATTGGAAAAATTAGTCAAGTTATGGGTCCAGTTGTTGATGTTGATTTCGAAGGATATCTTCCAGTAATCAATGAAGCAATTGAAGTTAAAGTAAGTCTAGATGGTAAAGAACACCGTTTAGTTTTAGAAGTTGCAGCTCACTTAGGTGATGGTCGTGTAAGAACTATTGCAATGGATATGAGTGAAGGTTTAGTTCGTGGTATGGATGCTACTGCTACTGGTGCTCCTATTAAAGTCCCCGTTGGAGAGAAAGTTCTTGGACGTATATTTAATGTTATAGGAGAGACAATTGATGGTGGTGAGCAAGTTACAGATACTGATACTTGGTCAATTCATCGTGCACCTCCAGCATTAGTAGATCAATCTACTACTACTGAGATGTTTGAGACAGGGATTAAAGTTGTTGATTTACTTGCTCCTTACTCTAAAGGTGGTAAAGTTGGACTCTTTGGTGGTGCTGGTGTTGGTAAAACAGTTATCATTATGGAGCTAATCCATAATGTTGCACATGGACATGACGGTTTATCTGTTTTTGCTGGTGTCGGTGAGAGAACTCGTGAAGGAAATGACCTCTACTATGAGATGAAAGATTCAAATGTATTGGATAAAGTTGCACTCTGCTACGGACAGATGAGTGAGCCTCCAGGAGCACGTAATCGTATTGCTCTTACTGGTATTACAATGGCTGAATATTTCCGTGATGAGAAGGGTCTTGATGTTCTTATGTTTATCGATAATATCTTCCGTTTTGCTCAATCAGGTTCTGAGATGTCAGCACTTCTTGGACGTATCCCTTCAGCTGTTGGTTACCAACCAACACTTGCTCGAGAAATGGGTGCTCTACAAGATAGAATTACATCTACTAAAACTGGTTCAATTACTTCAGTTCAAGCTGTTTATGTACCAGCAGATGACTTGACTGATCCAGCTCCAGCTTCTGTATTTGCTCACTTAGATGCAACTACGGTTCTTAACCGTAAAATTGCAGAAAAAGGTATTTATCCTGCCGTGGATCCACTTGATTCAACTTCAAGACTCCTAGATCCACAAATTATTGGTGAAGAGCATTATAATGTTGCACGTGGTGTGCAAACGACTCTACAAAAGTATAAAGATCTTCAAGATATTATTGCAATTCTTGGTATGGATGAACTTAGTGAAGATGATAAAAATGTTGTTGAACGTGCTCGTAAAATAGAGAAGTTTCTCTCTCAGCCATTCTTTGTTGCCGAAGTATTTACAGGTGCTCCTGGTAAGTATGTTAAACTTGAAGATACAATCAAAGGTTTTAAAGGTATTTTAGCTGGTGAGTATGACCATATGTCTGAAAACTCATTCTACATGGTTGGTGGAATGGATGAAGCTATAGCTAAACATGAGAAAAATAAATAAGCTTAAGAGAGCTTATTTAAAGGATAATTATGGAAACGTTCAGACTTGAAATCCTTACTCCTAATGGTGAAATCTATAATGGTTCTGCTCTTAGTGTAGTCCTTCCTGGTGAAGAGGGAGAATTCGGAGTATTAGCACACCACTCATCTTTAACAACACTTTTAACAAGTGGTGTTGTAGATGTTGAAAAAGAAGATAGATGTGTTGAGTCTATTGTAATAAACTGGGGTGTTGTACAAGTTGATGAAAAGAAAGTAATAATTTTAGTAGAAGGTGCTGCTCCAATACGTGGTGAGAATGAGGCAGAAATAGCAAAAGCTCTTGAAGATGCGAAAATGTTTATAAAAGATATAGCAGATTCTAGTTCAGCAATAGCATCTGTTTCAGCTAAAATTGAATCTGCTGCACAGAAATTAATATAATATTATGTTCAACAATTTAATAGATTTTTATCTTAAAAGCCACCCTGTGACGATTGGAGTTCTTGCACTTTTAGCATTGTATTTTTTTATACTTAACTGGGTTTTTTTTTATAGATATATTTCTATTAATAGTTGGCTCCAAATTGAAAGAAACTCTTTAGAGTCTCTTCTAATGGGTGGATTAACTGTCAATGAAAACTCTTTTTTAAATAATTTTATAAAAACAAGTAATACTATTTCGAAAGAAGTTTTAGCCCTTGCAATGCTTGCTTCCACAAAAGAGGCTACTAAAGGTCTTTCTATCCTCTCTATTTTTGCTTCTACTACTCCATTTATTGGTCTTTTTGGTACAGTTGTTTCTATTCTTGATACCTTTACACATATAGGGCAGACTACGGGGAGCATGTCCCTTATCGCTAGTGGTGTGAGTGATGCACTTGTTGCTACTGCTTCTGGTATCTTTGTGGCAATTTTTGCCTATACTTACCACCAGATATTAAAAAGAAAATCCTTTGAACTCATCTCTTTTTTACAAATGCAAAGTGATGCGATATTAGCTCGTAAGGGATAGGATTATGCTATATGATTGGGAAGATAAACCAGAGTTAAATATTACTCCTCTTGTTGATGTAATGCTTGTTTTATTAGCTATTTTAATGGTTATTGCACCAAATATAATATATGAAGAAAATATAAAACTCCCTCAAGGATCTGCATCTTCTCAGCTAAGTAATATCCCTCCTGTTCATATTAGTATTGATCGTAATAAAAAGGTGAAAATCAATAAAGATAGCTATCTTTTAAATGCTTTTATGGATAATTTTTTGCTTTATAGTACAAAACTTGATAAGAAAGCTACTGTACTCATTAGTGCAGATAAAAGTTTGGACTATGGAGTTGTAATGTCTGTACTTGCAGCTGTAAAACAAGCAGGATTCTCCGAGGTCTCTTTAGCTACTAATGGATAATCCTTGATGGGTAACCAAAATGACAACTACTTCTATGTTAGTGGACTTTTTTCTTTATTTGTTTTTTTCTTTTTTTTCTTTTTTGTAGTAAAATTTCTTTTTACTCCTATAAAGACAAAGAGTTTTGCCATGAAGAGGGATACTTACGTATCAATTTCCCTTGAGGATTTAGCTCTACCCTCTCAGCAAAAACAAAAAGTTGAAAAAGAGATAGCTCAAGTAAAAAAAGCAAAAAATATAGATATTAATAATCTTTTTTCTGATGTATGGACAAAAAAAACAGTTAAGAAGAAAGAGAGTAAAAAATCTCAAAGCAAGAGAAGGTCTCTTGATCTTCAAAGAAAGATGCATGTAAGTAAAGAGAATGATGTAAAGTCACTCACTCAAACAATGAATGATAAAAAATATACAAAGCACAAGAATAAAAAGAAAGAGAGATCAACTGCTAAGCAAGTTAATGAATATTTGGCTAAAATTCAAGCGATAGTTTATCGTTATTTTCATGTGCCTCAAAATTCACAAGGAAGCAGTGTAAAAATTGTGATAGAGCTAAATGCTTTTGGTAAAGTTCTTGACTTTAGAGTGCTAAACTATTCAAATAATAAAGCACTTAATCGTGAGGTAGATTCTATGAAAGAGAGACTAATGTATGTAATCTTTCCTGAAAATCCTCAGCATATATCAACTAAAACAATTGTCATTTTGACATCTAAGGAGTAATTATGAAAGTACTATTTTCATTATTGGTGACATTTTCCCTCGCATTTGCTGGAGATGCTACTATTGAAGTTATTAAAAAAGTGGATAGTTTGCCATCCATCGCTGTAGAAGATTCTTCTGTTAGTTATAATCATATTTTTAAGTTAAAGTTCTTTAAAGCTTTATTAGCTGATTTAAATGTGATAAGTCTCTTTAATGTTGATAGTCATTATAGAACAACCTCTTATAACAATACCATTCCTCTTGTTCAAAATAAAGATATGGATTATGTACTTCGGTATAAAATGTTTGAAAGTGATAATGGTGTACTAAATGTCTCTGTAAAACTTCTTCAAAATGAGAGACCTGTTTTACTTAAAAATTATAAAGTAAGCAGATCAGATATATATATGTTCATTAGCCATGCAATAGCTTATGATATAAATGCTTTTATGGGCAAAAAATCAGTTGCTTGGATGAAAAAAAAGGTCATTTTTGCTCGTATAGTTGGTTCTAGAAAAAGTGAAATTGTAATATCAGATTACTCTCTCTCTTATCAACATGTGATACTAAAAGGTGGATATAATATATTTCCTAAATGGGCAAATAAAGAACAAAATGCATTTTACTATACATCTTTAGATTCGTCTAAACCAATGTTAAAAAAAATAGATCTAAAAAGTATGAAAATTTCTAATATTATCTCTTCGGATGGAATAATGATATGTTCAGATGTAAGTCGAGATGCAAAGACTTTGCTTCTAACAATGGCAAAGAATGGTCAACCTGATATATACACTTATAATATTAGTACACACAGGTACAAACGTGAAACAAGATATAGAGGGATTGATGTTAATGCCCAGTTTGTAGATAAAAATCATATTATCTTTATATCTTCACGTTTAGGTTATCCTAATGTATTTTCTAAAAATCTAAAAACACAAGAGATAGAGCAAATGGTATATTATGGAAGAAGTAATTCTGCTTGTAGTTCAAATGGTAAATATATCGTTTATAAAGCAAGAGAAACATCTAATGCTTTTGAAAGTAATACTTTTAATTTACATCTTATTTCTATGAAAACGGATTTTATTCGTCGTCTTACAGCGACTGGAATAAATGAATTTCCTCGTTTTTCCCAAGATGGTGACACTATTCTTTTTATTAAAAATTATAAGAACCAGAGTAGCATTGGTATTATACGATTAAAAGATAATAAAAATTATCTATTTCCATTGAGATCTGGAAAAATTCAGTCAATTGATTGGTAAAATTTTATTTTTTAAGTTTTATTTATTATTTTTAGCTATAATTATGCAATTTTAAAAATCAAGGAAATAAAATATGAAAAGTATAGTACTTTCAAGTATAGTAGCATCACTTTTAGTCTTAAGTGGATGTAGTTCAAGAACGCCAGCTGTAGATGTAGAAACAGCAGCCCCAGTAGCAGCACAAGATGTAGAAGTAGCATCAACTGAAACTGCAACACCAACTGAAACTGTATCAGTAGATGAAAGTATGGTAGATTCATCATCAAATGAAGATGAAACTCTTAAACATATGAGTATGGATCAAATAGAGTCTAAACTTTTACCTATTTATTTCGGTTTTGATAGGTTCAACCTAAATTCTGAAATGAAATATAGAGTTGCAGAAGCGGCAAAACTTGGAAAAGAGGGTGCTGCTCAGTACAATGTAAAGCTTGAAGGAAACTGTGATGAGTGGGGAAGTGATGAGTACAATTTTGCACTTGGACTTAAACGTGCGGATGCAGTAAAAAAAGCTTTAGTAGCAGAAGGTATTGATGGTAATCGTATTTCTGTAGTAAGTTATGGAGAGTCTAATCCAGTATGTAAAGATAAAACTCAAAGATGTTTTGCTAAAAACCGTCGTGTAGATTTCAAAATTTTACCATAGGTTAAAGTATATGATACTTAGTAAGAAAGTACTTTTACTCTCTTGCTTGATTCCAATTTTCTCACTAGCTAATGAACCTTCTGCGTTTGGTGCTGGTGATCTTTCAAGTTCAAACCCTTATGGACTTACCTCTAGTGAAAAAGTTCTCTTAGAAACAAAAAAAAATCTTCATAAAATTGCAGTAAAAAGTAATAATCAGGAGAATGAACTTGATTCTCTACGAGAGAGAATTGATGGTCTGCAAAGTGTAATTGAGAGTCTTAGTAGAAAAGCACAAAAAAATAAAATTAATATTCAAAAACGGAATGAACTGAGTACTTTTAGATATAAAAGTAGCAGTGAATATGAGAATAGACTTAGTCAAAGTATAGAGGAACAAAAGGTTTTACTTAAAGAGATTTCTTCTCTTGTGTACACTATAAATAAATTATATGTCTCTAAGAAAGAGTTTAACTCTCTTGTGTATGATGTAAATAAATTAAAAAAGTTAGTTGGCAAAAAGCATAAACTTAGAGTGAAACATACTAGAAAGTCTTCAAGCAGTAAAAAAAGTTCTCAAGTCCTTTATAATGAAGCTGCAAGGTTTTATAAGAAAAAGTACTATACAAAAGCTATAGCAAATTATGAAATATTGATTAAACGCAAGTACAAACCAGCTTTTGCACATTACATGATAGGTGAAATGTATTATCGACGTAAGAACTATTCTAATGCAATCTTTTACTATAAAAAAAGTTCGTCTCTTTATTCTAAGGCGCCTTATATGCCAAACTTGATGCTTCATACTGCAGTGAGTATGAAAAGAACAGGAGATAACGCACATGCAAATATTTTCTTTGAAGCGGTAGTGGCAAAATATCCAAATTCTGCTGAGGCAAGAGATGCACGGATATTTCTTCAGCGGTAATATATAAAATTATGTTAGAATCGCGCAGTTAAAATTAATTAAGGAAATTGTGATGGCGATAGAAGCAAATCAAATAGTGTCTTTAGAGTATGAAGTAAAAGATGGTGACACGGTAGTAGATAGTAATGTTGGTGGAGCGCCTCTAGTATTTATGTTTGGAAAAGGTCAAATTATTCCAGGTTTAGAAAAGGGAATAGAAAATATGGTAATTGGTGAAAAGGGTGATGTTTTAGTTAACCCTGCTGATGCTTACGGTGAGTATAATCCAGAAGCTACTCAAGAAGTACCTGCTGATCAGTTTACTGGTATTGATTTAGAACTTGGAATGACTCTTTATGGTCAAGCTGAAGATGGTGGGACTACACAGGTAACAGTAAAAGAGATCGGTGCAGAAACTGTAACTATCGATTTTAATCACCCTCTCGCTGGTAAGTCTTTACTATTTACAGTTACTGTGAATAATGTTAGAGAAGCTACTGCTGAAGAAGCGATGAGTGGCGTTCCAGCAGAGAACAAACCTGCTGAGGGTGAGAGTTGTGGTACAGGCTGTGGATGCCACTAATTTTGTAACTGCTTCAGAGGCTTCTTATCAAGCCTTTAAAACAGCCACTCTTTCAAAAACACTAAATGTGAATGTTCTGATCATGGGAGAAAGTGGTGTTGGAAAAAAATGTTTAGCATCTTTTATACTTCCAGATGCACCTATTGTTGATGCATCTAACTTCGATAAGTTACTTCTAAGCTTAGAAAAAAGTAGTAAAATTATTATTTCAAATATAGATAACTCACCAAATATTGAACGCCTTATTGAAGCTATTAAAGACAAAAGTATTCATGTTATTGCAACTTCCAAACAATCTTTTTCAAATGAATTTATTGATGATCTCTTTAGTGTTAAGCTTGACATCCCTCCTCTTAGTCAAAGAGATGAAGATGTAGGAGAATTAGTAGATCTATTTGAAGAAGAGGCGATCGGATTATTTGGTGGGAAACAAAGACTTGATTTGAAAAATTTTGTTCCTGATCTCTCTTGTAATTCTCATTCTCTAAAACGCCAAGTAATGGTGAATTACCTTTTACAAGATATTCAAGATAATGAGTTGATGCAGATTATTGAGAATTATTTACACGATAAGTTAGGGTCTAATAGTGATTATAGAAGCTATCTCTACCTTTATGAAGCGCCTCTTATCAAAGCTGGACTTCATAGGTTTAAGTCACAACTCCAACTCGCAGATAAATTGGGACTCAATAGAAATACATTGAGAAAAAAAATATCTGATAATAAAAAATATTTATAGGAAAAAGTAATGAGTAAAATAGCGATGATATTTGCAGGACAAGGTAGTCAAGCGGTAGGAATGGGAAAAGATTTTTATGAAAATAGTGAAGTGGCTCGTGAGATGTTTGCAAAAGCTGGTGAGAGAATCGGGGTTGACTTTAGAAAATTAATATTTGAAGAGAATGATAAGCTAGGACAAACTGCTTACACTCAGCCAGCAATTCTTTTAGTACAGATAATAGCTTATAAGCTTTTTACTGATGCTTGTCCAGATTTAAAAGCTAAAATGTTTTTAGGACACTCTCTTGGTGAATTCTCTGCTCTTTGTGCTAGTGGTGCTATTGATTATGTTGATGCTGTAGAGCTTGTGCACAAACGTGGTTCACTTATGCAGTGTGCTTGTGAGGGTATTGATGCTGGTATGATGGTTCTTGTTGGGCTTGATGACGCAAGTGTTGAAAGTGTATGCACTGATGCTCAAGCAGAAGGTAAAAAAGTATGGCCTGCTAACTATAATCAGGATGGACAGTTAGTTGTAGCTGGTATAAAAGATGATCTTGCCTCATTAGAACAAACTTTTAAAGATGCAGGTGCGAAACGTGCACTTTTACTTGATATGTCAGTAGCTTCTCACTGTGAGCTTTTAGCCACTGCACAAGAGCCATTAGCAGAGTTGATGGACAGGATGATAACTGATAATTTTTCAGCTCCAATCATTTCCAATGTTACAACTCAAAAGTACTCTTCAAAGGCAGAAGCAGTAATACTTCTTAAAGAGCAACTTGTAAAACCTGTAAAGTACAAACAGTCTATTTTAGCCGTCGCACCAGAGCTTGATATGGTAGTAGAGTTTGGAAATGGTATTACACTGAAAGGACTTAATAGAAGAATAGTAAAAGAACTTAAAACTCTTAATATTTCTGATATGGCATCTTTAGAGAAAGTAAAAGAAGAGATCTGCTCATAGTATGCGCATCACTTTGGCACAAATTTCACCTAAGTTAAGTAGATCTAACTTAGATGAAGTTATAAAAATTATTAACAATAAGAAGAGCGAGAGTGACTTAATAGTTTTTCCTGAACTCTCTTTAAGTGGTTATATGCTCCAGGATAAACTTAGTGAAGATGCCTGGGATCTTGCAGAATTAGATGTACTTAGAGAGTTGAGCAAAGATATCGATATAGTTGTAGGTGCAGCATTTAAATGTAATGAACACTTTAGTAATAGTGCTTTATACTTTGGTAGAGGTCAGTTAATAAGTCAACATGACAAAGTATATTTACCTAACTATGGTATGTTTGAAGAGGCTCGTTATTTTAAAGCTGGAATAATCTTTGAAAGTTTTGTAGTTAATGAGAATAGAGTTTCGATGGTTATATGTGAAGATTTATGGCATAAAAATGTACATCATGATCTTATAGTGCAAAATCCTGATATAATTATAGCTTTAGTAGCCTCACCAGCTCGTGGTTTTAGTACTGATGGTTTAGAGATACAAAAACAGTGGTATGAGATTATTAAGAGAGTGGCAGTAGAGTGTTCTGCTCATCTTATTTTTGTCAACCGTGTTGGCTTTGAAGATGGCATAGGTTTTTGGGGTGGCTCCTGTATTCTTAATAAAAAAGGAGAGGTAATGGTTCAGTTAGAAAACTTCAAAACAAAAATAAAGACATTTACAATTTAAGGATAGATATTGAAAATAGCAATTATGGGTGCAATGCCAGAAGAGATAACACCGATTTTAGAGAGAATAGGTGAGTATAAAACAACGAAGTATGCAAATAATATTTATTATGAGACCTCTTATAAAGGGTGTGAACTGGTTATTGCATACTCTAAAATAGGAAAAGTATTCTCTACGCTTACTGCTACATCTATGATAGAACATTTTGGTTGTACTAAGTTACTTTTCTCAGGTGTAGCAGGTGGTATAAATCCCTCTTTGAAAATAGGTGATTTAATAGTAGCCAAAAAGCTTGTGCAGCATGATTTAGACATTACTGTGTTTGGTCATCCAATGGGATTTGTTCCTGGTGGTTCTGTCTTTATAGAGAGCGATAAAGAGTTTATTGATATAGCTAAAGATGTGGCAAAGGAGCTTGGAAAAACGTTACAAGAGGGAGTTATCGCAACCGGAGATCAGTTTGTACACGATTCAAAAGTAAAAGATGCTATTGCTACACATTTTAATGCTGATGCTTTAGAGATGGAGGGTGCTAGTGTAGCAGTTGTTTGTAATGCACTCAACACTCCTTTTTTTATTCTTCGAGCAATTAGTGATACTGCAGATACGGATGCAAGTTTCTCTTTTGATGAGTTTATGGAGTCAAGTGCTATCATCTCTGCAGAGTTTGTTATGAAAATGGTGGATAAAATTATTGAATAGAGATAGTATTAAACTCTCTAAAAAGATTATGTCCAAACTTGGTAAGACAAACGCCGAGTTTAAACTGATAGAGGAGGGGGACAAGATACTTGTTGGACTCTCTGGAGGAAAAGATTCTCTAACTATGATTCATGCTATGAAGGAGCAACAACGACGTGCTCCTTTTGCTTTTGAGTTTATCGCAGTAACTATCTCCTATGGTATGGGGGAAGATTTTTCCGCTTTATCAGAGCATTGTGAGCAGAACGGTATTAAGCACATAGTGAAATCTACACAGACATTTGAATTAGCAAAAGAAAAAATTCGTAAAAACTCCTCTTTTTGTAGCTTCTTTTCTCGAATGAGACGAGGGTATCTCTATAGTGTGGCATTAGAATTAGGGTGCAATAAAGTAGCTCTTGGGCACCATATGGATGATGCAGCAGAGAGTTTTTTTATGAACTTTATCTATAATGGACAATTGAGGAGTCTTGCCCCGAAGTACACAGCAGAAAATGGGCTTGTGGTCATTCGTCCACTTATCCAGATGAGAGAACGGCAATTTCGCGCATTTGTAGTCGATAACAATATAAAAGCTATAGGTGATGAGGCTTGTCCTGGTATGCATTTTAATGTGAAGATGCCTCATGCACGAGCAAATACAAAAATAATGTTAGAGAAGATGGAGAAAGATTTTCCACAGCTTTTTACTTCACTTAATGCGGCGTTTAAAAATATTAGTGTAGATAGCTTTTTTATACAGGAGCCATTTTCAGCTAAAGAAGTTACCTAATACATGCTTCATCATAAATAACTACTGTACCAGCAAGTAGGTCATGTAATCCTCGTTTATCTTTTCTAAACACTACTATAAAAAATCCCATTAAAAATGCTAGTGTTGAGATGATATATCCAAAAGATCGGGTAATAGCTTGTATATTATTAATCTCTTTATAACTCTTAGCATCAACTATTTTAATATGTAAAAACTTTTTCCCAGGTGTTGCACCTCTCCATCTTTTCCAAAAGAGAGTGGTTGTTAGAAGAGTTGCAACTTCAAAAAAGAGTTCCCATCGCATAGAGATAAGGGGTTGTTTATCTAATGCATGAGTATTACCATGCATTGCCATCATTATATTTTGTTTATATTGTGAAAAGTCAAACCAGTTACCATCACTTACAAAATAGATGACAATAGCGACTGGAAGAGCGAGAAATATTGTGTCTAAGAGTGAAGCAAGAAAGCGAATCCAAAATCCAGCATATCTTATCTTCTGTTTCATAATTAATTTTTGCCTGTTTGTAAGAGGTAAAATTTAAAAAAATAATCTAGTCGTTTTTTACGTAACGGCTTTAGCAAAAAAATTTCCATAGTGGTGTAAGAGAAGATAGATTATACATGATAATTTGGAGCTTCTTGTGTGATGATAACATCATGTACATGAGACTCTTTAAGTCCAGCAGAAGTTATCTGAACAAATTCAGCTTTATCCCAAAATATCTCTATTGTTTTACTTCCACAGTAACCCATAGAGGCACGAAGTCCACCCATCATTTGATGTACAATTCCTGCTATACTTCCACGGAAAGGCACACGACCTTCTATTCCCTCTGGAACAAGTTTATCAGCTGCAGTTCCTTCTTGAAAGTAACGATCGTTTGATCCTTTTTGCATAGCACCTATAGAACCCATACCACGATATGATTTGTACTGACGACCTTGAAACATTATAGTCTCACCAGGGGATTCTTCAGTTCCAGCAAGAAGTGATCCAGCCATGATAGATGAAGCACCAACAGCAAGAGCTTTAGAGATGTCTCCCGAGTATTTAATACCGCCATCAGCGATAATAGGAACGCCATATTTGCGTGCAATTTCAGCACATTCATCAATTGCAGAGATTTGAGGAACACCTACACCTGCAACAATTCTTGTGGTACAGATAGAGCCAGGACCAATTCCAACTTTTACTGCATCAACTCCTGCCTCAATAAGAGCAAGAGTAGCTTCTGCAGTAGCGATATTCCCAGCGATAATATCTATTTTCATCATCTTTTTGATTTTACGTACAGTATCAAGAATACCTTTTGAGTGTCCATGTGCAGAGTCAAGAACTAATACATCGACACCAGCATCTACAAGTGCTTGAGCACGATCATATTGCCCTACACCAATAGCCGCACCAACAACCAAACGACCAAAGGAGTCTTTATTTGAATTTGGATATTCTATACGTTTTTTTATATCTTTAATAGTAATAAGACCCTGTAAAAAGCCTTCCTTGTCAATAATCGGAAGTTTTTCAATCTTATTTTTATGCATAATATCCGCCGCATCATCAAGACTTATTCCTTTTGTGGCCGTAATAAGAGGCATCGCAGTCATTACTTCTGAGGCAAGTTTATGCATATTTTTTTCAAAACGCATATCACGGTTTGTAAGAATACCAAGAAGTTTATTGTGAGCATCTATAACAGGTACACCAGAGATCTTGTACTCTTTCATTAAGAGTTCAGCATCAGCTAACGTAGCGTCAGGATGTACAAAAATAGGGTCAATAATAATCCCACTTTCACTTTTTTTTACCTTCGTTACTTGCTTACATTGTGTCTTTATGTCCATGTTTTTATGGATAATGCCAATACCACCAAGTCTTGCCATTGCAATAGCTGCACGATGCTCTGTGACTGTATCCATAGCAGCAGATACCATAGGAATCTTTAATGCAATGTTTTTTGTTAGTTTTGTCTCTAGTGATACTTCTTTTGGAAGAACTTCAGAATATTGAGGTACTAATAGCACATCTTCAAATGTTAGGGCTTGTTTACGAATTCTCATGGTCATCCTTTAAAATTTTTGGATTGTATCTTTATTGTGGTTAAAAAGAGGTAAAAGTATATTTTTAGAATGGGAGTCTGTATTTAAAGATACATAAATTGAGAGAGTAAAATAATAATGACTACTAAAGTAAAAGGAAAGATATGTGCTTTAAAAACCCATGGTTGGATACCAAAAAGTTTTTGGTTAATACCGCGAAATCCTAACCAGAGTCCAAAAAAAGCTTTTATGCTAAGTATCATTTGAAAAGTACTCATTCCATTGTCACTTATCTTACCAAAGATTTGAGAGAAAAGATATAAACCACTTGCTACTGCTACTATAAGAGCATAGGGTACGACTTTACGTACATGCATCATAATTGCTTCTCTAGCTTTTTTATGCTCTTCTTCGCTGAGAGTCTGTTTCATCTTAGAGAGGAAGAGAATATCTACAAAAAGAAAGCCTCCATAAATAAATACGGAGTAAATATGAATGGTATGTATAAGTGTATAAAACATTATGCGTTGTACTGTATCTCACGTTCTAGTGAGAGTGCTCCATCGAAAAGAGTTTGTTCATCATAAGCAGGTGCTATAAGTTGAAGAGCTACTGGCATGCCATCTCCATTTTTCATGATTGGTAAAGAGAGTGCAGGAAGACCTGCAAGGTTTACAGAAATAGAATATATGTCACTAAGATACATATCCATAGGTTTTGATAACTCTCCAAATTTTGGTGCTACACTAGGAGTAATAGGTGAGAGAATAAGATCTACTTCATCAAATATTTTCGCATAGGCATTTTTAATGATATGTCTCGCTTTTTGTGCTTTGACATAGTAAGCCTCATAGTATCCACTTGATAGTACAAAGTTTCCAAGCATAATACGGCGTTTGACTTCATCGCCAAATCCTTCACTACGTGTTTTAATAAATGTTTCTTCAAGATTTTTCCCATCAACACGGTTACCATAGCGGATACCATCATAGCGTGCAAGATTTGTTGTTGCTTCTGCTGTCGCTGTTATATAGTAAGCAGAGATGTCAAGTTTTGCATCAAGCATTTCTCGTGTAACTATAGTATGACCTTGTACTTTTAGTGCATCAATAGCTTTACTATAAGCATCTTTTACATCTTGACTTGCATCCTCTAAATATGTAGGAAGTACTGCAATAGTAAATTTTCTATCGGCGTTTAATGTCGGCGTAACCTTATCATCTCTTTGTATATTTGTAGAGTCCTTCTCGCAACTTCCACTAATGATGTCATAAAGAATGGCGGCATCTTCAACATTTTGTGTCATGGGTCCTATCTGATCAAGGCTTGAAGCATAGGCACTTAAACCGTAACGTGATACACGACCATATGTAGGTTTCATTCCAACTATACCACAGAATGCAGCAGGTTGGCGGATAGATCCACCTGTATCACTTCCAAGAGCAGCTATGGCAAGACCAGCACCAACAGCAGCTGCTGAGCCACCAGAACTTCCACCTGGAACATACTCATGGTTTAAGGGATTGAGTGTTTTTCCATAAAAGCTTGATTCTGTTGTGGATCCCATAGCAAATTCATCCATATTTACACGACCAAATGCAGATAATCCAGCATCATTGAGTTTGGTAATTACGGTTGCATTGTAGGGTGCTACATAGCCTTGAAGGATACTTGACCCTGAAGTAACAGACCACCCTTTTACTTGAATATTGTCTTTTATAGCTATAGGAACACCATCTCCAATACTATTTATATCTATATATGCATTAAGCTCTGACTCTGCTTCTATTTTAGCTTTTAAATCATCTTTGAATGCTTGAAGTTCTTCTTTAGAGAGTGTAAGTGCTTCTTTTAATGTAATCACTAAATTTCCTATTATTGTTAATTGGCAAAATTATAACAAAATGTAGATTTAAAGAGTATTAACTGAATTTCGCATCTAATTTAAGGAAAAATAAATAGGAAATAATGAGTTTTTAAGATTGACTACTTTAAGCCATATCTTTTGATAGATTCGATATGATTTTAGACATAAATTGAATCTTCTTTCTGTTGTTTTTTTGAAATTAGATTTTACCTTTCCTAGATTCACACCATTAAGGAATAACCTAAAATAAATGGTTATTTTTCTTAATCTTTTTGCGTATATTTTACAGAAAATATTAGTAGAATCTATTTTATACAAAATAGCTTAAACAAGGATGATACAATGATCAAAGAAAAAGTATTAGTTGGAATGAGTGGTGGTATTGATTCAACAATAACAACACTAATACTAAAAGAACAGGGCTATGAAGTAGAGGGTCTCTATATGAAGCTTCACTCAAAACCAGGATATTATGAACTACATCAGTCCCGTGCACAAAAAGCTGCAGATGAATTAGGTGTAAAACTTCATGTACTAGATTTGCAAGAGAAATTTAACAAAAATGTATTGCAACCATTTATAAATACATATGCAGAAGGAAAAACACCAAATCCATGTGCTCTCTGTAATAGAACAATGAAATTTGGAGAGATGATAGCATACGCAGATGAGATAGGTGCTCAGTATTTAGCAACTGGACATTATATTAAAACAGATGGAAAATATTTTTATCAAGCAGAAGATGATACAAAAGATCAGAGCTATTTTCTCTTTTATGTAAGGCAAGAGATTTTACCTCGTTTAAAGTTCCCACTTGGTGAACTTTTGAAGTCTGATATTAAAAAAAATGTAGCTTCCATTAAAGGACTCGAATCTTTTTCTTCTCAAGCAGAATCAAGTGAAATATGTTTTGTTGAAACTACATATACTGATCTACTGAATAAGCATGTAGTTGTTGATCAAGTGGGTGAAGTTTTAAATACTAAGGGTGAAGTAGTTGGAGAGCATAAGGGATATATGCATTACACCATAGGAAAACGAAAGGGCTTTACTGTCTATGGTGCACATGATCCTCATTTTGTGCTGAGTATAGATTCTAAAAAGAATCAAATAGTAGTTGGGAAAAAAGAAGAACTTGCATGTAATGAAGTCATACTTGATAACTTGAATATGTTTACAAAAGAAAAAGAGTTCACAACTACAGTGAAGCTACGATATAGAACAAAAGCAGTACATTGTTATGTGAAGATATATGCAAAAAAGGCTTACGTACAATTAGAAGAAAATGTTTTTGGTGTTGCTGTAGGACAAGCAGCTGTATTTTATGATAATGATAAACTCATAGGTGGTGGTTGGATAGTAGAAGCATACACTTTAAAATTGTAATATTGTTTAGTTTTCTAAAAATTCAGACATACTGTTAAGCATCTAAGCGTCTTATAAGGCATATCTCTCTATAATTCCCCTCCACAAACAGAGGCAGTTTAAAGTTTAAGCTGTAT
>JAICBP010000082.1:257929-285433 GCA_021766785.1 Sulfurimonas sp. endosymbiont of Alviniconcha boucheti
CTCTTAGTGATGATATATTGACAGACAACTTGTCTAGGTGACTATAGAGAGGGGGAAACGCCTGGTCCCATCCCGAACCCAGAAGCTAAGCCCCTCTTCGCTGATAATACTTATCCTTTCAGGATTGGAAATGTAGGTCGTTGCCTAGTTAAAGTTGTCTCTTCTCAATTTATTTCGCCAATTCTAAAATCAAGTGCAATTTATACCTCAATTTTAACTAGGATGCATTAAACCTTTTTCCCCTTAGCATTGTACGGTCAATAATAATGCCTCTTGCCTTATTTTTATGTCGGAGATATTTATAAAGTCTGCCACCATTTGCTTTGTAGGCATAGATGTAACGGTAGATTATCTCATGTACTACTAAGACAGTAATATCAAGTTTCATTATTCCACTTATCTGTTCTGATGATCAATTACATTTGAGCTCTCTACTAATAGTTGATGGATGAACTCCGCCTTTTTTAAAGCTGAAATATGGTATTTTTTTGATAGTGCTAACTGAGTTTATCAAAAAATTGCACTTGATTTTAGAATTTGCAGATTTATATGGTTTTATGATTTTCAATTTACTTTTTACTAATCACGAATATGATATTATTTTAAATACTATTTTAGGATTATTATATGAAAGAATATATAAAAGATCAAATCAAGAAATCTTACGAAACTAAACAAATAATTTATCAAGATGAAATACTTTTACAAAAAATAGAAGAAGTTGCTAGAAAATGTGTAGCACTTTATAAGAGTGATAAGAAAACGATTTTAGCTGGGAATGGTGGGAGTGCTGCTGATGCACAGCATATTGCTGCTGAACTTGTTGGACGTTACGGTTTTGACCGTCCTTCTATTCCTTCACTTGCACTTACTACTGACACCTCAAATCTTACGGCTATTGGAAATGATTATGGATATGATCAAGTATTTTCTCGTCAACTAGAAGGTATGGGGCAAGAAGGGGATATTTTTATAGGTATTTCGACTTCTGGAAATTCTGTAAATATTATTAAAGCCTTTGCATCAGCAAAGAAAAAAAATATTATAACAGTAGCACTTACTGGTCGAGATGGTGGAGAGATGGCTAAAATAGCTGATATAGCTTTAGTTATTCCTTCAAACTCAACACCTCGTATTCAAGAGTCTCATATCTTGATTGGACATATTATTTGTGATATTATTGAAAAAGAGATATTTGGTAATGGTGTGAAAGCTTAGTATATGTGTCAAGCCCTTTTTTTAGATCGTGATGGCGTTATAAATGTTGAAAAAGATTTTCTCTATAAAGTTGAAGATTTTGAGTTTATAGAAGGAATATTTGAGATTTGTAACTATTTTTTCAATTTAAATTATAAAATTATTGTAATTACAAATCAATCAGGAATAGCACGGAACTATTATAGCGAAGAGGATTTTCATAGATTAACTGCATGGATGGTAATGGCGTTTGAAAAAAAGGGGATAATAATAGATCATGTCTATTATTGTCCTCATCATCCTGAAATCACAGGGCAATGTAGTTGCCGTAAGCCAGAGCCAGGAATGCTTTTAGATGCAAAAAAAGATTTTTCTATTGATTTAAAGCGCTCTATTTTGGTTGGAGATAAAGAGAGGGATATAAAAGCGGGGATTAATGCAGGTGTGCAGGAGACTTATCTTTTTGATGAATCAAGCTCTATTAAGAACTCTCAAGCGACAAAAATAGTACAAAAATTAGATGATATTTGGAAAAAGTAAATGCTGATACTCAATTGCGGTGGTACATTTAATAAAAGATATAATGTAGTTGATGGTACTTTAGAAGTTCCTTATGATAATAGAGCTATAGATACTATACTTAAATCGACTTATGGAGTTTATAATATAGCAGGTATTGTCTATAAAGATAGCTTAGATATGACTTCTGAAGATAGAAAGATGATCGCAAATATTATTTTAGAGTCGAATGACGACTCTTTTATCATTGTTCATGGGACAGATACTATGCATCTGACAGCTAAGTTCTTGAGTGAAATATTTGATAATAAAAAAGTTGTACTAACTGGGGCAATGAAACCTTTTGAGATAGATAATATTGAAGCGACATTAAACCTTGGTATAGCTATCGGTTTTTTAAATGCTAAACCTGATAATGGCGTTTACATCGCGATGAATGGTCTTATTTCTAGTTGCAATAGCATAGAAAAAAACAGAGAAGAAGGAAAGTTTGAACTTGTCTGAAAAAATTACTTGCGACCACTGTCGCTTAGAATTTAGTAAAGAGGTTATGATAGAAGATGGGAGTCATTACTTTTGTTGTAATGGTTGTCAAGGTGTGTTTCATCTTCTATTAGATGAGGGTTTTGAAAGCTTTTATGAGAAAATAGCGGATACCCAACTCTCTCCACCTACAGAGCAGTATGAGGATTCATCAAATTTTAATGCTCCTGCTTTTTATGATAAGTTTGTCAAATTTAATAAAGATGGATTTAGTGAAGTCTCTTTAATTATAGAGGGAATTCATTGCTCTGCTTGTATCTGGCTTAATGAGAAGGCACTTCATAAAATGGATGGAGTAATAGAAGCTAACATTAATTTTACTAATAATAAAGCTTATATAGTTTGGGCTGATAATGTAGTAAAACTTTCCCAAATTATAGATATGATTCGTGCTATTGGCTACAATGCATATCCATATGATGCTTCACTTCAAGAAGCTCATGCTAATAAAGTACGTAAAGAGTACTATCTTCGTATGGCAGTTGCCATCTTTGCTACTATGAATGTTATGTGGATAGCAGTTGCTCAGTATGCAGGTTTTTTTAGTGGTATGAAACAAGATGTAAAAACTATTCTCAATATTGCTGAGGGGGTATTAGCAACACCTGTACTCTTTTATAGTGGATGGATTTTTTTTCGAGGTTCTTATTATGGTATGAAAAACCGAGTGGTAAATATGGACTTACTTGTGGCAACAGGTGCGAGTTTAACTTATGGTTACTCTCTTTATATTACTATAATGCAGCGTGGTGAAGCGTATTTTGACTCGGTTAGCATGATTATAACTTTTGTCCTTGTTGGTAAGTTCTTAGAAGTATTGAGTAAAAAGAATGCAGCTGATACACTTGATATAATAGGTAAGCATCTCCCAAGTGAAGTGAAAGTTTTGGAAGATGAAAAAATTATTCAGAAAAAACTAGAAGATGTAAGTATTGGCAATATAGTGGTTGTTTCTAGTGGTGAAAAAGTACTTCTTGATGGAGTTATTCTTAATGGGTCTGGTTCTTTTGATGAGTCTAGTTTGACTGGTGAGAGTGAACCTATTTTTAAAAGTGTAAATGATAAAGTAATAAGTGGTACTACAAGTATAGATGCGGATATCTATTTTACAGTGACTAAAGATTTCGCGCATTCAACTCTCTCAAATCTCGTTTCACTTTTAGAGAGTGCTATTAGTAAAAAACCAAAGATAGAACAGCTAGCAAATAGACTTTCAGAATACTTTTCAACGATAATTTTGCTACTTTCGATTGTAACATTCTTTGTATGGTGGTTTTGGTCTCATAGCTTCGAGGAGTCATTAATGGTAGCTATCTCAGTTATAATTATAGCTTGTCCATGTGCTTTAGGACTTGCAACACCTGTAGCAACCTTAGTTGGATTGGATATAGGATCTAAAAAAGGGATACTCTTTAAAGAAGCAGCACAGCTAGAGACTATAGCTCAGGCAGATATTTTGTTAGTTGATAAGACCGGGACGCTTACTGTTGGAAAACCTGAAGTTATACAAGAGAAAAACTTTTTGTCCTATGAAAAAACTCTACTCTATTCATTAGTAAAAGGCTCCAATCATCCTATAGCAAAAGGAGTACAAAATTTTTTATATCAAGATGATGTTGAGCAAAGTGAGGTTTTATTTCAAGAATATATACAAATACCTGCAAAAGGAATACGAGCGAAATATAATGATAAGATTATTTTAGGTGGAAACCTTGCATTGCTTGAAGAACATGGAGTCTCATTAAACATCGATAGTACAAAATCTCTTTTTCTCTTTGCAGTAGATGGGAAGATTATGACATACTTTGAACTAGAAGATAGCATAAAAGAGGGTGCTGCTAAGTTAGTAAAAACTCTTCATAAACGTAGGGTTCCTACAATTATGCTAACAGGAGATAATGAAAAAAGTGCAAAAAGTGTAGCTGATAGTGTTGGGATAAAAGAGTTATACCATAGTCTCTCTCCTCAGGAAAAATTTAATTATGTAGAAAAACTTCAACAGGAGGGTAAAAAAGTAGTAATGGTTGGGGATGGAGTTAATGATATTCTCGCCCTTGGTGCTGCAGATATTGGTATAGTCATGGGAAGTGGAAGTGATATTTCTATAGAAGTAGGTGATGTTGTATTGCTTAATGACTCTTTGAATTCCTTACTTGCAGCATTTAAAATATCTGACACAACATTTAGACTTATAAAACAGAATTTTGCTATTTCTTTACTCTATAATGGGATAACAATCCCTTTGGCAATGGCTGGATATGTTATTCCTCTTATCGCCGCACTCTCTATGAGTTTTAGCTCACTCTTGGTGGTAGGAAACTCAATACGGATAAAATACAAATGGAGAAGGAGTTAAGATATGGATAATTGGATTATTGCTATGATGCTTGGTGCATCACTTTTTTTGGGGGCTATTGCACTTGTTGCTTTTATGTGGGGTGTAAAAAATGGTCAGTTTGATGATGTGGAAAAGTATTTAAATGCTACAAAATTTGATAATGAAGAAGACTTAAATGCAGCAGTTGATTTGCAAAGGAAAAAAGAAGAGTTAAAAAAGAAAAATTATAGACCCGAATAGGTCTATAATATCTAAGGGATTATTTTCCGATAGTCTGTGCAAATGCTTTTAAGTCAGCATCAGAATATTTTTTAACTTGACCAGCCATAGCACCTTTCATTGGTGAAGAACCGAAACCTGGTGTGTTTTTGTAACCTAAAAGAGCAGCTTCAATTTCAGCATGAGTCATATCTTTAACAACTTTTGATTTACCCATTGCTACTTTCTCAAAAGACTTTCCGTGACATGCAGCACATGCAGCACCATTAACAGCTGCCATTGCAGCTGAAGTTACAGTTAATACAGCTATAGAAGCTAATACCATTTTTTTCATTTTATTTCCTTAAGTTAATTTCAAATCAATTATATAACTATGTATCTTAAATTTAAATAAATTTATTTCTCAAAAATATAATTTTTCATAAAATAGTACTTATTGTTGAGTTTGTAAGCACCTAACTATTGATTTATTAAGGTTAAATACTTGTTAATAAATAAAAAGGTATCATTTTATTCAAATAAGCTACTAATAGGTATAAAGATGAGATATATTGAAAATGATTTAGCAAATAAAACGATTCTAATAACTGGTGGAGCTGGATTTATTGGGAGTAACTTGGCATTTTATTTTCAAGAGAATCACCCAGAGACAAAAGTTGTGGTGCTTGATATGTTTAGAAGTGGTGAGAGCTTTAGTAATGGTAACCTTAAAAGTTTTGGACACTTTAAAAACCTTCTTGGATTTAGAGGAGAAATTATTAGTGGAGATATCAACGATAAAGAGCTTCTTCTTCATTTAGAGAAAGAGTACAATTTTGATTATATTTTTCATGAAGCTGCTATTTCTGATACTACAGTACAAGAGCAAGATTTAATGATCAAGACAAATATAAATGCTTATAAAGATCTTCTTGATTTAGCAGTTACACAGAATGCAAATATGATCTATGCTTCCTCTGCCGCTACTTATGGAAATGCAGAGTCTCCTCAAAGAGTAGGGAGAGAAGCACCTAATAATGTTTATGGGTTTTCTAAACTCTCTATGGATTATCTTTCTCGTGAGTATATGAAAAAAACAAGTATCTCTATAGTAGGGCTACGTTATTTTAATGTTTATGGGGAGAGAGAGTATTTTAAAAATTCGACCGCCTCAATGGTACTACAGTTTGGGCATCAGATTCTCTCTGGAAAAAAACCTCGATTATTTGAAGGCAGTGATAAAATTCTTCGTGATTTTATCTATATTGGGGATATTATTCAAGCAAATATAAAAGCGATGCAAACAAAAGAGAGTGGTATCTATAATGTGGGAACAGGAAAAGCAAGAAGCTTTCAAGATATTGTAGATATTTTGCAAAAAGAGCTAGGAACAGAACTTGATTGTGAATATATTCCAAATCCTTTTATCGGTTCGTATCAGTTTCATACTGAAGCTGATATCACTACAACAAAAGAAGCTCTTGGCTATGAGCCCTCTTTTAAGATGGAAGATGGAATAAAAGCTTATGTGAGTGAGATTAAGAGAATATATGAGGCAGAAGTGAAAAAATAGATGCAAGGGCTTAAGAATAGAACACCTAATATATTAGTTGTTGGAGATTTAATGATTGACCACTATTTGTGGGGGGCATGTGAGCGTATTAGTCCAGAGGCACCAGTGCAAGTTGTTGATATTGCAAAAGAGACAACAGTTTTAGGTGGTGCTGGTAATGTTATAAATAATCTCAAAACTTTAGGGGCGAATGTTAGTGTTGCAAGTGTTATAGGTGAGGATGATAATGGCGTTGAGCTTTTAGCTATGCTTGAGAGTATAGCTATTGATAGTAAAAATATTATTGCTCAAAAAATGAGAAAAACTTCAAAAAAGAGTCGTATAATTGCCGTAAGTCAGCAGATACTTCGTTATGATAAAGAGAGTAAAGAGGATATATCCTCCTCTTCGGTTAGTACCCTTTTAGAATCGATACAAAAAAGTATAAGTTCTTATGATATGATCATATTATCAGATTATGGTAAAGGTGTGCTTACAAATGAACTCTGTCAAGGGGTGATAATCCTCGCAAGAAAGAAAGGTGTAAAAGTACTTGTTGATCCAAAAGGGAGTGATTTTAGTAAGTATAAAGGTGCTTATCTACTTACGCCAAATAAAAAAGAGGCTATAGTAGCAACTGGTATAGAGATAAATACTTCTGAGAACCTAAAACTTGCTCTTGAAAAATTAAAACAAGAGTGTGATTTAGGCGTTTCACTTATAACCCTTTCAGAGGATGGTATAGCCATACTTGATAGAGAACTAGAGATATTTCCAACTGTAGCAAAAGAGATTTTTGATGTCACAGGAGCTGGTGATACTGTCATTGCTTCTATAGCATTTGCTCTGAGTTGTGAAAAAAGTATTCAAGAGAGTGCTGCATTTGCCAACCTTGCTGCTGGTGTTGTTGTTGGTAAGATAGGGAGTGCTACCGTTACTTTAGAAGAGATAGAAGATTATGAAGCAAGTTTGCATAAAAGCACTTCTGATGCTCATATTAAAACTTTTGATGATATTCATGCCATTATAGATAGGGCTCGAGAAAATGGTAAAAAAATAGTCTTTACAAATGGCTGTTTTGATATTTTGCATGTTGGTCATGTGAAATATCTGCAAATAGCGAAAAGTTTTGGTGATATCTTGATAGTAGGTTTAAACTCTGATGCTTCTGTATCAAGATTGAAAGGTCCTACTCGTCCTGTTAATATAGCAGAAGATAGAGCCTATTTACTTGCTGCACTTGAAGCAGTTGATTTCGTAGTACCCTTTGAAGATGATACACCTTATGAACTCATCAAAATGATAGCTCCTGATATACTTGTTAAAGGTGGGGATTATGAAGGTAAAGTAGTTGTCGGAACAGAATTTGCTTCAGAGTTAAAACTTGTTGACTTTGTTAATGGAAAAAGTACAACAAGAACTATACAAAAAATTCAAGGATCTTTATGTTAAAAAAAGTAACACTTCTCCTAGCGACATCGCTTTCACTCTTTGCCTTACATACAGTAGAGCTAAATATTAACCAAAAAGATTTAGGACTTGGCTTTGGGCTAGATATAGGACAGTTTAATGATAATGTAGAACCAAATACTACATTTGTTGGAATGAAAATGTTTTTTCCAGATACTGGCAATCCTTCTAGTAGTTTGGGCTCAAAAGACCCTTATTTTGAAGGTAATTTTTTAATAATGAGACCTATTGGAGATGTTGGATTAAGTTTAGGTATAGGCTTTAAACTTAATTATACACAAGAAAAAGATGTTACATTTATGTCTTTACCTATAGGGCTTGAAACTTCGTATGAACTCCCATTTCCAGAATTTGTTCCGATGTTTTTAGATGCCAATATTTACTATGCAGTAGAAGTTTTGAGTTTTTTAGATGCACAAAATTATGTAGAGTATGGAGTTAGTTATAATGTAGAGATGATTGACAAGGTTATTCTTAAGGTAGGCTATAGAAATATAAATACTAACTATTTTGAAATAGGGGAATCGACCTATAATGTTTCATTTAATGCAGGGGTCGAAATAAGTTTTTAATCTCTTGTATGACTTCAGTAGCTATGATCTTTTTCATGCACTCGTGATGTCTTAAGGGACACTCGCGTTTCATACAAGGGCTACAGCTCATCTCTTTTCTTACAATACTACTTTTTTTATTTTTCCACTGTGAAGTCTCTTTATATTTTGTCGGTCCAAAAATAGCCACAGTAGGTACTTGATAAGCCGCAGCTACATGCATAGGTCCACTGTCATTTGTGATAAAGAGTGCGCATCCTCCTATATTTGCACAGAGTGACTCTATATCTGTTTTTCCTGCAATGTTTTTGTAGTTTGTGACACCAAGTTTGATAAGATTCTCTCCTATCTCTGCTGCCATTTCTACTTCCTTTGCTCCTCCAAAGATTATAATATTATATCTATTACTATAATAAGCAGCAACTTCTGCAAATCTTTCAGGATACCAGCGTTTTGCACTTCCATACGTTGCTCCTGCATTTATGCCAAGTGTGGGCTTATCAAATATTTTTGGTTTTATGTAAAGTTTTAGAGCAGGAGGATTTTCATTATAATCATCTCTATTAATCATGGCAAGCTGGCTATACTGTTTTACAAGATGCTGATTCTTTTTAATAACTGGAGTGTGTGAAAGCAAAAGTTTTGAGTGCCATGAAGTACGAGCTATACATAGGACAGTATTTGTAAAACGAAGAAGTAGTGAGGCATGGATTTGGTCTCTAAAACTTACAGCAAGTGAAAATTTTCCTAGCTTTTTTGCTAGCTTATATGTAGCTAGTAAACGTGAAGAGGATTTTTTTGTCTCATCAATGATAGCTTGTTCACAAAGAGGGTGATATTTAAGTGTTTCTATACTAGCGTAACTCCCAACGAAAGTAAATTGTACATCTTTGTAGTGTTGCGCTAAAAGTTCTATAGCAGGAGTTGCCATAACTGCATCACCTAACCAGTTTGGGAGTATTATTAATATTCTCATAGACAGTTTACCTTTTTTCCAATTTCTTTTGTGATGTATATATAAAGAGGAGAGGAACCAATTTCTAAAATCTCATCATATATTCGATTCCCATTTTTAGAGTAAACCTGAAAAAAATTTTCATTTTTTAGCGTTGTCTCTTTTATAGACCAATGAATTTGCAAAAGCTTTTCATTAACCAAACACTGTAAAATATAGTAGCCTCTTTTAATGTCTAAACGGAGAAATTGAGCAGAATTAAGGGAGTCAAGCATATATTTAAATGTAGTGTAGGCCTCGCGTTTAACTATACCTTTTCTGTTGTCAACAAGTCCATATCCTGGAGCAATTAGTTGATGCCAAGAGAGAGAGTCTATCTGTTGTGAAGCAAATGCGAGTAGATAGTAACGCAGCATATAGTTTGCATACTCTGTTTCTGAGACACACTCTTTCTCACTTGTTGGTGCATAGGGTGCTGTACCACTTAGTGGCCAGTTAACCTCTGTGATATGGATTTTGTTGGCAGTTTTTCTTGAGAGCCACCCCATAGTACTTAGCCATGCTATCTTATCTGAGAGGGCAAAGCCTAGCTGTGTATTTTCAGGAGCACCTCGTCTATCGACATAGAGTAGAGAACTTACTCCATCATACTTGTATTTAAAGAGATTAAAAAGAGTGTGGGCAGTAAAATGGTATTCAAAGTCAATGACACCGCTACCTAAAAGTTTTATATTTTTAAATTTTGTTTTTTTGAGTCCGTATGCAACTAGAAAAAATTTATTGTATTCATCAACCGAGAAAAATCCCCATTTGGCACGATTAATAGTTGAACCAATCTCATAATTATTAATCAAACCATCAAGTTTTGTAAAAATCGTCTCTAAGTTTTTCTTCAAAAGCTCTAAATCTTCGATGTTTTCTCGATCTTGTAATATTTTTAGAGTGATGTTTTTGTCTGAATGTTTTGTGGCAAATACTTTAAGAAGCTCTATCTTATCCATTTCCCAGAGTTTACAACGGAGTAAAATATTTTTGACAGCTAAGTCTTGAAGGAGTTCATCCGTACTCTGTACTTCTCTCTCAAAATCTACACCTAAAGAGATAAATTTAGACTGTTTGATAACTTTCCGTCTTACAAATGGCATAGCCACAAGGGAGATTGGAAGTATGACTAAAGCAGTGATAGCTGTTTTGATGAGTGAGACAAGTTGGCGTTTACGCATCTCTTTTTTATAAGACTTATCTTTAAGTTGTGCTGGTTGATCGGAGTAATTATCCCAAGTAAAAGGTGCTTTCATAAGGCAAATTATATCCACAATAAGGTAAAATAAACGAATAAATTAGTTGTGGAAGTAAATAAATGAATATATTAGTAGTGCGTACGGATAAACTTGGTGATTTTATAACTGCACTACCTACTCTATATGTACTTAAAAACTATGATAGAAGCAATAAAATAATTGTTTGTATCTCTGCTATAAATGAGGTTCTAGCCAGAAAATGTGATTTTATAGATGATGTTATTGTGGATGATAAAGAGAGTTCAGTCCTTACTTTAGCCTCAAAAATAAGAGAGAAAAAAATCGATGCTTCGATAACACTTTTCTCAAATACAAGAGTTGCATTTGCTCAATTTTTGGCTCGTATTCCTAAACGCATAGCTCCAGCTACAAAAATAGCTCAGATATTTTATACTCATCGGGTTCAGCAGAGACGTTCCCAAGTGAAAATGGCTGAATTTGAATATAACTTAGCACTAGTACAGGAACTTTTTACTGATATAGACTTAAACTATAGACAGCCACTTTTAAGTTTTGATGATAGAGAAAGTTTTTATGAGATTTTTTGTCTGAACTATAAGATAGAAAAAGAAGTCATAGCTTTTCATGTTGGTTTTGGTGGATCTAGTGATGCAAACCTAACACTTGATGAGTATGAAAACCTCATAAAAAATCTTTTAATTACAAAAAAGTATCAAGTTGTGATGACTTTTGGGCCAGATGAAAAAGATCTGTATGAAACAATGCAAAATAGATTTGAAGGCTTGGATGTTGTTTTTTATCTCTCTGTTGATGGGCTTGTATACTTCGCAAAACTTATAAGTTGTTTCAAACTTTTTGTAAGTACGTCCACTGGAACTTATCATTTAGCCTCACTTGTAGGTACTCCTACTATGACTTTTTTTGGAAGTTCTCTTTTTGCGAGTGTAGCTCGTTGGAGAAGTGTAGGAGATGAAAAACTGCAGAGACACTTTATGTTACCAGTCGAGAGTACTAAAGAAAGAGAAGAGATGTTTAAAAAGATAAAAATAGAACTCCTTAATCTTTAATTTTTTTGTATAGTAAATAGTACTTTACTTCTTTAGCACTAATATACCATAGTTTCAAGGGTGTTTCAAACACCCGTTTTTTTAATGAAGTCTAAAAATGATTGAAAAGTGTATCTGTAAAATGAAGATTCCAAAAACTAGATGTTCCATCTACAAGTGAAGATGCCATACTCATGTAGATTAAACTATCAGGGATCACTCTTACTATGGTTGTTAGATCAGAAAAATTAAAAGATATAGGTTAACATTTTTCATCTAACTCTTTATTTAGTTCGTAAAGTTTGATATATTTGTAGAAATTTGTAGCCATATGTGAAAATGCTATAACTAAACCGGCATAACCATCTAAAAAACCTAGTTTTAAAATATAAGTCTTAAAAAATGAAAAGAGTCCATTAAAAAAAGCCTTAAGGGGTGAAGAACTCTTTTTACCTACATTGTCTTGTGCATAAATAGTTGAATATCTATCGAGTTTTACTATGAAATCTGTAATGGTAGAATATGGATAATGTTTCACAGTCGAAGAAATATTATGAACCTGAAATCCTTTATTTACGATACTTTCATGTACTTGGTTATTTGTAAAAGAGGTTTCTTCTCTGTTGTACAGGCGTACGATAATATCGTCTCCCCAACAATGTTTTATTAAGCTTTTTTTATAATAGTTTTCTCGTGTTATTGAATATAGTGTAGTTTCTTTAAGTGTAAGGTTCATTAATGACTTGGTAAATATAGGAGATAGAACTTCATCTGCATCAAGGGATAAAATCCAACTGTTTTTTGCATAAGTTGCTGCTTTATTTTTTGTTTGACCAAAACCTAGGAAGTCTCCGTTTATTAATGTAACATTGGAGTAACTCTTGGCTATTTCATCAGTCTTATCTGTAGAATTATTACTGTATAAAACCACATCTTCAAAAACACTTAAAGAGTCAAGAGCATTCCTTAATGTTACCTCTGCATTTTTTGCTATGATGACACAAGATATATGTTTAATTTTAATCATTTACAGGTTTCCCTTTAAGCCTTTTTTTGAAGTTTTTCACTTTTTTGTTTTTGTTTGAGTAGTATAAAACTTTTGTTACAAAACTCTCATTACATTGATAGTGTTTTTTGTACTCTTTTGCTATGATTGTAAGTACTTTTTCATCTGCCCAAAGTTTGGAAAAGTTTTTAGCACGAAGATTTTCAGAAAGTTTTAGAAACTTCATTCTGTTAATATCTACTATTTTAAATATATAAGACTCATTTTCTTTTTTTATCAGGATATTTCCAGGGGAATAATCATTATGAAAGATACCTGCATTATGTAGTTCTAGTGTGAAACAAGCAAAGGCACGAAATAGTGCCTCTCTGTTAGGAAAATGTACATCTAAAAGAGGTTCTCTGATGGTGAATTCGTACACAAACTCCTCACTTATAAAATAACTTTCACTAAGCAATCCGTATTTGTAAAATTCTATATAGCCAATGGGATTAGGAGTAAATGTTTCGATTTTAAGTGAATGTTCATAAGACTTTTTTGCCTTAGATTTACGAAAATATGAATAAATAATTTTGTTGATAATATTTGGTACTTTAAAAGATTTCACTACTGTTGAAGTATCTTTATAAGCAATGATTTTAAGTTCATTCCTTGCTTTGTGAATAGTAGAATTGTTCTTATTAAAGTGTGCTTTTATATTTAAAATAAAATCTTTAAATCTTTGTGCATTGGTATGAAGTTGATATGTGAAATGCATCATTTTTTCTTCTTTCATTTATAAAATAGTTGTGTATAATTCTTCAAGCTTTAAGCTTGATTTCTCTTGAGTATAACTTTGAAAAAGTCCTATTAGAAATGTTTTTTTGTAGTTCATCTCTATCTCATAATTTATTTTTATATGAAGCATTATATTGTTTTAGGATTTTCCAGAAGTATAAAAAGACCGAAAAAGAGTATGAAAAGTGAAAGAGTAAACTGCTTTATAAGGAGTGGTTCTGATAGAAATCCAACACTATAGATGACTCCAAAAATGATTGAAAGTTGTTTTAACTCTCTATTTTGAATATTTAATTTAAAATATTTATAGAAGAACGAGAGAAATAAGATTAAACCGATTATACCAGTTTCTAAAAGAACAAGTAGATATTGATTATGTGGATGATTATGAGAAATAAACTCTTTTGTCTCTTCAGAAAGGTATTTGTAATTACCTGTGTCTATCTCTTGTTTTTGAACAAGTTTATAGTCACCAATGCCTACACCGAGGAGCGGGTCTTTTTCTAAAATATGAAATGTTGTTATCCAAAATCCCACTCTTATACCCCATGAAGAATTTAGTTCGCCCTTGAGTATACTTGTGATCTCATCTTGTGTATGGGTTACTCTGTTATGAAAATTGCTTGAGAAGGAGTAAGCAGTTCCAAAAATAGAGCTTAAAAGTAAGAGAGCAAGGATAAGAGACTTAAAAGTGATTTTAAAATGTAACACAGTCATTGTGATTATAGCCACTACATAAGCTACTTGTCCTGTACGACCTTGGGTAATAAATAGGTTCCCCGTAACTGTTAGAAAGAAAAATAGTAGAAGAATTTTCTCTTTAAAGAAGTATTCTTTAGAAAATAATCTATTAAGAAGTAAAATAGAGGTAAAAGCAAGAAAAATACTGTATTCAATATGACTCATAAATGGTGATGGATCTTGAGGTGTAGCATTTTTAAATGTCCAAAGCTCAAAAAAAACTCCATATGCAATGATTTCACTTATAAACATACCAGACAGAAATGCTGTAATTATAGTATTGATATACCTCTGTTTTAGAGATGTCGCAATGATAAAAAGTGCGAAAAAATAACTTAGTATCCGTAACTCATTTTTGGCAACATCATAATCGGAACTCCAAAGTAGAGAGAGAATACTAAGTAAAAAAAATCCAAAAAGTGGTAAAAATATTTTTTTCTTTTGTATCTTTTGAAACTTATTTCGAAAATCACCCTCGATAATCCAAACAAATGGGAGTAAAATAATAAAAAGACTTACAAGTGCTCGTGAGATTGGGAGCACAAATGCAAGGGCTAAAACAATATAAAAGAATGTTTTTTCAAAATTTATATACTTCACTATTTATTCTCTTTGGTATGATTATTAACAACATCTTTCCCCTATTAATGTATAATTATTAACATTATATCAGTTTTTTATTATAAAATAAGAAATTTAATGAGAGATCAGTATGAAAATAGAAGAATTCTAATAGCATTATTACTATTTTTTAGAGATAATTACACTTCATATATAGAGTAGGAGAGAAGATGGATATACCTTTACACTCACAACTTAGAAAAAAGTTACGTAAATGGCTTTATATAATCTTTTCTCTAGTAAAACGAACAACTCCAACAGATAATTACATCGATAAAAAAGAGATAAAGCAGATATTAATAGTACGACCAAATTATCGTATTGGTAATATTATATTCCTTACACCATTGATAAATGAATTAGAAAAACATATACCTGATGTTACAATTGATATTATTGTAGGGATGAAACTTGCAGGACAAATTTTAGAACCTATGCCAAATGTGAGAAGTGTGATTGATATTCCTAGAAAATTACTTTTACATCCTCTAAAACTTCTTGAACTTATCAAAAAAACACGTAAAGAGCATTATGACCTTATATTTAATGTTTCATCTGGTTCTGTCAGTTCAGAAATTGTAACTGCTCTCTCTAAAGCAAGATATAAAGCTAGCTTTGAGAATGACAAAAGTTTAATTCATTTTACACATACTGTAGAGAATGAGAATCGTTATAAACACTTTGCTTCTCGACCCTTAGAACTACTAAAACTTTTTGGAGAGCGCTTACCTGTAAATAATGTACCTTTAGATATAAAATTAACATCTCAAGAGAGGGAAAGTGCAAAAACTGCACTTCAAAATATTATTCAAGAGAATAATATTCCTAATGAGCATAAAATAGTAGCACTTTTTAGGAATGCTCGTTTTGATAAAAAAATTTCTGATGAGTGGTGGAATAGCTGGCATAAAGAACTTCTAAATAAAGATACAAAGATTACCGTTATAGATATTCTTTCTCCAGATATTCTTGTAAAACTTAATAAAGATATGTTGGAATACTCTACTCATAACCTTAGATTGCTTGGAGCATTTTTTGCTGAGTGTGACCTTTATGTTAGTGCAGATACTGGTCCTTTACATCTTGCATCTGCATCAGATGCAAAGGTATTAGCACTCTTTAATAATACAGATCCAAATACTTATGGTATTCTTGAAGCAAAGAGTAAAAATATAGAAGTAAATGGGCTCTCAACTGATGATGTTGCGAAAATATGTCAAAATATGTTAGTAAACTAAGAGAAGTGTCCTATATATTGGAGAAGCATTGAAAGAGATTATAAAAAGATTTTGGCCTTACATAAAAGAGTATAAATTTCACTATCTACTTGTCATTTTTGGTGGGATTTTAATTGTTATCTCTACCGCTGCAAGTGCACATATTATGAAACCTTTAATGGATGATATGTTTATTGCTAAGAAAAAAGAGATGTTGTATTTTATTCCTTTTGCCTTGATTGGTATTTATCTTACAAAAGCGATTGGGAAGTATATTCAAACTATATTTATGGAGTATATTGGACAGAGTATTGTGACCCGTTTTCGGGAATTTTTACTTACTCATATAATAACGCAAGATATGGCATTTCTCTATATAAATAGAAGTGGAGAACTTATCTCTCGTGTGACAAATGATATAGGTCGTATTCAGATTTTTGTTGCAAATATCTTACCAGATTTGTTTCGTGATATTTTAGCTGTTATTGCACTTATTAGTTATATTATTTACCTTAATCCAATGCTCTCTTTTTATACCCTTGTTGTTGTGCCTTTAGCGATTATCCCTTTAATGTCAATTGCTAGAAGACTAAAAAAGTATTCTCACCGTTCTCAAGAGAAAAATGCCGATATAGTAACACGATTAACAGAGGTTTTTAACAATAGTGAGATTATTAAAGCAAATGATACACAAGAGTTTGAACTTAAACGTTTCAATGTGCAAAACTGGCAGTTTTTTAAGATAAATATGAAGACCGTTTATATTGGTGCATTAGTGCCTCCACTTATGGAGATGTTGGGTGTTGCAGGACTTGCAGCTGTTATCTATGTCGGAGGTAAAGAGGTCTTTGAGGGGCGAATGAGTGTTGGAGAGTTTACGGCATTTATCACGGCAGTTGGACTTGTTTTTGAACCAATAAGAAAGTTAAGTGCTACTTATGCAAAAATTCAAGATGCGATAGCAGCAAGTGAGAGAGTTTTTGAAGTTTTAGATACAAAGCCAAAGATAGTTGATGGAGAAAAGATTCTTAGTGAGGATATAAAAAAGATAGAGTTTCAAAATGTTTCCTTACTTTATGATGGTTCTTATGCACTTAAAAATATTAATGTTACAATAAATGCTGGAGAAAAGCTTGCCTTAGTTGGCGATAGTGGAGGTGGAAAATCTACTTTTCTTGCGATGTTAATGCGTTTTTATGATAGTGATGAGGGTGTAATAAAAATCAATGAATCAAATATAAAAGCATATAATCTCTCATCCCTAAAACACCATATCTCTCTTGTAACACAAAAAGTTTACATATTTCAAGACTCTTTAGCTGCAAATGTAGCATATGGAGAAGAGGATATAGATGAAAATCGTGTAATAGAAGCTCTAAAACTAGCAGATGCTTATGAGTTTTCAATGGCACTTGAAAATGGTATTTATACCGTAATGAGTGAAGCGGGTACAAACCTTTCTGGAGGGCAGAGACAGCGCATCTCAATAGCAAGAGCGATTTATAAGCATGCCTCTCTTCTCCTTTTTGATGAGGCTACATCTGCACTTGATAATGAGAGTGAAAAACGCATACAAAAAGCACTAGATAGTTATACTAGCGATAAGATCACGATTACAATTGCACATAGATTGAGTACAATTGCACATGCTGATAAAATTTTAGTCCTTCAAAAAGGTAAAATAGTCTCAATTGGATCTCATAGAGAACTTCTTGAGAACTCAGAAGTTTACCAGCGTTTAGCTGGAACTTTCGTAAAATAGAGATTGTTGTTTATGGGGTATGCAAAGATAAAACTAATCACTTTTACATTTATTATGCTTATGTTCATACTCTTGTCATATTTTTATGTGGATCAAGATGTAGCACTCTATTTTATAAAATATAAGCAGACTTATCAAAATATTGGGCGAAGATTAAGTATATTAGGTGAATCTCAATGGTATATAGGAAGTGCTATTATTGGTATGGTTTATTATAGTTATATTCAGAGAGATAGACTCTATAGAAATAGATTTTTGTTGTTACTGAATGTAAACCTCTTCTCAGGTGTCTTGAGTATCTTATTTAAAATAATTATAGGGCGGTCACGACCATGGGCACTAGAGCATAATATAAATGCATATGGTTTTTTATTTACACAAAATGAGCATTTTACTTGGCTTCAAAGGCTAGATTATCAAATTACAATGTTACTTGAACATACTACACTCTATGAGTCAATGCCATCTGGTCATGCTACGACAACAGCAGCTGTTTTTACTTATATGATGATTCTTTTTCCAAAAAAATTTTATATCTGGGTTCCAATAGCTTGTACCTCTTTAGTTGCTAGAGTTTTGGCAAATGCTCATTATGTGGGTGATTTACTCTCTGGTATATTACTAGGTACACTTGCTACACTTTTTGTCTATTCAAAAATGAAGAAAAAATTTGAAAACAATAAAGAGCTAAAGGCTTAATCACTTTATTAGCAAAATTTAGAGATAATAGTATCTACTAAGCCAAAGGGATAATTAAATGGAACTAGATTACACAAAATTTTTAAAGTACTCAAAACCAGGACCACGTTACACATCTTACCCAACAGCACTAGAGTTTAGTGATGCCTATGAGTATGATACATACATCAAAAAAATGGAGTCTCAAGACTCTTCTCGCCCTTTAAGTCTCTATTTTCATCTTCCATTTTGTAAAAATGCTTGTTACTTCTGTGGCTGCAGTGTTGTTTTCACTTCTAAAGAGGATAAAATGCTCCGTTATATGGAGTATCTCAAGCAGGAGTTGAAAATTCTCTCTAAATATCTTGATTGTAAACGCCAAGTTATTCAGATGCATTTTGGTGGAGGAACACCTACATTCTTTAATGCCGAACAATTAAAAATTATTATAGAAGAGATTAAGTCTTATTTCCCAAACTTTATAGAAGATGCTGAGATCTCTTGCGAGATAGACCCTCGCCATATTAACGAAGATCAGATGCGAGTGATGAGTGAAACTGGTTTTAATCGTGTGAGTTTTGGTATTCAAGATTTTAATGAAAAAGTACAGATTGCCGTTCATCGAGTCCAACCTTATAGTATAACAAAAGATGCTATGGACTTAGCTCGTAAGTATAATATGCTTTCAGTAAATGTAGATCTTATTTATGGACTCCCTTTTCAAACACTAGATACTTTTAAAGAAACTCTTAGTTTAGCTATTACTCTAAATCCAGATAGATTTGCTGTCTTTAACTATGCGCATGTGCCTTGGCTGAAAAAAACCATGAGAAAAATAGATGAAACAACCCTTCCTTTACCTGATGAAAAACTGAAAATAATGCAATACACTATAGATTTTTTAACATCAAAGGGTTATAAAATGATAGGAATGGATCACTTTGCAAAACCTGAGGATGAACTCTTTAGAGCGATAGAAAAAGGTGAACTCCATAGAAACTTTCAGGGTTATACAACAAAAGGTGGAGCAGATCTTATTGGAGTAGGGCTTACTTCTATAGGTGAGGGAGTCGATAGTTATAATCAAAACTTTAAAGATATGGCTTCTTATGAAGCTGCTATAGATGCAGGTAAGTTACCCTTTGAGCGTGGTGTTGTTCTCAATAGAGATGATCAGATACGTAAGTATGTCATTATGGAGTTAATGAGTAATTTCAAAATAGATATAAAACGTTTTAACAAGCTCTTTGATGTAGATTTTGCTACTTATTTTAGAGATGCACTTGAGGAGTTGCAACCTTTTGTTAAGGATGAATTACTCACTATAGATGAAAAAAGCATACTCTGTAGTCAAACAGGAACTTTACTTATTCGTAATATTGCCATGCCTTTTGATGCATATATGCATCAGCATAAAGCTAGCAAAAGAGCATTTTCAAAAACGGTATAAAGATGGATAAACATTTAGAAGATATATTTCATTTTGATGCCATTCAAGATGAGTGTGTTAAGTGTGGAAAATGTATTCCTGTTTGTACTATTCATAAAGTAAACGCCGATGAGGTAACTTCCCCTCGTGGCTTTATCGATCTCTTAGGAGCTTATAAGCGTGGGCAATTAGATTTAGATAAAACTGCTAAAGATATTTTTGAATCATGTTTTTTATGTACTGCTTGTGTTGAGGTTTGCCCAAAGTCTTTGCCTACAGATATGGTAATAGAACAAGTACGCTCAGATATAGCACAAAAGTTTGGTATAGCTTGGTATAAAAAAGCTTTCTTTATGTTACTGCGTCATCGTTGGTTAAATGATCTGGCGTTTAAGCTAGGATGGGTGTTTCAAACATGTGGCTTTAAGATAAAATATGACATAGACTCTATGCATTCTCGTGTTAACTTACCAATGCTCAAAGTAGATAGACTTTTGCCAAGTCTTAGAAAAACATCTTTTTTAAATGCACATCCTGAAAATATAGACAACGGCGGTAAGCGAAAAGTAGCGATATTTATAGGTTGTCTTGGAAATTATAACTTTAAAGATGTAGGAGATTCACTCTTAGAGATTTTAGAGACTCTTAAGATAGATGCTTTTTTAGCTAAGTCTCAAAAATGTTGTTCTGCACCTGCATACTTTACGGGTGACTTTGATACAGTTGATTATAATGCAAAATTTAATATTGAGTATTTTGAGGGATTTAGTAAAGATGTTGAGGCTATCATCGTTCCAGAAGCTACATGTTCGGCAATGCTCAAGATAGATTATGAACACTATTTTCATGATCAACCAGAGTGGCAAGCTCGTGCAAAAGCTGTGATGAATAAGGTCTATATGGCGACAGAGTGGCTACAAAACCACACTGAGCTAGAGAAAATTTTAGCGAGTAAAAAGCAAACGCCAAAGATAGTGACCTATCATGACCCTTGTCATGCACGCAAGATGCAGGGTATTTATGAAGAGCCAAGAAATCTTATTAGGCAAAATTACAAGATAGTTGAGATGAGTGATCCAAATAGATGCTGTGGTTTTGGTGGAGTAACTATGCAGAGTGAGAAGTATCACTTTGCAAAGGCTGCTGGAGTTCCTAAGGCAGCTATGATTAAAAAGAGTGGAGCAGAGATAGTAAGTGCAGAGTGCTCTGCTTGTCGTATGCAAATAAATAACTCTATGGGAGTAGAGAGTACAACTATATTTAAAAACCCAATAGAGCTTATAGCTGAAGCATTAAGGAGTTGATTATGGAATATTTTACTTGGAGTTTGAACCCTATAGCCTTTAGTTTTGGTTCTTTTCATGTCTTTTGGTACGGTATATTATTTGCCTTTGCGATCATAGCTGGATTGCAGTTTATGAAGTGGGTTTACAAAATTGAGGGCAGAGATGAAGAGGTTTTAGAATCTATGTTTCTCTATATTGTCATTGGTATAGTTGTTGGTGCAAGATTAGGTCATGTACTCTTTTATGATCCCTCTTACTATTTTGCACATCCAACAAAAATTATCGCTGTTTGGGAGGGTGGTTTAGCTTCTCATGGTGGGGGTGCAGGTGTTATTTTAGCACTTTTTCTTTTTGCTAAAAAAGAGAGGATTAACTATCTGTGGCTTCTTGATCGTGTTGCTATTCCTACAGCACTCTTTGGCTTTTTTGTCCGTATGGGAAACTTCATGAACTCAGAAATTCTTGGAGTACCTACTCAAAAACCATGGGGCATAATCTTCAGTCGTGTAGATATTCTCCCCCGTCATCCTGCACAACTTTATGAGTCATTTTCTTATCTTTTTATCTTTTTACTTTTAACATATTTGTATAAAACAAAGCGTAACTTGTTTAACAATGGTTTTCTTTTTGGACTCTTTTTAGTCCTTATATTTACAGTTCGTCTTCTTGTAGAATTTGTAAAAGTAAAGCAGGCTGATTATGATACAAGTTTTTTAATGATGACAGCAGGGCAGGCTCTAAGTATTCCTTTCTTAATAATTGGCTTTGCTTTTATATTTTGGAGTTTTAAGAAGTAGTATAGAAGTTTATAATTATATACTCTTTAAGAAGCTTGGCGTTTGCTAGGGTGTATATTTTTTTCTTTATGGACAGAACGTTTCCAAAAGTATGTGACAGCCCAGTAAGCAAGAGAAGCACTACTTATAGAATAAAAAAGAGCACCTGTATAAAGAGGAATAAAGATATTATTAAGATTATCCTTAAACCACTCCAAACTCATATATACTTCACCAATTTTACTCCCAAGAAGAAAAGAACCAGTATAGTACTCAATAACATAAATAGGTGGCATAGTAAAAGGGTTTGTTATCCATACCATAGCAATAGCGATTGGGACATTAAAACGAAAAAAAGGCATAAAAACAAGGACAGCTGCCATCTGCATAGGCATAGGGATAAATGCAATAAAAAGACCAAGGACAACACCTCTGCTTATCATTTTTCTTGTAGGGGCAAGAAACTCTTTTGATACCTTTGACTTTTGAATAAAAGCTTTAAGTTTTTCGCTTTTTGTAATGTTTTGTAGTTTTTTTCTTATCATATTATGTTCTCATCTTTTTATTGGACAAAGTATATCAAAAAAGAGTATACTAAAAGCTTTTATACTAAGAAAAATATGGTAAAATGATATTTATTATATAGAGATAAAGGGTTAAAATGTCATTTGAAAAACTAGGAATTATTAAGCCTCTGCTTAATGCAATAGCCGATATGGGGTATAAACATCCTACTATAGTGCAAAGACGGGCTATCCCTTTAGTTTTAGCTAAGAGTGATGTTTTTGCTACAGCACAAACTGGAACTGGTAAGACTGCTGCATTTGGGCTACCTCTATTACAACGTCTGCGTAAGCCTCAAGAGAGAGAGGGTGTACGTGTTGTTATTCTCTCCCCAACACGTGAGCTTAGCATGCAAATCTATGAAGAGTTAAAAGAGTATGCAAAAAATATGAGTATAAATATTATGATTTTAGTTGGTGGTAAAGATCTTGAAAAACAGCGTCAGAAACTAAAGAGTGGCATTGATATAGTTATTGCAACACCAGGACGACTCATTGAGCATACAGAAAAAGGTTTGAGTCTCAAAAATGTAGAAGCATTTGTTCTTGATGAGGCAGACAGAATGTTAGATATGGGGTTTACAAAAGATATACGAAAGTTGCATCCACTTCTACCTAAACGCCACCAAACTCTTCTATTTTCTGCAACGTATAGTGAAAAGGTTCGTAAGCTCTCTAAACTTATCCTTAAAAAACCTGTATTCGTTGAAACAGGTAAGAAAAACAGTACTGTTGATACTATTAATCAGATAGCTTATCTTGTAGATACAGAAAGAAAAGCAGAACTTTTAGCTTATCTTATAGGGTCAAGAAACTATCCTCAAGTTTTAGTCTTTACGAGAACAAAAAAGAGTGCGGATGAACTTGCTTTAGAACTTAAAAAAGATGGACTCAAGTGTGGTATTATTCATGGAGACAAAACAAAAGCAAATCGACTAAAAACATTGACTCAGTTTAAAGAGGGGCATTTTAAGGTTCTTGTTGCAACGGATATCGCTTCTCGTGGGCTAGATATTGAGCATCTCCCTTATGTTATAAATTATGAGCTTCCATCGGTCGCTGAAGATTATGTACATCGTGTTGGTCGTACTGGTCGTGCTGGTCGTGAGGGTGAAGCTATAAGTCTGATAGATATTTACGAGAAGTATGACATCCGAAATATTGAGAAGCTTATAGGAGAGAAGATACCTCAAGAGAGAGTGGAGGGCTTTGAGCCTGATCCTACCATCCGAAGAAAAGATGTAGATGAAGTAAAGCTAAAATCTGAACATAAACGAAGTTCAGAAAAAAGAGAACGCCAATACAATAAAAATACATCTCATGTCCCAACAACAATTCCTTGAGAGTGTTTTGTTTATAATTATATCTAATAAGCATACTATTTTTTACTCTCTTCTCACTATAGTTGCAAAAATATAAAATTTTATGATACAATTCTGAAATATTTATCTTATGAAGTTTACATCTATGTGATTTTGTAGGATAAGTATAGTTAAGCTCGAGTTGATATTTGATCATTTTACATTATCAAATATTTAGTATAGAGATAAAAGTAATATCTAAGCAGATAGCTTAGAGAAAAACTTTTATTTAACACCAAAAAAAGGAAACGTGATGAATGTAAAACAGAACACTTTAGCGGCACTTCTTGTGCTAGGAATAGGAATGGGTGGTTGTAATGATAACAACTCTACCCCTCAAACAGTGGAGAATAAAACAGCTACTATTTTAGGAAATATAGGTTCTCAACACAGTAATGGTAGTTCAGATATTACAATTGCACAACTACGAGAGATTACTCCAGCACTTAGTAATATAGATGATCGTTATCTAAATATCTATCAAAAATATATAGCAAGTACAGATACTAACATTAGCTCACCTGCTACAGTAGATGAAGTGCAGAGTATGATAAATGAAGTAAATGATTTCAACCTACCTACAAATGCTATACTAGATAGAAGCTTTTTCAAAAAGACAAATGGAGTCTTTGAGCATAGATTTGTTTATCTAGCAGTAGAGAACACTACAACAGGAAGAACATGGCTAAACAATAACCTTGGTGCTGATTATGCAAATGTAGATAGTAGTAATTACAATGCATTACAACAAGCAACTGCACGTAATGATTATAAAGCTTACGGTTCACTCTTTCAGTGGGGAAGAAAAGCAGATGGGCATGAGCTAATCAACTGGACAGGTCCTACTAAAACTGATGGAACTGCAAAACACGGCGACACAAATGTAACAAATGACAATCCATCTGATTCACTCTTTATCAAACAGAGGAATTGGAGAGTAAACCCAGATGATACCCTCTGGGCAAGTGAATCAAGTGCAAACAGTGTCTGTCCAGTAGGATACAGACTGCCACTAGATCCAAATGGAGCAGATGATGGTGAAAATGAGTTTGCTGTAGAAATAAATAGTTGGAGTTCAAAAGATATTAACGGTTCTATGTCAAGTGACCTAAAAATGCCTTCAGCTGGCTTCCGTTGGATTAAGGGTAATCTTGCCTGGACGGCGGATGAAGGTATTTATTGGAGTGGTTCAGTCGTCCCTAGTGACGGTAATAATAGTACTGTAAGTAACGCGCGTAACATATACTTCGGAAATCCTGGCGATGTTAATCTACATGATACCACCCACAGAGGGGCTGGAAGTTCTGTCCGTTGTATAAAAGATCAAACGCCAGCAGAGAGATCAGCTAGTATCCTCAAAGAGATAGGTAATGAACACAACAATAATAAATCAACTGTAACAGTTGCACAACTAAAAGCTATTCTTCCAGCACTTAGAGATATAAATGATGATTATCAAGATATCTATCAAAGATATATAGCAAGTACTGATAATAACTTTAGCTCACCTGCTACAACTGCTGAAGTGCAGAGTATGATAAATGAAATGAATGCTTTAAACCTACCTGAACATGCTATACTAGATAGAAGCTTTTTCAAAAAGACAAATGGAGTATTTGAGCATAGATTTGTTTATTTACCAATAGAGAGTAACACCACAGGAAGAACATGGCTAAACAACAACCTTGGTGCTGAGTATGCAAATGTAGATAGTAGTGACTACAACCCATCACAACAAGCAACAGCAATAAAAGATCTATTAGCAAATGGTTCACTCTTTCAGTGGGGAAGAAAAGCAGATGGACATGAGCTAATAGAGTGGTCAACTCTTAGTGGAAAATATGCTACAACAGCAACAAAATCAGATAATCCAGATGACTCACTCTTAATCACAGGTTCTGATGATTGGAGAGTAGATTCAGATGATACACTATGGGCAAGTGAATCAAGTCCAAACAATGTCTGTCCAGTAGGATACAGACTGCCACTCAATCCAAATGGAGCTAATGATGGTGAAAATGAGTGGTATCAAGAGACAAAAGATTTAACACAAAATATCGGTGGACTCTTCCACAGTTTCCTAAAAGTATCTACTACTGGAATTCGTAAAGGTAATGCATCAATTAAATGGTCAGATGGTGGCTCTAGTAACTATTGGTCTGGTTCAGTTAGAAGCGATGGAAAGGCACTGAACATGGGATCTAACTGGGGTGTTCTTGTTGCAAGTGATTATCAAGTGAAGATAGCGGCTCTTCCTGTCCGCTGTATAAAAGATCAAACGCCAGCAGAGAGAGTAGCTACTATCCTCAAAGAGATAGGAGATGAACACCGTAACCATAAATCAACTGTAACAGTTGCACAACTAAAAGCTATCACTCCAGCACTTGAGAATATAAATGATGATTATCAAGATAGTTATCGTAGCTATATAGCAAGTGCAAATAATAACTTTAGTTCACCTGCTACAAGAGATGAAGTGCAGAGTATGATAGATGAAGTGAATAGATTAGTGCCTGTATCAGATGCGACTCTTGCAGATATAGCAACACAACACAGTAGTCATAAATCAACACTAACAGTTGCAAAACTAAAAGCTATCACTCCAGCACTTGATAATATAGAAGAAACTAATGAAAAGTGGTATCAAAGCTATATAGAAGGTAGTGATACTCACTTTAGCTCCCCTGCTACAATAGAAGAGCTACAGAGTATGATAGATGAAGTAAATAGTTTTAATCTACCTGATAATGCTATACTAGATAAAAACTTTTACAAAAAGACACATAACAAGTTTGAACATAGATTTGTCTATCTTCCAGTAACAAACTCTAATACAGGAAGAATATGGCTAAACAATAACCTAGGAGCATGGTATGCAAATGTAGGGAGAAATATCTATAATCCATCACAACAAGCTACAAATGCAAATGATAACTATGCGAAAGGTTCACTCTTCCAATGGGGGAGAAAAGCTGATGGACATGAACTTGTCACTAGATGGTGGGGTAATGGGACTATTGATCAATTAGCAACAACCACTACAAAAAGTGATAATCCAACTGATGGAAAATTTATTGCTGTAAGCAGTGATTGGAGAGTACACCCAAATGATGATCTTTGGAAAGGTATAGATGCTCCAAATAATCCTTGTCCTGCTCACTATAGAGTACCAACAAAAAAAGAGTTAGATATAGAGGCTCAAACATGGAACGCTTTAACTGCTGATGGATCAATGAGTAGTCTGCTAAAAATACCTGGTCCAGGATGGCTTAATTCAAATGGTTATGGTATGTTTTACCCTGGAGGTGCACCTCGTGTATGGGATACAACTGCAGGAGTAGCATGGAAACCTAATGGAACTCACTCTATTCAAAGAACAAATGGACAACCTGTCCGTTGTATAAAAAACTAACACACTCGTGTTACTACTCTTTTGATTCCCGCTCTTGCGGGGTCAAATATAATGCTCTCCTCTCAAATCTTTTAAAACTATATTCTTAACTTATTTTTGATTTATAATGGAAATAGAGTGATCTTTTCTCACTCACTAACAATATGTGCTATAATTGTAAAACAATATACAAGAGAGAAACTATGGCAAAAGAGCACTCATTTGATATAACAGCGAAAATAGATATACAAAATTTTAAAAATGC
>JAICBP010000083.1:0-1995 GCA_021766785.1 Sulfurimonas sp. endosymbiont of Alviniconcha boucheti
TATGTTCAAACTTCCCACGTGTCTTTTTGAAAAAGTTTTTATCTAGTACTGCACCATCAGGTATGTTAAAGCCATTTACTTCATTTATCATACGCTGAACCTCTAACAGTGTAGCGGGGGAGCTAATGTTAGTATCTGCACTTGCTATATAACCTTGGTACCACTTTTCATTACTAGATATTGCATTCTTTAATATACTAGTTGCATTTAATTCTTCAGCTGTAATAGTTGAGCTACCATTGCTGTGTTGTGTTGCAATATCTGTAAGAGCATCATCTTCTTTATGTTGACCTATAAAGGTTTTAATACCATCTATCATACTCTGCACTTCATCTCTTGTAGCAGGTGAAGTAAAACTTTTATCTGCACTTGCTATATAGCTACGATAGATATCTTGATAATCATTATTTATATTCTCAAGTGCTGGAGTGATAGCTTGTAGTTGTGCAATTGTTATAGTTGATTTATTATTTTTGTGTTCATTACCTATCTCTTTGAGGATACTCTCTGATTTCTCTTCTGGCGTTTGCGCTTCTATACAACGGACAGAGTCACCTTCTCCTTTATCATCTGGATGATTAATTAACAGAGTTGAGTAATTAAATGCAAACGTTAGTCCGGATCCATTGCTATTAGTCGAACCATACCAATAGTTTCCAGCACCAAGACCAAAACTTCCATTATTAGACCTACGATAACCAGTTGCAGGAAGTTTTAGAAAACTGCCAGAAGCCTTTGCCGTATATTGTGATGTCCATGTTTTTGCTTCTTGATAAAATTCATTTTGACCATCATTAGTTGCATTTGGATTTAGTGGTAATCTATATCCTTTGGGACAGACATTATTTAGACTTGATTCTCTTGCCCATAAATGATTATCTGGGGTTACTCTCCAATCAAAACCTGTAATAAAAAGTGAGTTTTCTGGATCATCTGATTTTGTTGCTGTTATATCATATTTTCCTGTTACTGTATCAGGATCTGTCCAGTTTAGAAGCTCATGACCATCTGCTTTTCTTCCCCACTGAAAGAGTGAACCATATGCTAAGATATCATAATCTCCAGTTGCTTGTTGTGATGGGTTGTAGTTACTACTATCTACATTTGCATAATCAGCACCAAGGTTATTGTTTAGCCATTTTCTTCCTGTTGTATTACTCTCTACTGCTAGATAAACAAATCTATGTTCAAATTTTCCATTTGTCTTTTTGAAAAAACTTCTATCTAGTATAGCATGTTCAGGTAGGTTTAAAGCATTCACTTCATCTATCATACTCTGCACTTGAGCTACTGTAGCAGGTGAGCTAATATTAGTATCTTTACTTGCTATATATCTTTGATAGATATCTTGATAACTCTTATTTATATGCTCAAGTCTTGGGATAATCCTCCCTAGGGCTTCGCATGTTATATTTGATTCACGATTGTTGTGTTGATCACCTATATCTTCTAGAACTGATTCTCCACCCTTGAGCATTTGCTTAGGAGGAACAGGGATAATAACCTCATCAGGAGGATTAGGGTCAGTTCCATTAGACTCGTTATTCTCTACAGGAGAAGTAGGGACAGTTCTATTCCCCTCTGTTTTATTCTCATCAGTTTTTTTATTTACTATTTGAGGGATAAGATTGTTATCATTAGTATTACAACCACTCATTCCGATTCCTAGCACAAGAAGTGCCGCTAAAGTTTTCTGTCTTATATTCATCACGTTTCCTTTTTTTTGGTGTTAAATAAAAGTTTTTCTCTAAGCTATCTGTTTTTATATTATTTTTATTTCTATACTAAATATTTGATAATGTAAAATAATCAAATATTAACTCGGGTTTACAAACCATATTTTACTATGAAATTTTACATTTTGCAACTATTGAAGTGAGAAGATATGGCAAATAGCAGTGCAAATTTTAAAAGATTTAGCAGATGATTACTTTGTCTCTGTGGAGTTTCTATCTGTTGTGTTTTTATCTATTATTGTTATTCTCTTTTAGCTTT
>JAICBP010000083.1:2585-7501 GCA_021766785.1 Sulfurimonas sp. endosymbiont of Alviniconcha boucheti
ATACCGTATTTTTTAGTTCCTGTAGTAGCACGATTCATTAGCTCATGTCCATCTGCTTTTCTTCCCCACTCAAAGAGTGAACCGTAAGCTAAGGAGTCAGTACTTGTTGTTGCTTGTTGTGAGGGGTCGTAAGCATCACTATCTACATTTGCATAATCAGCACCGAGGTTGTTGTTTAGCCATGTTCTTCCTGTTGTATTGTTCTTTACTGGTAGATAGACAAATCTATGCTCAAAGATTCCATTTGTCTTTTTGAAAAAGCTTCTATCTAGTATAGCATGTTCAGGTAGGTTAAAATCATTTACTTCATCTATCATACTCTGCACTTCATCTACTGTAGCAGGTGAGCTAAAGTTAGTATCTGCACTTGCTATATATCTTTGATAGATATTTAGATAACGATCATCTATATTACTAAGTGCTGGAGTGATAGCTTGTAGTTGTGCAACTGTTATAGTTGAGTTATGATCACTATGTTGAGAACCTATATTTCCTAGAATAGTAGCTGTTACATTCTCCTCAGTATTGTTCTGATCAACTGTTCTATTCTCATCAGTATTGTTCTGATCAACTGCCTTATTATCAGTTGAAGGGGTAGGGTTGTTATCATTATTACAACCACTCATTCCTATTCCTAGCACAAGAAGTGCCGCCAAAGTCTTCTGTTTTACGTTCATCACGTTTCCTTTTTTTGGTGTTAAATAAAAGCTTTTCCCTAAGCTATCTGCTTTGATATTACTTTTATTTCTATACTAAATATTTGATAATATAAAATAATCAAATATCAACTCGGGTTTACAAACTATATTCTACTATAAAATTTTACTTTTTTCAACTATTGGAGTGAGAAGATATAGTAAATAGCAGTGCAAATTGTAAAAGATTTAGCAGATGATTACTTTGTCTCTGTGATATTTCTATCTGTTGTGTTTTTATCTATTATTGTTATTCTCTTTTAGCTTTGTCAACTAAAGTGTTTGAAATACATGGTTTGCTTCTATCTGTAAATAGAGTTAATAGAGAATGAAAATTATGAAAAAGTTGACTCCCGCGAAAGCAGGAATCAAAGGATTAGTAACACGAGTGTGTTAGTCTTTTATACAACGAACAGCACTCCCAAAAGCCACACCAAAACGAGCTTTATTCCAATATGTTGTATGATAACTAGCGGGAAGATCCGCAAATTGGTAAGCTTTTCCATCTGAAGCCATTGAACCACTCCAGTAATCACCAAACGTTCCTGCATATTGTATATTATTATTAGAATCACGCCATCCCGAGAGAGTCAGTTTAAGTTTACTATCATAAGCACCTTCATAATCTTCACTCTTCCATGTAACCCCCTCTTCTAGCCACTCATTATTAGCACCTGCTGGTTGAGTTTGATCATTTGTTGCCAATCTATAACCAATAGGACAAGGATTATTTGGAGCATCTACACCTTTCCAGAGATTATTATCTGGATGTACTCTCCAAGTATAACCACCTTGATTGGGACCAATAAAGAGTGAATTTGTTGGATTATCATTTTTTGTTCTAGTTGTACCATATTTTCCTCTTCCATGAGTAGCATCTGTCCATGTCATAAGTTCATGTCCATCTGCTTTTCTTCCCCACTGAAATTCTGAACCATATGCAACGGGATCTATTCTTGACTTAGCTTGTTGTGATGGGTTGTAATTACTACTATCTACATTTGCATAATCAGCACCGAGGTTATTATTTAGCCATGTTTTTCCTGTTGTAGAGTTTGTTACTGGTAGATAGACAAATTTATGCTCAAAAACTCCATTTGTTTTTTTGAAAAAACTTCTATCTACTATAGCATGTGCAGGGAGATTTAAATTCTGTATTTCAGTTATCATCTGTTGCACTTCATCTCTTGTAGCAGGTGAGCTAAAGTTATTAGATGAATTTGCTATATAAGTTCTATAAGTATTTTCATAATCATCATTTATATAATTTAGTGCTGGAGTAATGGCTTTTAGCTCTTCAATGGTTATAATTGATTTATGATGACGGTGTTCATTTCCTATCTCTAAGAGGACACTAGCTGATCTCTCTGCTGGCGTTTGCTCTTTTATACAGCGTAGAGGTAGTCCATTTGTCCTCTCAAGAGAGTGAGTCTCATGAGGTCTCCATGCTACTCCTGGAGTTGTATCCCATATACGTGGTGCACCTCCAGGGTAAAACATACCATAACCATTTGAATTAAGCCATCCTGGACCAGGTATTTTAGGTATTTTTAGCAGACTACTCATTGATCCAGCAGCAGTTAAAGAGTCCCATGTTTGCGCCTCTATATCTAACTCTTTTTTTGTTGGTACTCTATAGTGAGCAGGACAAGGATTATTTGGAGCATCTATACCTTTCCAAAGATCATCATTTGGATTTACTCTCCAATCACTGTTTACTGCAATAAATTTTCCATCAGTTGGATTATCACTTTTTGTAGTGGTTGTTGCTAATTGATCAATAGTCCCATTACCCCACCATCTAGTGACAAGTTCATGTCCATCAGCTTTTCTCCCCCATTGGAAGAGTGAACCTTTCGCATAGTTATCATTTGCATTTGTAGCTTGTTGTGATGGATTATAGATATTTCTCCCCACATTTGCATACCATGCTCCTAGGTTATTGTTTAGCCATGTTCTTCCTGTATTAGAGTTTGTTACTGGAAGATAGACAAATCTATGTTCAAACTTGTTATGTGTCTTTTTGTAAAAGTTTTTATCTAGTATNGCATAGTTATCATTTGCATTTGTAGCTTGTTGTGATGGATTATAGATATTTCTCCCCACATTTGCATACCATGCTCCTAGGTTATTGTTTAGCCATGTTCTTCCTGTATTAGAGTTTGTTACTGGAAGATAGACAAATCTATGTTCAAACTTGTTATGTGTCTTTTTGTAAAAGTTTTTATCTAGTATAGCATTATCAGGTAGATTAAAACTATTTACTTCATCTATCATACTCTGTATCTCTTCTCTTGTAGCAGGGGAGCTAATGTTAGTATCACTACCTTCTATATAGCTTTGATACCACTTTTCATTAGCTTCTTCTATATTATCAAGTGCTGGAAGAATAGTTTTTAGTTTTGCAACTGTAATATCTGAACTACCATTACTGTGTTGTGTTGCTATATCTGCAAGAGTAGCATCTGAGGCAAGTATTAACCTATTCACTTCATCTATCATACTCTGCACTTCATCTCTTGTAGCAGGTGAACTAAAGTTACTATCTCTACTTGCTATATAGCTACGATAACTATCTTGATACTCATCATTTATATTCTCAAGTGCTGGAGTAATAGCTTTTAGTTGTGCAACTGTTACAGTTGATTTATGATTACGGTGTTCATTACCTATCTCTAAGAGAACACTTCGTGATCTCTCTGCTGGCGTTTGCTCTTTTATACAGCGGACATAGTTTCCATCTACTCGGTAATTGAAAATGACATTGTTTGTACGCACCTCATTTGAATTAAAATCCATAGTATGAGCATTAACTCCATAGGCTGAACCAGTCCAGTAGCCACCAAGATCACTACTGCCGCTTATTGTACCATTAGTGCCATCATGAATTCCAATCCTAACAAGTTTTAGGTTACTTGTTAGGGCACCGACCATATTTTTAGTGCTCCAAGTATTTGTCTCTTGATACCACTCATTTTCACCATCGTTAGCTTCATTTGGATTAAGTGGTAGTCTGTATCCTACTGGACAGACATTGTTTGGACTTGATTCACTTGCCCATAGTGTATCATCTCGGTTTACTCTCCAATCATGTTGTGCATTTGCTTCTATGATATAGAGTGAATCAGATGGCTCATTGGCTTTAGAAGTTGTAGTCCCATATTTTCCAGTTCCATATGTATCATTACTCCAAATGATTAGCTCATGCCCATCTGCTTCTCTTCCCCACTGAAAGAGTGAACCGTAAGCCAAGTAGTCATTACTTGCTGTTGCTTGTTGTAATGGGTTGTAGTCACTACTATTCATATCTGCATACGAAGCACCAAGGTTATTATTTAGCCATGTTCTTCCTGTTGTATTGTTCTTTACTGCTAGATAAACAAATCTATGCTCAAAGACTCCATCTGTCTTTTTGAAAAAGCTTCTATCTAGTATAGCATGTTCAGGTAGGTTAAAATCATTTACTTCATCTATCATAGTTTGTACTTCAGCTCTTGTTGCTGTAGGGGAGCTAAAGTGAGTATCAGGACCTTCTATATAGCTTTGATAGTACTTTTCATTAGTTTTTTGTACATTTTGAAGTGGTGGAGTGATGGCTTTTAACTGTTCAACTCTTATATCTGAGCTACCATTGCTGTGTTGTGTTGATATGAGTGAAAAGAGAGCATTCTCTGAAGTATTGTATGTATCTATCATCCTCTGCACTTCTTCTCTTGTAGCAGGGGAGCTAAAGTGAGTATCATCACTTTCTATATAGCTTCGATAGCTATTTTCATTATCATTATTTATGTTCTCAAGTGGTGGAGTAATGGCTTTTAGTTGTGCAACTGTTATAACTGATTTATGATTACGGTCTTCATTAGCTATCTCTAAGAGGATAGTAGCTGATCTCTCTGCTGGCGTTTGATCTTTTATACAACGGACACTATAGCCGTATGATTTTTCACTACGATTATTGTACTCCACTTTCTCACCAAAGTGCATGTTTAATGCCTTGTGTGCAAAATATGAACCAGTCCAGTATTCACCGTATATTTTTGCATCGACCATGTCACCGCTACCAATCTTGCGGTGACCAGCATAAGGGAGTTTTAGATAACTTGATATAGAGCCCTTAGCATCTGGAGCGTCCCAGGTGCTCATCTCTATAAACCACTCATTTTCACCATCACTCACTCCACTTGGATTGAGTGGTAGTCTGTATCCTACTGGACAGACATT
>JAICBP010000083.1:7557-9100 GCA_021766785.1 Sulfurimonas sp. endosymbiont of Alviniconcha boucheti
TTTGGAGTTGATTCACTTGCCCATAGCGTATCATCTGAATGTACTCTCCAATCATCAGAATTTATGATATAGAGGGAATTAGATGGATCATCAGCTTTAGTAGTTGTCTTACCATATAATGGCTCTCCATGAGTACTATCACTCCACTTGATTAGTTCATGACCATCTGCTTTTCTTCCCCACTCAAAGAGTGAACCGTAAGCTCTGAAGTTACTACTTGTAGTTGCTTGTTGTGAGGGGTTGAAATACTTACTATTCAGATTTGCATACTCTGCACCGAGGTTATTGTTTAGCCATGTTCTTCCTGTGACTGGGTTGGTTACAGGAGCATAGATAAATCTATGTTCATATTTACCATTTGTTCTCACATTGAAGTTTCTATCTAAGATACCTGGGACAATCTTCAGTGAGAGTGTTCCATCGATGGTTGCATCACCCCTTGGGTAACTAAATGTAGCTGCTGTTATTCCTCTTTTATTGTCAATAGTTAGTTTTTTGGCTTCATAGAGACCATCGTTATTGCCCTTAGAGTCATCTATGGTGATGTTTGCATCAAAACTCTTGGTGCTACTGTTAAGCTCTTGTTCTGCCCAAGCAAAAGTAGCTACTATACCACTCTCATTATCTTCTGTACTGCTACTTGCTATAGAAAATGTCCGACTATATGAATCTAATTTGACTGGCGAATTTGTCTCTGTGATATTACACGGTATCTTAACTTTTATACCCCATTCATCTATCTCCCCTTGTAGATCTGTAGTACCATTAGAGAAACTTACTATATAGCTACTTATGTTTGCATCAGGTATAGTCATTCCCGAAGGTAGAGTAAACTTATCACCCCCCTTACGAATCGGAGTACCAGTTGTTGTGCCATCCCCATCTTTTGAGAGATTACTCGTAGAGTTAGCTCCCTCTGCATTGACATCTTTCTTGTCGCTGTTACATCCATCGACTGACAGTATAAGCAATAGTGTCAATAATAGATCTCTTATCCTTCCAAATTTCATGATCTTTTTCCTCATTTTAGAATTAACTCACCGTAAACTTNAAGTATGCATCAAAACTCTTGGTGCTACTGTTAAGCTCTTGTTCTTCCCAAGCAAACGTAGCTACTATACCACTCTCATTATTTTCTGTACTGCTACTTGCTATAGTAAATGTCCTACTATATGCATGTAATTTGACTGGCGAATTTGTTTCTGTAATATTACACGGTATCTTAACTTCTATACCCCATTCATTTATCTCCCCTTGTACATCTGTAGTACCATCAGAGAGACTTACTATATAGCTACTTATCTTTTTAGTAGGTATAGTCATTCCCGAAGGTAGAGTAAACTTATCATCCGCATTACGAATCGGAGTATCCCCATCTTTTGAGACATTACTCGTAGAGTTAGCTCCTTCTGCATTGACATCTTTCTTGTCGCTGTTACATCCATCGACTGACAGTATAAGCAATAGTGTCAATAATAGATCTCTTATCCTTCCAAATTTCATGATCTTTTTCCTCATTTTAGAATTAACTCACAGTAGAGTT
>JAICBP010000083.1:9107-68952 GCA_021766785.1 Sulfurimonas sp. endosymbiont of Alviniconcha boucheti
TGCATCACCCCTTGGGTAACTAAATGTAGCTGCTGTTATTCCTCTTTTATTGTCAATAGCTAGTTTTTTGGCTTCATAGAGACCATCGTAATTGCCCTTAGAGTCATCTATGGTAATGTATGCATCAAAACTCTTGGTGCTACTGTTAAGCTCTTGTTCTTCCCAAGCAAACGTAGCTACTATACCACTCTCATTATTTTCTGTACTGCTACTTGCTATAGTAAATGTCCTACTATATGCATGTAATTTGACTGGCGAATTTGTTTCTGTAATATTACACGGTATCTTAACTTCTATACCCCATTCATTTATCTCCCCTTGTACATCTGTAGTACCATCAGAGAGACTTACTATATAGCTACTTATCTTTTTAGTAGGTATAGTCATTCCCGAAGGTATAGTATGCTTATCACCCGCAGTTAGTGGTGGAAGAGAGCCAGGCAGTAGAGTATCTCCTCCATCTTTTGAGACATTACTCGTAGAGTTAGCTCCTTCTGCATTGACATCTTTCTTGTCGCTGTTACATCCATCGACTGACAGTATAAGCAATAGTGTCAATAATAGATCTCTTATCCTTCCAAATTTCATAATCTTTTTCCTCATTTTAGAATTAACTCACCGTAAACTTTACAAGTAACTCTTAAAGTTTACAACATAAGAAAACTATTTTCAAGATTCTTCTTTGTTTACAGGAGAGCATTGGAAAACTTAAAGGTCTTAATACATTTTAGCAAAATAAATCTTATTCAAAATTTAAATCAAAATTAAAAAAAGTTACTCCTCAAAAGCTAAATTATAGGATTTATTATCACTATGAGTCTCTCTGTTTTTTTTATATGTGTATCATTATGAAAAGAAATAGTAGTATAAGAGATTTTATGCATAAACTCTCTTACAATATAGTCATATTTCATCTAAAAGTAAATTATGAGAGTACAAAAAAATGGCAAAATATATAATCCTAGATACAGAGACAACAGGCACTGAAGAAAATGACAGAATAATCCAACTCGGATATATAGTCCTAGGAGTAGATCCTATAGAGGTACACAATGAATTTAATAGTGTACATATTCCTATTAGCTTCGGTGCAATGGAAGTGCATGGTATTACACCTGATCTTTTAGCAGGAAAACCAATATGTGTAGAGACTACTGCTTACAAACGGCTCTTAGAACTCAATACAGATGAGAACTATCTCATCATTCACAATGCCCCTTTTGACATTAAGATGTTAGAAAAAGAGGGATTTTCTACACAGATGAAAGTGATAGACACCTTACGAGTTGCTAAACATATTCTTCCAGATGAAGAGGCTCATCGTTTACAGTACTTCCGCTATAAGATGGAACTTTATAAAGAGGAGGAGAGAGAGGCTGCTGCACTAGGCATCGTAGTAAAAGCACATGATGCAATCGGTGATGTTCTTGTACTAAAACTTCTTCTCACAAAGCTAAAAGTAGCAGTGCAAGCATCTTATCCTCAAGAGAATCCAGTTGAAAAAATGGTCAAGCTTACAAACACACCTATTCTTATAAAAACATTCCGTTTTGGAAAGCATAAGGGCAAAGGATTAGCCGAAGTAGCTCGTGAAGATGCAGGTTATTTGCGATGGATGCTTAATAGTATGGAGAACCTAGATGATGATATGAGATACTCTATAAATCACTATCTTACAAATGACTCCTCTTTTGCAGGAGAATAAAAATACCTAAAACTTTATAGCCATAAGAGAGAGTCCAACGCGTCCAAACTTCTCTTTGTAGAGTTCACACTCTAGCTGTTTTACTTCTGTAAATCCAAGTTTTTTATAGAGCAGCTGAGACTCAAGAGATCCTATTTCGACTATGGTTTGTGCTATTCTATAGCCTTTTAAACGTGCCGTAAGAAGTGACTTCTGCATAAGTGCTTTGAGCACACCGACATCCAAAAAGCCTTCAAGCTCTTCCATAAAATCAAACATCAATGTACGATTGTTAAGTGCAAAGTCACAACCATATAAGACTTCTAAACTCTCTTCTTGATCTACGCACTCTATCTCAGCAAGAGCCTCTATAAATGTCTCTTTTGTCGCTATTCTCGGTTCATAACTACAGAGTGTTCCTACACTTTTTCCATCCATTTCAGCAATCAAGAAATTACTATAATGACAATGGCTCTTGGACTTAGTAGTTGTGAGTTGCTCTAACTTTTGCAGAATAATGTTGCTATCATTAGTTTCAAAGAGGAGATCAAACAAACCATGTTTTTTTCCAGCACGAGAACTTTGTAAAATCATTTTTGCTAAAAAAGGACTATCTTTAGCACTTGCTTGTTTAATTTTAATGCTCATAATATTTTTCCAAAATTAATTTAAATCATATAAGAGTAATAGTACCATAGTTTATGATAAAAAGTTTCTTAATTTTAACAATCTTTCTAATATTCCTCTATTCCCTCTTATTCTCTATGAAATAGAAGCACACAAGAACTCTTCTAAGCATCTTCCTCTTTTACCATTCTATCCTGAGCATCTATACCCATAAGTGAGAGACCTGTTTTTATACTGAGTGCTACTACTAAAAGAAGTTTTAGTAGTTTTGCTTCATCTTCTGATCCTATCATTCTCACATCATAGTAGAATTTGTGTAGTGCTGCAGCTAGTGTCTTTAGATACTCAGGTAGTTTTTGTACTTGCCGAGAGACAAAGGCATCTTCAACAATTTCAGGGAGTAAAAGGGCATGAAAAAGCAAAGTATCTGCATTTTCTCCTAGATCTTTAAGTGATGCTTCCTTTATATCTTCTTGAGATACAGTAGCCTTGCTCAATAGTGTTTGGATACGTGCATGCGCATACTGAATATAGAAAATAGGGTTGGAACTATCTTGCTTTTTAAACTCAGCAAGATCAAACTCTAATGCAGTGTCAGACTTCTTAGAAGCAAAAATAAAACGTAGTGCATCAGACCCTATCTCATCAACAATATCACTCATAAGTATTACATTCCCAGCACGTTTACTCATCTTATATGGCTCTGCATCTTTAAGGAGACTTACCATTTGAGCTAAAAGTACTTCAAGTTTGTTAGAGTCATACCCCAAGAAATCTATTGCTGCTTTTACACGGGGAATGTAACCGTGATGATCTGCTCCCCAAATATTGATATAGTGATCATAGCCACGTTCAAACTTTTGGTTATGGTAAACGATATCACCTGCTAAATATGTAGGACGATTATCATCACGCACTACTACTCTATCGTGATCATCACCTTTTGATTCTGATCTTATAAAGAGTTTACCCTCTGCTTCATAAACATTATTGCCCATTTTTGCCATAACTCGATCCCAATCACTGTAGAGTTCTGACTCATTAACAAAAGTATCAAAATGGATTTTTGTATTTGACAAACTCTCAACAATAATTTCCATTACCTTATCTTTAGCCCACATAGCAAGCTCTTTTTGGCGAGTTGTATCATTGAAAATCTCTATACCAAAGTGTTCTTGTGCACCTTTTGCAAGTGCATCTAGGTACTCTCCCCGATAGTAAGACTCAGGATACTCAACACTCTCTTCTTGTAAAATATTTTCACGAGCATAAAGTTGGATAGAAAGACCTAGTAAGTCTATCTGATTTCCAGCATCATTGACATAATATTCTGCTGTTATATCATAGCCTAGGTGCTTTGCTAAACGATAAAGAGTATCACCATACACAGCACCACGAGCATGACCTATATGAAGAGGTCCAGTAGGGTTTGCTGAAACAAACTCTAAAAGGATTTTTTCTTTATTATCACCCTTAGCAAAATCTGATGGATTATCAAGTGCCCATGAAGCATACTCTGCTAAAAATTTCTCACTCAAACGAAAATTTAAGTAACCTTTTACAGCCTCAACACTTGCAAACTCTTCTACCTCACCAAAAGATGTGGCAAGCTCTTCAGCAATCATCACTGGAGATTTTCTAAGTTCTTTCGCTAAAGAAAATGCGATAGGTGTCGCAAAGTGACCATGAGATCGGTCACGAGGTTTTTCTAAAACAAGATCACGACCAAGTTTTTCGCGCAAAAGCGCCGATACACGTTGCTTCAAACTCTTATGCTTGCGTTGTAGTCTTTGGAGCTTCAGTAGATGTTGTTTCTTCGCTATCTTTAACTTTTTTAGGTTCTTCTTGAGCTACTTCCTCATCAACATCTTTCATCTCTGCTTTAAAATTTTTGATACCTTTTCCAAGACCTTTTGCTAAGTCAGGGATTTTCTTCGCACCAAAAAGTAAAACGATTATTCCAAATATTATTAACAACTCTGTTCCACTAGGCATTCCCATAGTTTCTCCCTTGTTTAAAATTGATTATGAGATTATATCTCAAAGTTTCTGTAACTTCTCTTACTCTATATCTTCCCACTGCTGAACAAACTCATTTATCTTATCATGTGGTATCTTAAGACGTGCTGTTATAGCGATTTGTCGGAGTACATTTGCTGCTATATCTAAATCATCATTGACCACTATAAAGTCATATTCGGATGTTCTTTGTATCTCACGTCTTGCTACTTTTATACGACCATCTATGACCTCTTTATCATCTGTAGAACGATTTTCTAATCTATGTTTAAGCTCAGAGAGTGTTGGAGGGGTAATAAAAACAGAGGTAGTAATATCACCTAAACGATTTTTAATCGCCATATTTCCTTGTACATCTATATCAAAGATAACTAATTTACCCTCTGATAGTGCTTCACGAACGGGGCGAAGAGATGTACCGTAATAATTACCATGTACAATAGCATGCTCCAAAAAATTATCTTCTTCTATATCTTTAACAAAAGACTCTTTACTTACAAAGTGATAATGTACACCTTCTATTTCGCCCTCTCTAGGAGAACGAGTTGTAGTAGAGATAGAAAAGTAATAGTCCCCTATATCTTTATCTATTTTATGAATAAGAGAACTTTTTCCAGCTCCACTTGGCCCTGAGAGCACTAAAACAACACCATTCTTCTCTATCATCAGCTATCTCCTAAGGTAATGTTAATGCTTATTTTCATTCCTTTCATAGAAGCTGCAACATTTTTATCACTCAAAGCTGTAAGTAAGTTTTTGAGTACTTCAACACCTTCTGGGGTCTCTTGGTGTTCACTCTGTGTTATTACCTCATCGGTTATCTCTTCTTTTGTTACTACTTCTTCAAGCTCTTCTTTTACTTCATTTTGAAACTCTTCTCTAGGCTCTTCACCAAGAGCAATTTTCATATCTCTACTAGTAAGTCCATCTAAAGAGTCAATATCATTTTCTGTAATCTTAAAAAGAGTCTCTTCATCGACTTCGCTCTCTAGCTCCTCTTGGCTAAGCTCTTCAGCTAAAGAGTTTAAGTCAAACTCTTCAAGTTCTTCTATCTCTTCCTCTGTCTCATCAAGAAGATCTTTTACTTTTTGTGCCTCATCATCATCCAAAACGGGTTCCCCTAGTATCATTTTCTCTTGTGCATCTGAAAACTCTTCTAGTTCAGTTGTCTCAAAATCTTCATCTGGCGCTTCTTTTGCTAACATAGAAAATATTTCTACAAGATCTGTTGGAAGAAAAGGCTTTTTGAGAATTTGAGTAAATCCCTCCTCCTTTTTAGCATCTCTAGAACAGATATACAGCGACTTTGTGTACTCTATTTTTTTATTGAGTTCTCTATAAAATTCCTCATTAAATAGTGTATCATCAATAATAAGAAGATCATATTTAGTTTGTAAAATTTCCTCTATAGAGCTCACAACTTCTAGTTCATCGGAAGTCTTTTGTGCACTAAGTGTAACAAGTCTGTTTACAACTGGATTATCATTTACGAGAAGTATTTTCATACCTGATCCTTAAAGAAGAGAATTAATTGCTTAACAACAATCATATTATTGTACCTAAAAAACTAAAAAAACATCGTTAATGCATTAAAAGCTTCCATCATTTGTTCTTTTAATATTAACATACTTGAGGCAAAGATAGCTATTAGTACTACAAATGTCACCATAATTTTTATGGGAAAGCCAATTACAAGAAGGTTAAACTGTGGCATTGTTTTCATAAGCATACCAAATATTACATCAGATAGTAACGAGAGAGCGATAATAGGAAAAGCAATCATAAAGCCTACAATAAACATATTTGATGTAGCATTTATTATATAGTGAAAAATATCTTTACTCATCATAAACCCGCCTAATGGCACTTTTTCAATAGCACTATCTATGAAGAGCAGTATCCAATGATGCAGATTTAGTGAAAGAAGAATCATAAGCCCTATCAGAGAGAGAAATTGTGAGATAATAGGCATAGAGACACCTGTTTGAGGATCTATAGCACTTGCCATAGAGAAGCCCATCATAAAAGAGATAAGACCACCTGCAAAAGTAATGACATTGTATGCTAATAAAAGGACAATCCCTACAACTAATCCAAGCATAAACTCACTCAGTATAGCAAGTGTAATAGAAGCTACATTTATCGGTATATCTAATGGTGGCATGGAGGGATAAAAAATCACTGTAAAGAAAAATGCCATTGAAGCTTTGATAGTCATTGAAATATTTTTATGCGAAAAGATAGGAACAGCTAAAAAGAGAGCTGCTATACGAAAGAAAAGCAACACAAATCCAACAATAAAATCTTCTCTAAATATCTCTGCCCACTCCATAATAATTTCTTTTACTGAACTTGTTGCAGTTTTTTATCTTCGAGTTTATAAACTTTTTGACATTTATGTGCAAGATTTTCATCATGTGTAACAAGTATCATACCTCTCTCTTTCTCCTTACAATATTCAAAGAAAAGTTGCATTACTTCCCCTGCAGTTTTTTTATCAAGGTTTCCCGTTGGCTCATCTGCAAAAATAATTTTAGGCTGTTTTGTCAAAACACGAGCGATAGAAACACGCTGTTGCTGTCCCCCTGAGAGCTTTGTCACTTTATTTTGAATAACTCCATTAATATTAAGACGTTTTAACAGTATCTCATCTATTTTATTTTGAGAGAGTATCTCTGCAACTTCTAAATTCTCATAAGCACTAAAACCATTAAAAAGGTAATGTGACTGAAATATCAAACCAAGATCATGGCGTTTAATTTCAGAGAGATCTTTTTTGCTCATATCTCGTATCTCCTGTCCGAAAAGTGAGATATTGCCCTTATCTGGGGTAAGAAGAGTAGAGAGTATATGAAGAAGTGTAGATTTTCCACTCCCACTCATCCCAATGATAGCGATAGTCTCACCAGAGTTCAGTTCTAAGGTGACATCAGAAAAAAGTTTGTACTCAAAGGTATGCGATATATTATTTGCAGATAGTAAATTCATAAAGAGATTATAGCAGATAGTAGAGGTATTTTCAAAACAAAAAGAGTATAATGACCAAAAGAACTACAATGCCCCTAAAAAGGGAGATCAATTAATCATATACTTGTTTGCCATTTAGGAGTAGAAGTGTTTTTTTAATTGATATTTTTTTCTTAGAGACATTATACCTTTAAGAGTTAAGCCATTTGTGCCGCAACTTCTGCAGCAAAATCATCTTCAGCTTTTTCTATACCTTCACCCACTTCAAGACGAACGAAATCTATTATTTCAGCAGTTCCACCAGCAGCTTTTGCCGCTTTTTCAACTGCTTGTGCTACTGTAAGCTTATCATCAATTACAAAATTTTGATCAAGAAGACACTGCTCTTTATCTAAAGTTGTGTTATCAGAAATAAAACGAGCTATTGAACCTGGGATAATTTTGTCCCATATTTTCTCTGGCTTATTTTGAGCTTTTAATTCAGCTTTAATATTCTCTTCTGCTTGAGCTAGAACTTCTTCAGTGAGTTGACTCATAGAGACATATGTAGGTACATTTTTAAGAGGTTTCTTGAGACGAGTAAGCTCTTCATTCTCTTTCTTAATAACCTCAATACGTCCAACAGTTTCACTTGCAACATAAGCAGGATCTAAATCTTTATAAGATAGTGTAGATGGTTTCATAGCTGATGCATGCATAGCAACCTGTTTCATAAATGGTCGGAGTGCTTCTGCCGTCTTCTCTGAATCACACTTAGCTATAACAACAACTGCAATACGGTTATTAGAGTGAATATAGCCATTTAAAGATGTAGTTGCATCTGCTGTAAGTGTAGCAAAACGACGAACTTCAATCTTCTCACCAATCTTAATTACTTCTGCTTGAAATTTCTCACCAAATGCTGATGCATTTAATGCAGCGACATCGGCAGGTTGATTTGTGAAAATCTCTTCTACTGTATCTTTTACAAGATTTTGAAAACCTTTATTTTGTGCAACAAAATCAGTTTCAGAGTTAATCTCTACAACACTAGCTTTTGAAAAATCATCAGCAATTTTAATACCTGCAAGACCTTCTGCTGCAACTCTATCGGCTTTTTTAGCTGCTTTTGCGATACCACGCTCTTTTAAAAGTTCGGTTGCTTTTGCCATATCTCCATCAGCTTCAACAAGAACTTTTTTACAATCCATCATTGGAGCATCAGTAGATGCTCTTAGCTCTTTGACCATTGCTGCTGTAACTGCTGCCATATTATACTTCCTCTGTTGCTGCTACTTCTTCAGTTGCAGTCTCTTCCTGTGCTACTTCTTCAGTTGCACTCTCTTCCTGAACGACTTCTTCTGCTGGTGCATCTCTTAAAGCTTTCCCTTCGTTAATAGCTGCGGTCATCTCACGACAAAAAAGTTGAATAGAACGAATAGCATCATCATTCCCTGGAATTGGATAGTCTATTAAGTCTGGGTCACAGTTAGTATCTAATGGAGCAACAACTGGAATATTAAGACAACGTGCTTCTAGAACTGCAATGTGCTCTTTTACTGCATCTACAACAAAAAGCATATCAGGAAGTTTTTTCATATTGCGAATTCCACCAAAATATGATTCAAGTTTTACTTTTTGTCGAGAGAGCATAAGTGCTTCTTTTTTAGTCAAAAGATCTATCTGACCATTTTCTTGCATTTGAGAAATAACATCTAATTTACGAATAGACTTTTGAATAGTTGGGAAGTTAGTAAGCATACCACCTAACCATCTGTTATCTACATATGGCATATCACAAGCTATTGCCGCTTCACGAACTGATTGACGAGCTTGTTTTTTTGTACCAACAAAAAGAACAGTTTGCCCTTCAGCAGCCGCATCCATAACAATAGTATAAGTCGTACGAAAATAGCGTAAAGTCTTTTGCAGATCGATAATATAGATATTTTTACGAACGCCAAAGATATATTTTTTCATTTTTGGGTTCCAACGACGAGTTTGGTGTCCAAAGTGTACACCGCATTCTAATAGGTCTTTCATAGTTACCATAGGTAATCCTTAAGGGCATTTTTCAGCCAGAAATTTCTAAAGAAACATTGTGCTTTATACAAAATGCACTCTTTAGTTTTGTTAGTTGACTTTGAAAATGTCGGACAATTAACCTCTAAAAAAAGGGTTGCACTAACTTTTGACATTATCTGTTTAATGTTTTTCACTTCATCTAAAGAGAAAAAATCTGTGTATTGTACTCAAAAAAGTTTTAATTTTAGCTTTTAGACTATTCCCAAATTTATAATGCTCACCTTAGACCTATTACAGAATTAGGGAGGTTAGCATGATAAATATCAATAGAGCGATGAGAAGAATGAACTCGACTACAGCTATTTATAGAGATAAAATAGCTGGAACAAGGGGTGTTTATTATGCAACACCTCCTCTATGCTACTTTTAGTAACTCTTCTAATGTAGCTTTTACTTTTGCAATATGCTCTTTTACTCTCACTTTTTCAAATACAGCTTTTACAATACCTTCTGGATCTATGATAAAGGTAGAACGAACTATACCCATATACTCTTTACCATAATTTTTCTTCAGTTGCCAAACGCCATACTTTTGCATCACTTCCGTGGACTCATCGCTTAAAAGCGTAATGCCCAAACTCTGCTTCTCTATAAAGTTACGATGCTTTTTTGTTGTATCTGCACTCACCCCAAGTATAATGGCGTTTAAATCAACAAAATCTGCTAAAGCCTCTGTAAATTCACATGCTTGTTTTGTGCAGCCAGGAGTATTATCACGAGGGTAGAAGTAAAGAACGATCCATTTACCTTTTAAGTCACGAGAGCAAATCTCTATATCATCTTGATTTGGAAGACAGAACTCTGGTGCTTTTTCATCAATTTTTAACATTATTTATTTTCCTTTATTTTAAAATACAAAAAGTAGAAGATAGACCCACACACCTGTAAATGAGGTAAGAATAACTCCTAAGAAAGTTTTTAAAGCCATTGCTTTATGATGTTTAGAGTAAATACCTGGGATATATCCCTTTTTAAAATGGATATTTCCTGTTACAATAGTCATACTCCAGTAAAAAAGCATGATAGTAGCGATGATTATATGAATAATAAGTACAATAAATGCATAAGTATATGCGACATCACTCTCACTCATAAAAGCATCAAAACCACCACCAATACGAACGCCAAACTCAAAGTATGCGACTACTATAATTGCAAAGATATAGAGAAGATTTTGCACAAGCACATGCAGTCTGAACATCTTCTTTTTAGCTAAAATAATAGCCCCATAAACAAGGAGAGGCAAAAAAGCAACAATAAGTGTCACCATATCCATAAAAAAAGGTGCTGTTGTTCCTAGGAAGCCATGTTTAAACATATATTCCACTATTTGTCCTTTCTTTTTAACCTGTAGTATAACATAGCTAATACAACTAAAAGAGTGATCACACTTATAGTTATCTGTTTTAAATATTGATTAAGTAATTCTTGATTTTCTCCAAGAGTATAACCAAGTATAATCAGTATAAAAGCCCATATACCTGCACCTATGGCACTATAAAATATAAAGTCTCTCAGAGACATTCGCCCAAGTCCAGCAGGGATAGAGATGAGCTGACGCACACCAGGAATAAGACGACCACTAAAAGTAGAGATATGCCCATGCTTTTCAAAGAACTGCTCCATTTTAAGAAGTGTATTTTCTTTAATAAAAAAGTACTTTCCATACTTCAATAAAAAAGTACGTCCAAGAGTGAACGCTAAAAAGTAATTCACTAACGCTCCCACTAAAGATCCTGCTAGAGCTGCAAATAAAATCATCAAAAAACTCATCTCTCCTTGACTTGCTAAGTATCCAGCAGGAATAAGTACTATCTCACTAGGAAAGGGTATAAAACTACTCTCTATAGCCATCATTATAAAAATCCCTATATAGCCCCATCCTGCGATTAAATCTACTAAAAACTGTGCATATTCATGAAGCATTATATACCTTCTTTTCAAGTGCTTGTATCATCTTTGTTGCCACATCTCTATTTGCATGAGCAATAAGTTTTTTACTTTTTTCTTCCAAATTAAGGTTAGTAAGAGCTTCAAGAAGTTTTACTTGAAGTGCATCACCCTCTCTTACACACCAGCCCATTTTATTCTCTATGATGAATGCAGCATTGTAGTACTGATGATCTCCAGCAGCATAAGGATAGGGTACATAAAATCCAGGACAGCCATTTGTAGTAAGTTCCCAGAGAGTACTAGCACCAGCACGACTTACTGCTAAATCAGCTTGCTCTATAAGTGAAGCTAATTCTGTTGTAAAACTATAGAGTTCTACCTCTATATCAAGAGCTTTGTATGCACTACTTACTCTCTCAAAATCAGCTTCACCTGCTTGATGAAGTATCTTTATACCTGCACTATATAGATCTTTTGCTACACTAAGTGCTAAATCATTGATGGCTTTTGCTCCATGACTACCACCTAAAAAGAGGATTGTCTTTAGCTTACTACGAACCCTTGCTCTCTTATAAAAGATCTCTTTAACTGGATAACCTTGTATCTCAGACTCTTTATCATATGCAGAGATAAAAGATTTTGCTAATGGCTTAAGAAGAGTATTAAGTCTTCCATAAACTGCATTTTGTTCATGAATAAAGAGCGGTATAAGAGAGCTAAGACTTGCAAAAGAGGCAGGAGCTGCCGAAAATCCTCCTACACTATAAACTGCTTTTATCTTATGGCGTTTAAGTAAAGATCTCGCCTGAAAAAATCCTCTTATCACTTTATAGAGTGCTAATAATTTTTTAAAACCATTTTGATTGACTACACCTGTTGTCTCCAAAAAATAGACATTTGAGAAGTGACTTCTATCACCAAAATATTTCCTATCTTGCCCATGTGTTGATCCTATAAAAATAAGCTCATGTCCATTCTCAACAGCTGCCTTTGCTAATGCTTCTGCTATCATGAGGTGACCACCTGTCCCACCACCAGTGATACATATTTTCATAATTTTTTCTCCATCTTTACACTATTTGAAGCCATAAGTACCATACCTACACCAAATGCTGCCCCAAGCATCGCCGAACCTCCATAGGAGAGAAAAGGTACACTGATCCCTTTAATCGGTGTAATACCACTAATACCATAAGCATTTACTAAAAATGAAAAAGAGAGGATGAGTCCTATGCCTATACTAAAAAGGTGTACACATTGATTTTGTGCACGATTAGCAATTTTAAAAATACGTTGCAAAATCCATAAAAATATACCAACAACAAAAAAGACCCCAACCAATCCAAACTCCTCTGCAAGCCCTGCAAGAACAAAGTCTGTATGTACCTCTGAGAGGAAACCAAGTTTAAAAGTACCATTACCTATACCCACACCAAAGAGACCACCATTGTGTATGGCGTTTAAAGAGTGTCCTATCTGGTAAGGTTCTACTTCTACTGGTACTCTCAGTTTATCAGCAAGAAAATCTGGAAACATCTCTAAAACTGAGTTTTGTGCTAATGCCCACCATGATTTGATACGAAGAATTCTATGTTCTGCTGTCATGATAAAGAGAATAATAACCATAAATATACCACTCAGTATAGTTAAGAAAAAACGAAAACTACTCCCTGCAAAAATAAGCATTGACAAGAGTGTAAGACCAAGAACCACTACCTGCCCTAAATCTTTTTGCAAAAATGCTATAATAAACACAGCCACAATAAAAATAACGCTATAAGGTATGAAACGTTTAAACTCATTTAAGAGTCCCATACCATCATGATGCCCAAGTTTACGAGAGAAACTCCAAGCTAAAAAATATACAAAACCTACCTTAAAAAACTCCACTGGAGCTAAAGAGACTCCTCCATACTTTATCCAACGTTTTGCACCACCTACAGCAGAGACTATACTCTCAGGCAAAAAAGGCATTGCTATCATCAATGCCGATGAAATAAAAAAAAGAGAAAATCCTACTCTTTTTAGCCATTTTTCAGGGTGAAGACGAGAAAGCAAAAAAACAATACTTAAACCTAAAGAAGCGAACAGACACTGTTTTATCACAAAGTGAAATTCACCAACATTAAAAAGAAGTGTTGTATAGGAAGCTAATGTATAAGAGAGGATTACACTACTACCTATAAGTATGGCAACTAAAGTAAAAAGTTTTCTATCAGCATTCACGATGATTGTTTAATTTTATTAATTTTGAGGACAAATTCAACTTCAGGTTGAGCAATATGCAACTCTTTAGAGATAGTTTCAACTGAATTGCCTTGTTTAAATAGAGAAAGAATTTTTTCATTATCATTTGCATGTATTGAACTTGGAATACTAATCTGCTTTACCCCACTCTCTAATGAAGATATGCGATTTTCTATCTCTGTATCTATGGCATTGATATTTTCTTGAAGTTGTTTAAACTCTAAACTCAAAGGCTGCACTATATCATAAACACTACGTTCTATCTCTTCATATATCTGATCATCATTCATACGTTGTAACTTTTCTTTTATTTTACCTTGTATTTTATTTAATTGTTTTTTCAGATAAAAAAGCTCACGATTTAAATCTTCTACAACCTTTACCACAGAACGAATATTTTTAGAGTGCTGAGCATCTTTTGCATAAACAAAATAGAGTAGATAGAGGATAATAAACGCCATAACTATAACAATATACTCTAAGTTCAACTGAATAAAATGCATCACTGTCTCTCTCTTGATTCACGGATGAGGATACGCTCTCTGGCCGTTATATAGGCATTCCACTCTTTTTCATCACGTTCATGCATCTTGAGTATTTTTGCTAACTTCTCATCTACTGCTTGAAAAAAAACGGGAACATCATGTTGTGGATATACCGGCATATCTATACGTCCGTAATAGATTTCTTTTGGCACTAAGATAGTATCTTCTAGTGCAAAATGCTCAAAACCTATAGCCTCTATCTCTGACTTAGTTGTAAGAGAGAGACGTTGAGGAAGTTCATTTTTTATAAACATCTCTAATGCATCTATCTTTCTATGAAGCTCTACAATAAGTTCTAAAAGTATAGGATCGCTCTCTCTTGTTTCCCCTCTTGCTTTTGCAAGTTTAAGCCACTGACTTATTGGGTCTTCATCTGATTCGCTTAACTTTTGGTACTCTCTCTCATAAGCTTCTTTATCTACATTTGCTTCACTGAAAAGTAAACTAATTGGAGCTTTTACTAAGCGTGGAGCACTCATGTTACTATCTTGTCTAAAATTATTAACACAAAAAAGGCGATACCAAGATAACCATTTACTGTAAAAAAGGCACGATCAATTTGCTTAAAGTCATATCGAACAAGCTTCTGCTCATAAGCAAGAACAAGCCCTGCACCAACTGCACCTACAAAAGCAAAAACACCAAGTCCAGCAGCCCAAACAAAAAGTAACCAAAAGATAACGCTTATTCCATGAAAAAAAGCTGAAATAAAAAGCGTTGCCTCTGCTCCATACATAGAGGGAATAGAGTGAAGACCATTTTTCTTATCAAAATCAATATCCTGAAGAGAGTAAAGTAGATCAAATCCAGCCACCCAAAAGATAACACCAAGGGAGAGAAGTACTGACCAAAGAGGTATAGCTGCACTCACAGCAACAACTCCAGCAATTGGGGCAAGCCCAAGAGAGACACCTAGGATAAGATGTGCTAAAGAGGAGAAACGTTTAAAATAAGAGTAAGAGCCTAGTATAAGAAGAGTAGGAATAGCAAGTCCAAACGCCAATGGATTTATCATATATGCTACTGCTATAAATAAAAAGGCATTGACTCCTATAAAGAGCAAAATAGTCTGTGCACTTAGTCTTCCATCAACATTTGGTCTGTTAGCTGTTCTAGGGTTTTGCGCATCTATATCGCGATCTGTATAGCGATTTATACCCATAGCAAAGTTACGAGCAGAGAGTCCTGCAAAAACTCCCATGATAAGCAGATAAAAACCAAACCATCCATCAGCAGCCACAACCATGGCAATAAAAATAAAAGGAAGAGAAAAGACAGAGTGTTCAAACATCACTAATTCATTAAAATCTTTTAATTTTTTTGTATATTTTTGCAAATTGTTCAACCCTTGAAATTAAATAGAACAATTTTACCTAAACTAGTATTAAAATGATATAATTTCACTATGAAACAACTTGCAATTATTGGCCCAACTGCATCAGGAAAGAGCAATCTTGCCATTAAAATCGCTCAAAAAATCGATGCATATATACTCTCCATAGACTCACTTAGTATCTACAAAGATATTAATATAGTCTCTGCAAAGCCTTCTCAAAAGGAACTAGATACTATAAGACACTTTGGCATAGATATGCTTTATCCTCATGAATACTTTAGTGCAGAAATATTTATAACACTTTATAAAAAAGTAGTTCAGATATGTCAAAATGATAATAAAAATTTAATCATTGTAGGAGGTACATCTTTTTATCTTAAATCTCTGATACAAGGTTTATCTCCTCTTCCTTGTATTGATGCAAAAGTAAAATCTCGTGTAGCACTCCAGATGAGAGATCTAGAAAAATGTTACAAGTTTCTTCTCAACAGAGATAGTGCATATATGCAAAAGATAGATATAAATGATAGCTATCGCATAGAAAAAGCCTTGCTGATTTTTGAAGCTTCAGGGCTTACTCCAAGTAAATGGTTTGAGAATAATCCACCACTGTGTATGAGTGAAGAGATACCCATCTATAATATCTCCGTTACAAGAGATGTTTTAAGAGAGAGAATTGCTAAACGTACAAAAAAAATGTTAGAAGATGGACTAATAGATGAAGTCTGTTCTCTCGAAAAGAACTACTCACGTCTGCCAAATGCTATGGGAAGTATAGGGATTAGTGAAGTTTTAGAGTATCTTGATGGAAATGTTTCAAAAGAGGAGATGCTAGAGCTTATATCTATACACACTTCACAACTTGCTAAACGCCAACAAACTTTTAATAAAACTCAATTTAACAACCTTATATCAGCCCCATTAGAGGAGCTAGAAGATATTATCTGCTTTCATTGATGTTGCATTAATTTATAAGATTACAGCGAACTTAAGCTGCATCGCAATATTTTAACAATAACGCAAGAGAGAACTTTATAGTTCTAGTAACACGGTATCTCTGTGTGTTGCTTCAAACTTTCTACATCCGCTCTCAAACGCCGCCCCCTCACCTACTAGAATACACTTATGTTTTGCACGAGTAATACCAGTGTAGATAAGCTTAGTATTATGCATAATAAAGTGTGTAAAACTCATAGGAATAACTACTATATCATACTCCATACCCTGTACTTTATGAATTGTAAGAGCATAAGAGAGCATAAGATGACTTTTCAACTCTTCATACTCATAAACAACAACTACATCCTCATTTGGATAAAAGACAAAGAGTTGCTCCTCCTCTTCTTCTATCTTAAAGAGGAGTCCACTCATACCATTAAATATTCGACGAGTGTTAGACTCTTCTTTCATCTTAAAGCCTTCACTACTCCAGCTTGTCATATTTTCATTTTTTGTATGCACTACCTTATCCATAAGTCTAAACTCTAAACCAGCACGTTTGACACACTGTTTTGGATGAGGATTAAAGTACTCTTGAAGGAGTTTATTTAGGTTTGTGCTTCCAAGTGTTCCTCCTTTCATCGGTGTTATTACTTGAAAGTAATTCAGATACTCTTTTACCTGTTTATTTTTAAGTCGATATCGTGCTTTTTCTATGGCGTTTACAACTTTATGCATAATCTCTGAAATAATATTTTGAGAATTTTCCTCTCTTAATTCTTTAAGCTCTACTGTTGAAAGCTGATTTTTCAAGAGATAGTAATTTTCAATATTGACTTCTACAAACTCAAAGTCATCATACTTCACCCTATAAGTAGGTACTTCACCCTTTCTAATATCATTTGCAATGAGAGTAATTGCTTGATCTTCACTCTGTCTAAATATTTTTGTAAGCTTTACTGTAGGAGCAAGTCCTAATGTAAGGGCATCTGAGAGAACATTTCCCGCACCTATAGGAGGAAGTTGAGCATCATCTCCTACTATAATAATAATAGCTTTACGAGAGATCTTGCTAAGTAGTCGTGCAAAGAGTAAAGAGTTTATCATCGAAGCTTCATCGATAAGCACTACAGAGTAAGGAAACTTCTCTGTAGCTTCATGCTTGATCAGTAAAGATTGAATAGTTGCAGATTCATAACCTGTTGTATCACTAATTCGTTGTGATGCGATACCACTCAATGCACAAGTCATAATCTCCTTTTTATCATACTTTGTATTTATGAGATTTAGTAGTGTTTTTGAGGTTGTACTCTTTCCTGTTCCTGCATACCCTACAAGTAAAAAGATAGAGGCACCTTCGTTTATCTTCATTACAGCTTCTTTTTGCTGTTTTGCTAGTTGAAGTTCTGAATCTGCTAAAAATTTATCTAAATCCTTCACAAAGCCACCACTATTCATCTTTGCACGAATTACAAACTCATCATATATATACTTTTCTGCATCATAGAGACGGGCTGGTGATACTCTATCATTTTTCATAATAACAATACTNCCCTCACCTACTCTCTCCACAAGTGCTGCTTCATAAAGATGCTCTTTTTGTGAAAACATCAAAAGCTCATCAAGACCTAAAAAAAGTAGTTCTTTTTTAATACAAGAGTTTCCTTGAGTTTCACAATATTTCAAAAGTACATAATCCATAGCTGAACTTATACGCCCCTCATCTTCTCTCTCTATACCCATCTTTAGAGCTAACTCATCTGCCCTTTTAAAACCTATAGAGTTGATCTGTGTAAGTACATATGGATTCTCTTTTATCTTTGTGCATGGCTCATCCACATCTTTCATAGCAGTTGCAATAGTTGTAAGTAGAGGTGCAGATACATCAAAAGGGGCGAGAAATTCACCAAGTTTGCGCATAGAACGAAATTGTTTCCATGAAGCTTGAATCTTTTTAAGCCGTTTTTCTTTAATATTATTAAACTCAAGAAGTCGTTCTATATCATTATCTAAGATATTGATAAGTTCTTCTTCACCAAATTTCTCTATAAGCTCTGCTGTTAGTTTTTTAGTGAAGCCTTTAACTATTTTATTTAGGAAAAAGAAGAGTTCGTTTTGGTTAATTTTGAGAGTCTCAAATTTGAAGGTCTTACCATATTTTTTATGTTCATCCCAGAAACCACTAAGTGTAATAGCTGAATCTTTTATACTCTCTATAGCACTCTCATAATAAGTACCACTAATTTTCTCACCACTCTTTAAAACAGCGATGAAAAAGCCTTCATCTTCAAAAAGTATTCTATCAATTTGACCGATTAATGTAGTTCTCATACCTGCAAACAAATCAATTATTTCATACTTTTAAATTGAGTAGCTACTTAGTTACTATCGCAAAACTCATATCTAAAATCTCTTGATGCTCTTTTATAAATCTGTTTAAATCTTTGAGTTTTAGGTTCTTTATTTTAGCTAATTCTGTTGCAGAGTGTCCTAGAGTAAAACCTTTGTAGTACTCCATAAAAGTACGGTTTAAACGTTGGCTCATTGTCTCAACTCGAAGAGGTTCGCTTCCAAGTAAAAACTTCTTAGTCTGCTCTAGTTCCTCTTGTGTTACACCATTTTTGACAAACTTTTTTATAACTTCAGATACAGTATCTTTAGCCTCATTCATAGAGTCTAGTTTTGTTTGTAAATAACCACTCATATAGGAGCTAGATTTACTTACATGTACACGAGCATATGCAGAGTAAGCTAGTCCACGTTTGACACGAATCTCATCCATAAGCCGACTTCCAAATCCACCAGTTCCCAAAATAAAAGTCGCTACCCTAGCTTTATAGTACTCTTTATCATTCACACTTATATTATATGGTGAACCGAAGTAGATATATGCCTGTTCTGTCTCTTTTTTAATAAGCTTAGTTTTGGGAGTTTTTCTAACTTCAAAGTGAGGTACTTCTGTAGCAGTTCCTACTTCTAAACTCTCTAATACTTTTGTCATATTTTTTTTAACTTCATCAAGTGTCACATCACCACCGACAACAATAATAACACGAGAAAGCACAATATGCTCACTAATAAACTCTTTTACATCATGAAGAGTTATACTTTTTACACTCTCTACAGTTCCACTTGATGGTTCTCCTAAAACACTCTTTTCAAACATAATTTTTTTAAGTTCATTACCTGCGATATAGTCAAAGTCACTCTCTTTACGGCTTAAACTTCCAAGAGTCATCGTCTCTATCTTGCTTATACTCTCTTTTGAGTAGTTAGGGTCTTTTAAAAGTAGCACTAACTCTTTAAGAGCATTTTTGTACTCCTCTTTAAGAGAACTCTCTTCTATAACAAATGTTTCAGTACCAGCATGTACGGAGAATTGAATTGCTTTTGATTCTAGTCTCTCTGCAAAAGCATTAGAACCTAAAGTTTTTGTTCCCTCATTTAAAAGTTTTGCAGAAAACTTTGCAAGACCAGCCTTTTTAGTGTCACTAATGCTTCCACTATTTGTAAATACAATCTGTGTTGTTACGATAGGAAGTCTCTTATCCTCTTCAAATATAATAGGGATATTTACACCCTTTATCTCGATATGCTCTATTTTTGCTGCCATTAATAATTGTCCTAGTAGTAAAAGTATTGGAAATAGTTTCATTGTTTACTCAAATATCTCTAAAGTTTCATAAGCAGTATTTCTCACTGCTGGCGTTTCGCCTATCTCTTGGATGAGTTGTATCATCTCCTCTTTTGCCATTGTATATGCAGCACCTGCAGAACTTACCACATTCTCTTCCATCATAGTCGATCCTAAATCATTTGCACCAAAACGGAGTGCCATCTGACCAATATATGGACCCTGTGTCACCCATGAACTCTGTATATTTACTACATTATCTAGATACAAACGTGCTACTGCAAGTAGACGCAAGTAACGGTTAGAAGAGGGTTTTTCCATATCTGGTATTTGCTCTAGGAGTGCTGTATTTTTACCCTGAAAACTCCACATGATAAAAGCACGAAAACCACCTGTCTCATCTTGTAAGTTACGAACCATATCGAAATGATTTATAATATCTTCATCGCTCTCAACAGTTCCATACATCATAGTTGCAGTTGACATAATATCAAGCTTATGTGCTTGGCGGTGTACATCTATCCAAACATCAGAATCTATTTTTCTCGGTGCAATAATATCACGAACCTCATCAGAGAGTATCTCAGCACCAGCACCTGGAATAGAGGCAAGTCCTTTTGCTTGTAAACGCAAAAGAACTTCTTGAATAGTTATATGAGAAACCTTAGCAATAAAATCAAGTTCAATAGAAGAAAACCCATGAATAGTAATAGTAGGATACTTTGTATGGATATGCTCTACCAAATCTTCATACCACTCAATTTTCAACTTAGGATGAACGCCACCTTGAAAAAGTATCTGCGATCCACCAATCTCTAAAAGTTCATCTATCTTTGCATCTATCTCATCAAATGTAAGTACATAGGCATCTGCATCTTTCTCATGTCTATAAAAAGCACAAAATTTACAATCTACCCAACAAATATTTGTATAGTTTATATTTCTATCTATTACAAAAGTGGTAATACCTTTAGGGTGCAACTCTTTTTTTTTAGCACTTGCTAATCTACCCAACTCTTTTAAATCAGCATTTTTTATAAGTTGCAGAGCCTCCTCCTTGGTCAATCTCTTTTGCATATTATTTCCACCCTCTATTGCGTCTATTTATAGGACCTTTTTTGAGAAATATAGCATATAATATATAAAGTAATATAAGAAGAATAGTAGTTAAACCCACTATCTGCACCCATGCGCTTAAATTTATTATTTTATTTAATATGCTATGGTGTTCATGGTTGTTTATATTAAGTTCTACCATTTCTGATATATGTGTCATAGCAGAAACTGCTAGGTTACCCTCTGGTATATTTTGGTGGCATGAGAGACAAACGCCACGACGGTCTAGCTTATCTAGTTGTACTTTATTTAAAGGCTGAGAAAGTTTAAAATGGCTTCCAACTGTCATCAGTTGTGATCCATTCTCATCTAATATTTTTGAGTAGTCCTGTTTGAGATTAGGAATTGCTGGTATCTGCTCATCTATCTGCTTTGGTAATACTTTTCCATCGGCAGTCATAATATCTACGATAGTAGTTTGTGACGGATCAAATGTTCCATCTATTCCAAGTCCAAGTGCTTTTTTGCTAGAGTGACATGATTCACATGAACGAGCCTTTTTTTGAATAGTATGAGGTTGAATAGGTGACATATCTATGGCGTTTTGCCCCTCTTTACCTCCACCCTCTGCATTCTTGACCTTATATATATGGTTTTGTACTAATGCTTTGCCATCTTTACCGATCACTGTTACAGTTACTTGACAACCTGGAACAAGTGGAGTAATTCGACCCTCACCATTTTGTCCTAACATTGGGTCTTCCCAACGTAAAAATGAACGAGTCTCTGTTACTTTTCCATCAACAAGATACTTTTTAAGTGATTTTCTCATTCCACCTGTTGTTCCATGAATATCTTGATCATGGGACATCTGTACATAATCAACACTCTGCTTACCACCACTATAATCTATCTTCACATGACAGCCATAACATTGTGGTGCCCAAGTAGCATGACAAGTGTAACACTCCATCTTATTAGTATGCGCTTGAATACTATCCATAGCAACAAGTGCTTTTTTAGAAAGTTTTTTCTCCTCTTTTAGGAGCTTTAGAGGTTTAAGCTCTATATCTTTTCCACTTGCAAGATGCATAAGAATTTTATTACCCTTTTTTACTGCTTTAGGAAGTGGATTTCCACGAGCCATGATAATATAGCCATCACCCTTATCTTTTGGAACATACCCCTGTTTCAGATAGTTTGCTAGGTTTTGTGCTATACCACGAGCCTTGCCAACTTTAGCAGTTGTGTTAAACTCATCAGAGTAACCAAGTGGTAATTCCCACGGATATTTTTTTGTAGTACCGTGACAATCCTGACACTCTATCTCTACTGCACCTAAATTTGCTCCACTTAAGAAACCATCTCCATGCATATCATTAGAAGTATGACAATCTTGACACATCATCCCTTTTTTGAAATGTATATCAGCCTGCATATGGATATAACGTTTCGTGTGAAGTTTTGGTTGGGCATTTCCTGCACTATCAAAAGTGGCACTATAAGCTGTCTCCATCAATCCTTGATAGCTTACACCAATGCGTTTTCCACGGTTGTGACAAGTTGAACATGTCTCTGTTGGCACACCTGAATAGTGCACTCCATGAACAGCTACTTTTACCTTACGAGAACTTTGAATAGAGTGTACAAGCATATGCCCAGCTTCTCTCTTAGGAATGGTTTTATCACCCCCTTCATAGAGTCCAGCATTTGAGTAAGGAACATGACAAGATGAACACCCTATACCTCTATAGTCTCCTCTACGGCTTCTCCCTTTACTGCCAGTATGACATCGAAGACACTCTTGACGTAAATATGTATAAACAGCTAAAGATGGATCTTTTTCTACCTCCTCAGCAGTTGGTGCAGGTGGGAGTTGTTTCATCTCTTTTGGAAAAGCTTGAGGTTCCATCATTGAGAGTTTCTGCATATACTGTTGATATTTCTTTGTCCCTAAACGAGCATGTATATCTTGAGGATTTTTTGTTTTATAGTTACCATTAACATGTGTATAGCCCTCCTTGCCACCAAATGCCCACATAGCTCCCTGAATCTTCCCTTGTTCAGTCATCATTAGTGAGTTCATCTGTGAAGCTACTTGATTTTTATGACACATACCACAAGTGTTCTTATTTATCCAAGAACTACCAGGTGCAGGATAAAACTCTTTTGGTCCTTCATGTGAGAGAAAATACTCTATAGTCCCTTTATGTGCCTTTCTTTTATTTTGTGTTGCAGGATTTCCACCATGACAGACAATACAGCTATTTTTTGCATAACCAGCCTCTGTAGCTTTTCGCTCTATCGCTTTTGCCATACCTGATGCATCTTCACGGATATGTTCTATGCCATCATGACACTTCAGACAGTTGTTCTCTTTCGTGTAGTCTGTCTCTGCTTGTGCTACAAATAGAGCATTTAAAAATATAAGCGCTAAGAGTAATTTTTGCATGACTATTTTTTCTCTTTGCTAATGGCGTCTAAAACACCATTTATGAACTTTGGTGACTGTTCCGTTCCAAAGGATTTTGTAATTTCTACTGCCTCGTTTATAACAACAGCAGAATCAAGTGAACCAAAAAGAATCTCATAAGTAGCTAAACGTAAAGTAGCACGTTCTATGCTTCCTAAACGCTCAAAATCCCACTCTTTTAAATGTGCGACAATCTGCTTATCACAATCATCAAGATGAGACACAACACCCTCATAAAGTTCTAGTGCAAAAGCTCTTTGCTTGTTACGAATTTTCTTCTCTTCCAAAATCTCATCTCTATGTTCAGTACTATTTCTATTTCCTAGATCAAGTGCATATAGCAGACTTACTACAGCCATACGTGCATGGTGTCTCGTTGCCATTACTATAGCTCCTCATATAGACTCAACATTTCGATAACAACAGTCATCGCTTCAAAACCTTTATTTCCCGCTTTTGTTCCAGCACGCTCAATAGCTTGCTCTATACTATCTGTCGTTAAAAGTCCAAAACTCACTGGTTTTTGATACTTAAGACTCACAGAGGAGATACCTTTTGTCGCCTCTGCNGATACATAATCAAAGTGAGGAGTCGCCCCACGAATAACTGTACCAAGAGCGCACACCGCATCATATTTTCCAGAGCTTAAAAGCTGGTCAACGACCATAGGGAGTTCAAATGCACCAGGTACTAGTACATGGGTGAGATCATCTTCATCTCCACCATGACGATCAAATGCATCTTTTGCACCTTCTACTAATCTATCTACTATAAAATGATTCCAGCGTGTACTTACGATTGCTATTTTCTTGCCGTTTACTACTTTTAATTTACCTTCAATTAACTTCATCTTTTTTTCCTTTTTAACAGTATTATCACTAATAAATCTCCCTAATAAGTTTGATTTTTTCTATCACAACATTTAACTCTTCTAATCTTAGCATATTTGCTCCATCACTCAAAGCTACACTTGGATCAAAGTGTGTCTCAAAAAAGAGACCATCCACACCAACGGCTGCAGCAGCTTTAGCCAAGTAAGGCACCATTGAGCTATCACCACCAGTCTTTCCATCTTGTGCTGTTGGCGTTTGAACTGAATGCGTTGCATCAAATATAACGGGTGCGAACTCTCTCATAATGACTAAGTTTCTCATATCTACAACCATATTGCCATACCCAAAGCTATTCCCACGTTCACAAAGATAAACGCCATACTTTTGAGCATTTTCATATGTCGCTTCCAAACAACCTCTAGTCTGTAAAATTTTAAGAAGTGGATACTTCATAGCATCTGCTGAGAGAAATTGCCCTTTTTTAATATTTACTTCACAAGATGTCTTTGCACATGCTACAAGTAGATCTGTTTGTCGGCAGAGAAATGCAGGTATCTGGAGCATATCTGCAACTTCTGCAACCTGTTTAACTTGGATAGTTTCATGAACATCAGTAACTATTTTATAGCCAAAATCATCTTTTACTTTTTGTAAAATTCGCAACCCTTCATCAATTCCTAGTCCTCGAAAAGACTCAAGAGATGTGCGGTTTGCTTTATCAAAGCTAGATTTGAAGTAGAACTCTATAGTCTCATCATTATTATATTTTTCTAATGCTTTTGCAATCTTGAAGATATTTTCTTCACTCTCAATCACACAAGGTCCAGCTAAAAGTTTCATATTTTCTTCTTCTGTAAATTTATCTTTTTAATACAATTATAGCTAATTCTTTTTAATCCCTACTTAGCACGAGCAACCATTATCCCAGAAAAGATAATAAGCACTATCCCAAATACTTTCCATATTGATGGAAGAGCATCCCCTAGCATCACACCTATTATTATGGAGAAGAGTATATTTGTATAGCTTATAGCTCCTACTACTCCTGCTTTTGTCTCTGCATAAGCTTTTGTCATAAGGACTTGAGAGAGAGTAGCAAAGAGTCCAATCGCAATTAAATAGAACCATACTTTACCCTCTGGAATAATAAACTTTCCAAAGAGAAAATCTAACTCAGTAGATGAGATAGAAGATGAGACAAAAAAGAGTATAGCTGGTGCAATAGTTCCCATAAGCATAAAGGAGAGAACAATAGCACGAGTATCGTAGTAAAGCTTTAGTTCTCTAATAGAAGTATAAGCCAATGCAGCCCCTATTCCACTAAAGAGTCCTAAAACATCATACTTACTCAACCCAATACTATTTGGTTCTGTAATAAAAATAATCCCGATAAAACCTATGAAAATAGCTATCCAACCCTTCATTGATAATTTTTCATTTAGAAATAAAAAAGCAAATATAGCGGTAAAGATAGGACTTGTTTTTGAGTAAGTCATCGCATCGCCCAAAGGGATATGTGCGATATTGTAAAAAAACGCAAGAAGTGCTAAAAAGCCCATAAATCCACGAAAAAAAAGTAAAAATGGTTTACCACCTTTGTGAGTTATAGGCTTGTTTAGTACAGTTAAACCAATAATAATCACACCTGCAATATTTCTAAAAAAAACTACCTCAAGCGAGCTCATACTTTCACTTGCAAGTTTGGCAAATGCACCCATAATGGCAAAGCTAAAAGAGGCGATAAGCATATACTGTACACCCTTATTACTATCTATCTTCTGTTTCATAAATGCAATTATACCCATCTATTTACTTCTTAAAATTATAATATCTTAAAAATCAAGGAATTTGTATGATAAATATAATTGTTTTAACCATAGTAGGCTATGCTCTTTACTATATTTTTACAAGCTATGGACAATACGAAGCTTACTCAAAAAAAGCATTTAAAAAATTTTCACTCTCTTATGACTCCCTCAAAAATAGTGAACTTGGACTTTTTGTAGCACTTGTTGCTAAAGTTGCCAAAGCAGATGGTAGGGTTGATGCACTTGAGGCACAACTCATTAGCATTATGTTTGATGATATATCTGCTATCTTTCCAGAACCTAAAAGAACAAAAGATATATTAAAACAGATATTTAACGAAGAGAAAAATCGTAGTGATAACATAGAAACAGTTGCCTACTCTCTAGCACAAGCCATCAAAAAAAACAAAGCACAACAACAGCAATTTATGGGGTTTTTAATCCAACTTGCATTTGTTGATGGTGAAGTAAGTAGTAGTGAAGAGAAAATTTTACAGATAATAGCTGAGGCATTAGAGTTTGATCCAAATGCGTACCATACCATTTTTGATCAGTTTGAAAAGATGATGCAAAATATACAACCTAAAGCGACTCTTGAAGATGCGTATAAAATTTTAGGTGTCACCTCAAAAGATGATATGAAAGTAATAAAAAAAGCCTATAGAAAGCTTGTACATAAGTACCATCCAGATATTATTGCTTCACAAGGAAAGGGTGCGAAATATATGGAAGAAGCAACAGCTAAAACACAAGAGATAAATCAAGCCTATGAAATGATTAAAGAAGCCAGAGAACAAAAAGTATAATGCCCCTAAAATCTAAGACAGCAATTCAAGTAACTTCTCAATCACTTGGAACAAGTATCCTCAACCCAAAATATTCAACTCTGATCAGTGGAGCCAATACACGAGTTATGAACATACCAAACTACTCAAAGATTTAAAAGAAGGAGTTAAGGCATATATGCACAAGTACAATTTTAAGAGATTTCATTCAAGTATAAACTATCAAAAACAGATGAATGTGTATCTTAAATATCTAAAAATATAGCATAAGATAACAGGTTAGTATGAAATTAAATCTTTTCGAAAGTTGTCTTGATTTTTAGGTACTCACATCATCTTAACATTTAGCTAACAAAAAAGCTATACAATTAGACATCTAAAAAAACAGTGAGGATGGATTATGAAAAAGGTTGTAGCAGTAGCGATTTTATGTAGCAGTGTTTTGTTTGCTCAAAGTGCGCAAGAACTTATAAAACAAAACGGATGTCTTAATTGTCATGCCATTGCAAGCAAAAAAGCGGCACCGGCATTTGCAGGTATAGCAAAAAAAAATATGCGGTTTGAGGGCAGTCGGGCAAAAGAGGTTATAATGAACTTCATTGCAAATGGTTCGCAAGGGAAGTATCCGATGTTTGCAGATAGCAAAATGCCATCTTTTAAAAATTTCTCTAACGAAGAGCTCTCAAGTATAGCAGATTATATCTTATCGCAGTCATCCAAAGCCAGATGCAATGCCAAAGGGCATGGAATGGGAAAGGGCAGAGGAAAGCGGTAGTGAATAAAGTTGTTTTGGTATTGTGTTTATTTTGTGGAAACTGTATTTTACAGGCATATGATTTGGTAGTAGCCGTAAATGGAATAAAAAATCAACAAGGCAAAATACAAATTTCCCTTTATAACAAAGATGGAACAATCCCAGATAAAGAGCTGAAAAACTACTACAAAACAAAACGAGTCAAGATAGATGAGGAAAAGACTAAAGTGGTCTTCTCCAACCTTCCTAAAGGAAGGTATGCCGTTAGTATCTTTCATGACCAAAACAACAATCATAAGATAGATAAAGTTTTTTTTATACCAAAAGAGGGGGTCGGGCTTTCAAATTTTAAAACAGTCAATCTGTTTAATCTACCAAACTTCCAAAAAGCGAGTTTCCTACTTGAGAAAGACAAAACAGTTCAAATAAAACTCATCTATTTTTAGTTTTACAGGAGGGATACTCCTGTAAATTGCATTTTTATGCGTATGTAGAGAACCCATTTCATCTGCTGCATTATCGATTTTCTATCTAGCAGTATATGTTCGTTAGCTAAACATTAGCATTAACATTAAGCTAACATCAATACGATACAATTTAGCCAATAAATTAAATTACAAGGATTTTGTCGTATATGAATAGAAAAATATTTTTTTCCCTTTTTCTTGCCCTCTCTTTAAACGCTATGAGCCTCGATGAGACAATAGAAAGAGCCCTAGCGCAAAATAACTCTTTAAAGAAGGTTATTTTGAGTAAAGATGAGGCTAAGCAGAACAAAGAGGCCAAAAAGTCTCAAAACTACGGTAGGATCGATCTAAAGGTTGATTATGATCACTTCAACAAAGCTCGTACACTCGCACCACTTACTCCAATGGACATCGTTTCTTCGCCGACCGGTGCTTACGAGATGCCGACAACAAACGACCTCGTTTCTGCCGGTATAGCTTACAATGTGGTGCTTTTTGATGGTTTTGCACAGCAAAACTCCTACAAGATTTCCGATTTGGCATATAAAAACTCTACACTCAAGATCAAACTTGCCAAAGAGGAGCTGATTTACAATGTAAGAAGTCTTTATCTCTCTTTACTTGCTTTGCAAGAGCAACTTGATGCACAAATGAGGTATGTATCTTCGCAAAAAAAGCTTTACGAGTATGTTCAAAAAGAGTATGAGCTTCAAAGTAAATCTAAACTCGATCTTTTGGAGGCAAAAAACTCTTATGCTGAAGCAGTTTCAATAAGAGAGAAAATAGCAGCTAACATCGAGATTCTAAAAACCACCTTGGCAAAGATGATTGCATCGGATAGTTTCGATAAAGCTGAAAGGGTAGATGTGAACTTTGATGAAGCAAAAGAGAGTGGGATGGGAATCGAGGAGCTAAGCAGGTTCAAGCTGGCAGAGTTCTCCAAAACCATCGCACAAAAGAGACTCCAAAGTGTTAAGTCTCTTTACTATCCAAAGGTGAATCTCTCTGCCTACTACGGATACAGTATTGGTCCAAATGCGACAACGAACATATTTCCTACAACTGGTAAAACATACTTAGAAGAAGGGGAGTTTAACTCCGAAAATATATGGCAGATTGGGGTGCATCTTAAATGGAATATCTATGACTTTGGAGTGAAAAGTTCAAGTGTTCAAAAAGAGAAAATTGCACTAAGAAGAGCGAAAATCGATATGGACGATATAAAGCTAGAGCTTGTCAAGGGGCTTAAGATCGCAAAAAGCAAACTATCCCTTGCAAAAGCCGATTACGACTCATTAAAGAGTCAATATGAACTACTTTTAGAGATAGAAAAAGCACAAAGTATCAAGCAGAAGAGCAATGCACTCACATTGACGAGTCTGCTTGATACTAAAGCAAAAACAGCACTTGTGCATGCGAAGATGATAAATGCAAAATATGAGTACCAAAAAGCGAAATACTATATAGACTATTTGTTGGAAAAGGGAGAGAAATAGATGAAAAAGATTATATTAACAGTGGTTGCCATACTAGTTATTGTGTCCGCAGGATTGTTTTTGAAAAAACAAAAAGAGAGTGTTGCAAATCTACCTACTGCAAAGGAGTATTCAAAAAGTATTGATATAACTTTGGCAAAAAAAGAGCAGCTTTCACAAAAAAAGGAGTTTTTGGCTCAGGTACTCTCCTCAAAGAGTGCCAATATTGCCACGAAGTTTGTTGCACGGATAAAAAAGGTCTATGTTGAGGAGAATGACAAGGTTAAAAAGGATCAGTTGCTTGTCGCTTTAGACGACAGGGAGATACTCGCAACACTCTCCTCACTCAAAGAGCAAAAAAAATCCCTCCAGCTCGATGTAGCCAACGCAAAAGATGTTTTAGAGCGTAAGAAGAAGCTTTATGAGATAGAGGCGATCTCCAAAGAGGCTTTTAATACCTCAAGAGCAATCTATCAGACAAGACTCTCAGCACTCAAAGCGACTGAAGAGAAGATCAACCAGACAAAAGTACAGCTTCAGTACTTAAATATTACAGCACCTTTTAATGGAGTTGTCGGCTCGAAGTTGCTTGATGCTGGCTCTTTAGCACCTGCTAGTAAAGTAATCCTTACTCTTAATTCAGATGATCAAAAGCTTAACTTTATGTTCTCACAAAACGACAAGCCTATTGTTAAGGGTCAAAAGGTCTTTTTAGGTAAGAAAGAGATAGGAGAGGTCACAAAAATATACGATGATGCAAGAAACACCCTTCTTGTAGCAGAAGTTAAACCAAGCCATCCCCTCCCTTTTGTCAATAAGTCGTATATAAATATAAAGGTGGAGATAGACAACACAGATGGTTGCACGCTCCCTTTGAATGCTCTTTTGCATAAGCAAGAGGGGACTTTTATTATGGTTTACAAAGGTGGCAAGTTTCACCCCCTTAAAGTGGATGTGGTACTAGAAAACGACAAAAAAGCTGCTATTGCCCCTTGTCCAAAAGAGCCAGTGGCCTTGGCTTCAGAAGCGAAACTCTCCATCCTTCCGACTTATGGAAAAATCATAGTAAATGAGCCATATAAGTATGAAAAATAGAAAATTTTCGATTGTCAACTTTTTGCTTGGCAGACCGTACTTTATCTTTTCGCTTTTAACACTTTTTTTGTTCCTTGGAGCAGTTGGATACAACTCGATAGAGAGAAAACTTTTTCCTGATTCTAACTATCCTACTATTGCTGTTGTTGTGGTTCAGCCTGGAGCTTCAGCAAAAAGTATAGCTACAAATGTTTCGATCCCCGTTGAGGAGGAACTTTATACATTGAGTAACATTAGAAGAGTGTTCTCGACAACTATCGATGAAGTGAGTGTTGTCAATGCAGAGTTTGACTATGTCAAAGAGATTGATGCAGCAACAAGTGATGTCAGCAACGCACTTGAGAAGATCAAATCAAAACTTCCAAGCTCGATTCTCCCACCGCAAATCATCAAAATCACAACTGCAACGGCACCCATAGTAACCTATGCCCTCACCTCTAAAGATGGTAGCATACCGCTAGAGGATATTAGACAACTTGCTAAAACAAAGATCAAGCACGATCTTATACGACTTGACGGTATTGCAGATATTGATATATTTGGCGGATACGATAAAGAGATAGAGGTGATTGTCGATAAGGAGAAGCTTGATAAATACAACCTTGATATAGCCATGGTTGTAGCTAAACTTAAAGCAAACAACAACGATTTTACTATCGGTTTTATAACAAATGAAAAAAGTAGGTATCTGCTCAAATCCAAAGGGAAAAGAGATACGATTACAAAACTCAAATCACTTGCCATAACCAAAGATATAACACTCAAAGAGATTGCAAAAGTCTATTTTGGGCATTATGAAAACTCTGCGGAATATTATGGTAACTCCAAACATGCTATAGCTTTGGCGGTGCAAAGAGCTGAGAATGCCGATGTAATCAAGAGTATCGATCTGGTGCAAAAAAAGATAGATACTCTTAAGCAAAAGTACAAAAATCTCGAGTTTACCATCACTAATACACAAAAAGACACCATAGTTCAAAGTACGAGTAATATGTTTGAATCTTTGAGAGATGCTATTTTGATGTCCACAATTGTAGTCTTTTTCTTTTTAGCATCATTTAGACAGGTTCTTGTTGTACTTGTAACAATTCCGCTTGTTTATGCTACGACTGTAGCTTTGATGTGGATCGTTGGGATTGAGTTTAATGTTGTTACTCTCACTGCTATTATTTTAGCACTTGGGCTTTTACTTGATGATGCGGTTGTAGTTATGGAGAATATAGAGCGGCACTATCGTGAACTACATGATGAGATACACAAAGCAGTTTATGAGGGAACAAAGGAGATTATGTTTGCTGACTTGAGTGGAACGATCACAACCATGATAGCACTCTCTCCTATGCTCTTTGTTGGAGGATACCCACAAACAGTCTTCCAGCCTCTTGTTGGAACACTGTTGCTTGCACTTGCGGCATCATACATCATCTCCATCACCGCAGTTCCTTTGCTCTCACTCAAGATCCTTACTATACGATCGCCTTTTATACTCAAGAGCGAAGCGATGTTTGAAAAGTTTGTTGGTGGATTTAGCAATGGCATCGCCAACTTTTTCTCCTCTGCTGTTTGGCTTGCTGTACGAAGAAAAAGTGTGGCTGTAGTTTATGTTCTTGCACTTGTCTTCTTGTTTATTACGAGTGTTAAGGGGGTTATGCCAACAGTAGGGAAAGAGTTGATGCCGCCTATGGATACTGGAGTAGTGAAGATAAATATAACTGTTGATCCCAACCTCTCCTTAGAAGCGAGCAAAAAGGTGATCAAAGAGGCAAACAAAATCATAAAAGAGCAAGGGGAGCTTGTTTATCTCTCAAGTGCTATAGGAAGTGAGGCTGGAGTGATGAGCATAGGGAGTGGTAGCGGAATAGATCACATAAGCATAACCGCAACCTATGTTGACAGATACCACCGAGATGAGACAATATGGGAGATAGAGAGAAAACTAAGAGAGAAACTCAACAAAATCAAAAATATCGATACAGTTGATGTGTTTGATTACGGTGCGACAGCATTGGCAAGTTTAAGAGCAAACCTTGATGTTACCCTCTACAGCGATGAGCTTAGCAACCTTCAAGAAGCTGGGAATATAGTTGCCAAAGCGATGTATGAAACTGGAGGGATCGTCTCAGTTTCAAAAACATGGAATGACAACAAAAAGGTGTATGAATTTGAGATAGATGAGAAGAAAGCGGCATACTATGGACTAAGTAGCGAAGAGATCTCTAAGCAGTTGCAGATCTTCATCCGTGGTGCTAAAGCAACTTCTTTTTACTTGCAAAATAGTACTGATTTCGATATACGGATCTGGGTTGATAGGAAGAAACGAGAGAATATTGAGAGCCTACTCTCTTATCTTGTTACGACCAAAAGAGGGAAGATTCCTCTTAGTGATATCGTAAGCGTTAAGTTTGTCAAAGAGCCTACTATCATCACTCGTGAAGGGTTGAAGTATACACTCAATGTTTACGGTTTTAGAGAAGATGCGGCTATTTCACATATTATGGACAATTTCGAGAAAGCGTTTGAAGGGAAAGTTCTTCCTGATGGTGTAGAGATGGAGCAAACAGGTGATATAAAGCAGTTTAAAAGCTCAACTGCAAGGATGATAGGTGCTATCGCTTTTGCAGTTATACTGATACTTTTTACACTTATAGCACTTTTTAACTCTATAAAAATCTCTTTGATGATTATTTTCTCTATACCGTTGACGATTATTGGAGCATCTTGGATAATGCTTCTTATGCACTATCACACCTCGATGCCGGCGATGATGGGGTTTATCCTTCTTAGTGGTATTATCGTAAACAACGCCATCTTACTGATACACTTTGCACTTGAGAAGATGCACTCGGGTATGAACAATATTGAAGCGATGATAGAGAGTATAAAGATACGAACAAGACCGGTTCTGATGACCGCATTTGCCACTTCGGCAGGGATGCTGCCCGTAGCACTTGGTTCAGCAATAGGGCTTGAAAGACTTGCTCCTCTTGGAGCAGTGGCAATTGGTGGTTTGATAGTGGGAACATTTTTAACGCTGCTTTTTATACCACTTGTGTTTATATGGACCGTAAAAAAAGATGATGTAGAGGGAGCGATATAGTGTTAACATTTAGCTAACACTTTTTTCTTACAATACGAATAGAAAAATAAATAGGAAATTTGATATGAAAAGTAAAATTATACTTTCTGCTGTAATGGCAGCGATAGTGTTGCTAGGATGTGGCAGAGACTCTGGTGCTTCAAACAGTGATAAAGGTTTTGAACTTTCTAACTATCCTGTGACACCGAATTTGTCTCAAGAGTTGAAAAATTCTCTTGCATATATGGGGAATGAAGAGCGGTTGGCATATGATGTGTATCTCAACCTGTATAATTATCATAGCAAAAACAGCAACATAGAGATAAAGCAGCTTTACAATATCGCTACAAACTCCGAGAGCCGACATATCTCTATAGTACAAGATATTGTAAAACGGTACAATCTAAATGTTTCCGATTTAAGCAATGTAGATGAAACAATTGTAAGTAAAAATAATATGTCCTCTGAAAATATGCCAAGCGGAGTATATGATATTCAAAAAATTCAAGAACTTTATGATACGCTTTACGCTAAAGGGACCGTCTCGCAACAAGATGCACTTGAAGTCGGTTGCATGGTAGAGGTAACCGATGTTGACGATTTGGACAAATATATCACAAAAGCCGATAATGCAAATGCTATAGATATAGTAGCAGCGTTTAAGGTGCTTCGAAGCGGTAGTTACAACCACTACTGGGCATTCGATAAAGGGCTGAAAAATATAGGGGTAGCCAATGGTTGCTGTAGTTTGGGAGATACATATTGCCATAGCGAATACCCACAAAACAAGCAAGGTTCTCAAGAAGGTAAAAGACATAATGGAAATGGAAATGGAAATAGAAATAGAAATGGTTCGTAGATAACTGGAGAGACATGCAAAAAATCTTACTTTTAGAAGATGATACTGTTTTAGCCGAGACTCTGTGCGAGCTTCTCAAAGGTGAGGGGCTCACGATTGTGCATACGACAAACGGTGAAGAAGCACTTGATGCAACTTTTAAAGAGTGTTTCGATCTGCTGCTTTTTGATGTTAACGTCGCCTATATAAACGGATTTGAGTTGCTTAAAAGTTTGCGTGAGAGTGGCGATACAACACCAGCTGTCTTCATAACCGCACTTGCCGATATAGGTTCCCTCTCATACAGTTTTTCTGTTGGAGCAGATGACTACATCAAAAAACCTTTTGATTTTGATGAACTTTTGGTGCGAATATTAGCACTCCTTCGCAAATCGTACAAAACCTACGAAAACGAGATCAAAGTGGATGGTTTTAGTTTCTCTATAGACAAGCAAGAGCTCTATAAAAACGGTGAGTTTATCCCTTTGGCACCTATGGAGCTAAAGATCACCAAACTTCTTTTTCAAAATCTCGATAAAACGGTAGAAAAAGAGGTGCTTTTGGAGTATTTGGCAGAGGGAAAGGAGATGAGCGAGGGGGCACTCCGAGTGCATATAAATAAACTGCGCAAAATTGATCTACCGATTACAACGATCAAGGGGATAGGATACCGACTTGGAAAATCATGAGAAAAAAGCATTTTTAAAGTTTTTTATCACCTATTTTGTTAGTGTCGCACTTCTTATTTTGGCAGTGGGTTTTTTCTATTTTTTACAAATGAAAGAGCATCTGCTTAAATCGCAAGAATTTTCGATGATCGAGTATGTTCGCCACATCAAGTTCGGTAAGAGTATCGTTCATTACGATCCAAAAATCTTTTCCCATAAATTTGTCCAGATCGATCAAAAACATATAGATATACGAAACTTTTTCGTTTTAAACGATCGGTTTATGAAGTATATTCCTACAAAAAAGGAGGGGTATTATCTGCAAGTGTTTAAAGATAAAAGGGAGTTTAGCTACAAACTTGCCTCTTTGAAGCACAAGATCATCTATTTCCAGCTTTTTTTGTTGTTGGTGTTTGCATACATCAGCTATATCCTTGCAAAAAATGCACTCAAGCCTCTCAAAGAGAGTATCTCAACTCTTGATCGCTTTGCAAAAGACCTCATCCATGATCTTAACACGCCGGTTACTGCCATAGGGCTAAATATGAAGCTTCTATTGAAAGATCCAAACTGCAAAAACAACACGGCACTCAAGCGGATAGGCAAAAGCGTAGAGACAATCTCCCAGTTACACAAAAACCTCACCGTTTTGCTCCAAGAGGAGACTTTTCAACTTTATTCGCTTGATATATGTAAAGCAGTCAAGGAACTTGTCCAAACCCAAAAGCAGCTCTGTCCCCATGTCCATTTTGAGATAGAGTGTGGCATGCTTGTAGCAAACCTTAATGAACACGCGATCAAACAGATACTCCAAAACCTCCTCTCAAACGCTTGCAAATACAACAAAAAAGAGGGATTTGTAAAGATTTTTGCCAAAAATAACGCTTTATACATCCAAAATAGTGGTCCTACGATAGAGCATCCTAAAGAGATATTTAAGCGATCTTATAGCGGAGATGCGAGCAGCAGTGGAATTGGTTTGGATATCGTCAAGAGACTGGCATTGGCAATGGGCATAGAGATAAAAGTGCAATCCAAAGAGGGGGTCAATACTTTCATTTTAACGATACCTTAATATTATAATGTCCCTAAAAGCTAAGACAGCAATTCAGTAAGATTTATATTCAAAAAAGCTAAAATGACAAAAATTATGGAGATGATGACAAGTCAATTATTACTCCCCTAAAAAACAAACTCAAACATCAAGCTGCCGCATAAGCAATACTCGGATGATTAAAAAAGTTAGCGATCTTCTCCTCATTTTGTGAAAGTTCTATTATATATTTTTCAGTATTTTTTCTCAGTTGCACTTGAGTAAAAGGGATATTGTTTTTATTGGCATTACGTTTATAGTCCTGATTGAGATACTCATCAGGATTAAACTCTCGATAGCATCCTCTTTTTTTGCTTGTTTCTTTATCTTGGGGTACTCTTCATTAAGCCATCTCTTTGTTTGTTCATCTTTTCGCTCATAAGCTCGTTTGATTGGTCTCTTACTTGTGAACTGCCATTTTTTTAAGATAGTGTCCTACTGTTGATATTGGCATATCAATATCTAAGTTATGTTTAATTAGTTGTTTTACTGCTTCTCTTAACTTTATCGCTCTATTACATAAATACTGTAATGTCTTTTGGCCTACTTTTCTTGCATCATTTTTCTCTATTTTCATGAAAACAGTTCAACATATTTTAGCTTAAATATTGATTTAGTTTATTGGTGAAGTAATAAGTCTAATTTTCTCGTGTATCTACATTTTGGATAGCTTTTGCATCCGTAAAATTTGTTTCCGATATTTTGACCTTTTTTTGCAGCTCTTATAACCAAGTTATTTCCGCATCTAGGACAAACTAAATCTTTATTTTTATGTGGAGTCGAATCTTTAGAATTCTTCCTCTTCAAGTTATCTACATGTTCTCTATACGTTCTAAAACTTTTAGAGAACCTTGCATGTTCAATACTCTCAATAATATTTTCCATCTTTCTTAAAGTAAATACAACTTTCTTATACGTTTTTATAAATTTTAATAAACCTCGCGGACGGACAACATTATCCGGCATATCAGTTTTAAATGTACTCTCCCCAACAAATACAACAACAGAGAAAATTTTATCATCATCAAGATCTAAAAGCTTTTGTAGTGTTTTTGTATGTTTATAGTTTTGATGGAGTGGGTTTTGAAAAAAGTTTTTCTTACCATAGATGCTCTGTGTCCATCTTTTTTGATGTTCAGAGCCGAATATCCAACCTTTGTAGTTTTTTGTCTCTATAACGAATATACCATACCTTGAGACTATAATATGATCTATCTGCGTAGTTCCATCTTCAGTGGGTAATGTCACATCTTTTAAAATCCTATACTCTTCTTTGTTAAGCGAGATGCCGAGAAAAGAGTTGAGCATACCTTCACCGACCATTCCTTTGCCGGTAGCTGATTTAAAAAACAGTACAACTGCAACTATAGGGATAAGCCACCACAACTGCAACAGAGGTGCTAAAATCATTGAAAGATCAAGCATATTTTACTCATCATCTTTTTCAAGAATGCTATCTGTTATTTTTTCTGATAGTTTTTTCATTCTCTTATTGAATACATCTGAGAACTCATCATCGCAATATGCTTCATGGTTAACTAGACCAAGTTTTAGGAATTCATTTTGTTGATAAAGAATTTTTAAATAACTCTCTATTATGCTTATCTTTGTAGTTTTCCTATTGATATCTTTTTTAAATTTCTCAATAAATCGTTTTATCTCTTGCTCATTATCACTTTCATTCGTCTCACAAAAATATCTCTTTGCAAATACAGGCTGAGATAAACCTAGTTTTTTTAACCAATCTTTGAGTTCTTGCTGCTTTCGTTTAATTTCATTTTTCATATTGTCCCTAAATGTCCCTTCAAGTTATTCTATAATTCTACCAACCTAAACCTTTATTTAGGAATAAATCAAAAAGGAGCCATTATGGCTAAAAGTACAAAAATGACAACATCGGCAGCTGCTAGAATTCAATCTGGTGCAGCTAAAGTAAATGGAGGCGGTGTACCAAAAGGGCACTTCGCAGGCAGAGCACAAAGAGGTGCTGCACATAACTCAAACAAAGGAGGTAAATAAAATGGGAAGATCAGGCGGATGTACTCCTCCAAATGGACCAAGCACAACAGGTAATCCATCAGGCGGTGGCAGAGGTAATTGCCCTAGTAAGTAAACTTTTCAGTAGAGTGTTTTTACTCTACTGACACTGAGTAGCTTTTTGTTCAAATATATCTATAAACTTTTCTTGATCTTTTTTATACTCATCATAGTCTATAGTTTTCATTGTATTCGATAATGCACATACACATATTGCTTTTTTATTTTCTATTTGAACTCTATTTAAGGGTGCAGAATAAGAAGATATGCAACTATGTACAATAGAGTATTCAGTAGCTACAGGATACCTATCTTCACTATACATATGCTTTCCAATTTCATATGCAGGTGCTACACCGAGAATAAACGCTGTTCCTGCACCCAGCACTTTTTTTGTTATCTTACTGTATCGCCATTTTATTAAGTCCTTTTTGCATTTTTTACATTTTATTTCAGAAGAAAGCTTGATTGTATTTTCTTCGTCACAATTTGGACAAATTATCTTTAGTTTAGATTTAGATGTTTCCAATAAATATTTCCTTTAGAACCACTTGCAAATTCAAACTCACACAAGTGACTAATTTTTCCGCATAGTAATTTTTTAGATTCAAAAAATCTCGTACATTGTATATTCGCAACATTTATCCCAATTTTGCTAAATTTCTATAAATTTTTCATTAAATCAGAATTCATCTTATTTCCTCTTTTTGATGTTAAATAAAAGCTTTTCCCTTAGACTGACTTAGGGTTTTGAAACTTTTGCTCTTTTATGAGTTTTGCAAAAAGTTCTACATCATAAAAATTTCGTTTTACCTCTTCAGAAAAGATAATCTCTTCTAACGCTATATTCCCCATAGATTTTGAATAAGCATCTTCGCTAAAACACTGTGCATAGCCAGTTGCTGTTTCATGAACTATGACTGAGTTTAGTTTAACTTCTTTTTCTCCATTTACTGTTGATGTGAGTTTGAGAAGTTTATCTATCATAACAAAGATCACTCGTGAGAACTGCTCTGCAGATGGAGAGACTGGTAGCTCCACCCATCTATCTGAGTGGCGTTTCATATCTTCTATATAACTTGTATCATCTCCACTCCAGAGTGTTAGCGCATGGTCAAAGGACTCTACAAGGTCTTTCATATTTTGTTTCATAAGTCCAAAGTCATAAACCATCTGCCCATTGTCTAAGAAGTTAGATTCAAAAAGAAGTTCTACTCTGTAGGAGTGACCATGCAAGGAGCTACGGCATTTTATACTTGAACAACCTCTGACTACATGGGCATTTTCAAACTTAAACTCTTTTCTAATGATCATACTATACCTTTAAATATATCGTTATACACCTTTGTTAGCATCCCAAATTCTAATGTGTAATCTATCGCTAAAATTATACCCTTTTGCTTTACAGAACTCTATAAGGGGTTTGCTGTTTTTCTCTACTTCTTCTCGTGTTCCACCTACTGGCATACAGTAAACTTTTGTTTTTGGTGCATAAAGTAAAATCTCATTAAGTTCTTCTTCAAGCCCTAATGTAATAGATGCAACATCTATACTAAACTTAAAAAAAGCGTCTTTGGCGTTTGTTGCGATATTGTAAATAGCAATACCTTGAACTCTTTTACTAAAAGGTTCACCAGAATTACTTAGTTTCACAGAGAGAGCAAAATAGCACTCTTTATAAACGCCGTGCTTTTCAAAGTCGATATTTAAGGATCCATTTGTCTCAAATGTTATCTGATGTCCTCGTGCAACAAGAGTTTCTAAAAACTCTATAAAAATAGAATCACTAGCATAGATAAGTGGTTCACCACCTGTAAGGACTATATCTACTGCTTTTGGAAGTTCATAGAGCTCTAAAACTGCTAAAAGATCTTCTACCCTCTTTATAACTATCCAGCTATGAGAGAAGTGTTCTTTATTTACAGCATAAACAGTATCGCAACCTAAAACTTCTACACCATCTTCTGCTTTTTCTTTACAAGAGAATCCCTCGCATCTCATATTGCATCCACCAAAGCGAAAGAAAAGAGAAGGTGTCCCCACATACTTTCCCTCACCTTGAATAGAGTAAAAATGCTCAACTAGATAGATCAACAATCAACCACCTGTTTCATAAAAAGCACGAGAAGAGACTGCATCATCCTCCCCGCCCCAACGATTTTTTTCTGGCTTTGTACGGACTACTTCTTTGAGAACTGCTGCTGCACCCTTTATATCTCCATGCCTGATCTTTTCAGCGATACTCATCGCCTCATCAAAATAGAGACAAGGGATAAGATGCCCCTCTGCACTAAGGCGTATGCGATTACATTTTGTACAAAAATCATCTGCGTATGGCTCGATAATACCAAATCTATAGCCATCCTCCATAGTATAGTAGTGAGAGGGTGAAGTACCATCAAAACCATCATCACTAAAGGTATATTTCTCTTTAAGTATTGCTAAGAGTTCTGAGGATTTTAAACCAGATATTCCCTCTTTAGCATACTTGTTTTCCATGTACTCTATAAAACGAACAGACATATTTTTACTTTTACAGTACTCCAAGACATCTATAATCTCATTTGCATTTACACTATTCATTGGTACCATATTTACTTTGACTTTAAGACCAACTTTCAGTGCTTCATCTACACCATCAAGCACATGTTTTAGTACATCTTTGCCTGCTATCTCTTGTGCTACTTCAGGTTTAAGTGTATCTATACTTACATTAATTCGTTTTAATCCTGCATCTTTTAGTCTCTGTGCCGTTCCTTTAAGTAAAAAAGCATTTGTAGTCATCGCAAGATCTATACAAGGTTCATAATCATAAATCATCTTAATAAATTTATCTAAATCTTCACGAAGTAGTGGTTCTCCACCTGTGATACGAATTTTTTTAATCCCTTCATCTATTGCTACTTTCATAAATTCAAAAAGCTCTTCAAAGGAGAGTAAATTCTCTTTTGGCACCCAAGAGAAAGGTTTTTCTGGCATACAATAAGTACATCTAAAATTGCAACGTTCTGTAACTGATACCCGTAAGTAATCAACAACCCTGTTATAGCTATCAATAAGCATAAATATATCCTTTAAATACAATTATAGCACTAAGAGTTGAATATATTATTATATAATACATTTATGAGATTTCGTAAATTAAAACAGCAAAAAAAAGAGAACAAACCGAGAAAAGTCAAGATACTCTATGCGAGATATCCAGATAGAGTAAAAGCAGTTATAACCGATCTGTTTTTAATCTATATGCCCATCATGTATGCAACTACATACCTTGTACTTGGAGGTAGAGAAGATCTACAAAACTCACAAGTAGCTCCAGCTATAGCGGTAGTTCTTTATGGAGTTATATATGCACTTTTTTTAAGTAAAACAGGACAGACTCCTGGAAAAAAAGCATATGCTATTAAGGTTGTTGTTTATAAAACTCAAGAGAATCTTTCTCTATTTATGGCATTTGTAAGATTTTTTACATTTTTATTTACTGCAACTACAATTTTAGGGCTCTTTACACCTTTTTTGAGAAAAGACAATAAGATGCTACATGATCTGCTTTGTGGAACTATTGAGATAAAAGTGGAGAGGTAGGAGAGAGAATTTTTGACACTCAAAAGAGTGCCAAAAGTTTAGTTAGTGAAGATCACGCCAAACCTGTTTTTTCCAAAGTAGTGCAAAGATTGCAAAGAATATAATGTAAATCATAACATTCCATCCGATAGAGTCACGTTCATGGCGTTTAGCATCACCTGAATCTTTAAGATACTCTATCACCTTCTCAGCAGCTTCTGCATTGAGACCTACACGAGGCATAGAAGTCCCTTCGAGATACTGTTGAGGATCTTCCATAAAAGTTTTTATATAATGTTCCCCACGAGAACGGATATAGATACTTAGATCTGGTGGTAATTTACCCATATATTTCTTTAATGAATCTTGATAATCTAAAACATTTGTGTCAAATTCTAGCTCATCTTGCTTTCGTTTAAATGCTGGTTTTGTGCCTATCTGTGTCCACTTCTCATAGTGCATAGCATGACATCTACCACAAGCAGTTTCAAACGCCATCTTTGGAGTCAATTTATCTGGCTTCGGTGCAATAGAGCGTAAGTAAGCGATTATATCTGCTACTTCTTGATCTATATCTCCACCTGCTCCATAAAACGCTGGCATCGGGTGTATTTTGCCTGATTCTGGAGTGAACTTATGTTCTACTTTAAGTGCATGAGCAGGGTTTCTTATATGTGTGTTTAAGAATCTTTCATCAAAAACTGCACCTACATCTGATAAATCAGGAGCATTTACACCATAAGCACTTACTGCGGTAACTGCATCCATAGGTGCTTCTAGACCTTGAGATGTTATTGAGTGACAACCCGTACAAGCGGCAGCACCCATAACTAACTCTTTACCACGAGTTACATCGCCCTTTTTTGTGATTTCTGGTAAATCACTATATGCAAAACCTTTACTCTCAAAATGTTCATGCATTTGTGAGTGTGCAAAAGGCTCAACTAAGTAGTATGTCACTAATGTAAAGAAGACTACTACCGCTAATATTAATGGTTCTTTATTTTTCATAATTATGCCCCTAAGCCTTTTTTTCTAACTTTGTGATAAATGGTAGTACTACCCATAAACCAATAAATATAAGTGCTGCATATAGACCGATTGTCCCAAAAGGTTCAACTGGTGGTACTTTACCCATAGCCGTTAGTGCTATCATATCTATAAGCATAGCCCAAAACCAGTACTTAAAAAGACCTCTTCGAGAAGCAGGAATAGTATTTGGACTTCTATCTAAGAATGGAAGTGCCATAAAGATAACCTGTGCAAATGCAAAGGCGATCAGACCTATGTCTGTTGAGAACGGGCGTAAAATTTCATAAGACCATAAGAAATACCACTCAGGATAAATATGTTCTGGAGTTTTTAAACCATCTGCAGGGTCAAAGTTTACTGGATCCATCGCAAAGTCATAGTGAAAGAAAACAAGATAGAAAAAGAATACTAAATAGATAGCGACAACTAACATATCTTTAGACATAAAATCGTTAGCAAATCTAATAACTTTACTTCCAGCTTTATCACCAGCTAAATATTTTTTACTCTCTTCATCAAAGTCAATCTCCTCACCATCTTGATTGTTAACATGAGGAATACGAAGCGCACCAAAGTGTAAACCAATAAGACCAATAATAGCTAAAGGGACAAGAAGTACATGAAGCATAAAGAAACGGTTTAAGAATGCTTGAGCTGGAACATAATCTCCACGAATCCACTCAACTAAACCATCAGCATGCAGACTTCCACCACTAAAGAGATTTGTAATAACCATACCAGCCCAGTAAGACATTTGCCCCCATGGTAGCATATAACCAGAGAATGCTTCAGCAGAGAATGCAACAAAAAGAAGCATACCTGAGATCCAGATCATCTCGCGTCCCTTTTTGTATGAACCATAATAAATTGCTGTAAACATATGAATGTATATGATTAAAAATACAACAGATGCCGCAACACCATGTACATGTCTCCATAGCCAGCCAAAATCAACCTCACGCATAATTGTGTAGTTTACACTATCAAACGCTAAGTCAATATTTGGTTGATAATACATCAATAAAAAAATTCCAGAAACCAAGAGTAGTGCGAATGTAATGACTAAAACCATACCCATCGCCCACAAAAAGTTGATATTTTTTGGAATCCAATACTCGGATGCCATAACCTTTTCTACTTTTTCGATTGCTAAACGTTGGTTAAGCCAATCTTTTATACTTGTAGCTTTTGTAAAATGTGCCATTTTTTCCCTTTATATTAAAGCGTAACGCCAGTTTTTTTCATTTTTTTGTACTCTGGTCCCTCTTCACCTAAAACAAGAGTACTACCCTTGATCTTAAAGGGTGGGATATCTAATCCACGTGGAGGTGGAGCTTTTGTTACCGATGCAGTTGCATCATACATACCACCATGACATGCACAAAGAAAATCTTTTGTACTTTCTCTATACCCTGGAATACATCCAAGGTGAGTACAAAGACCAATCGCAACCATATAGTATGAATCTCCAATTTTAATAAGCCTCTCAAGCTCTTGAATACTTTTTTTTGCAGTTTCTACCATGGAAACATCTTGTTTCAAAACAAAAATAGGCTTTCCTCTCCATTTTTCAGTTATGAGCTCATTATCATTATATGCACTCATATCCAATGTTGTAAAACCTGCTGCCTTTACACTTGGCAGTGGATCCCAAGATTTTTTCATTGCAAAAAGAGAAGCTACCGCTCCAACACCCGCAACAGCACCAAATGCCATTCCCATAAAACCTCTACGGCTCTTATTTTCCATATTTACTCACTTATAAATTATTTGCCATAATTGTATTATATATTGCTTGTATTAATTATAAATTTAAGTTTTCTTTTATTAAATTAACTATTTTATTATCATTATGTGTAATTTTTACATATTTTCTACTATTTATTTTTTTTAGGAGTATATTTAATTGATCTTTGTCATAATTTTCAATGATCGGAATGTGTAATGACTTAAAAAGAGTATTCATATCTTGTGTGTAATCTTCTCGTTGTATATAAATAGGTTTCCCACCACTTGCAAGAGAATCTAAAACTGCTTGAGGAGAGCAAGTTATAAGTATATCTGTTTCAATAATCATCTTTTCATACTCTTCAAAATCGTAACAGTGATCAAATTTTTCTCTCAAAGCATCTTCATAATCTAAAAAATAGTAGAAGCCTAGTTGAAGATGAGGTTTTAAGTCTGCAATAAAATCTATATTTTTTTCTAAATCTTTTTCATAATCATCATCACCAAAGAAGTAAGTATATGCAACATTTTTTCTATTTTTAGCTTCTAAAAATTGCTTATCTATTGCAATAGTATCATTATGTAAATATATAAAACTAGAAAAATACTCTTTCATATCTTTTAGCATAATAGGATTTACTTCATCAGAATCCAAAATAATTTTATCTCCATTTTTAGCAATATGAGGAATATTTCTTACAACATCTATACCAACTGCTTTCTTTATACCATACTTATGAGCTACCTGTGCAATTCTATAATCTGATGTAAGCAGAGTAATGTCAGCATCTAATTCCTTTAAAATTACAGAAGCTCTTCGGAATCTATCTAGTCCTATTCTGTGTCCTGTATGTACATAGTAGTAAATCATATTTTCTCTCTTTGCTTTTTGGTAAATATATCCTATTAAAGGATTTCTTCTACTAGAAGTATAACATCAACTTTATAAATTTTTTTAAACCTCCCTAAGGTCTTGGGAACTTTTGTAACCAATTGTTTTATATAAAAATTACTTCTTAATAGAATTTTGGTAAACTTGCAGTTATGAATATGAAAAAAAGGAGAAAACATATCCTTTTTTTATTTATAAATCGCATAGAAGTTGAGTAAAATGCCACGGATAACATTAAATAAAGCAAACTTTTTCCATAATCTTGATGTTATAGTTAAGCAAGCAGGATCTAAAGAAAAAATTGCCCTTGTCCTTAAAGATAATGCCTATGGACATGGACTCATAGAGATGGCGACATTGGCAAAAGAGTATGGTATTACAAAAGCTGTTGTACGTTTGGAGTCTGAAGCAAAAGCTATAGAGAAGCTTTTTGGATATATTTTAGTGCTTGGAGATACCCCAACTACTCCAGGTAAAAATTTCTTATATACTATTAACGATATAAACGCCATCAAAAAATTTCCAGCAGAAACAGAAGTAGAACTGAAAGTAAATACAGGTATGGGGCGAAATGGTATAAGTCTCTTAGAAGTAGATGAGGCGATCGATCTTATAAAAAAACAGGGTTTGATTTTAAACGCTATCTTTACACACCATAGCTGTGCAGATGAGCTCAATGGTAACTATGAGTTACAAAAAAAACGTTTTGAGTTACTCAAAAAAAGACTTCCAAGCTCTTTGCATTTTCACTCATGTAACTCTGCGGCACTTTTTCGTGAAGAAGATTTTTGTGAAGATATGGCGAGGGTAGGCATCGCAGCTTATGGTTGTTTAGAAGTACCAAAAACATTTAATCAGTACTCTTTTAAGCCAGTACTCTCACTCTATGCAAGCAAAAATTCAACTCGAATGTTGGATAAAAACGATTGTGTTGGGTATGGTGCAACATTTTGTTGTAAAGAGGGTTGTGTAGTAAGTAACTATGACTTTGGATATGCCGATGGTTTTTTGCGCTCTTGTTCAAATCATTATCAAACGCCACAAGGTGTAGCAATCGCAGGGCGTATCTCTATGGATAATAGCTCTTTTTTAAGTGATGAAGAGGAGCTTCTTATCTTTCATGATGCAAGAAGTGTGGCAAAATTTGCAAATACTATTAGCTATGAGATTCTTACCTCTTTAAAAGCACATCTACAACGTGAAATAGTTTAGAGGTACTTTTTAGTCAGTGATTTTAATAATGGCGTTTGCAAAGAGGAGACCATCTATACCAAGAAGTGCCATCTCTTCTATCTCCGACTCCTCTTCTATCTTGACAAGTATTTTTGCATCAAACAGATAGGATTCTGCTATTTCTTGAGCTGTTTTTGCTATCTCTTTAGGCACTAAAATAAACTTTGCACCTAAAGCAGAAGCATAAATAAGTTCTGTTGTGTTTTGTACATGCAGTATAAATTTGATGGCGTTTGTGTTTATATGCTCAATAATATCAAGATTTTCTTCACAAAAATGAAGATAAAGAGTAGAAGAAGGTGGTGTCTTTTCAATAGCACTGACAGAGTCTATATGGTAAAAATTTTCACTAGGAATAAATCTATGTCCAAAGAGTAGCATTATCTACACCTTTGCATTAAGACACTCTCTTGAGCAGTAGTACTTTGTACCACTAAGGAGTGTCTCTTCTATCTCAATATAAACGCCACAATGTGTACACTCTACCAGTTCACTCACGGCTTGTGGTTTTTCTTCTGTCTCTTTTTCTCTTCTGCCTGGTGTTGGCTTTTTCTTAAAAAATAGAAAGTACACAGTGCTTATTACTCCAATAATAAGTAGTAGTTTTAGTATCATAAATTTTCTCCTAAAAGTAGATAGTGTCTATTGTTTCTCTCTATGACTTTATAGTGCATATCTTGAACGCCATCACGAACTTCATCAAAAACCTTTTCACCCTTATAGAAAAGTAACTTTGTCTTTTTATCTCGGAAATTTCTGCTAAGCTCTAAAAGCATTTTTGTATCAGTTACAGCACGAGAGGTAATAAGATCAAAAATAGATGGTTGCATTTGCTCTATTCGTTTTTTGATTACTGTGACATTACTAAGTTTTAAATCTGCTTTGATAAACTGTAAAAATGAAGCACGTTTCATAAGTGGCTCAACAAGGGTAACATCTGTATCAGGAAGTCCAAATGCAAGTATCATTCCTGGAAATCCAGCGCCTGTTCCTATATCCATCAATGAGTCAACTTTTGGTAAAAAGCTTATAGGAAAAATAGCATCATAGATAAATGAATCAAGAGTATTACTATCTTTTGCACCTGTAAGGTTATGAGTTTTGTTCCATCTGTGGAGATGCTCTTTATATCTTTGTACAAAAGTGAAAAAATTATCTGGTAGTGGTATCTTTTCTTGAAGGAGTTTTGTTTTTAAGTCCATTGTATTAGTTCTTTTAGTTGTGCAACTGTTATAGTCAATTTAGTACTGTTGTGTTCACTACTTATCTTAGAGAAGATATTATCTATTATATTTTTATTATCTCTATTATTACAGCCACTCATTCCTATTCCAGGAATAAAAAATATAACTAAAGATATCTGTTTGAAATTCATATGTTATTCCTAATTTATAAATTATAGCAACTTTAAATCTTAAATACCTATTATATCGAAAATTTCACAAGATTTTTTGTGCCTTTTTCATTTTATTGCATTCATAGCAAGTGTAGCCATTTTTTGCATATAGTTCATCACATCACTATCCATTTCCAAAGCTTTTTTTAACTCATTGATAAAGTACTCTTGTGTCTTCATATTTGCGATATTAAACGTGTACAGCACCCACTCGATGTTAAGTGCTATTTTTTCATTTTCTTTAATAACCTCGAAAGTTCTATAAAGATTTACATTAGTAGGTGCTAAAAGTTCTAAAGCAGTTTGATAAAAAAGAGGTATATCTTTAATAAGTAGAGAGGAGAGTTCCTCTTCTTTTATACTTGCATCTTTTTCTTCGACTCCTTCTCTGCCTATCACAAGAGCATTACCAAGAAGAAGTTGCTCTCCAATAAAGTAAGCTTTTGCACCATTAGAGAGTGCATTTGCATCTGTGTAAATAACATGTTTGTTAAGTGTTTCTAACTCATCTATCAAGATAGAGTCAAAGAAACTATAGATACTATTTGCTTGCATCTGTATATCTTGAGATTTTATTGTAAAATCCTCACTATTTATGGTAAGTACTTGCATCTAAAATTTATCCAAAAGAAGTACATTGACATATGTTCCATCTTCTAAAAATTTATCCTCTTCACCTGCTATCATAAGTGCTGAGTTATGGAGCATATTTGTAAGAATAGCGGAACTTCCTACTTTTTTCTCCTTGAAGTTTACATAGTACTCCCCATCCTCTATAACAACATTACAAGCTGTAAACTCTGTAAAGCGACTACGTTTTTTGAACTCTCCTTGGAGTTTTGCGGCTACTATTTTATAAGGACTTTCCTTGCCAAGCATCTTTGCTACTAATGGTAGTACATAGAGTATAGCCGTTACAGTTGATGAGTAAGCAAATCCAGGAAGAGCTAGTACAAATTTTTCTTCTTTTTGAGCCACTAAGATATGACGACCTGGTTTGATCCCAACACCTTTAAAGATCACTTCAGCTCCTAAACGAGGAACTATATCCTTTACAAAGTCATAATCACCAACACTTACACCACCAGTGCTTACAAGTATATCAGCAGAAGTAAGTGCCGTCTCAAATGTTTTCATAATAGCATCTCTATCATCAGGGGCAGTTCCAAGTTGTATAACCTCTGCACCTGCCGACTCAAAAAGAGCTGCAAGTGTGTAGTTGTTTGAGCTACGGATTTGTGCTGGGTTGTCACTATTTTCACCGAGGTCTAAGATCTCACTTCCTGTAGCTATAACGGCTACACGAGGGCGAATAGCTACTTTAACCATCACTTGATTGAGTCCTGCCATTACACCAATCTCAGCAAAACCTATCTCTGTTCCTTTCGTGATAAGGATATCACCAGAGCGATACCCCTCACCTATAGGACGAACGGCATTACCTCTCTCTACACTTTCATTTATAGTAATCTTTGCATCTTTATAAGTGACATTTTCTATCTGAATAAGAGTATCTGCACCGTGAGGCATCATAGAACCTGTAAAAGTTTTTATTGACTCCCCTTTTTGGAGGATTCTTACTTCATCATGTCCAGCGGGATTATCTCCTAAAACACTCAAAGTGCCAAGCGTTAGATCTTCGTGTCGTACGGCATAACCATCCATAGAAGCGGTTGCGAACTGAGGATCATTGAACTCTGCTACAATATCTACTGCTAAAACACGACCAAGTGAGTCACTTAAAGGTACTCTCTCGTAACGATCGCTATTTACTTGCAGTAACTCCAGCATATGTTGACTTGTTTCATAGCTTAATAAATCCATTCTTTTATCCTTTTGCTAAAAGCCCACTGCCACTTATAGCAGTAGATCTATCTTTTGCATATATGCGTTTGTTATCTTTGAGGTCATACTTCCAGATAGGAGCATTCGCCTTAAAATCTTCTACAAATTCATCTATAAGTTCTAATGCCACTCGGCGTTTAGGAGAAAAAACTGCTGCGATATAAGAAGATTCATGAAGCATTACATCACCTAAGGAGTGTGCCATCTTTATCTTTGCACCTAGTTTAATCGCCTTTTCTTCCCAATCATGAAACCAACTATAAAGTATAGGTTCATAAAGATCAAAACTGAGTCCATCTATGCCATCTTCACTACGAACAGTTCCTACAAAAGAGATATAAGCACCATAGTTACTACTATTTTCCTCTTTATACCACTCTTTTAAGATATGTGGTACTTTTAAGGCACCAGTATATATATTTAGCATAATTCATCCACCGCAAACAGGTGGTAAGAGAGAGATTTTATCCCCATCTTTAAGAGGTGCTTCTAATGAGCTTACTAATGTGTCGTTGAGTGCTACAGCGCAAGACTCTAGCCAAATATTTACTTCAGCATCAGCTTGAAGAATAGCTGGAAGTTCATTGAGATTTGTTATCTCTAACTCTAATGTCGGTTTTTGTATTGGTCCTAAAAATTCTACTTTTACCAAAATAGTTTCCTCTGTAAATGATTAGACTGCTTTTATAACTTAATACTAAATTATATCAGAGTTAAGCTAAGAGGTGTATAATTCCTTATGATCTTTGGCAAAATCGAGTATCTTAATCTCCTCCCTTTTCATGTCTTTATGAAGCATTTTACAAAAAGCTCTAGTGTAAAAATAAGTATGGAGTACAAACGCAACGTTCCTGCTAAGGTCAATAGAGCCTTTCATGCAAGAAGAGTAGATGCAGCATTTATCTCTAGTATCAGTGCTCGCCACTCTAGTTATGTAGGAGTAGGCATTATCGCCAAAAGAAGTGTTAAAAGTGTGCTTGTCATTCCAAACAAAGCAAATAAAAAAGATAAAGAGTCTGCATCTTCTAATCTTCTTGCTTCCCTCTTAGGTGTTGAAGGTGAAATACTCATAGGTGATAAAGCACTGCGCTATGCACTTAAAAGTAGCAACTACATAGATCTTGCAGAACTTTGGAATAAGAGATATAATCTTCCCTTTGTTTTTGCCTTGCTTTGTTATCACAAAGATAAAAAACTCTACAAAAAGATAGAGATAGAGTTCTTAAAGAGAGAAGTTTATATTCCTCAGTATATCTTAGAAGAAGCAGCAATAAGAACAAAAGTGAGCAAGAAAGAGATCTTAGAGTACCTCAAGCTCATATCATATAAGCTTGACGCCAAAGCCAAAAAAGGACTCAAGAAGTTTTATAAGTTAGTGAAGTAGTCCTACTTAGATTTTACCATCTAAGTGGGCAGCTAAACGCTCTAGTTTTGCTTTGTATGTAGCAAGATCAAAATCTTTTACCCGTGCTACACCATCAGCCACAGCAGCCTCAGCTACAGCAGATGCAACATAAACAAGAACACGTCTATCAAATGGTGAGGGAATAACATACTCACTACCAAACGCCATCTCTTCACGACCACTTGCTACTTTTACATGAGATGGAACATCCTCTTTTGCAAGTGCCGCAAGAGCCTTTGAAGCAGCTATTTTCATATTTTCAGTAATTTTTGTTGCACGAACATCGAGTGCACCTCTAAAGATTTGAGGGAAACCTAAAACATTATTTACTTGGTTAGGGTAGTCACTACGTCCCGTTCCTATGATGACATCAGGACGAGCTGCTTTTGCTAGTTCTGGTTTGATTTCAGGATTTGGATTTGCACAGGCAAAAACAATAGGATGTATATCCGACATACTTTTTACCATTTCAGGAGTAATAATATCTGCTTGAGAGAGACCAAGAACCATATCTGCATTTTTCATAGCATCTTCAAGTGTTCTATCTTCAGTATCAAATGCAAAAGCTTGTTTATATTTGTTTAAATCATTACGCCCATTATGAATAACTCCTTTAGAATCAAGCATTGTAATATTTTGCACACCTATAGACTTATACATATTTGCACAAGCAATTCCAGAAGCACCAGCACCAATAATAACTACTTTAAGATCAGCAAGAACCTTTCCACTCATCTTGACGACATTGATAAGACCAGCAGTAGTAATAACAGCTGTTCCATGTTGATCATCATGAAAAATAGGTACATTACAGATCTCTTTAAGGCGAGACTCTATTTCAAAACATCTAGGAGCTGATATATCTTCAAGGTTGATCCCACCAAAGCTATCAGCCATTGCAGCTACTATTTTGATGATTTCATCTGTATCTTTTGTGTTCAGTTCGATATCAACAGCATCTACATTTGCAAATGATTTAAAAAGAACAGCCTTACCCTCCATAACTGGCTTTGATGCAAGATGACCAATATCACCAAGACCTAAAACAGCAGTACCATCAGAAATAACTGCAACAAGGTTTCCCTTATTTGTGTACTCATAAGCTAAATCTACATCTTTTTCTATTTCAAGACAAGGAGTAGCAACACCAGGGCTATACGCTAAAGATAACTCCTTACTTGTACTGCAAGATTTCGTTAAAAGTGTTCCTATCTTTCCATTTGTGTCAAACTCATTTGCTGATATATGATACTGAAGTGCTTCTTCTTTTAATGCCATTTTTTCCTTCCTTATCTTTTTTTTAAGATTATAACCTAAATAATTTTAATGATGCAATGATTGTAACCATTTTAGCATTTTTTCTTCATAACCAATATTTTTAAGCTCTACAAATCGGAGATCCTCTCCAAGATATTGTTGCTTTACATATCCACCAAAATCATGGGGGTAGAGATAACCTTCATTTTGTTGAGTTATACTTTTTGGTATATTTAAAAGTACACCATCCTTTACAGCTTTGAGTGCGGCGTTTATTGCTAAATAAGAAGAGTTAGATTTCGGTGAAGCACAGAGATATATTACTGCTTGAGCTAAAATTATTCTTGCTTCTGGGTAGCCTATTTTACTTATAGAAGTAAGACAAGATGTTGTAAGTGTTAAGGCTTGAGGGTTTGCATTGCCCACATCTTCACTTGCTAAAATAACTAAACGCCGTGCTATAAAGTCTGCTGATTCTCCACCTTCTATAAGCCTTGCAAGATAATAAATAGCTGCATTTTCATCACTCCCTCGTATAGACTTGATAAGAGCAGAGATAAGATCATAATGGACTCCAGACTCACTGCTTCCTGTTTGTAAAGCATTTGGGCGTAAAGATTTAAGTATCATTAGTGTTATAGTAGTATCAAGATTAGAAGCGAATTCTAAGAGTTTTAGCATCGCTCTTGCATCACCTCCACTACTTACTATAAGATACTCTCTTGCATCCTCATCTAACTCTAAAGAAGCATATTTTATAGCCCGATCTAAAAGCTTAGCTAAGCTTTCGTTAGAGATATTTTTAAGTTCAAAAAGCATAGAACGTGATCGAATAGCCGAAGTAAGAGAGAAAAAAGGATTTTCAGTAGAAGCACCGATAACTAAAACGGAGTTATTTTCCATAACAGGGAGTAGAACCTCTTGCTGGTTTTTTGCTAAACGGTGGACTTCATCTATGAAAATAAGTGGTTTTTGTAAGGTGTTTTTGTACTGTTCAAATATCTTTCGGAGTTGATCTATTTTGAGACTTGTTGCGTTACATTCATAAAAAGGAAGCTCCATTACCTTGGCAATAATATGAGCGATGGAGGTTTTCCCAGTTCCTGCTGGACCATAAAAGAAGCTATGCCCAAGAGCAAACTTTTCACAAAGCATACGAAGTGGTGCAGACTTAGCACTTAGATGCTCTTGTCCTACAAGTTCATCGAAGTTTTTTGCACGAAGAAGGTGTGTAAAGTCAGCCAAAAGAGTCTCCACAAATTTTAAATATATGGTATTTTAGCATAACTCATATTTGGCTTAGTGAATATCTTGTGCTGGTGTTGTAGCTCTTCTTGTCGGAAGTACTGGATAGACTACTTTTGGCTTACGACCATCAAGTGCACCTAAAAAAGTCTCTATAGAATCTGCATCTTTTTCTGAGATCTTCAGACCCAACTGAATACGTCCCATCTCTATGATAGCTTCTTTAAGAGTCTTGATTTGACCATTGTGAAAGTATGGAGCAGTCTGTGTAATATTTCTAAGAGTTGCAACTTTTACCATACCATTTTTATTACCCTTAAAATCACCTACATTCATGTACTTATACTTTGCTACAACACCAAGTTTATTCATAGAACCACCAAGCGCTATACCATTATGACAACTTGCGCAACCAACTTTTATAAATGTTTTTAGACCTGCTTTTTCTGCCTTAGTTAAGGCATTTTCTTTGCCATTTAAATACGCATCAAATGGTGCTGGTGTGACAAGAGTTCTTTCAAAGGTTCCTATACTTTTTGTAATAGTTTCATAATCAATTTTTACATTTTTACCATAAGCCTTTTGAAATCTTTCTACATATTCAGGCATAGAGTTTATAGTCGCCACAACATGCTCTTTTGTGTTTGCCATCTCTGGAGCTGCAAGGATTGGTCCTTGTGCCTGTGCTTCTAGGCTAGGAGCACGACCATCCCAAAACTGTGCATCAAAAAAGACTGCATTATAAACTGTTGGTGATCCTAGATGGTGAGGATTTTGTGTCCATTTATGTCCTACTGCAACATCAAGTCCATCATCTCCACCTGTTGCAAGGTTGTGACAAGTATTACAGCTAATAAGTCCACTTTTAGATAAACGTGGCTCAAAGAAAAGCATCTCTCCTAATGCCACTTTCTCTGGAGTTATTGGGTTCATTTTGTCATCAATTAGCTTCAAAAGTGCTGTTTTATTTGATGGTATAGCTATTAAGCCTGCATGTTTTGCTTCATCTTTAAGTGAAGATGCCATTAGTAGTGAAGATGTCACTAATCCTAGAAGTATTGATTTAAACATATGTTGCCCCTTTTCTGTTTGTAATATATGAAAGTATAGAACTTTTTTACTTAGAGCCACTTACAGATTTTTAAAAAATCCACAATTTAAGCTAAAGTAAATTTATAAAAAAACCTTTAACCCAAATTATGCGAACTATTTAATAATAATCGAACAAGTTTGTATCTTTTCTTTGAAAAATTTGACTCCCCGCTTATCACAGGGAATCAAAAAAATCAATAATACTATCGCGTTAGTCTTTTATACAACGGACGCTTCTTCCACCATCGCGATACCAGTTGCTAAACATAATATCAAAAAGGAATTTTGTGTACATTGCGCGGGAACCCATAGGTGTACTGCTCCAGTACACGCCCAACTCTCCTGCATCGATTATTTGACCTGATTCCATACCAGCTGCAGGCAGTTTTAGAACATTTGGTGCAACAATCTTACTATCTGCTGAGCTCCAATGTTTTATCTCTTTAGTGAGTTTAAGATCTTCTGGCACTTTGTATCCTACAGGACAGACATTGTTTGGATTTGATTCGCTTGCCCATAGAGTGTCATCTTGGTTTACTCTCCAATCATGACGTATATCTTCGCCCCAGATAAACAGTGGATTAGATGGTTCATCTGCTCTTATGCCTGTTCTGCCGTATTTTCTAGTTCCCTCAGTACTACTTATCCAGTTGATTAGCTCATGCCCATCTGCTTTTCTTCCCCATTGGAAACTTGAACCGTAAGCTTTGTAATCGTCAATCGCTGTAGCTTGTTGCGTGGGGTTAAAAGCAGAGTTGTTCATATCTGCATAGTCAGCTCCAAGGTTATTGTTTAGCCAAACTCTTCCCGTAACATGGCTGGTTACAGATGCATATATGAATTGATGCTGATATTCACCATTTGTCTGTACATTAAAGTTTCTGTCCAGTATTCCGGGTATGACTTTAAGTGTAACTGTACCGGTAGAGCCTGCGTCATCTGTCGGATAGTTAAATGTAGCTACAGTTCTACCTGCTCTATCATCTTCTGCATCTAACTTTTTAGCATTGTATGTAGCACTTGTAGTAATGGTTGCATTAAATACACGATCTTTTCCTACTTTAAGGTTTGATTGCTCTGACCAGCTGAATGTTGCAACTATATCTGCCACACCATCTTCTGTATCTGCTGCATCTATAGTGTATGTTGTACTATATGCCGGTAATGTTGTTGTGTTGTTTTCAACAGTGTATGGAATTTCTATAGTTACAGTGTTTGGACCGCTATCTATAACACCTTGAATATCTATAGCAGGAGTGTATGGTGTGTTGTCATATATACTCACCACATTTGCTTCTAGACTTGTCCAATCAATCTTGATATTAGCAGGAAGAGAAGCATTTTCTTCCATTGTAAATTGTTTTATACAACGAACAGAGTATCCAAGCCCTCTGCCGCTAGTATCAAGTAAGCCCAAAGCGTTCCCGAAGTACATGTCACGCGCGTTACTTACAGTACTATTATTACCGTCACTAGGGACGACTGAACCAGTCCAATAGATACCGTAACCCGGTGTCCACCAAGTAATAGCACCGCCAGATGTAAGGCCGCCAGCTGTAGTCAGTTTTAGATCACTTGACATAGAACCGTTAACATCTTTTGAATCCCAACTATTTAATTCTACAGCAAGCTCATTCTCAGCATCTACTGCTCCATTTGGATTTAGTGGCAGCCTGTATCCTACCGGACAGACATTGTTTGGACTTGATTCATTTGCCCATAGAGTATCATCTGGAGTTACTCTCCAATCACTATATTTCGTAATAAAGAGTGAATCAGATGGATTATCATTTGCTGTATCTGTTTCGCCGTATTTTCTAGTTCCTGCAGTAGCGCTTGTCCAATCCATTAGCTCATGTCCATCTGCTTTTCTTCCCCATTGAAACATTGAACCATAAGCTAGGTAGTCAGTACTTGCTGTCGCTTGTTGTGCAGGGTAGCTTGTTGTGCAGGGTTGAAGTTACCATTAGAGTTATTCGTATCTGCATACTCAGCTCCTAGGTTATTGTTTAGCCAAGTTCTTCCTGTAAGTTGGTTAGTTACAGGCATATATATAAATCTATGCTCATATATACCATTTGTTTGTACATTAAAGTTTCTGTCTAGTATTCCAGGTATGACTTTAAGCGTAGCTGTACCGTTAGAGCCTGTGTTATCTGTCGGGTAGTTAAATGTAGCTACAACTTTACCCACCTTATCATCTTCTATATCTAGTTTTTTAGCATTGTATGTAGTACTTGTAGTAATGGTTGCATCAAACACACCATTTCCTACTCTAAGGTTTGGTTGCTCTGCCCAGCTCAATGTTGCAACTATATCTGCCACGCCATCTTCCGTATCTTCTGCAGCTATAGTAACTGTTTTACTATATGCCGGTAATGTTGTTGTGTTGTTTTCAACAGTGTATGGAATTCTTAGAGTTACAGTGTTTGAACCATCATCTACAATACCTTGAATATCTATAGCAGGATTGTATGGTGTGTCGTCATCTATGCTCACTATATTTGCTTCTACACTATCAATCGTGATATTAGCAGGAAGAGGATCATTTTCTCCCATTGTGTTTTGTTTTATACAACGGACAGACATTCCATATGATCGGTCGGAAATGCCAACAAGGTTGACCTGTGAACCGAAGTATATATTACGCGCTTTGACTCCAGCGACTGAACCACTCCATACATCGCTGTATTTTCCCGTATCAAACATTGAGCCGTTAGTGTTGCGTGCACCAGCCATAGGCAATTTTAGATCACTCGACATAGAACCGTTGGCATCTTTTGAATCCCAACTATTTAATTCTACGGCAAGCTCATTATTAGTATCATCTGCTCCATTTGGATCTAATGGCAGTCTGTATCCTATCGGGCAGACATTGTTTGGGCTTGATTCATTTGCCCATAGAGTATCATCTTGGTTTACTCTCCAACCACCGTTTGATATAATAAAGAGTGAATTAGATGGATCATTAGATTTTGTAGATGTTATGCTGTATTTTCCAGCTCCTGCAGTACCACTTGTCCAGTTGATTAGCTCATGCCCATCTGCTCTTCTTCCCCATTGAAAGAGTGAACCGTAAGCTCTATGGTCAGTACTTGTTGTAGCTTGTTGCATGGGGTTGAAAGCAGAGCTGTTCATATTTGCATAATCTGCTCCTAGGTTATTGTTTAACCAAACTTTTCCTGTAGTTGAATTTTTTATAGGCATATAGACAAATTTATGCTCATATACACCATTTGTTTGTACATTAAAGTTTCTGTCCGGTATTCCAGGTATGACTTTAAGATTTAATGTCCCCACAGATGAATACTCATCTGTTGCATACAAAAATGAAGCGGCTGTATATCCACTCGCATTTAGATTTAATTGTCTTGCATGGTAAGTATTACTATCACCGGTAAGCACGATCTTTGCATTAAAATAACCATCTCCTGCAGATAGAGTTATGCCACTCCATTTAAATACTACAACAACTCCGCTGTCATTATCACTTGTGTTACCGACATCAATAGTAAATTCAGAACTTGTAAAATCGTTAAGAGGTGTATTGTTATCTGAATGATAAGGCACTCTAACCAACAGACCATTTGACGCTATCTTTCCATCTACATTTATACCATAAGAAGTATCAAGCATACTTACTAGAGTTGCCGTAAGTGTCGGTGCTGTAATGGTAACACCTGCCGGAAGTAAAGCAGGCAGACTATCTACTATGCTTTGAATAGTACTTGCTGAATTTACGGTTCCACCTCCTGCAGTTGTTCTATGAAGTGCCACATTGACTGCATTTACACTACTTGCTGTTACTCCTGTTATACCTGCATCTAAGTAGTCTTGTAGTGTTGGTGCCGGTTTTGTGTTGTCATTTGCATATGTTGTGATTTTTGCTACTGCTATTGCTGCTTCTGCTGCTTTTGCTGCTGCTTCTGCTGCTGAATTTACCGAATTAATTACTCTTTGAACCTCTGCCGCTGTTGGCTTTGTCCTATCGACAAATGTTCCTGCATGTAGTGCTATTGAATAATTAACACCGTCAATCGCTCCGCTTACACCGTCTATCGCATTGATTTCAGAAGCTGTTGCCGGTGTATGGTCTGCATTTCCTGCAATATCCTCCACAACCGCTGCAAATTCTCTTGCTATATTTACTGCATCAATTACTGTTTGAATTTCTACTGCTGTTGGGTTTGTCCTATCGGCAAATGTTCCTGCCTGTAGTGCTGTTAAATAATCAACACCGTCAATCGCTCCACTTACACCGTCTATCGCATTGATTTCAGAAGCTGTTGCAGGTTTACCGTCTGCATTTCCTGCAATATCCTCCGCAACGGCTGCAATTTCATTTGCTGTATTTGCTACATCAATTACTGTTTGAATTTCTGCTGCTGTTGGCTTTGTCCTATCGACAAATGTTCCTGCATGTAGTGCTGTTGAATAATCAACACCCTCAATCGCTCCGCTTACACCATTAATCCCATTGATTTGAGAAGCTGTTGCAGGTTTACCATCTGCATTTCCTGCAATATCCTCCACAACCGCTGCAATTCTATTTGCTGCATTTACTGCATTAACTATTGCTTGAATTTCTGCTGCTGTTGGGTTTGCTTTATCGGCAAATCTTCCTGCTTGTAGTGCCGCTGAATAATCAACACCCTCAATCGCTCCACTGACACCGTCAATCGCATTGATTTCAGCGACTGTCATCGGTATCTTTTTAGGATCAGGATTTGGATTTGGATT
>JAICBP010000083.1:69220-106123 GCA_021766785.1 Sulfurimonas sp. endosymbiont of Alviniconcha boucheti
GGATCAGGATCAGGATCAGGATTTGGATTCGGAATAGGGTCAATAGTTATATTCTTCTCAACGGGTTTTTTGTCTGCTATTGGAGGGGTAGTATTGCTATCTCTATTACAACCACTCATTCCTATTCCGAGCACAAGAAGTGCCGCCAATATTTTCTGTTGTAAGTTCATCATGTTTCCTTTTTTTGATGTTGAATAAAAATTATATCATATAATTTTATATTTTACAATAATTAGCAGTTTAAAAACATTGCAAATCAAGATTAAGAACTTTTTAAACTAAACAGATAATATTTCCCAAACGCCACATTGTATGCAGGTAAGTAGCTTTAATCTTATCCTGAATATAGCCTCCACCCTTAGCATTTTTTTTACTGACTTTGTAGAGTTGTATATCTGCTTTTGGAGCTTGTACTATTTTAGAGTAGTGAAAAGCATGTCCTCTAATTATCTCACCGCTCTTTAGTTCACATTTATAATACCCTAATCGTTCAGGTTTGCTTGTTAACTCAAATGTTATAGGTAAAATGCCACTCATCTTTTTATCATCACAACTCTTTCCTAAGTAGATAAGCCCCGCACACTCTGCATATACTTTTTTTGTTTTAGCATGATTGAGAAGAGAGTTTTTAAAGTTCTCTGAGTGAGCAATACAACTATATGCCTCTTCAGTTTCAACATATCCTCCTGGGATAATGACTATATCTGCTTCACTTGGAATAGTCTCATCCTTTGTAGAGTCAACTAGCACTACTTTTTTATATAGATCTTTGAGATACTCTAAGTTATCATAGTAAACAAAAGAGAAGTTTTTATCTTTTATTAGTACACATGTCTCCTCTTTTTGTATGACTTTTGTAAAAGGATACCCGTTTATATTTACATCTTCTATCTCCATAATAGACTCTAATATATCTAACTCAATATGCTCTAGTATCTCGTGGCTTATCTCTTGCATCACTTTAGTATCTAACTCTTTTAGATCAAGACCTAAATGTGTGCTACAAAGGCTTTTTAGTCCTTTTTGTATCCAGCCACAAACTTTTATACCCTTTACCTCTTTTTCAAGATATTTTTTCACAAGGTCATAGTGCATTTGCGATGATACTTTATTGAGTATTACCGCTTTTATCGTGTTATCTAAGCGGAACTCTTTCATTCCCTTTAACACAGCGGCTACTGTTATATAACTCCCTCCTGCATCAAGAATAAGTAAAGAGGGTAAATGCAAAGTTCGTGCTATATCATAAGCGCTAGCACCCTTATCCATACCATCATAAAAGCCCATAACACCCTCTACTATTGCCACTTCTTTGTTCATATAATTTGCAAATATCCACTTTAATTGCTCTTCATTCATCATATAGCCATCAAGGTTTACAGAGGGTGTCTCTGCTATCTTCTGGTGAAACTGTGGATCTATAAAATCAGGTCCACACTTATAGGGTCGTACACTCTTTTTGAAGTGCTGAAGAAGTGCCATGGTAAGTAGTGTTTTGCCTTGGTTAGAGGCGATGGCTGAGATTACTAATGCTTTCTTCACTTTTTTTGCCTATAATTTTAAATTAATTTTACACTATGGATAATTTATGAAACGGTATAGACATTATAACAAAGAGAAAGCAATAATTCTCTCTTGTTTTGGATCAGTAATAGAGCAAGAGAAATATCTGGCATTTGAGAAGTTTATACAAGAGAGTTTTTCTGATACTCCTGTTTTTACAGCATTTAGCTCAAAGATGGTTATAAAAGAGCTCGCAAAAAAGGGTGAGGTATATAAGAATCTCCCACAAGTAATGGCTGATGTAGATATGGCAGGATATAAACGCTATATCATTGTAAGTGTTAATATCTTCCCTACTGATGAGCATGAGGTGCTTACTCGTATGGTCAAAGGTTTCCGTATATTCTCTCTTGCTAACATCCGTTACTCTGCACCACTTCTTTACAAAACCAAAGAGACATCAAACTATCTCAACTTCCTTGATGCAAAAATTCGCAAAGGAAATAGTACTATCATCAACCTCTATATTATTCACGGCGTTCCAGTGCTTAATCTTGGTGGTCTTGAAGCGGTCAACTATACTGCTAACTTTTTAAAAAGGATAAATGAGAGAAATCTGATATGTTCTCTTGAGGGAGAGTTTCCATTTTTTGCTATTAAAGATACTATAAGACGTGACATTCTAAAGTTCACAAATGGTGATAAAAATGCAAAAGTTCAGATAGTACCGATGCTTTTAGTAAGTGGCAATCACTACGATAAAGATATGCAAGAGATATGTAAAGAAGTGGGTGAATATTGTGATGCGAGCATTGTAAAGTCATTTACACAAGATAAAAAGTTTAATCTCATAGAACAAGAGAGAGTAAGAGAGATTTTTAAAGAAAATATATCTGTAGAGATGAAAAAGTTAGGACTTTAGAGATTGTTGTCTTGACTTATTGGGGTAGTATATTTATAAAACTCACAGGAATCGGTACCATACTTTTGATAAAAGTATTCCTTTATAAGTCGAATCCGCCTAAGTTTATATCTTTCCCTTGAAAAATTTGCCTCCCCGCTTATCACGGGGATCAAAAAAATAATAATACTATCGCATTAGTCTTTTATACAACGGACAGAGAACCCTCGCGCTCGGTAGTAGTAGCTATTTATGTTCACCATATTTGAATTAAAGGCCATGCCATGTGCATCGTCTCCATGAACTGAACCAGTCCAGTAATCGCCGTTGATTCCCTCGTAGTACACTATGCCGTCATTGTATTTACGGAAGCCGGCCGCAGTCAGTTTTAAGCCACTTGAGAGAGCACCTGTACGATCTTGTGAGCTCCAAGTTTTTGACTCTTGATAGAGCTCATTATTGGCATCTTTTGCTTCATTTGGATTTAATGGCAGTCTGTATCCTGTCGGACAGACATTGTTTGCGCTTGATTCACTCGCCCATAGGGTATTATCTCTGTTTACTCTCCAATCAGCGCTTGGTGTTGTGATAAAGAGTGAATTAGATGGATTATCAGCTTCTGTAGATATTTGACCGTATCTTCCAGGTTTTGTAGATGTTGTGCCGTATTTTCCAGCTCCTGCAGCACCACTTGTCCAGTTGATTAGCTCATGCCCATCCGCTTTTCTTCCCCATTGGAAGAGTGAACCGTAAGCTTTATAATCATTAATTGCCGTAGCTTGTCGCGTGGGGTTGAAAGCAGAGCTATTTATATTTGCATACTCTGCTCCTAGGTTATTGCTTAGCCAAGTTCTTCCTGTGATTGGGTTAGTTACAGGCATATAGACAAATCTATGCTCATATTTATTATTTGTCTGTACATTAAAGTTTCTGTCTAGTATTCCAGGCAATACTTTAAGTGTAGCTGTACCGGTAGAGCCTGTACTATCTGTCGGGTAGTTAAATGTAGCTACAACTTTACCTGCTTCATCATCTTCTATATCTAGTTTTTTAGCATTGTATGTAACATTTGTAGTAATAGTTGCATTAAATGTGCCACTTCCCACTGCAAGGCTTAGTTGCTCTGACCAGCTAAATGTTGCAACTATATCTGCCACACCATCTTCTGTATCTGCCGTAGCTATAGTATATGTTTTACTATATGCCGGTAATGTTGTTGCCTCATTTGAAACAGTGTATGGAATACTTAGAATCAGAGTGTTTGAACCACTATCTATGACACCTTGGATATCTATAGCAGAACCATATGGTGTTTGGTCATGTATGCTCACTACATTTGCTTCTAAACTTGGGTTGTCAATCGTGATATTAGTAGGAAAAGAATCATTTTCTCCCATTGTAAATTGTTTTATACAGCGGACATAGTTTCCATCTACTCGGTAATTGAAAATGACATTGTTTGTACGCACCCTATTTGAATTAAAATCCATAGTATGAGCATTAACTCCATAGGCTGAACCAGTCCAGTAGCCACCGAGATCACTATTACCACTTACGGTGCCATTGGTGCCATCATGAATTCCAACCCTAACAAGTTTTAGGTTACTTGTTAGGGCACCGACCATATTTTTAGTGCTCCAAGTATTTGTCTCTACATACCACTCATTTTCACCATCATTAGCTTCATTTGGATTAAGTGGTAGTCTGTACCCTACTGGACAGACATTGTTTGGACTTGATTCACTTGCCCATAGTGTATCATCTCGGTTTACTCTCCAATCATGTTGTGCATTTGCTTCTATGATATAGAGTGAACCAGATGGATCATCGGCCTTTGTAGATGTTGTACCGTATTTTCCAGCTCCTGCAGTACCACCTGTCCAGTTGATTAACTCATGTCCATCTGCTTTTCTTCCCCACTGAAAGAGTGAACCGTAAGCTTTGTAATCATTACTTGCCGTAGCTTGTTGCGTTGGGTTGAAAGCAGAGCTATTTATATTTGCATACTCTGCTCCAAGATTGTTGTTTAGCCAAGTTCTTCCTGTGATTGGGTTAGTTACCGGTAAGTAGAGGAATCTATGCTCATATACACCATTTGTTTGTACATTAAAGCTTCTGTCCGGTATTGCAGGTATGACTTTAAGATCCAATCTCCCCATAGTGAAATCCTTATCTGTTGGATACGAAAGTGTAGCGGCTATATATCCATTCGCAGTTATATCTAATTGTCTAGCATAATAAATATTACTGCCATTGACAGGCACGATCTTTGCATCAAAATAACCATCTCCTGCAGGTAGAGTTGCATTACCCCAGTGAAGTGCTACAACAACTCCGCTCTCGTTATTGCTTGTGTTGCCAGCATCAATAGTAAAGTGAGGACTTGTAAAACTGTTAAGAATTACACTACTATCTGCGTGATAAGGCACTTTAACCAACAGACCATTTGACGCTATACTTCCACCTACATTTACACCATGATTATCGTCAAGCATACTTACCAAAGTTGCTGTAAGTGTCGGTGCCGTAATAGTAAGTTCTTTTGAAAATGAAGCAGGCATATTGTTTACTATGCCTTGAATAGCACTTGTTGAGTTTACGGCTCCGCCACCTATAGCTGTTATATGAAGTGCCCCATTGACTCTATCTAAATTATCTGCTGTTACTCCCGTTACACCTGCATTTAAATAGTCTTGTACATTTGGTGCTAGTTTTGTGTCATCACTTGCATATGTTGTGATTTTTCCTATTGCTTTTGCTTTTGCAGCGTCTGCTGCCGCTGCCGCATTTGCCACATCAACTACTGTTTGAATCTCTGTTGCTATTGGGTTTGTTTTATCGGCAAATGTTCCTGCTTGCAGTGCTGCTGTATAATCAACACCATTAATCGCTCTGCTTACACCGTCAATCGCATTGATTTCAGCAGCTGTTACTGCTCTACCATCTGCATTTCCAGCAATATCTTCTATGATATGATCAATACTATTATTAGTATTATTAAAATTACTTTTGGTGACACTGTTATTGATGCTATCATTAGTATCATTGTTGGTGATATTATTCTCCTCAGGGTTAGGGTCAATAGTTGTACTCTCCTCAGGATTAGGATTAATAGTTGTATTCCCCTCTGTTTTATTATTATCTGTTGTCTTGTTCTGTTCAGTTTTTTTATTCACTATTTGAGAGATAAGGTTGTTATCATTAGTATTACAACCACTTATTCCAATTCCTAGCACAAGAAGTGCTGCTAAAGTGTTCTGTTTTACGTTCATCACATTTCCTTTTTTTGATGTTAAATAGAAGCTTTTCTCTAAGCTATCTGTTTTGATATTATTTTTAACTAAAGAGCCACTTGCAGATTCCCGCAAAAGTAGCTAATTTAATTTTTTGTAGTTAAAAAAGTTGAAATCTGATTTTAAAAAAGTTATAATTTCTTATGACAAAAACTTACCAGAAAGAAGATTCAACTTGTGTCTAAGATTATATCAACTCTATCAAATATAATACCCCTAAAAATCAAGTCAATTTTCTAAAAGATTTAATTTCATTCTCACCTGTTACTTTATGCCACACTTTTAGATAGTCAAGATAAACATTCATTGATTTTTGATAGTTTCATAATTACTGATATAGATATTATCGTGTTTAAGCGTTCTGAAAAATCTCTCAATGACAATATTGTCAATACTTCTACCGCTGGCGTTTATCGAGATTTGAATCTTATGATCTTGAAGTAGTTTTGTTCGGCTATATATGTTCTACCTTTTTTCTACTCATTTTTTCATCTCCTTAATTCTTGTCATTTTATCTTTTTTGAAAATAACTTACTGAATTGGTATCTTAGATTTTAGGGGCATTATATTTGGGTTTATACATAGATAATTTGCATAAGGGAAGGTGCCTATTTTTATCATTTTTTTCATCAAACCATTCAATAATATTCTCAATTGTAATATCCACTACAGAATAGCCTTGTTCTTCATAAGTAAGAATATCCTTTTGCATCTTCTTTGATAGCTGAGCGATTACTATGTCATTTTGAACTATATGATACGGTTTATCCTTTGTTTGTTCACGGATATATGCCTGTGAGCCTGCAATTAAATCAATTCCTTGTGCATCATGCTGAGACAAAAAACTCATATATAAATCTGATAACCCCATAACTAAAGTCTTTTTATTAGGTTCAGTATATATTTGATTATTAATGATACTTCTAACCGATGGAGTTGAGTTAGATCTAAAGTATTTTTTATCAGTTACAATAATTAATTTTTTCTTTGCCCGTGTCATTCCAACATAAAAAAGTCTGAAAAAATCATCATCCAATATCATTTTGTGATCTACTACTACTAAAATAACGGTCTCAAACTCTTTACCTTTTGCTTTATGTATGGTCGATACTAAAACTTTATTGTAAGTAGAGATAAGTTGTTCTGAAGATATTTCATCTAAGTAAATATGCCAAAGAGATGGTGTATAAACCTCATGGTCATCTATAAAGCCTTTCACTATCTTATAGAGTATAGATAAGTTCTTAGATCCACTATATCGTTGTTTTACTTTTTCGTAGGATTCCCATAAAAGATTTTCATTAAGTTCTTTATCTTTTAATAGTCTATCTAAAAATTTAATCTCAACTAAACTACTAAGTTTAAATCCATCATTATCCAATAGATAATTTACAGCAATATTCTCATCATGAAGTAAAGCGTATATATCTGCCACTTCATCATTTTTAAACGCCAGTACAGCAAGACTTTTTTTGGCTTCAAGGTGCTCTTTCACTTGTTCAACTGCTGGCTGTTGCAAATATTGTGAGTTACAATTCACTATTATAACTTCACCTTGATATTTAGAATGAGATACTAGTGGATGCTGTTTGTATCTGATAGGAATATTATGAATAAATTTATTTGAATATTCTACAATACTTTGGGTACTTCTAAAGTTCGTTAAAAGTTCATACTGAGCATATGATTTTTCCTCTTCATCATTAAGTCCAAACTCTGTTTCAAACTCTTGGATGAATTTAATATCTGCATCATTAACATTAGATAAGATACACTGATCATCATCGCCAACGGCAATTAATCGTTTTTTATTCTCATGAGCATTAGATAGTGCTTTTATAAGCTCAAATCCATCTGAATTAATATCTTGATACTCATCTAATACTATAACTGTTTTAAAAGGTATATCTATCTTGTTCTCGTTAATTTGCTGTGCAGCTAAAGATACAACACTATGAAGTATATTTTCATCACTACTTGCTTCTCTCCCTATCAATTGAAGAGAAAATCCATGGAATGTAAATATATCTATATCATAAGCTAGTTGACCTATCAACTCAAACAGTCTAGATTTAAACTCCATCATAGCGGTACGAGAGTATGTAAGCATTAAAAACTGATCGGCTTTAATATCCTCTTGCAAGATAAGGGAAGCTATCTTGTGAACTAGAACTTTTGTTTTACCACTTCCTGGTCCAGCTAAGATCATTATTGCTTGGGATTCTTTATCATCTATAACTCTCTTCTGTTCATCGGAAAGACTATTAAAAATTTTATTGTAACGATACTCTGTCATAGGTCTTTTAAATTTTTCTTTTAACTCACCATACTTATTGACAAACATTCTATATGAAAGTGTAAAATAATCTTTCATGAAAGTTTGTGCTTGTTTAGAGTTTTTAATAAGCCGCTCTGAATATTCACCAACTATATGTATAGATTCCATTTTTCGCTGGTAGTATGGTTCAAGTCTGGATTTATACTCAAGTTTTGTATATTTTTTATTTGGAGCGAGCATTTTATCCATCTTCTTAATATTCATTGGTGCATAATAAATAAACCTGCCATTACCTAGTTCTAATATCCTAAGTTCATGTAAGTGAAGTAGTACTTTATCAATAATTTTTAAACTTTGATCCTTTTTTAGATTTAATACTTTTTGAAGTTCGAGCATAGAAAATTCAACTCTCTCTTTTGTGGTAGTTTTCTTCTCTGAAAGATTTGCTGATAAGTATTCAAGAGTCTTGAATCCAATGGAATGCTTATAATCAATGATACTTTTTACTTTATTGGCATCTACAAACTCAAAATACCAAAGATCTTTTTGTCTATCAAGTCGGTTAAATTTAAACTGATGTTTATTCCCTATCCAGCTTTTTAGTAATACCTTTATTATAGAGCTAATATTTTCATTTTTAAAATTTAGAGTTGAATCATCTAGCAGTATTTGATTTAATTCGCTCATCCGAATTGTTTGACTATGCTCTTTAATTAAATACTCGTACAGTATCTTTTCAATTTTGGTATAACTTTGATATATTTTTATACTATCTTGGCTTAGTTTTAAACTCAAATCTTTTGCATCTGAAATAATTTTCATCTCTTTGAGTTCTAATACTGATTGTGTAACTACTTCATGGGAGTACCCAAGTATTTCAGTTAGTTCATCTAGTTGAACAGCTTCAGATTTTCCACTACCTAGCAGAGTCTGTAGGACACGAGACAATCTTATTTTTGACTCTTTGCTATACTTTTTAGTTGTACACTCTTCTTGTAAAATTGATAGAGAATCCTTCGCTACAGCATCAGCATAATACTGTACTCTATTTCTAGAACGTTCTACATAATTTTCTCTCTCAAGTTCTAGTAATGCTGTTTTTACTTTCATATCATAATCACTAGACTTATCCTCTGTATCCCAACCAGCTTGCATGGCTATCTCTCTCGTTGTTAATCTAACTGGATTACGTTCATCCTTTTTAAGAACTCTAAAAATAGCATTGATTTCATCTGGATTTATTTTTGAACGGGTTAAAGTAGTAAAATGCTTATCTAAATCACTTTGCGAAAATAGCAATGGGCATGAAGCTCTGATATTTTGATCTCTTGCACCACGACCTGCTTCTTGAGAGTAATTTTCTAATGATTCTGATATTTCATAGTGAATTACATTTTTAATATTTGGCTTATCAACTCCCATTCCAAAAGCTGTTGTAGCGACAACTATATCTATATCATCATTTATATACTCTCTTAAAATTTGCATTTTAATATCTGTATCTAATTTAGAATGAAATGATTTAACATTTTTACCAGTATCTAAAGCTAATTGTTCAGCAATATCATCACATTTTTTTGTTGATGATGGAATATATATAAGTGTTGACCCTGCTTTGGTATTTATAAGCTCTAACAAGCTTGTGTATTTAGTTTTGTCACTATTTAACTCGTAACCTTCATAATCAAGATTTTTCCTTTCAGGCACTGCAATATAACGATTCATTTTAAGATTTAAAGCAGACTCTATATACTCTGTAATATCATCCATTACTTTAGGTTTAGCAGTAGCTGTAAAGCAAGATACTGGAATATTCTCTTGGAAAGGTTTTTCTTTTAATAAGTCATTAATAAATGCACCAATGTAAAAATAGTCATGTCTAAAATCATTCCCCCATGTTGATAGACAGTGCGCTTCATCAATTACAAATCTTTCAATTACACGATTTTTAAGTAAATTAAATAAAGAACTTGATCTAAGACTTTCTGGAGCTATATATAATATATCAGCATCACCATTAACTACTTTCTCCATACTATCAGCTCTTTCGCTTGGAGACATATAACCACTCAATGCTACAGCTTTATAATTTGCAACGGTTTCATGAAAACTATCCATGTGATCTTTGATAAGTGCTTGAAGTGGAGAGATAACTACAGTAAGTGTTTTAAGCGATTTTGCTTTAATAATTGATGGAAGCCAAAATGTAAAAGTCTTTCCTCCACCTGTAGGTAATATAGCAAGAAATGATTCATTCTTAAGTGCTGCAGTAACTATCTCTTTTTGAGAAATAGTTGTACCTGTTTCAAGAGTAGCGTCATGCCTTGGAAAATCCCTAAATGTACCAAATCCAAAAATATCTTTAGCTATTGAACTTAACTCATCTACAGACTTATCATAATCAAAACATAATCTTTCTTGTAATGATGTTATCTCCTTATAATCATAAAGAACTTTAGGTGGTTGTGCATTTACCTCAAGTTCTGGCATTCTAATAGCCAATATAAAAGCAAGTTCAATTCTGTGAAAGGATAAGGCTTCTTTTAAAACATCTGGATTACGAATAATAGTTTTAAAGGCATTAAGAATTGAGCCTAGGAGAATAGTATCACTTAACTCTTCAAATATATTTTCATGAATAATGAATTTAAAAAAGCCTTTAAATAGTTCTTCTTTTTTGAGTAAGGTATAAAAAATATTTCTTTGTAATATTGGTAGTGTTTTAAACTTATCAATTGATCGTAATAATAGTTCTTTTGAAAGTTTGGCGTCTTGAACTGGGTTATTTAAAAAGTTGTCTTCACTTTTATAGTTCTTAGGGAGGTTATGAAAGGTTTTTTCATTGAATAGGAGTAATGAGATAGGAAGAGTATCTATAAAGGTTTTATTTTGAAGTAGTGTACCTATTGAACTTGTCTCTAATATTTTTTTATCAAAGGCAATAAAATTATGACCAGCAATATACTCTGTAGGAGCATATTTAATATACTCAAAGGCTTCTTTAATCGAACTAGTTTTTAATTCATCTTCTTTATAAACTAGGCCTAATTCTTGTATATTTCCACTAAAAGAAGCTTCTATATCCATGTAAATAGGTTCTGAAATCATTTTATTCTTACCTTCATTTTTATCAAAATAATTACTTATTTTGTATATAAGTTACTGATCTACTATATATACTTCTTTTCCTCTGATTTTCATTAATTATACTATCCCAAGCAAATCAAACAACATTTTAAAATTTCTTATTTCAAATGTGATAAAATAAGAGTATTGTATTAAGTGGTTTGTTTTCCTAGGACATTATAGTTAATTTTAACGATAAAAAATAAAATAAATAGAGAAATAAAACTAAAAAGTATAAAAATTTTAAATAAATATATCAATATAATATATATTATCAAATAGTAAAGTCCATTTATTTTGCAATTATGTTTCTTTTGTGTTTATAACTGCGGGACTGAACACTATTCAAAGAAACTTTTACCAAGAGAAGAGACTCTTGATAAAGATAAAAAGGAGATATTTAACGCTTAGAGAACTGACGAGAACGACGAGCTTTTCGTTTACCTGGTTTCTTACGTTCAACAACACGAGCATCACGAGTCATCATACCCTCTGGCTTGAGAACTGCTTTTACTTCTGGGTTAAATGCTACAAGTGCACGAGAAATTCCGTGACGAAGTGCATCAGCTTGACCACCAAAACCACCACCTAATGTAGTAGCAACAATATCAACAGACTCTGAAAGTTTAGATACTGCTAATGGTTGTTTAACACGAAGTTTTTTCGCTTCAAGTCCACCTAACCATGCATCTAAAGAGAGACCATTAATTGTAATTTTACCTGTTCCTGGAGTTAACCATACTTTTGCGATTGACGCTTTACGACGTCCTGTTGCATAAATTGTATTTGCCATATGTAAATCCTTACTTAGCTATTTGTGCAGTGTGAGGGTGTTCTGCACCTGCATATATTTTTAATTTTTTAAGCATTTTAGCACCAAGCTTAGTCTTAGGGAGCATACCACGAGCAGATAACTTATAAAGTTTCTCTGGATTCTTCTCTAAAAGCTCTGTTAGCTTAACACTCTTTGTAGAACCAAAATAACCTGAGTGAGAAAAGTACTCTTTATTTGCAACTTTTCCAAGTCCATTAAACTTAGCTTTAGAAGCATTAATAACTACTACATAGTCACCACAGTCGATATTTGGAGTCCAACAAGTTTTGTTTTTCCCACGAAGAAGAGTAGCAATTTCAGTCATCATACGACCAAAAGTTTTCCCTTCAGCATCAATCAAAATCCATTTTTGATCAATTTGTTCAGTAGATGCAATTTTAGTAAATTTCATTTTGAACCTTTTTAATGATTTTATTTAAAAGTCAACGCGAACGTCTGTTTTAGTGGCAAAAGTATAGCTATATAAACTTAAATAAAACAAAAATTAAGAATAATTTAATTAAATATTACTGAATTTCAGATATTTTTAAAAAATAAAAAAGGTGTGTAAATAGTTATTAAATCTACTATTAGCTATAATCTCAAAATTAAATAGATTTAAGGATCTTAATATATGAGTAAATTAGCTTTCCTCTTTTTTTTTCTGCTTTTTACTCAACTGCAAGCATCCTCACTCAACATCGCTGTAGCAGCAAATCTCAGCTACACTATAAAAGCTTTGGAGGCTGCATTTTCTAAACGCCACCATGGAGTTCATCTCAAAATAACTCTAGGTGGTAGCGGAAAAATGGCAGCACAGATCATGCATGGAGCACCCTATGGGCTCTTTTTAAGTGCAGATATGAAGTATCCACAAAAGCTTTACGAGCGTGGCTATGCTCTTAACGAGCCAAAACTCTACACCAAAGGGGCTTTAGCATTTTTTACTACAAAAGAGTTTACAGAACCTATATCACCAAAACTACTCAGATCATCTCAAATAGATAAAATCGCTATTGCAAACCCCAAAACAGCACCCTATGGATTAGCAACTATAGAAGCACTCAAAAAGAGTGGCGTTTATGCCTTTGTAAAAGAGAAGTTTATCTATGGTGAGTCTATCTCCCAGACACTTCTTTTTGCCTCCTCATCAGACATCGGTATTGTAGCTCTCTCAGCTCTTTATACTCCACAGATGAAGAGTTACAAAGAGGGGAAAAACTGGGCTCTTGTAGATGCAAAACTCTACACACCAATAGCACAAGGGATGGTACTCCTAAAGTTAGCAAAGAAAAACCCAGACTATAAACTTTTTTATGATTTTATCCTCTCTACAGAGGCACAACATATCTTCGCTAAATATGGATACCTCAAGTGAGTCTTATAGATGCGAAAATCTCTGCTATAGAGAGTGAAGGAATTATTCATATAGTCACATTTCAAACTCAAGAGTATGTACTTAAAATGGTAAGCCTAGAACTACCTAAGGATTTAAAGATAGCTACAGAAGTCAAACTTCAAGTAAAAGCCACATCTGTATCCTTAGCAAAAGACCTTAAAGGAGAACTTAGTTACTCCAACCAAATAAAGTGCCAGATAGAGAGCATAGAACAGGGTAAACTTCTCTCTTCAATAATGCTCACAACTGAAAAATTTCGTTTAGAATCCATCATCACGACAACGAGCCTAGAGAGACTCTCTTTAGAGAGAGGAGAGAGTGTCATAGCGCTCATCAACTCCTCTGACCTCTCCATAGCAGAGATACTCTAATGTTTGAACCTTTTTTACTCAGTTTCAAACTTGCTAGCATTACTGTAGCTATTCTCTTTTTTATTGCTCTACCACTGGCTTGGTACCTCTCTCAAACTCACTCTAAAGTTAAGCCATTTATAGAAGCACTCACCGCTCTTCCAATAGTTCTACCTCCCTCAGTTCTTGGATTTTATATACTTGTAGCACTTTCACAAAACTCCCCTATTGGGGCTCTATTTAAAGATACTTTTGACATGAGCTTGGTTTTTAATTTTACCTCTTTAGTAATTGCAAGTTGTTTCTACTCTCTTCCCTTTATGGTGCAGCCTCTTCAGAGTGGATTTGAGTCTCTTAATAAGCAGATGTTAGAGGCAAGTTACCTCGCTGGAAAAAGCAAATTTCAAACTATCTTTTTTGTAGCCCTACCAAACATAAAGTCATCACTCCTTACCGCTTTGATCATTACCTTTGCTCATACTGTTGGGGAGTTTGGTGTTGTTCTCATGGTGGGAGGGAGTATCCCTGGTGAGACTAAAGTTGCATCTGTTGCTATCTATGAGATGGTAGAGACTATGAACTACTCTTTAGCACATATATATAGTGCTATAATGATTGGAATAAATCTTGTAGTACTTCTAAGTGTCTATATATTTAGTGCAAAACATAACAAAAAATTTGGACTCTAAGATGATAGATATAAAAATAAATAAAGAACTTTTAGGTGCTTCAGGGTCGCTTATCCTAGATGTAGAACTTCAGATACAAAAGGGAGAGTTTTTAGCTCTAAGTGGCGATAGTGGTAGTGGAAAAACAACACTACTTCGCATACTTGCTGGACTTGAAAAAGCTAATGGGAACATAAAAGTACATCAGCAAGAGTGGTTAAACGCCAAACAAACTCTCCCACCACAAAAGCGCTCTATTGGTTTCGTATTTCAAGAGTATGCTCTCTTTGATAATATGACAGTTATACAAAATCTACTCTTTATTGCAAAAGATAAAAATCTTGCACTACATTTACTAGAGATTACAGAACTCACAACACTACAAAATCGTTATCCAAAGACTCTTAGTGGTGGACAAAAACAGCGACTTAGCCTCTGTAGAGCTCTTATGCAAAAACCAAAACTTCTTCTTCTTGATGAACCCCTCTCTGCACTTGACTCACATATAAGATCAAAACTTCAAACACAGATTCTAAAACTTCATAAAGAGTTTGATACAACGACTATAATGGTCTCTCACGACCCAAGCGAAATCTATAAACTTGCCTCTCGTGTTGTCATGCTTAAAGATGGAAAAGTTACAAAAGATGGCAAGCCAAGGGAGCTACTTCTAAAACAAAACGGCTCACAGAAATTCTCTTTTTCAGGAGAACTACTAGAACTCAAAAAAGTAGATATAGTCTATGTAGCATTCATTGCCATAGGGCAACAAATAGTAGAGGTAGTACTTTCAAAAGAAGAGGCAAGTAGCCATAAAGTAGGTGAGCGTGTCACTATTAGTACAAAAGCCTTTAGCCCTATACTCTCGTAAAAGGCGATGGGTAAACTATAAGGAGTATATATGTTATGTGGGATTGATGAAGCGGGTCGTGGACCTATTGCTGGAGACTTAGTAGTTGCTGGATGTATTTTCAAAGAGGCTGCAAAAATAGAGGGGCTAAATGACTCCAAAAAGATCAATGAGAAAAAACGAGAGAAGCTCTATGAAGAGATAATCCTACAAACCCATTATAATATAGTAACAATCTCCTCCAAAGAGATAGATGCCTTGGGCATATCAAAGTGTATGACAAAAGCATTAGAGAAGATCAAACAAACACTCAAAGCAGAGAGATACCTCTTCGATGGCAATACCTCCTTTGGAGTTGAGGGCTTAGAAACGATGGTTAAGGCTGATACAAAAGTAGCAGAGGTTAGTGCAGCGTCGATACTTGCTAAAGTCACACATGACAGAAACATTATAAAAGATGCTAAAATCTACCCTGAGTATGGTTTTGAAAACAATAAAGGCTATGGTACAAAAGCTCATATAGAGATGATTAAAAAGTATGGCTACTCTCCCATCCATAGAAAAAGTTTTAAACTAAAAGATGTTTAAACTAAATACCATATTGTGTACCAAAAAGAGTATTTATAGTATGATATTTCCGACACAAAATAAAAATTCAGAAAACTCTTAAGAAAAATGTGCTCAATATTTGGAATAATCGGTAGCTATAATGATAAAAGTGCTAAAGATGCACTAGAGAGGATGAGTCATCGTGGACCTGATCATTGTGGAGTTATACAAGAAGAGAAACTCTTTTTTGCTCACCAGCGATTAAGTATCCAAGATAGAGATAAACGTTCTCATCAACCCCTTAAACACCAAAATATATACCTCTCTTTTAATGGTGAGATCTATAACTTTAAGGAGCTTAAGCGTGAGCTAAATTTCCCTTTTACCACTGAGAGTGACAGTGAGGTGATTATTGCGGCTTATCTCAAGTGGGGACTCTCTTTTGTTGATCATCTTCGTGGTATGTTTGCTATTGCTCTACTTGATGGGGAGGTACTCTATCTTTTTCGTGATAGACTTGGAAAAAAACCACTCTTTTTTATGCAAGAGACTCAAGCATTTCGTTTTGCTTCTGAACTCAAAGCACTCACTCCCTTTTTAAAAAAGATAGAGATGAATGAAGATGCCCTACTCTCTTATCTCTCTTTTTTAGCACCTACTCCACCTTTTACATTTTTTCAAGGTATAAAAAAACTTGCTGCTGGAGAGTACCTTATTTATAAAAATGGAAAGTTCAAAGTAGATAAATACTACGACCTTTTAAATAGACCCTCTACACTCATCCATAACAGAGAAGAAGCCCTTAGAAAGATAGAGAGTACACTTGAAGAGTCTATGAAACTCCGTTTTTCAACTGATGTACCTATGGTCGCTCTACTCTCAGGTGGTATTGATAGTGCCACAATCAACTATTATGCTAAAAAATATGGGTATAACCTCCTTACATACACATTAGGCTACAAAGAGTTTGCTAAGTATGATGAACGAGCAAGTGCGAGAGAGAGTGCAGAACTTTTAGGAGTACAAAACAGAGAGGTTGAGATAGATGAAGCTATATTTATAAATGCAAGTGATAAAGTCTTAGATACTCTTGATGAGCCACTCAATGATCCCGCCTCTATCCCTCTGTATCTCCTTTTTGAAAGGATTCAAAAAGATGGTTATAAAGTTGTTATGAGTGGTGAGGGGAGTGATGAACTTTTTCTTGGCTATAGAGAGTACTTTGAGTATCTTGACATTGAACATGCAAGTAATCTTACCCACAAAAATTGGCTTAAAAACTACTTCCGTGCCAACTTCTCTATGAACCGAGAGTGGGAGTGGTATAAACGAATCTTTGACAATACTTTACTCTTTCGTACCTCTGGTGAGAAGTTTACTGACTTACAAAAAAATGCTCTTATGAAAAGCAACATAAAAGATAATAGCTCATTAAAGTATCTAGCACCATATAGAGAAAGATTTCTTAACTCTATATATACAGATGAATCTCTTTGGTACAGCTACATAGACCTCAACCTCTTTCAAGCAGAACACTTTTTAACAAAACTAGATCGTGTTAGCATGGCACACTCTATTGAATCGCGTACTCCTTTTTTAGATCATAAACTTGCCGAGACTCTCATCTGCTTAGATCCAAAACTACGCTATGAAGATGGCACTACAAAATCTCTTCTCAAAGGTGTTATGCAAGGTAAGCTCAATAACAAAATACTCAAACGCAAGAAAAAAGGTTTTTCAAGCCCCTACATAGAGTACCTCATTAACTCAAAAAAAATTGAACTTATCTACGAAGTAAATAAAGAGACAGGACTCTTTAAACCTGACAAACTAAAAGAGTATATAAATAGTGCTGCAAAAGGGAGTTTTAAGCAGCATGTTTGGGGACTTTATGTACTATCTTTTTGGATAAAGAAAAATTTACTTTAGGAAAATTATATTATGATAAAAACTATAAAAAAGTACACAACGACTAATACTCTTATAATAGTAGGCATCATCCTTGGAGCTCTCTTTGGCTCTTTTTTCCCTGAATTTGCTTTAGCACAAAAAGTCATAGGTACTGCCTTTGTTTATTTCTTAAAAATGATAGTTGTTCCACTTGTTTTTGCAAGTATATTTGTCGCTATTTTAGGGCTAGGTTCACTAGAACATCTCAAACGCATGGGGATTAAAACCATCGGACTCTATATGCTTACTACTGCTCTAGCTGTGCTCACTGCCATTACTGCTATGAATATCTTTAGCATTGGAGAGAAAGTAAGTAGTACAGGACTTGCCTTTCATAAGGCTTCTACCATAACCCCTTTCTCTTTTGAGAATATGATTCTCTCCTTTATCCCAACAAATATTTTTCATGCACTAAGCTCTGCTTCTATGATGCAAATTATCATTTTTGCTATTATGTTTGGGGTGGCTACACTTTACCTTAAGAAGGAGCAACAAAAACCCCTTCAGAATTTTTTCATCTCTGTGAGTGAAGCTATGTTAGTTATCGCTGGATGGATCATAAAACTCACTCCAATAGGTGTTTTCTCCCTCATCTCTTATGTCATTGCCGATCAGGGTATAGAAGTAGTTCTTGGACTCTACAAATATATGCTTATCGTTATTGGTGCAATCCTCTTTCATGGGCTTCTCACTCTCCCAGCAATTTTAAGACTATTTACAAAGATAAATCCCTATCACTACCTCTGGAATATTCGCGAAGCACCTATTATGGCATTTTCTACTGCCTCATCAGCTGCTACTCTGCCTATCAGTATGCGAGTTGTTGAAGAGATCGCAGGGGTGGATAAAAAAAATGCTTCTTTTGTCCTACCTCTTGGCGCTACTATCTCTATGGATGGAACAGCAATATACTTAAGTGTAGCAGTTCTCTACATCGCTAATCTTGCAGGAGTTCCCTTGGCGTTTGGGGATCAAGTACTCCTTGGAGTAACGGTTGTTGCACTTAGTGTTGGTGTTGCTGCTCTACCGAGTGCCTCTTTAGTTATGATGGTAGTCATCCTAAATCAGTTAGGACTTCCAGTAGAGTATATGGCACTCATAGTAGCAGTAGATAGGCTCCTAGATATGTGCCGTACTTCACTTAATGTCACCTCAGACCTCATTGTTACAAAAATAATAGACAGCTATGAAAAGAGAAAGTAACACCTACTCATGGCTACTTCTTCTAGCTATGTTTTTTTGGGGAACTGGTTGGAGTGCACTAAAAATTCTCACAGAAAATCTCTCCATGGATGTCATCATTTTTTGGCGTTTTCTTCTAATGAGTTTAGCATTTTTACCTATACTCTATTTCTTTAAAGTGCCAATAAGACTCAACTTCTCAGCTATCAAATTTATCTTTGCATCTAGTGTACTAAATATAAGTTTTATGATGAGCTCTTTTTATGGTATTAAGTATGGACTAGCAGGAGCTGGGAGTATCATTATCACTTCCCTCTCTCCACTTATGACCTTTTTACTCACACTTATTCTCTTTAAAAATAGAGTCTCCAACACACAAACTTTTGGTATATTTTTAGGTATTATTGGTGGTGTTATTATCCTCAACCTAGAAGATTTAGGGCTCTTTTTTGATGGTTCAAACATTTACTTCTTACTCTGTGCACTCATCTGGGCAGGAGTTACTCTACTCTCACAACATTCACAAGTGCATATTCATCCTATTCACTATAGTTTTATCATCTCTCTTATTGCAACTGTTTTTTCCTTTTTCTATGGCTATAGTTCTGGTTTTAGTGTAGTTTTTTCACAAGATAGTAGGTTTTGGAGTGCTCTTCTCTATCTTGCTATTTTTGGTCAAACTATAGGAACAACTATTTTTTTTGTGGCTTCGGGCAAACTAGGGAGTGAGAGGACAAGCTCTTTTATGTTTCTTGTACCTGTATTTGCTCTTTTTTCTTCATGGCTTATCTTGGATGAGGCGATGCAAATTCATATTGTCATCGGTGGTGCTATCAGTATGTTTGCTGTCTATTTTATTAATAAGCACTAATTAATCTTACTTTATATATACTACTTATAATTATTATAAGTTTGGGGCTGTTATGAAAAAAGTACTTATATTGGGTGGTGGTTTTGCTGGTCTTGATGCCGCTATTCACCTCAAAAAGAAAAACTATGATGTTACTCTTGTAAGTGAACGTGATTTCTTTTATATCTATCCTACTTCTATCTGGATTCCTACACATGGCGCTGAGTTTCAAGACATCTGTATAGATCTTAAAGAGCTTCAAAAAGTACATGGATTTAAACTCCTAGTTGACACAGTAGTCGATATAAGTAAAGAAGAAAATTCTGTAACATTTGCTTCTGGAAAAAGTATAGAGGAGTACGACTACTTAGTTATTGCCATCGGAGCTTCAAAAATGAAACATCCTGGTCTAGAACATACTCTCTCTATTTGTGGTATGCCACAAAACTCTTTAGAAATTCGTGATGCTCTTGATAGACTCATAGAGAAAGGGAGTGGTAAAATAGCCATGGGCTTTGGTGGTAATCCTAAAGATAGCTCAGCTGTTCGTGGTGGACCAGGCTTTGAGCTTCTTTTTAATGTACACAATATGCTCAAAAAAAAGGGCATCAGAGAAAATTTTGAACTGACATTTTTCGCACCAATGCCTGAACCTGGAAAACGTTTAGGTTCACAAGCTCTTAAGATGATGGATCATATGTTTAATAGGCTAGACATCAAAAAACACTTTGGTAAAAAAATAACTGGCTTTGAGAGCAATGGGATCAACTTTGAAGATGGGAGTAAGTTAGAGTCTGACTTTACTATGTTTATTCCTGCTGGAAATGGTCATGATGTTATAGCAAAGTCCGACATTCCTAGAAATGAGGCTGGATTTATTAAAACAGATGATTTCTCTTGTGTACTCAATACAGATGGCACTCCCTCTAATATCTATGCCATAGGTGATGTAGCTGCTTTAGAGGGTTATGATTGGAGAGCAAAACAGGGACATATTGCTGAAATAATGGCAAAAAATGTAGCACATAACATAGATGCAAGAGAGAGTAACTCCATGGCGTTTAAAGGCTATAAAGAGCATCTAAGTATTTTATGTGTAATGGATAATGGAGATGGTGCGGCGTTTGTCTATCGTGATGCTAAACATGCTTTTATGCTCCCTATGCCAATCATAGGGCATTGGCTCAAACGTGGGTGGGGTTACTACTGTCGTAACTCCAAGCTAGGAAAAATTCCTAGACTTCCAGGAATGTAAAAGAGTTAGGACTCTTTTGCCTTACGCTTTTGTTTCATTTTTCGTTTTGCGAGTTCACGCATATCTTCTGTTGTATCACTCTCATCCATGATCTCAACACCTAAAACGGTCTCCACACAATCTTCTAAAGTTATTATACCCTCTGTTTGATCATAGTTATCCATCACTAAGAACATATGATCTTTTTTAGCGATGAACATATCAAGTGCCTTACTAACTGGAACATTTTCGTTGATGGCAACTATCTCATTTTTGATACTCCCTATACTTACTGAGTCATCAAGTCGTGCTTGTCTAAAGAGTTTTTTTGTAAGGACTATCCCTGTTACATCCTCTATACTCTCTTTATATACAGGAATACGAGAAAATTTATAAATAGCATCTTCACGCTCTACTATCTCTTTAATGCTCATAGATTCATCAAGAGCAAAGACGACTGAACGAGGTGTTAAAACCTCTCTAACTTTAATATTATCAAGGTTTAAGATGTTCTCTATAACATCAGACTCTTTTTCATCAATAACACCTTCATCCTCGCTCTGTAGCATAGACTCAAGTAACTCTTCCTTTGTCAGAGAGTTTACATCTCCTGCATTTTTGCCTATTTTATCTGTTACAAAAAGTGTCATTATTATAATAGGATAAGTAAGCCAAATAAAGATTCTAATAAACTGAGAGGCTAAAGGTGCTAAAGCTTTCCAATACATCGCACCAATAGTCTTAGGAATAATTTCACTAAAAAACAAAATAGCAAATGTAAGCACCACAGAGACTATTACAACAGCATCATTACCAAAGACTAAAGCAGCTTGAGCACCTACAGCTGCTGCACCTAAAGTATTTGCAATAGTATTGAGTATAAGTATCCCTGCTATAGACTTGTTTATATTCTCCTTTTGTGCACGCAGTAAGCTACCAACATTTGGGCGCTCTTTTTCTAAAACAGCTACATAAGACATATTTATAGAGAGTAGCACTGACTCTAAGACAGAACAAAGAAATGAAACGCCAACAGATAGAACGAAAAAAAGTATAAGTAAATTCAATGCTTATATAATCCTTAATTTTATTTTTGCTACCTTATAATAGTATATAAGTTGCCAAGCCCAAAAAGCTAAAAAAGCCTATAACATCTGTAGCAGTAGTAAGTATAACCGTACTCCCGATAGCAGGATCAATCTCCATACGTTTTAATAAAAGTGGTACAGTTGCCCCAAATAATCCTGCGATAAATAGGTTTATAATCATACTCAAACCTATCACAACACCTAACATTCCATGATCGAACCAAAGAGCAGCTATAACTCCAACTATTATAGCAAATACTAATCCATTTACAAGAGCGATACTCACCTCTTTTTTAATAATTCTCATCGCATCTCCCTGAGAAATATCCCCAAGTGCAAGTTGTCTTACAACAACTGTGAGACTTTGAGTTCCTGCATTTCCACCCATGGAAGCGACTATAGGCATAAGTATTGCTAAAGCAACCATACTCTCTAGTGTCTGTGAAAATAGCCCAATAACAATAGAAGCGGCAATAGCAGTTAAAAGGTTAAACGCCAACCAAATAGCACGTTTACGACCAGCAAGTAAAACATCTTCATCCTCTTCTGCCTCATCATCAACACCAGCAAGATTGTACATCTGCTCTGTTGCATGTTCATTAATAATATCATACATATCATCTGAAGTGATACGACCAAGTAAAACGCCATAAGCATTTATAATAGCCAATACAGAGAGATCATACTGTTCAAATATATGTACAACTTCTTTAATATCTTCTGTATCAACTGCTTTTATAGGTTCAAAACTCTCTTCAGAATTTTCTATATTTTTTATAATTGTTTGTGAAAAATCAAAGATTAAGAGATCGTCCAAACCAACTGCATAACGAAGTCTGTTATCCTCATCTGTTATAAAAAGATTCTGTACATTTTCAACTTCATTCTCTTTACGAAGCCGTGCAAAACGTTTGATAACATCTTGAACAATCTCATGCTCATATGCGGTAAAAAGCTCAAGCTGCATATAGGCACCAGCCTGATCTTCATCATAAGTCTGAAGCTTCTCAATCTCCTCTTGGTCATCTTTGTGAAGGGAGTCAAAAACTTCAGAGGCAACCTCAGAGTCAAGTTCTTCAAGCTCATGCATAAACTCCACTTGATCATCAGACTCAAGTTCACTAACAGCATGAGAGAGTTCATCAACACTAAGGTTTTCTACAACATCATCAAAAAATCTATCAGGAAGGGCAAGGGCAACATCCCCAACAAGATCCTTGGGTACAAGCTTAATAGCCTCAGAAAAATCGCTATCACTAAGTCCCTTCAGTATTTTAGCGATGTCACTAGGATGCATTTCACTAAGTTCATGTGCATGGAGATAATCTAAAAGTTGATTCATAAATGCAATTATAACAAAATAATGTAAAGAGTTTTTACATTATGAAAAACTTTTAATGAGCTTTGTAACGAATTAAAAAGCTCTACTCTAAAAGAGATTTTTCACGCTTATCTATAAGCATAAGTAGTGCAGGTAATGCCACTAAATCTACTAACACAGCAATAACAAGTGCTGAAGCTGTAACTATACCAAAATGATAGTTGGGATTAAAATTACTAAAGACAAAAACTAAAAATGCAATAGAGAGCACAAATGTCGTAAAAATAATAGCAGAACCAGCATAACTAAGAACATACTTCATAGCATCCTCTAAGTTATCACCACGTTTTCTTGCCTCAATATACTTAACCATAAAGTGAATGGTATCATCCACTGCCACCCCTATGATGATGGCACCAGCAATAGCAACACCCATATCTATATCAATATGTAACCATCCCATTACCCCAACTACCAGTGCTATAGGTAAAATATTTGGTACAATAAAAATCGGTAACATCCTCCAGTTTCTAAAGATAAGTAACATCACAAGAGAGATAGAAACAACTGCTAGAGTTATAGAGTTTATTAACGTTGCGGTCACATCATGTTGCATGTGTGCAAACATAACTGTTTGTCCATGTACTACAGCACTATATGGAGTTTTTTTCCACCAGTTTTTTATCCATGCGGTCTGCTCTAGATCTTTAGAGGTCTCTACAAGGTTTACTGAAACACTTACGCGCAGTAATCGTTCATCAATATCCATTTTATCATTTATCTCCATACCTTGAGGGAGTGAAAGGGAGTAGAGAAGAAGATACTGGGCTATAAGATCTTGGTTATTTGGTATACTTTTACTCCCTGCCATAATACCATTAAAAGTTTTTACAATATCCATTAAAGAGCTAATATGTCGTATATCGGGATACTTTGCATAGAGCTCACTGTAAAATTGCTCTACAGTGTGCAAAAATTTTGGATCTTTTATCCCATCTTTTGCTTTTGAATCTACTACTACCTCATAGCTCATAGGACCAGTAAGTTTATCTTGCATCTCATTAACAGCTACACGAAAAGGGAAATCCTCTTTAAAGTACTTCACTGTATTTGAATCTACATTTGCCTTAAATATCCCAATACCTAAAGCTATAAATATAAGTGTGCTAAAGAGTAGAATATATTTTGCATTTTTAGCTAAAAACTGTGTGTACCAAACAGCTATAGGATGGTTATTTGCCTCTTGAATATTTGTATCTGCTTTTATTTTTGGATTGAGTATAGCTAAAAATGCTGGAACAAAAAGTATAGTGAGAAGAAATGCAAGAACTGCCGCACTTGCAGTAGCTATTCCAAGTGTCTGAATCGGTACAACAGCAGAGATACCAAGAGAGGCGAACCCAATTGAAGTCGTCACAGATGTTAAAAAAATCGCTAAGAAATTCTTTTTCACACTATAATGAATAGAGTCATGATTATTCATCCCTTTTTTTCTTGCCATTGTGTAGATCCATAGAAGATGCATAGCATCAGCAATACCAATAGCAACAACAAAGACAGGGACATTTGCTGTAAAATTGTTAAGCTTAAATCCTAGAAGTACTTGAATAGAGAGTACAATAAGGAATGTAAAGACAACAACAATGGTACTTGCGAACATAGAAGAGAATTTTCTAAAGATGGTAAACATCAATAACATCGCCACTACTATAACTGCTGGAGTAAAAGTACCACCGTCATGCTGTGCTATTTCTATAAAAGAGCAGTTGATGACAGGTCCACCACCAAGAAAAAACTTATACCCATTTTTCTCTTCTTCTGGTTTTATTATCTGTAAAACTGCATCACGAAGTTTAAAGCTCACCTCTGGATCATCCCCAGCCTTTGGTGTCATACGACCTACTATCATCGTTGATTTTGCATCTTTGGAGATAAGCCTACCTACTATAATATCCTCTTTAACTGCTATAGCCTTTTTCTGAGCTAACTGCTCTTTTGTATAATTTGTAGGATTTTCTATAAAGGCTTCAACAAGTACATCATCAGGGTTCTCAGGATCAGCATGGACATACTGGTAGTTTGTAATGGAATCTACTCTTGCTATATAGTGAGTCTCCCAAAGTTTTTGTGTAATATTTTCTATGGTCTCTAATGCCTTAGGAGTAAATATACCATCTTCATCTGTAAACATGATAGTTACTGCATCATCATTTCCAAATACTGCACGAAAATTATCATAGTTTTTAAGAATCTTTGACTCTTTAGCAAACCAAATCCTATAGCTTCCTTCAAACTCTAAGTTTTTAAGAGATGCTGTCATCATAAAAGTAATAAGAGGAATAAGTACTACTATAATCCATCGAAATTTAATAACACTATTTATAAATTTTTTCATTCTTTGTCCTTAAAAATAGTAGGCAATATTAATACCTAACCTTTGATGTTTTCCTAAAATCTGATAAGCTGTTAAGGGCTCTAACTGTTTGTTTGATGGGATTATGTAATAATAATCACAAGAGAGCTTAAAAGTCTCAACAAAACGACTCTCAAACTTCAGATAATAAGTCTGCTCATCATACTCCAAGTCAAAAATACCGCCGCCTATAAAAGAGCTATCATCAGCATTATTAAGACTATAGCGTCCACCTATGAAGAGATCATTCTGCATAGTCTCAAATAGCAAACGATCAGAAGCCTTTTTTGACTCATAAGTATTATATCTATAATACTCTGTAATCAGGCCAAGAGCATTATTCTCATAAAAATTTTCTATAGTATGCTCAACGCCAACTCCAATATGAGAGTAATCACCTACAATAGGATTTTTATCTACTTTTGCATAGAGTGCTTCTAACTTTAAAAGGGTGTTCCCAACGACTAAAGTATCATAAGTCATAAACTTATTAACTATATATACATTTTCTTGAAAATTTGTAGGTTTTTTTTGTTGAAAATTTTGGAAATTTTCTGGTGCAAAGTAGCGTTGTGAATCATAGCCATTTTCATAAATAAATGCATAATCCATAGGATATTTTGTATCTGTTGATCCACTGTACTTCAAGTAGAGAGAGGGTCTATTTATACTCTTTTGACTCTTAAGTGTTTTATCATAAGTGACAAAATCTGGAAAAAAGTAATAGGCATAGGACTTTCTCGCCATTAACTGTTGCTCTTCTCTTAGCTTTGTTATAAGAGAGAGTTCAGAGTTTTCAAAATAGTAAGTATAAGCAGCATTGTAAACGCCAAGCTTATCTTTTGCAAACATATCATTACGTAAATCTATAGGATTAAAACCATCTGTAATATTTCTAAGCTCTAATGAACCCCAAAATTCTATACTTTTTCCAATTTTAAATGCAGAGTTTTCAAAATCATATTTCGCATAAAATTCATTAAGTCTGACAAAAGTTCTATCTGTCTTCTCGCTCTCCTCTCTAAAGTCATGGTAAGCTTGCTGCATATATAAAGAGCAAAAAAGTGTCAGATCAGTGTATATATATTTTAGCTCAAGTGTCTGTTTTGCAGTAAAGGAGTTCTTATTTTTTTTATCAGGATACTTTAGATAAAACTGTGAGTCTAGATCTACATGTCCAGAGAGCTCTACATCACTATAAAGTGTGCTAAACGCCAAAAGAGAAAAGAGATATCTTCTCATCTCATCAGATATCTTTTTTTGAAATCTTTTGCAGTAAGCCCATTTTTTATTCTCTCATCACTCCATTTAAGGATAGTAGTTTTATCGTTTTGAACATTTCTCATAGTGATACCCTTTATACGATAAACACCATTAATCTTCCTATAGCCATCAAATACCTCTACTTTGAGTAGTTCATGCTTTCTATCGAAGTACTCTATTTTTTGGACGAGAAAAGTATCTTTATCAATATAAGAGACAAGTTTTGTATATCCTGAGTATTTTGAAATAGGAATTGCTGGAGATATATAAACTTTTTTACCTTTGAGAGTAGCCTCTTTTGGTTCACCTTTATATCTATATTTTTTAGGGTTAAATTGACCTAAATCCTCATAAGAAAATTCACTCCCCATAAAAGCTCCAGACTTATTTTTACTTGCTATACGCTTAACACGTTTAAGTGCTGGAAGATAGAGCCACTGGTCATCATCCTTATCTATATGTTCATAAGAGAGAAATTTTGTTCCCTTAACATCTGCTGGTGAGAGAAACTCCATGAGAGATTTATCTTCATTCTCCCCCTCTAAAACCTTCATCTCCATAGTACGGACTTTTTCTTGTCCTGCAGCATTAATAAGTCTCATTTGCATTGTAGATATAGAATCTTCAAAACCATCCATAACACTTTTGCTCTTTTGTGCCAACTCTGTATTTGTCAGTGCCAAAAGTGTACTTATACTAAGTAATAGACCTATAAAAAATTTCATTTCTATCTCTTGTCGTATTTTGTTAAGTCATTATGTCTGATAACTTTACCAATGCTATCTACATACTTTGTACCGCGTTCAGAATATTTATCTAATCCTTTAATGATCTCAAAAACATCATCTGTTTTCATACGATACTCTCTTAGTTTTTTATATACTTTTACTCTAGCGATAGTAAGATAGTAAGTTCGTATAGAACCCTCTACATTTTTAAATTTTCTCAACCAAATTGTTCTATTACCTTTGCGCTTTTGTGCAGCAGCAATACGATCATCATTTTTATTGACACTCCAAACACCAAAAAGGTTATTCGCCTTAAGAAAGATATGAGAAGTTGCCCATGCACTCTCTATTGCAGCTTGTGCAATAGCTATACTTACAGGGTGTGGTTTAAGAGCAAGAAGCAGTTCTTCATCAGTTGTAACTCTATACAGATGTTTTAAATCTTTTATCTCTTGTGTATTTTTTTTTGCACCAATATCTTTCTTGATTCTCTTATACTTTGCAGAAAGTTCTTCATGTACTTTTTGTACTGCTGGTACAACTAAAGAGTAAAATCTCTTTTTTTCCTCTGAAACACTCAAATTTTTCACTGAAGTGTTTTTTATATCAACAACCTCATTTGCCTGTAAAATATAGACTCCAAGCAATAGTGCTACCAATAGTTTCATCTCTCTTCCTTTTTATGTTTTATTTTAGCTAACTCCTCTCTCTTAATGAAGCATAAAGAGAGAGAAGTGCTTCTTTCTTACAAGATGATACTTGTAATGACCGTCTAATTCTATAACTATACGATAATAACCCTTATGATTTCCTATACGAATCTTTTTTACTATGCTATGCTTAGATATACTCTTCTCTAAACTTCTCATATTTATAGCTTTTTTTATGTCGCATACAATTCTATGTGGATTAGTAAGCATAAAGTTGCGTATAATCTTATCTCGTGTGCTAATCTTTATCACTTTTTGTGTACTACTTATCTTAACGAAATGAGTCTTTAAGAGTTCAAGTTCACTCTTTTTTTCTTTAACACTGCTATGAAGCTTTTGAGAGAGAAAGAGAGGTAGATGCCAATCGACACTATTGCCTAGTTTTTCTGTTTTTTCTGTAACAGAACCATCAAGATTTTTATACTTTATAGTAATATTCTCAACTGTTCTTGCAGTAGATGGCAGTGTAATAGTAGCATGTTGTAAGGGAGCATACTCTATCTTTTTATTGGCAGTAACAAGGATCCCTTTTTCATCTGTAGCTGGGAGAAAAGGATTTTCTCTCGATATGAGTGCTATATTTATGAAAAAAATAACCGTGAAAATCTTTATCATAAGTACAACCACCCCTTTTTTGTTTTACACATTATAGCGTATCTTGAATTTATTGTGCACTAATCTCTTTGAGTTCAAAATATTCTCTTTGAAGATCAGCATTTTTCTGTTTAAGTGTACCTATTTCTGAGTGTAGATACGCTTCATAATCTTGTAATCCAAAAAGTATCTCTAAAGAAGATGTACCATATAACAACACCCCTAGATAAATTCCAAAAGCCACTACAATAAAGATAAGGATAAAAAACTTTTTAAGAGAGAGTCCTAAGTACTTCTGTATAAGAGTCTCACTTGTATCTATTTTCTCAAAAAGTTCTTCATTGTGCATAGTTTAAATCTGTCTCTAGCTAAAAAGTGCTGTACCTAAATACTCACCATATAAAACTTCATTTTCTATCTCTAAAAGACGATTATATTTAGCAGTTCTTTCACCACGTGCTGTTGAACCCGTCTTTATTTGTCCACAGTTCAGTGCTACAGCAAAATCTGCGATAAATGCATCTTCACTCTCTCCAGATCGATGACTCATCACACAGTTGTAACCATTACGCTGCGCTAAACGTACACTAAGCATAGTTTCTGAGATAGAACCAATTTGATTTGGTTTTATAAGAATGGCGTTTGCAATACCTTTTTGGATTCCTTCATTTAAAATATTGACATTTGTAACAAAAAGGTCATCACCTACTATTTGAATTTTATCACCAAGTTTCTCTGTCATAAGCTTAAATCCATCCCAGTCATCTTCACTTAAACCATCTTCAATTGAGACAATAGGGTACTTTGAACATAAATCTTCATAATAAGCAACAAGTTCACTAGAAGTAACAGTGCGCTTTTCAGACTCTAATCTGTAACCACCTTCAACAACAATCTCGCTTGCAGCGACATCAAGAGCAATAGCTATTTGCTCTCCTGGCTTATATCCAGCTTTTTCAATCGCTTCCATGATAATCTGAATAGGCTCTTCATTTGAGCTTAAATCTGGAGCAAAACCACCCTCATCTCCAAGAGCAGTTGAGTGCCCCTTTCCCTTAAGAATAGATTTAAGGTTATGATATACTTCAGCAGATGCACGAAGAGAAGTAGCAAAATCTTCAAAACCAACAGGCATAATCATATACTCCTGAAAGTCAACAGAGTTATCAGCATGACTACCACCATTAATAATATTTAGCATAGGAGTAGGATTTACCATAGCATTAGCACCACCGAGATAACGGTAAAGTGGCATATCAAGAGACTTTGCAGCAGCACGTGCTACAGCCATTGAAACGCCAAGAACTGCATTTGCTCCAAGTTTAGCATAGTTTTCAGTACCGTCAATCTCTTTCATAGTAGCATCAACCATCGCTTGATTAAATGGACTCATACCGACTAAAGCATCGTTGATTTCATTATTAACATGACCTACAGCTTTTAAAACACCCTTACCCATATAGCGTTCATCACCATCACGAAGTTCTAATGCTTCACGTTTACCAGTACTTGCACCACTTGGCACTATCGCTGATTCAGATGTTCCATCACTTAACTCTACTGTCGCTTTTACTGTTGGATTTCCACGAGAATCCATTACTTCTATTGCACTTACATTATCAATAAACATATAATTACCTTTGGACTTTTAATTAATTATCGGCATTTTATCTAAATTTTACTAATAATGTACTTTAAACATCTGCTTCAGCAACTTCTGCTGCTTCCATCACCATTACATCTGATATTCCCATCGCAACTTTTATTTTATTTTCTATCTCTACAGCAAGTTCTGGTTCATCTTTGAACTTCTGCTTTACATTTTCACGCCCTTGACCAAGTTTACTATCTCCATAAGCAAACCATGCACCAGCTTTATCAATAATATCTAGCTTCACACCATAATCTACAAGTTCACCCTCTTTTGAGATACCCTCACCAAACATAATATCAAACTCAGCTTGCCTAAATGGTGGTGCAACTTTGTTTTTTATAACCTTTGCTTTCACACGGTTACCTATCTGACTTTCACCCTGCTTGAGTGAAGCTATTCGTCGAACATCTATGCGCACTGATGCATAAAATTTTAGAGCATTTCCACCAGTTGTTGTCTCTGGAGAACCATATCCCATCATCCCAATTTTCATACGAATCTGATTGATAAAAATAACAGTACAGTTCATCTTACTTAGTACACCCGTGAGTTTACGAAGAGCTTTTGACATTAAACGAGCTTGTACACCTACTTGTTGATCTGTCATTTCACCCTCTAATTCTATTTTTGGTGTTAATGCTGCAACAGAATCTACAACTATTAAGTCAACTGCACCACTTCTTGCTATAGTTTCTACTATATCAAGAGCTTGTTCTCCATAATCAGGTTGAGAAACAAGAAGATTTTCTACATCTACACCAAGGTTTTTAGCATAGACAACATCAAGAGCATGCTCTGCATCTATAAAGGCACATACACCACCCATTTTCTGACTTTCAGCAGTAATTTGAAGTGCTAATGTTGTTTTTCCTGAAGACTCTGGTCCATACACTTCTACCACACGACCTTGAGGGACACCACCTATTCCAAGTGCTAAATCTAGTCCTAATGATCCTGTACTAATTGCTTGTATAGGTTCTATATTTTTATCACCTAGACGCATGAGTGCACCTTTGCCAAAAGCCTTGTCTATCTGCTTCATTGCTAAATCTAATGATTTTTGTTTATTTTCATCCATTTTGGGACTCACTTATATTAAATTTTAAAGCATTATATGCTAATTTTTGAAAGTATATTAAAAATATGGCAAATTGTCATACTTTTTTCTGTTTCTTACCTAAAATTTTCCTCTTTGTTGATTTTTTTAGTATGGGTAGCTACTCACATAGAACATATATCAAACTTACAATCAGTAAAAATTTTCTTTATTACTTCAAAAGCTAATGACATTTTTTAATCATATTACTTTTTTAGGCTATAATATCTACATAAATATGAAATTGGACACAACTAATGGCTAGGATGACTAAAGAAGAGAGAAAGACAACTATAATTTCTGCTGCTTTACAATTATTTTCAGAGCGAGGTTTTTATATCACCACTATTCCAGATATTGCCAAAAAAGTTGGTATGAGTGTTGGTAATTTTTATAACTATTTTAATTCAAAAGATATTCTTGCAAAAGAACTTATTATATACATCTCTGAATATTTAGGAAGAAATATTCGTGTAATTAATGAAAAAGAGAGCTCAACAGAAGAAAAAATTTATGAAATAGTCTCTATGTATTTCAATATGGCAGATGAAGAACCTGAAATGATAGAATATTTTTTAAGAGTTTATCTCTCAAATCGTGAAATATTTGGGGATGGATGTGAGGGGATGCTTTGTGTATCACCTTTTGTTACAGAGATGATGATGTTTTTTAATGATGGTGTGGAGTGTGGTAAGCTGCATAATCAAGATTTTTTTTCTGCATTTGGACTTTTTATGGGCTATCTTGGCGGTATGGTTTTTCTTTTCGGAGAGAAGATTCTTCCTGAACCATTAGAATGGTATAAAGAATCAATTTCACAAAATATATATAATGCACTCAAAACAAGATAAAAAGCCATCTATTATATGGTTTCAAGGTCTCACTTGTAATGGTAACACACACTCTTTCTTAAATCTTGAGAACTTAGAGAAGCTTTTAGATAAGTTTGAACTCTTATCTCACCCTACCCTTCCTTCAACTCAAGACTTTAAAACTATTACAGATTGTACTTTAATCTGTGATATTTTTATATTTGAGGGTACTTATGATCCTCTTATGAAACGAAATAATGTATTAGTATCTAACATAATAGAGCATTATTCAAAATATGCAAAATATATTATAGCAGCAGGCTCATGTGCTAGTTTTGGAGGTATCTTTAGATCAAGTGCTCCGCAGAGAAACAGTGGAATACTTTTTGTTGAACAAGAAAAATCTGGACCACTTTTAAGCTATGAGAGAAAAGTTATTAATATCTCTGGTTGTCCACTACACCCCCAATGGCTTTCATATACTTTAAATATGATAGAAAAAGGAAACAACATAGAGATCGATTCTCTACATCGTCCAATAGAACTCTATAGTAATCTAGCGCATCATGGGTGTACAAAAAACGAGTATTTTGAGTGGAAAGTAGATACGGAGAATTTTGGAGAGAAAGAGGGATGCCTTTTCTATAAGCAAGGATGTCGAGCACCAATGACTCATGCCTCTTGCAATAAAATATTATGGAATGAAGTGAGCTCCAAAACAAGAGTTGGGACACCTTGTTTTGGCTGTACAGAACCAAATTTTCCTCGCTCAAATCTTTTTAGCACAAAGACAAATATGTCTATACCAGAAGATGTACCACTAGGAGTTCCAAAACGTAACTATTTAACAATCACTGGAATAGCGAAAACTTTCCATATTAAACGACTAGAAGGAAAACTTATTGATTACAAAACAACTGATTAATCAAATAGAAGGTGAAGCAACTATCTCTTTTGATATCAAAGATGGTGTGGTAGATTTTGCGACTATTGCATTTCCCCATTTTCGTGGTATAGAATCTATTTTAAAAAGAAAAGATGCTTTAGATGCTTTAGTGATTACACCTAGAGTTTGTGGAATATGTGGACATGCTCACCTAATGGCAACAGTCCGTGCCATAGAAGATGCCTATAAAAATGCAGGCTATCGAGTAGAATTAAGCAAAAAAGTTGAAATAATTAGAGAATTTACATTGGTAATGGAGATAATTCAAAATCACTTTAAGTGGATCTATTTAACAATTATCCCTGAAATATCAAAATTGATTAAACCTAATCAAAAGCAAACGCCACTAAAAGGTGCTTATGCCGCAAGTATTGCTTCTAAAGCAATTGCAATTTTTGCAGGGCAGTGGCCACACTCATCATATATGATACCTGGTGGAATAACTACAGATCCTACAAATGTTGATATATTAAAGGTAGAATCTTATGTAGATGAACTTATTAATTTTTTTGAAAAAGAATCTATAGGTATTTCACTTGAAACGTTTCTCTCTTTTAAATCAAACAAAAACTTTGGAGGTTTAAAGAGTGATATATCTTTTCTTGAAAATAATTTGATGAATCTAAATATGGATAAGAAAGGTTTTGCACATGATAGATTTTTAGTTCTTGGTAAACATACATTCTCAAAGCCCTTAAAAATCGAGCAGACATACCCAACGAGTAGTGATGTAAAATATGTAAATATTACAGAAGCATACTCTTTAAATCAAGTTTCATATGCAAAAAATGCGCAATATGGAGATATTTTTTATGAAGCGGGTCCTTTATCAAGAACAATTTCTAATAATTTACCAATAGTGAAAAATATATATAGAAGATCTAAAGATAGTGCATACACAAGAGTAATGTCCAGAATTTTTGAGCTTGCAACTCTTTTGCAACATGCTAAAAATTTACTATCAAAAATAGATATTTCTCAAAAATCCTATACACAATGCATGGATATTTCAAAAATTACAGCAAAAGGAATAGGTGTAGTCGAAGCACCTCGTGGACCTTTACTCCACCTTACAGATATTAAAGATGGCGTTATTCAAGAGTATAAAATAGTAACACCAACACAATTTAATATAGGTAGTAGTACAAAAGAGAATCCCACACCTGTGCAACAAGCGATGCGAGGTACTACAAAAGAAGAAGCACTCTTTATTTTTCGTACTTTTGATGTTTGTTCTGTTTGCACAACACATTAAAATTCTAGTTAGTCCGTAATTAATATAAGAAAAATAGAATTTAACAAAATTTTAAAAAAGCTAATATCTGTTTAAGTTATTCTTATGTAAGATAATGAATGATTATTCATTAACTATAGAAAGAGGAGTTTACTATGACGGATAGAATAGAGGGTGTCAAAAAGCTTTTTACATCTAAAAGTGCACGTGTAGAAACAAATAGAGGTGATGCTCATTATGAAAAACTGTTTCAGTCATGTCTAGCAAGAGTTGAGGAGTTAAAATCACAAACACCAATTAATAAAAGATTGGATATTAGTGATGTATTAGAGACTCAAGGTGTTAATAGAAGGGATTTTATGAAATGGGCAAGTGCTGTTACAGGTATGCTTATGTTACCTGCTTCATTTACCCCTTTAGTGGCAGATGCAGCACTACTTATGAACAGAGCTCCAGTTATATGGCTGGAACTTTCTGATTGTGCAGGAAATTCTGAAGCACTTTTACGTTCTGATGGACCAAAAATTGATGAGATTGTTTTAGATATCATCTCTTTAGAGTTTCATGAGACTCTACAGGCCGCTTCTGGACATCAAGCAGAGAAGCAATTAGAAGATGCGATACATACTTTTAAAGATAAATACCTTCTTTTTGTAGAAGGCGCGATTCCTATGGGTATGAATGGTCAATTTGGCACCATTGGTGCAAGTGGTGAAACAATGTATGATCATTTAATGCGTGTTGCTAAACATTCGGCAGCTATAGTAGCAGTCGGATCATGTGCTACATTTGGTGGTGTACCAGCAGCTTCTCCTAATCCTACAGGGGCAGTTGGTGTTATGGATGTTATAAAAGGAAAACCTCTTATTAACATTCCAGCATGTCCTGCTAACCCTGCCAATATGGTTGGTGTTATTATTCACTATATCTTAACTGGTCAAGTTCCTGAATTAGATTCACTTTTACGTCCTAAATTTGCATTTGGTTACCGTATCCATGATAACTGTGAACGACGTGCACACTTTGATGCTGGTGAATATGTTGAAGAGTGGGGAGATGAAGGTGCGAAAAACAATTTTTGTCTTTATAAAGTAGGCTGTAAAGGACCTATGACCTTTAACAACTGCTCAATCGTTCGTTATAATGAAGGTGTAAACTGGCCAGTTGGTGTTGGTCGTGGTTGTATTGGTTGTTCTGAGCCAGATTTTTGGGATAAATATGCATATGAACGCCCAATGGCAGATGCAAATATCAAAGCACCAACAGGTGGTGTTGAAAAGACTGTAGATGAGTTTGGTTTAGGACTTCTAACAGCAGCAGGTATTGGAATAGGTATCCATGCAGCAGCAAGTATAGTAGCAGGAAAAAAAGAAGATAGAGGGGAAGCATAATGGCAAAAAAACATATAATAGTAGATCCAATTACTAGAATTGAGGGTCACTTAAGAGTTGAAGCAGTAATCGATGAAAATAACACAATTGTTGATGCATATACAGCATCTACTTTATTTCGCGGAATAGAAACTATTCTTCAAGGGAGGGATCCTAGAGATGCTGGTCTTTTAGCTATGCGTATCTGTGGTGTATGTACAGGTACACATTATCAAAGAAGTATAGAAGCTGTTGAAGATGCTTTTGATGTAACAATTCCTAAGAATGCGCGTATAGTTCGCAATCTTATACAAGGTGCTCTTTATATACATGACCATCTAGTTCATTTCTACCATCTACATGCACTTGATTTTGTTGATGTTGTATCTGCACTTTCTGCTGATCCTAAAAAGACTTCACAAGAGGCTATCAAGTGGGCTAGTGTAGCTGGTACAAGCCCTTTTATTGAGGGTTCTGGAAAGTTTAAAGAGATTCAAGAGAGAGTAGCCAAATTTGTAAAACAGGGTCGTTTAGGTATTTTTGGAAATGGTTACTGGGGTAACAAACACTACAAACTTACACCAGAACAGAACCTTATAGGAGTTGCACACTACTTAAAAGCTCTCGATATTCAAAGAGATTTAGCAAAAATGCAAGCAGTTTTTGGTGGTAAAAATCCACACCCACAATCAATAGTAGTTGGTGGAGTAACTTGTGTTCAAGATAT
>JAICBP010000083.1:106200-233133 GCA_021766785.1 Sulfurimonas sp. endosymbiont of Alviniconcha boucheti
GATGTTTATATGGCAGGGACTATGTATGCTGAAGAAGCTACAGATAGCTCTGCTACATTTACTGCACATAAAAATGGTAAAGGCGTTGGTGGCACTGGTGGTGGTTTACTTAACTATCTCTCTTATGGTGATTTCCGTCTTGATGATACTGGTTTTTATAAATCTGCACTTCTTTTCCCCTCTGGTGTTGTTTTAAATGGTGATTTAAGTAAAGTCTATCCATTTGACCCTGAAAAAGTACAAGAGGATGTTACTCACGCTTGGTATGAGGCAGAAGGTCTGCAGCACCCTTATGAAGGAACTACAATTCCTAAATATACAGGTTTGCAGAAGAAGTCTGATGGTATGGCATATCTTAAAACAGATGAGAAATACTCTTGGATAAAATCTCCAATCTATGACGATAAAAGAATGGAAGTTGGACCTCTTGCTCGTATGGTCGTTGGTGTTGCTGCTGGGCATGAGCTAATAACGAAGTATGTAACAAACTTTTTAAAACGTGGAAACTTGCCAACAACAGTTCTTTTTTCAACTATTGGTCGTACTGCTGCTCGTGCTATTGAGACTGAGCTTATGGCTGATGAAATGATGAAGTGGGTTGATGAACTAGCAGCAAATGTTGCAGCTGGTGATGATAGTACATGGAGTGATTTTGACTTTGAAAAAGTAAGCAAAAAGACAAAAGGTGCAGGTCTTGCTGAAGCTCCACGTGGTGGTTTAGGTCATTGGGTAAAAATTGAAAATGGGAAAATTTCTAACTATCAAGCAGTTGTACCATCTACATGGAATGCAGCGCCTAGAGATTATAAAGGACGTTTAGGGGCTTATGAAGCAGCTCTTATTGGTACGAAAGTAGCAGATCCTGAACAACCATTAGAGATTATTCGTACAATACATAGTTTTGATCCTTGTATTGCATGTGCTGTACATGTAGTGGATACAAAAGGTAAAGAGCTTGGTGTCTATAAAGTAGATACTCAATGTAACATCTAAAGGAGCTTATTATGAAAGCTGGACATAAGCAAGTTAAACGTATGACTGGTATGATGAGAAGCATTCACTGGGTAAATGTTATCTCTATGATAGTAGCAGTTATTACAGGATTGTATATTGCAAATCCATATTATCAAGCTTTTATAGCTGATGATGCTGTTGATAAGTATGTGATGGCATGGAATAGATGGGGACACTTTATCGTTGCTATTATTTTTGATGTAACATCTATTATTGTTGCTTATTTATTTTTCTTTTCTCGTTTTGAAAAACCTATTTTTAAGGTAGTTCCAACTGGAAAAAATATTAAAGAGTTTTTTGAAGTATTGTTAAACTTACTCACTTTAAATCGTCGTAAAAACTTTGATTCTACACATGCTGATAGTTTTAACAGTGTCTTTTTTGCAGTATTTCATATTCTTTTAGCATGGATGCTTTTTACTGGACTACAGTTATATGTTCATGGGTTGGCTTCTGGTTTGAGCTCTATAGGTACTTGGTGGCCTACAATGCTACATATGGTAACTGATTGGACTATACAAGCCTCTGGTGGCACTTTGATGGATGTACGAGTATCACATCATACAGTAATGTGGTATATTCTTACTTGGATAGCATTTCACATCTACTACCAAGTCTGGCGTACAATCTTCTGGGAAGAAGCTGACATTGCTATTGCTATTAGTGGATCTAAATTTGTTAAAGAGGATAAAGCTTAGGCGATATCCTCTCTCTCCTCATTACATCAAAAAAGGCTTACCATGGCGTTTATCTTAGAGATAGAAACTACTTTTACACAAAAATATATTAGAAATTATATTGTTGGTATTATAAGAAAATATGGCATTAATGCTATAGTAAAACAGAATAACTCTAGCATAAAATGTACTTTTGCATCAAAACATGAAAAACTTCAAGAATCCCTTGAGACAATAGTACAAGAGTTGCCAGCATCACTTTTTTTAAAATCTTCTAAAAGTTACAAGATAGATGAAGAGCCAGAAACTTTGCCTGAGCTAGAGAATGATTATCCATTAAATCTAGGATTATGTCCATCTTGCCAAAAAGAGATGTTAGATGTAAGTTCTAGGCGTTATTACTATCCATTTAGTTCATGTAGTTGTTGTGGAGGCAATCATAGTTTTCTCTTCTCTTACCCTTATAAACGCCATAATACTTCTTTTAAATTTGTAGTACCATGTAAGTATTGTCAAGATGAACAGCAGAGTGTCGGATTAAGAGAGAAACATGAGATAAACTCTTGCCATGAATGTGGTGTACCTGTTCGTTTAATAAGTAAATCAAGTGAACGTTATGCAAATGATGCTGGAAGTTTTAGAACAATGTTTGAGGTGGCTGCAAAAGCTATAAATGATAACAAACGACTCCTTATTAAAACAACATTTGGATATAGAGTTTTTTACAAGGCCGATAAATTTAATAATGACTCTATTTTGTTAATGATAAATGCTTCAAAGATAACAGATCATCTCTCGCTCATTACAGAGGAGTATCAGGCACTTCTAAGTATTGAACGACCTCTTCTTAATGTAACAATCAAAAATGAGGAGCTTAAAAAGGTAGTAGGAGCAAACACTTCCTATGTAAAGTATCCTGATGATGGATTTTGCATTCTTTTAGGTGTAGAGTTACAAAAACTTGGTACTGATTATATCGCTTATGAGGAGTGTGATAATATGTGTGAAGCAGATATGCTTATGGATTATGATCTAGAAGTAAAACCCCAGAGTGATATGAGAGTTTTTCTTAATAAAGATGACCTTTTTATTGCTGAGGGAGAACGTGTCTCATTTCCTTCGCATAATTTTGAAGCAAAATCTTTAGTAACTATAGCACACGATTATGTAGCCCTTCCTCAAGGAAAGAAGATACTTTTTGATACTATGAAAAATTTTAATTCTATCTCTGTAAATAGTGCAAATGTTCTTGAAGGTATAGAAGATAAATATCATTCAAAACAAAAAACCTTCCTGCAAGATGAATCCTCTTTTATCTCAGTAATTGCAGAGCATAATATGTTTCATGAAAAATGTGTAGGTGTCTATTTTGATGAAGTAGCATCTTTTCTCTACTATGATAAAAAACATGTATTACGAATTGTACCACCAAAAGAGTTTGATGGTACACATATTATAGAAGATATTAAAAATCTTCGTGAAGGTTCAGATAGACTCATAGAGAATCTAAAGAAAAAATTTCCTGAAATTTATATAAAACTAGAAACACTACAAAAACGTAACTCTGTAAAACTTTTTGAAGCAGTTGCCATTTTAATAGGGATAGAAGATGAGTCTATGCGTGGTGTTACAAAAGAGGCGATGAAGTTTGTAGGTAAAGGTGGGATCCAAATAGATACAAATCTAAATGATAATCGCTTTGATAATACTGCTCTCTTAGCTAGTATTATCTCTTATCAATTAGCTGGAGTTAAAGCATCTATACTCGCATACTCAATTTTTGAAAGTTTTGGGGACTATTTTTGTGATATACTTCAAGAGTTAAAAGCAAAAACAAAAGCTACAGAGATAGTGATATGTGGTACTCACTTTGCAAACCAATCACTCTTTTCAAGAATGCAGAGAAACCTGAAGATGACACCTCCCTTAATGAATATAAGTTATCCAATAGGTAAGGAGAATGCAGTTGTTGGCGGAGTCTTCCTCTAAACAGAGAATAAAACTTATCATAAGAGGGATCGTCCAAGGTGTTGGATTTCGTCCCTTTATCTATCAATTAGCAACCAAATACAGCCTGAGTGGATTTGTAAGCAATAACGGTTTTGGTGTTGTTGTAGAGGTAGAGGGTGGGTTAGAGAGTTGTGAACTTTTTCTTAACAACATAACAAAAAGCACCCCTCCACTCTCTCGTATAGATAGTATCAACAAAGAGCAGATAGCACCTAAAGATACAACAACTTTTGAAATAGTAGCATCAAACGCCAATATGATAACAACACTTCTTAGTCCCGATATATCACTTTGTGATGAGTGTTTAGCAGAGATACAAGATAAGACCAATCGTAGATATAACTACCCCTTCATAAATTGCACAAATTGTGGACCAAGATATACTATTATAGAAAACCTCCCCTATGATAGAGCCAACACCACAATGCGAAAATTTACAATGTGTAAAGTATGTAAAATAGAGTATAATGACCCAAAAAACAGACGCTATCATGCACAACCCATCTCCTGTTATGAATGTGGTCCACAACTTAACTACCTCTCTTTAGAAGGAGTAACAGAGAGTAAAAACCCCATTGAGAAGATTTGTTCTCTGATACAAGAGGGAGAAGTGGTTGCTATAAAAGGAGTTGGTGGATTTCATATAGTGTGTGATGCCACCAACAACAGAGCCATCGCAACTCTACGTGAGAAAAAAGTACGACCAACAAAACCTTTAGCCGTGATGTTTCCAAATATAGAAGCAATAAAAGAAGTTGCAACTCTTACAAAAGAGGATAAAAAGCTCATCCTCTCAAAAGAGCGACCTATTGTAATTGTTTCAAAAAAAGAGAACTCTTTTGTAAGCGAACTCATAGCTCCAAACATAAATAGAATAGGAGTCTTTTTAGCTTACTCCCCTCTGCATAAACTCATTTTAAAGAGATTAAATTTTCCTATAGTTGCAACGAGTGCAAACCTAAGTGGAGAGCCTATAATCTTAGATGAAAAAGAGATTTTCGCAAAACTTCCTCATCTCATTAAACACCTTTTAACTTACGATAGAGTAATTGTAAATGCTTGTGATGATAGTGTGCTTCAAACAACACCAGATAATACAATAATGCTTAGAATGGCACGTGGATATGCACCATTTAGTTTACCTTTGCAACAAAAAACTACCAAAAAAATTTTAGCACTAGGGGCAAACCAAAAAGCAACTATCACCTTAGCGTTTGGGCAAAATATTGTACTATCTCCCTACATTGGTGATCTTGGTTCTATCAACTCAACTGAACATTTTTTAAAGATGATAGAGACATTTAAAAGAGTCTATAACTTTGAACCAGATATCATAGTATGTGATAAACACCCTCACTATGAGAGTACAAAATTAGCTAAAAAGTATGTAGCAACAAAAGATAATCTTAAACTCATAGAGATCCAACACCACTATGCACACTCCCTTGCAACGATGGCTGAGTTCTCTTTAGATGAGAAAGTGTTGGCGTTTTGTTTTGATGGGACTGGATATGGAGATGATGGGACTTTATGGGGTGGTGAAGTACTTCTTGCTTCTCCTCAAAACTATGAACGACTCTACCATTTTAAAACCTTTCCCCTCTTAGGCGGTGAAAAAGCGATAAAAGAGCCAAAAAGAGTTGCTCTTGCACTTCTATTTGAACAATATTCACTTGATGAAGTCTTAGCAATTCAAAATGATTTTAATGCTAACGAGATAAAACTACTCCATCAACTCTATATTAAAGGTTTAAATACTCCACAATCTTCCTCTGTTGGAAGACTCTTTGATGGCGTTTATGCTCTTTGTGGCTACACACAAAATCTTAATTACGAAGGTGAAAGTGGTTTAATACTAGAGAGTCTAAAGGCACAAACACAAGATAGTTATAGCTACACCATAAAAAATGGCATAATTGATTATACAAAAATGATACCTCAAATACTCAAAGAAAAAGATAGAGCTACAATTGCAAAAAAGTTCATTCAAACACTCACACAAATAGTGTTAGTTATAAGCAATAAACATCCAAATCTACCTGTGGTGCTTAGTGGTGGTGTTTTTCAGAATAAGACGTTAGTCATGCAAATAACACAAATGCTTACAAAAGCAAAAAGAAGATATTATATTCAAAACAAGACACCACTCAATGATAGTGGAATCTCATTAGGGCAGATCTATTTTGCACTCAATAATTTATAGTTTCATTAAACTTAAAAAATAATTTATTAGGATAACTAAAGTGGAAAAAAAAGTAGCACTTATAGGGAGCGGAAATGTGTTCTTTAGAGATGAGGGTATTGGGCTTTATGGAGCTAAGTACCTCAAAGAGAACTATAACTTTACTCCTAAAATAGAGATAATTGATGGTGGAACATTAGGGTTTAAATTGATGCCACTTCTACAAGAGTTTGATGAAGTCATCATCATAAATACTGCTTCTGATGATACTAAAGAGGTAGGCGAGATCACCATTAAAACAACTGAGGAGTTTTTAGGTGGAACATTAATAAAAAAAACAGCCAATGAGGTGGAGATAGCAGAAATGCTACAGATAAGCTCCTTGCTAGAGATAATGGCAGAGACTACTCTCATTAGTGTTGTACCAAAAGATATAATCTCTGTCAAGGTTGGTTTAACACAAGAGATTCAAAATGTTTGGGAAAAATATATTGATGTAATACTAAACCAACTAAACAAAATAGGTATTATAAGTCTAAAAAAAGAGCAAGAATGTACTTTAGAAATGATACTTGATATTTTTGCAAATCCAAGTATAGAATATAGTAGAGGCTTTTAAAAGAGCAGCAGAATTTGATACTACTCTTCTAAGGAGTGATACTTCATATATATAAGTCAAGTCTATTTAATTTTATCTTTTAGGATCTCTAAACTCTTCTATTATATCAGACAATTTAATAATAGAAGAGTTTTTTTTAACAGTAATACTCTCTTTTTTTAAAATATTAAGCAGAGTCTCTATGTAAACATTAAATTTTTCATTTATAACATCACTTAAACCAATTTTTATAGTAATGCTCTTTGGAATTATGCCTAAAACACTTGACTTTGGAATCTCTTTTCCCATGAGCTCTAGTATATCGAAGCATTGAAGTACACCTATTTCATGTGCCGCACTAGATTTGAGTCCATAACCAGTAAGTTCATGCGAGGGTATATGGTAAATACTTCCTGGCTCATCTTCTATCTCTATAGCATCTAAAATAATAATATGCTTGTATTGCATAAATATATTAAGAAGATTTATTCCCTCTACACCACCATTAATTATATCTATTTGTGGTGTGAAAGTATAATTTATTTCAAGATATTTTGTTGCATAAATAGCAACTCCATCATCTTTTTCTAAAATATTTCCAACTCCAAGTATCGCTAATTCTTTCATTTATCATCCTTCAGATAGTGTTTTAGAAGAAGTTCTATCGCTTCCTCTTTTGTATGGTTATATTTAAATTCACACTCTTTTAAAAAATAGATAAAAGAACTATTTTTTATTCCTTTATATTTTAAAATACTTCTTTCAAAATATTCCCAAAAAGTGACTATATTGTTAAAATGTTTTTCAACTTTTATAATTCTTGTCTTACGTTTAAAACTATTAAATTCATTCATAAAACCTCCAGCTACATCATCTTCTAAAAATTGCTTTTTATACTGCTGTAGTGATGGCATTAAAACTGTATAAATATGTTGAGAATAATCAAAAGTGAGAAAGTTATGTGCATCAAAAATAGCTTCTTTCTTGTGCTTTTTGGAATGCTCTAAATAGTAATACTCTTCATATTCACACTGTTGCATTCTCACATATTCATACTCATTTTCACAAATTTTTGCACAAAGTATTCTAAAATGATGAAAATATTTTTGTACAGAACTGTAAGAGAGTTTTGTACGTTGTGAAAGACTCCATGCACTCTCATTATCAACAAATACATAAATTAACAACATAAGTTTGTTGATTTTTGCTAAGGATATTTTTTTTAAGCATTTAGAACATTTAACTCTTCCATCAGAAAGAGCATAGGCAAAACTATGACAAAATAGACACTCATCCATCCATAACATATTTACACCTTTGTATGATTAGTCCAAAATTCATATAAGAAAATCCTTCTTTTATCTCTCTTTTACATAATATAATATAAAATCTTTTAAAACTGAATAAACATTCACTTATCTAAAGGTTTTTTTAATGGAAATGGGTTATATAATTATATTTTGGTATGGTATTCTTCATGCATTTGGACCAGATCATTTAACTGCAATTACAGATTTCTCACTTGGTAAATCTATGAAAAAAACGATAATGATCACTTTTGCATTTGCTTTTGGACATGGTATCACACTTTTTACTTTTGCAAAGATTTTAGAGCATTATAGTTTATCTGAAGATATAACTGCTTATGGAGATATTATCTCTTCTAGTGTTATAATAACTATGGGAGTGTATCTACTCTATATGGTTTTTGTAGATAAGATCCATCTCAACAAACACTTTCATGAAGGTCAAGAACATATCCATATCTATTTTGGTAAAGAACACTCCCATAATGATAATATAGCGTCCACCTCAGCATGGACTATTGGTGCATTTATGGGTATTGGAGGTGTACGTGGTATGCTTATCACTTTAGGAATGCTACAAGGAAATAGCATTGACTTTAGCATGGTGTTAGTATTTATTGCTGGTGTTAGTTTAGTATTTGTTAGTTTTGGTGGGATTATTTTATATATCAACAGAGAGTTATTAACAAACAAAACAAATGTTAGACATGTTTTTACAACTGCTGGAGTAATATCTATAGTAGTTGGGACGAATATGATTTTTACATAAAATAGAGATAATTTAAAGGAGATTTAAGATGTGTATAGATTGCGGATGTAGTATAACAGGAACAACTTTAGGAGATGGTGGAGGGGAGCATCATCATGATCACGGTCATAAACATAGCCACTCTCATGAGCATCAAGCAGCACATGAAACACTTCACCATAATCCTCAACTAAATGATAGTAAAACAATTAGTGTCATCACAAAAATATTAGATAAAAATAATCATGAAGCAGAACATAACCGTGCTCATTTCGATAAAAATGGAGTACTTAGTATTAATCTTATGAGTAGTCCCGGAAGTGGAAAAACAACACTTCTTGAGCATTTTGCAGATACAGTTGATTTTAAATTTGGTGTTATTGAGGGTGATTTAGAAACTTCTCGCGATGCTGATAGAATTAAGACTAAAGGTATTCCAGCATATCAAGTACAAACTGGTTCAGCATGTCATCTTGATGCTTTTATGGTGCATAAAGGTTTACACAATATGCCACTAACAGAGATTGATGTTTGTTTTATCGAAAATGTAGGAAATTTAGTATGTCCAGCCTCTTATGATGTTGGAAGTCACTTAAATATTGTGCTTGTCTCTGTTCCAGAAGGAAGCGATAAGATTGAGAAGTATCCTGTTATGTTCCGTCAAGCAGATTTAATTCTCATTACAAAGATAGATTTGATAGAACATTTTGATTATGATATAGAACATGAGAAAAAAGAGGCTAGAAAAATAAAACCTAGTGTAGATATACTAGAAGTAAATATAAAAGATAAAACGTCTATCCAAAATGTTATTAATTGGATAGAGTTTAAAAGAAAGATGAGAGGGTAGTATGTGCTTATCAATTCCAAGTAAAGTGGTTAAGATAGATAAAGAGAGAAATGTTGCAATAGTTGATACTATGGGTGTGCAGAGGGAAGCTGGCTTAGAACTTATGGAAGAAGATGATGTAAAAATTGGAGATTTTGTTCTTTTACATATCGGCTTTATAATGAATAAAATCGATGAAAAGGATGCTCTAGAATCACTAAAAGTTTATAATGAAATTTTAGAAAAACTTGATGAAGAGGATAGGCAGCAGATGGTCATAGATGATGATAACTGCGAAAATAGAGGTGCTTAATATGAAAGAGTTACAACTAAAGGATCTCTATGATGGTTTTCGCGATCCAGAAGTTATAAAAGGATTTGCAAAGCTTATAGAAGAGGAAGCAAAAAAACTCTCTCATCCAATAAATATAATGGAAGTGTGCGGTGGACATACTCATTCCATAATGAAATTTGGTCTCCCTCAACTTCTTCCTGAAAATATTAACTTTATCCATGGTCCAGGTTGCCCAGTCTGTATCATGCCAAAAGAGCGAATAGATCATGCTTATATCTTAGCTGATCAAGAGGATACTATACTAGTTACTCTAGGTGATATGATAAAGGTGCCTGGTAGCAGAGGAAGTCTTCAAGATATCAGAGCAAAGGGTGCAGATGTGCGTTTTATCTACTCTCCACTTGATATATTAAAAATTGCAGAAGAGTATCCTGATAAAAAGATTATCTTTTTTGCCATAGGATTTGAGACAACCACTCCAATGACAACTGCACTTATTGATATAGTACTAAAACGCCAGATTAAAAATATCTTTTTTCATATAAATCATGTTACAGTTCCAGAGGTAATGGTAGAGCTTATAGACTCTCGTGATGAACATATAGATAGTTATAACAATCGTATAGATGCTTTTTTAGGACCAAGTCATGTGAGTGTTATAACAGGAAGCAAAATATATGAAAAGTTTCCTAAAGAGCATAATCGTCCAGTTGTTGTATCAGGGTTTGAACCTGTAGATGTTATGGAAGCTATTTTGATGATTGTTAAACAGTTTAACGAAGGAAGATGTGAATTGGAGATAGAGTATAAACGTCTAGTCACTTATGGTGGAAATCTAAAGGCACAAGCTCTCATTGAAAATTATTTTGAAAAAGCTTCACTTTTTAAATGGCGTGGGCTTGGGAATATACCAGATAGTGGGTACAAACTAAGACCTCAGTTTGCAGATATTGATGCAGAGAAAATATATGCTGATATCTTACCAAATGAGGAGATAGAAGATCATAAACTCTGTATCTGTGGCGATATACTTCGAGGTATGGCTAAACCAGATGAGTGTACTATATTTGGTACAGCTTGTAAACCACAGAGCCCATTAGGAAGTTGTATGGTAAGTAGTGAAGGTGCTTGTGCAGCATATTATAAATATGGAAATTTACTAAAATGAATAAACAGATAACCCTTGCCATGGGAAATGGTGGTGAAGAGAATAATGAGCTTATAAATAAGATTTTTTATAAAGCTTTTAAAAATGATATTTTAGAAAAGTCTGAAGATGCAGCAGTTATACATGATGGAGCATTGGCGTTTAGCACAGATAGCTTTACCGTGAGTCCTCTCTTTTTTCCTGGTGGAGACATAGGAAAACTTGCTATTTGTGGAACTTGTAACGACCTTGCTATGATGGGTGCAAAGCCAAAATATCTTACATGTAGTTTTATTATCGAAGAGGGTTTTTCAATACATGAACTTGAAAAAATTGTTCGTAGTATGAAAAAAGAGTTAGCAAAAAATGGTGCAGTAATTGTAGGTGGTGACACAAAAGTTGTCCCTAATGGATGTGTCGATAAAATATTTATAAATACTACAGGTATTGGAGAGATTCAAAAAAAAGGTATTAGTTCAAATACCATCTCCTCTGATGATGTGATACTTGTAAGTCGTGATTTAGGTCGGCATGGTGCAACTATTTTTGCCGCTCGTGAGGGAATAGAACTCTCTAGCAAGCTAGAGAGTGATTGTGCATCACTTACTCATCATGTTCAAGCACTTATAGATGCAGGTGTAGAGATAACAGCTCTTAGAGATGCAACTCGTGGTGGTGTAAGTGCAGTACTTAATGAGTGGGCAAAACAATCAAATATCTGTATAGAAGTACAAGAAGATAGTATCCCAGTATCGCAAGAGGTATATGGAGTCTGTGAATTACTAGGGTTTGAGGCGGTAAACTTAGCAAATGAAGGAACTTTTGTATTGGCTATCAAAAAAAGTTTTCTAAAAAAAGCTTTTGAAGTATTACATAGTTTTGAGAATTCTGAAAATGCTGTAAAAATAGCTGATGTTTCCTATGAGTATGTAGGTAAAGTTGTACTTCTTAGTTCCTATGGAACAAAAAGATTTTTAGATACACCAACTGGTGAACTTCTTCCTAGAATCTGCTAAATGAAAATTCTTCTTCTTGTAAGCTCATTTAATTCTTTAACACAAGCTGTTTATACAAAGCTCAAAGATAGGGGAGAGATTGTAGCAGTTGCATTTGCAATACATGAAAAACAGATGCAAGAGGAGGTAGAAGCTTTCAATCCAGAACTTATTTTAGCACCATATTTAAAAGTTTTTATTCCTGAAACAATCTATAAAGTTTATCCGACTTATATATTTCATCCTGGTCCTTTAGGTGATAGAGGTTCCTCTTCGTTAGAGTATGCACTTTTGAGTGATACAAAAGAGTGGGGTGTGGTAATTTTACGAGCTAATGAGCTTTATGATGGTGGTAACATTGTAGCTCAAAAGAGTTTAAGTGTACGGAATACTTATAAAGCATCACTTTATCGGCAAGAGATCGCTAAACATTTCTTAATGGCATTGGATAGTTTTTTTCAAAAGCCTTTGGATTTGCCACAAATACTAAATCCTCTTCATAAACAGTTTAATCAGGAGACGCGCAAGATTGATTGGGAGAATGATCATACTGAAAAGATAATAGCTAAAATTCACCTCTCAGATAGTTTTCCAGGTGTATTAGACACTATTATGGGTGTTAAGTGCTATCTCTTTGGTGCTCATAAAGAGGAGAGATTAAGAGGTGGTATCAAAGACGTTTTAGCCAAACGTGATGGAGCGATCTGTATTGGCACAAAAGATGGGGCACTTTGGATAAGTCATCTTAAAGAGCCTCATAAATTTAAACTACCAGCTACTTATGTTCTAAAAGAGAGAATAGTAGGAGTAAAAGAGCAGAGGTTGCCCCTACTATTTGATAAGAGCTATGAGACATTTTATGAGATGAGTGTAGAGAAGTGTGATAATGTCGCTTATCTCTCTTTTAATTTTCACAATGGTGCTATGAGTTCCAAACAGTGTATTCGTCTTAAATATGCATTTGAGTATCTTAAAGAAGAATACGAAGTTATAGTGCTTGTTGGTGGAATGGACTTTTTTAGTAACGGTATCCACCTTAATATCTTAGAAGACTCAAAAAAACAGGGTGAAGATGGATGGAGTAATATTAATGCTATGAATGATCTTATAAAGTCTATACTTGAAGCTAATGAAGTTGTAACCATTGCATCACTTACGAGAAATGCAGGTGCAGGTGGTGTTTTTTTAGCACTAGCTTGTGACTATATCATAGCAAAAGAGAGTGTAGTGTTAAATCCTCATTATAAGACCTTAGGTTTAAGTGGAAGTGAATATCATACTTATACATTGCCAAAAAGAGTGGGGGAAGAGATCTCAAATAAGATTCTTAATAAAGCATTACCTATCTCTGTAGAGTATGCAAAAAATGTAGGTATGATAGATGAGGTTTTTGCTGAAAATAACTATTATGAGAAGTTACATAACTTTTCATCTTCATGCTATGATGAAGATTTTATCTCGAAAAAACAAGATAAAATAGAAAAAGAACGAGAAAATATGGAGCGGTGTAAACAAACAGAACTTAAAAAGATGTATGCAGAGTTTTGGGATGTGTCAAGTAATTTTCATACACTCAGACACAATTTTGTCTATAAAGTATGTCCAACCAAGACACCAAAAAGATTACAAGGGGATAGCTATGCATGAATATAGTGTGGTGCAAGCTCTATTAGAGCAGATAGAGGATGTAGCAAAAGAGAATGAAGCCACAAAAGTGACAAAAGTAGTAGTAAAGATAGGTGTAATGAGTGGAATTGAAGCTCATCTTCTCGAAATAGCATTTAATACTTTTAAAGAAAAAACTATCTGCCATAATGCTAGTTTTGTAATGAATATTCAACCTCTTTGCATAGAGTGTCAAGAGTGTAAGTCTGTTAGTGTATTAGAGAAGATTCACTACTGTTGCCAAAAATGTAAATCTACAAATATAAAAGTAAATGATGGAGAAGATATGTTTCTCATGAGTCTAGAGATGGAGTAAAAGATGCAAGAGTATTGGGAAAGTTATGCTAAACCTATAGAGGGCAAAAAGGCAATAGTTTCATTTAATGCAGGTATGGCAGATAGTGTGCCAAATGCTGAATATATATATGCAGGATTTGTAAAAGTAAAACTCAATAATCCAACAGAGGATGGATTAGTTACTCAGGAAGAGTCAGATGATGTCGGATTTATAGAAGATAGATTAGAGATGGAGTCACTTAGATGGAGGAGTGGAAAATATATAGGAAGAGTTATCTCTCAAGGTGAGGTACATTTTATATATTATTTAAAAATGGATTTTGAGTGGAGAAATACTGTAGAGTCTGCTATGAACTATTTTAGTAACTATGAGTATGAATTTGGATCGCGTATTGATATAGAATGGGAGATCTATCAAAAACTACTTTTTCCAACTACACGTGAGTGGCAAATCATAGCAAACCATCACTCTTGTGATAGTCTAAAAAAACAAGGTGATACTCTTAAAGTAGAACGAGCAATAGAACATAAAGTTTATTTTGAAAATAAAATAAATCGAAAAAAATTTATTGCTCTTTTGGAGGAGAAAGGGTTTCACAAACAAAAGAGCATAGAAGTACCCTTTCAAGGTAAAACAATGTATGGCATACAGTTTTATAAAAAAGGAAAGCCTCACTATTATGAGATAGATGCGCTTACTATCGAGATAATAGATATGAGTGAGTCTTTAGATGGTATGTACGATGGGTGGGAATGTAGTCTGTTAAAAGAGTAAGAGCATACCAAAATTATTAAAAAAACTAACTACTACTTTTTCTTATTTTTATTTCCAGCCATCTCACGAGCGAGCTTTTCCTCTGCTTTTAAAAAGCTAAAAAGTGCCGAGTATTCACTACGAGAGAGGTATCTTGTCTTTCCAGTAGGTAGGTTATTAAGCTCTATCTCTGCAAAACTTATACGTTTTAAATCTGCTATCTCTGCATCAAAGTGAGCAAAAAAACGGCGAAGCTCACGATTTTTTCCCTCACTTATCGCCACTTTTAAGATAGAGTAATTATGTGCATTTTTCTGGATTTTATATCCCAAGAATGGTTTAAACTCCATAGAAGTAATATTAGAGTGTGAGTGTCCACCAGCAGTTGCATCTTCTATATACATTCCCTCAAGCATAGCAGTTTCCATCTCTGAAGTAACTTCTCCCCTTATCTTTATCTTATAACGGCGTTCAAGATCTGACTTCATAAGTGCTGTTGCAACATGCGAAGCATCTGTTAAGAGAAGAAGTCCCTCACTTGCAAAATCAAGTCGCCCTACAGGAATATAATGCTTAAACTCTTTACGTAATGAATCATAAATAGTGCGGCGACCTTTAGGGTCAGACTTTGTTACAAGCTCTCCTTTGGGTTTATTATATACTATCACCGTGTACTTCTCTTGGCGACTTATCTGTTTTCCACTTACATAAACAACATCACTCTTCTCATCTACCTGTGTTGCTGGATTCTCTTGTATCTCCCCATTTATACGGACATATCCATCTTGTATAGCTTTATCAGCTTCACGTCTTGAATAGGTCGAGTAGTGTGCTATAAATTTGTTTAATCTCATCATTGTACTATCTCTTTTAATGTTTGCATATTTTCTCTAATCTATAAAGCTCATTATTTTTCATGAGATTCCTTTTTCTATCAGCATATGAATATGAAGAACACCTTGTATATTTTTCTTTTTATCTGTCACAACGAGCAGTTGTATTTTTTTTTCTTCTATGAAAACTAATGCATCACTTGCTAAGATATCTGCATTATCCAATGTCATAGGATTTAGTGTCGCATACTTGAGTGCTTCATCCTCTAAAGAGAAATTTTTACTCAAGAGTGCACGCCTAATATCTCCATCACTCAAAAGTGCTAGAAGCTTTCCATCCTCATCTGTTACAAGTGTAGTCCCTAAACATCCCTCACTAATGCTAATTATGGCATCCTTGATTTTTGCATCTTTACTTATGATAGGAAGATTTTTCTCTTGCATAAGATTTGACACTTTCACAAAAAGTTTTTTACCAAGAGTACCACCTGGATGAAAAGAGGCAAAGTCACTCTTTTGAAAATCTTTAGCTCGCATCAAACAGACAGCAAGAGCATCACCAAGAGCAAGTGTTAGTGTTGTAGAGCTAGTCGGTGCAGTATCAATAGGACAAGCCTCTTTTTCTACATACACCTCTATAATCATATTACTAGCTCTGCCTAATGTAGAGTCTCTCTTTTTTGTCATCCCAATAACTGGAACGCCAAAGCGTTTAATATGAGGGAGAATAGAGTTCAACTCTTCACTCTCACCACTATAACTTATCCCTATAACAACATCATTCTCATCTATCATACCAAGATCACCATGAAGTGCTTCAGTAGGATGAAGAAAAAAACTAGGTGTTCCAGTAGAAGCAAATGTCGCTGCCATTTTCGCACCGATAAGTCCACTCTTCCCTACACCAGTGATGATAAGTTTTCCCTTACACTTAAGTATCATATCGACCACCCTCTCAAATACATCATCAATGAGTGTTGCTGCTTTTAATAAGGTTTGTGCCTCTATGTTTAAAGTCTCTTGTACTATCTCTTTATAATTCATAAGCACATTATACTATAATTACTCTAATAGAAGTTTGCATGTATTATCAGCTGGTGCTATAAATGCATGCTCTAGAAATTTCTGCAGTCTTGTAACTCTCTAAATTTAAATTAAAACTAGATCAGTTTAGCTTCGCGTTTGCCTTCTTTAATCTCACCAATAAGATAAGAACCCTCTGCTTTTTCAAGAACTGTGGCAACACTCTTCTCTTCGACAACAAGTATCATTCCTACACCCATGTTAAATGCTCTAAACATCTCTGAACGCTCTACATACTCACTCATAAGCTCAAAGATAGGAAGAACACGAATAGTATCTTCATCTACTACAGCCATTAAATTCTCAGGAAGAACACGAGGAAGGTTTTCTACTATACCACCACCTGTAATATGTGCCATAGCTACTATCTCATCTTTAAGAGTTTTAAAAGTTTTTACATAAATATTTGTTGGTGTCAGAAGTGTCTCTATAAGGCTTTTACCGCAAAACTCATCTTCAAATTTCATACCCATCTTTTCAAAAAGAACTTTACGGGCTAATGAAAAGCCATTTGAGTGAAGTCCTGAAGATGGAAGTGCTATAAGTTTATGACCAGCACGAACAAGACTTACTCTGTCCATCTCTGACTTCTCTGCTACACCTACTGCAAAACCAGCAAGATCATAATCATCCTCAGAGTACATACCAGGCATCTCAGCAGTCTCTCCACCGATAAGAGCACACTCAGATTGCTTACAGCCTTCGGCTATACCAGCTACTACATTTGTCGCATTTAAAACATCTAGCTTCCCAGTTGCATAGTAGTCAAGAAAGAAAGAGGGTGTCCCAAAATTACAAATAAGATCATTGACACACATAGCTACAAGATCAATACCTACAGTATTGTGTATCCCGCTATCTATAGCAAGCTTGAGCTTTGTCCCAACGCCATCAGTTGCTGCTAACATTACAGGTTCTTTAAAGCCAGTTGGCAGTTCAAATGCACCAGCGAATGAACCTATCCCTCCTATCACTCCTGGAATCTTTGTCGCTTTTACAAGTGGCTTAATATTTTCAACAAAATTATTTCCAGCATCAATATCTACACCAGCATCTTTATAACTAATTTGACTCATTTTTTCTCCACATTAGAGGTATATCATACTTATTTGCAAAAAAAGAAGATAGGTAAGTTTTTTATAATCTACTCTTTTACCTTTAACTTTATCATAAATATTATGTAATTATATCTTTATTAAGTAAAATTAATCCAAAAGTGGTTAAAATCGCACCAATAAAGAAGGAAATATTAATGAAAGAGTTTATATATAATGAAATGATGGTTCATGTTGGCGTTTGTACAAATAAGAGCCCTAAAAATGTATTAGTAATCAGTGAAAATGCTACAGGTTTTGTTACCGAAATACAGAAGCATGATGGCATCGGTTGTAATGTTATCTCTGAAAATATAGACTTATTACGTGATGTAAAAGATGCATCTTATGATGTAGTCATCACAGAGATGGATGCTAATGCAGCTGTACTTGCTCACTACAATCGTGTACTAAAGGCTGATGGCCTTTTAGTAACAACTATCCCTCCACTTAGTGAGACACAAGCAAATAAGCAAATTATGGAAGTTCTTGGTAAATATACAAAAATAATTATGCCCTTTCATGTAGGTAACAACAATCTATCACTTTTAGCATCTAAAGAGTACCATCCAACTGCTGATCTCATTTTACACCGTGCAGATATGCTTGATGGTTTACAATACTATAATTGTGATGTACATATTGGTGCATTTGCTATGGGTAACCACATTAGAAAAGAGTACCTAGGGATCATTAAAAACTAAATGGCTTATGAGTATGCTATTGCACTGACTGGGAGTATCGCTACTGGGAAAAGTACTGTTGCTTCACTTTTAATGCTCAATGGTATGCGCATTATTGATGCTGATACCATAAGTCATGAGATTCTCGATAATTCTGTATCTTGGGTTAAAAAGACTTATGGAAGTGAGTATTTAAGTTTAGGAAAGGTCGATCGCACAAAGCTTGGGACTTTTGTCTTCTCAAATAGAGAAGCAAAAAGAACTTTAGAAGAGTTTTTACACCCTAAAATCCGTACTGAGATACTCAAACGTAGTGAGAAGCAGGACAAACTCAAGTTTCCCTACCTCATAGACATCCCACTCTTTTTTGAAAATAACTCTTATGATATTAAGGAGAGTGTTGTCGTTTTTACTCCAGCAGATGTACAACTTGAACGTTTTATGAAACGAAATGGCTACTCTAAAGAGGAGTCATTAAATAGAATCGCTACACAACTTCCTATACAGGAAAAAAGAGAGAGAGCAACTTGGGTAATAGACAACTCAAAAGATCTTAAACATCTTCAACAAGAGTGTGAGAATTTTGTAGCAATCATTAAAAAGAAGTATTTAAAGTAGGAGAGTGAGATGCAGTTAGCAAAGTATAGTGCCAATGGAAATGATTTTGTTCTATTTTTTAATGAAGTCAAAGAGGATAGAACAGAGTTAGCAAAAGAGCTTTGCCATCGTCAAAATGGTGTGGGTGCTGATGGACTTATAGTTGTACTACCTCATGAAACTCTCGACTTTGAGTGGCAGTTTTACAATGCTGATGGCAGTCATGCAGATATGTGTGGTAATGGGTCTCGTGCCTGTGCACACTTCGCATTTACACAGGGACTTGCCAAAGAGAAAATGAGTTTTTTAACTGGTGCAGGTGTGATAAACGCCGAAGTGAGAAAGTGGACTCCTAAAAGTGCGATGGTAAAGAGTGAACTAACCTCACCAGAGATACTTGAGAAAGGTATCAAGCATAATGGTAATACATGGTGGCTTATCAACACTGGTGTACCTCATCTAGTTTGCATACAAGACAATGTCAGTAATTTTGATCTAAAAGAAGCAAATGAACTACGTTTTAAATACAATGCAAATGTAAATATCTGCTGTATTGTAGGTGAAAATATGCGGGTAAGAACCTATGAACGAGGAGTAGAGGATGAAACACTAGCATGTGGTACAGGGATGGCAGCTTGTTTTTACAGAGCTTTGCAAGAGGGTTTAATAAACCAGAGTATAGAAGTCTATCCAACAAGTGGTGAGACGCTTTACCTTGGTACGAATGAGAAAACAATTACTTTTGAAGGTCGAGTTGTCAATACTTTTAATACAGAGTGGGAGTAAACCCACATATAGAAAAAAGAAGCGAAAATGACAAGTTCATCACTTAGAGTCCAGCTGCCTCGACAATTTTTGCTTGATTATCAGCTATAAGTGGTTCGATAACTTCATCAAGAAGTCCACCATTCATAATCTCATTTAAACGATAAAGAGTAAGGTTAATTCTATGATCACTCATACGGTTTTGTGGGTAGTTGTATGTGCGAATGCGTCCTGATCTATCTCCACTTCCTACTTGTGCTGCACGTTCTGCTGCATTTTCAGACTGTTTGGCTTGCATCTCTAAATCAAAAAGTCTTGCTTTAAGAACTTTCATAGCTTTTTCACGGTTTTTGTGTTGTGATTTCTGATCTTGGTTTGTTACTACCAAACCGGTAGGCAAGTGAGTAATACGTACTGCTGAATCAGTAGTATTTACTGACTGACCACCACATCCAGAAGAGCGCATCACATCTATTTTTAAATCTTTATCTTCAATCGTCACTTCAACATCATCAACTTCTGGCATTACTGCTACTGTTATTGCTGAAGTGTGAACACGACCTTGAGACTCTGTTTGAGGGACACGCTGTACACGGTGTGTCCCACCTTCATATTTCAACCGACTATAGACCTGTTCACCCTTAATAAGAGCAGTGACTTCTTTATATCCACCTGCATCGGATGGAGAGCTAGATATGAGTTCTATCTTCCACTCTCTAAGGTCTGCATAGCGAGTATAGGCATCAAAAAGATCACCTACAAAGATAGCCGCTTCATCACCACCAGCACCAGCACGAAGTTCCACAATAATATTTCTATCATCATTTGGATCTTTTGGAAGGAGTAGTACTTTTATCTCTTCTTCAAGTTCTTGTTTACGAGGTTCAAGTTCTTTCAGTTCCTCTTTTGCCATTTCACCCATTTCAGCATCACTAAGCATCTCTTTTGTATCAGCGATATCTACGATAAGAGTTTGATACTCTTTAGCTTTTTCTACTATTGGTAAAAGATTTGATTGTTCTCTTGAAAGGTCTGTCATACGTTTGATGTCAGAAGTGATGTCAGGAGAACTTAGCATCTCGCCAAGTTCATTATAACGGTTGATAAACGGTGTGAGTTTATCTGCGAGCATAATTTATGCTCTAATTATAGTGCGTTTACAGATTTATGTAGACGACTTACTTTTCGAGCGGCAGTCTCTTTTTTAAGAACACCTTTGCTTACAAATTTGTGAATTTGTTGATTAGCAACTTTTAGTGCTATCGTCGCTTCTTCTTTGTTACCAGCTTCTACTGCCGAATTAACATCTTTAACGATATTTTTAAGACGTGTTCTGTAAAAACGGTTACGTTCTGTACGAACGATTGTTTGACGAATTCTCTTAATTGATGACTTATGATTTGCCATTTTTAGTCCTTTTTGGAATTTAAGTGCGCAATAATAGCTTAAAGATAATTAAAATTAAGTTAAAGGGTGGTAAAATACCCTAAATGTTAGTTGGACTGTTTCGTGACCATTTGCATTTTACAGATAAAAGACAGGGAAATAGAGATGGAACTATTTGGTACAGATGGTGTTAGAGGTAAAGCAGGTACTTTTTTAAGCGCTCAAGTAGCAATGAAAGTAGCAATGGCGGCTGGGATATACCTCAAAAAGAGTGCCAAGACAAATAAAATACTCGTAGGCAAAGATACACGCCGAAGTGGTTATATGATAGAAAATGCCATAGTATGTGGGTTAACTGCTGTTGGATTTGATGTTATTCAGATAGGACCTATGCCTACTCCTGCCATTGCATTTATTACAGAAAATATGCGCTGTGATGCTGGAATAATGATCTCAGCTTCACACAACTCCTATGAAGATAATGGTATAAAATTCTTTGATGGAAAAGGAGATAAGTTTCCTTGTGAGGTTGAGGAGGAGATAGAGAGGATCTATTTTGACAGTGATACAATTTATGCAGCTCAAGCAACTACAAAATCTATAGGAAAGGCAAAACGTATAGATGATGTCATAGGTCGTTATATAGTTCAGCTCAAAAACTCTTTTCCACGTTGTCTTACTCTACAGGGGATGCGTATTGTCTTAGATACAGCTAATGGTGCTGCATATAAAGTGGGGCCGACCATACTTGAAGAGTTAGGTGCTGATGTTATAGTAATGCATAACAAACCTAATGGTTTTAATATCAATGAAGGGTGTGGTGCACTATACCCTAAAAATGTAAGCGAAGCCGTTATTCAGTACAGAGCAGATTTAGGTATTGCTCTTGATGGAGATGCTGATAGACTTGTTGTGGTAGATGAAAGAGGTGAAGTGATTGATGGTGACCAACTCCTCGGTGCTCTTGGTGTGCATCTTAATAAGCTTGGACTTCTCAAGGGTAGTGGTATTGTTACAACTGTGATGAGCAATCAAGGTCTCGATGATTATATGCAAGAGAATGGAATAAAACTCTGGCGTTCAAATGTTGGAGATAAACATGTTTTAGAGATTATGAAGAGAGAAGGCATTAATTTTGGTGGTGAACAGAGTGGGCATGTGATTATGCATGATTTTGCAAAAACAGGAGATGGACTTGTGAGTGCTTTACAAGTACTTGCCCTTCTTATAGATAAAAAACAATTTGCCTCAGAAGCACTACGCCCTTTTCCTCTCTACCCACAAAAGTTGATAAATCTTCAAGTAAGAACAAAAAAACCTCTTAATGAAATAGAGAGTCTCGATGAAAGGCTCAAAGCTCTTGAAGAAGAGGGAATAAGACAACTTGTGCGATATTCAGGAACTGAAAATAAGCTTCGCATACTTCTTGAAGCTAAAGATGCAAAGCTTATAAATCAACGAATGAGAGAACTGAGTGACTTCTTTAGTAAAGCTCTCAATGCCTAGGTCAAATTATATGTTGCGTTTATTAACAGTTTTACTTTTTATGCTTGTAGGTATTTTTATAATAGATCAAACTATTAAGTCACTCTTTTTAGATGGGTACAGATATTACAGTGAATATATGGATTTAATTCTTGTTTACAATAAAGGTGTTGCATTTTCAATGTTTAGTTTTCTTGCAGAATATTTAAAATATTTACAATTACTTCTCATTATAGGTGTACTTGCTTATGCTATTTATCTTCAAAAAATTTGCTATGCACTACCTATCGGTATTTTACTTGGTGGAGCATTTTCAAATGTTTATGATAGGTTTATTCATGAGGGTGTAGTAGATATGTTTTATTATCATGCTTGGCCTTATCCTCTCTTTGGACAGGATGGTTTTGCTGTTTTTAACTTTGCAGATGTGATGATAGATTTTGCAATTATTTGGTTACTCGTGCTAAATTATAAACCAAAACTTTGTAAAAGCTAGATAAAAGCAGTTTTATGTTAAAATAAGCAAAATAAAATAGTCCAATTGGCTATCATTTAATATAAAGGAAATTGATGGAAATCAAATCAACAAAAATCAACACTGCAAATGCAGAGCTTACTGCAACGATCTCTATGGATGAAATAAACGCCAATATTGACAAAATTGCTAAACAACTTAGTAAGACTGCAAATGTTCAAGGTTTTCGTAAAGGTAAAGTACCTATAGCTATTGTAAAGAAGCAATATGGTAAAAAATTAGTAGAAGATGCTGAATCCGAAGCACTCCGTGAGCTTCTTGCTAAAGGATTAAAAGAGTTAGAAATTGCAAATGAATCTTTACTTGGTGAACCCAATATTACTAAATTTGACAAAAGTGATGACAAAATAGAAGTAGCTATAAAAGTTGCTATTCGTCCAACTATTGATCTAAGTGATGTTTCTTCATCTGTTCCTGACTTTACAAAACCAGAGAGTAGTGATGCAGATGTTGATGCTCGTATTAAGACTTTAGCAGAGTCTCAAGCTCCATTAGTAGATATTAAACGTAACCGAAAGATGAGACTTGGTGATACTGCTATTATTGACTTTGAAGGTTTTATTGATGGTGTGGCGTTTGATGGTGGTAAGGCAGAAGGTCATGCACTTGAACTTGGTTCAAATCAGTTCATCCCAGGTTTTGAAGATCAACTTGTTGGTGTTAAACGTGATGAAGAGGTAACAATTAATGTTACTTTTCCTGAGAACTATGGTGGTGACTTAGCTGGTAAAGATGCTGAATTTAAAGTAAATGTAGTAGGTATAAAAGTAAAAGAAGAAGTAGAGATCAATGATGAATTAGCTGCTAAAATACTTCCAGGCGAAGAAAATGCCACTTTAGAAAAACTGAAAGAACAGGTAAAAACTCAATTAGAGAATGAAGCTCTTAGTAAGCTTTATAATGAAGATCTAAAACCAAAACTTCTTGAGACATTAGTGAACTCTTTACATTTTGATCTTCCTGAGTCTATTGTTGAGCAAGAGATAGATATGGCTCTTAACAAGAAAGCCTCAACTATGAGTGAAGATGAGATCAACGAGCTTCGTGAGAACCAAGACAAAGTAAATGAACTCCGTGAGACTTTCCGTGAGGAAGCTGTAAAAAGTGTAAAAGCTACTTTCATCATCGATACTATCGCACTTGAAAAAAATATAAAAATACAAGAGCAAGAAATTATGCAGACTATCTACTTCGAAGCTATGCAGATGGGTCAAGACCCTCAAAAAGCATATGAGCACTACAAAGATGCAGGGTACCTTCCAGCTATTCAAATGTCAATGCTAGAAGATAGAGTTCTCTCTACTCTTCTTAATGAAAAGTTAGCATAAATCATGTCGTATATTCCTTATGTAGTAGAGAAAACAGGGCGTGGTGAACGTTCTTATGATATCTATTCTCGTCTTCTTAAAGACAGAATTGTTATGCTTAGTGGAGAGGTCAATGATGCTGTTGCCTCTACTATAGTGGCACAGTTTCTATTTCTTGAAGCAGAAGATCCAGAGAAAGATATCTATTTTTATATTAACTCTCCAGGTGGTGTTGTTACTGCTGGTATGGCGATCTTTGATACCATGAATTATATCCGTCCTGCTGTTGCTACTATCTGCATCGGTCAAGCAGCTTCTATGGGTGCATTTCTTTTAAGTTCTGGTGAAAAGGGCAAGCGTTATGCCCTCCCTCATGCTCGCATTATGATTCACCAGCCTTTAGGTGGTGCTCAAGGTCAAGCAACAGATATTCAGATTCAAGCAGAAGAGATTCTTCGTATGAAAGCTGAGCTTAATAGTATCTTAGCAAAAAATACAGGTAAAACACTAAAACAAGTTGAAAAAGATACAGATCGTGATAATTTTATGAGTGCAAATGAAGCAAAAAAATATGGTATGATTGATGAAGTACTACAAAAAAATGACAAAAAATAAAGAAAAAAGAAAAGAATTTTCCAATGCTAAAAAAATATTGATTACTCTTTAGCGTCTAAGTAGAGAATTTACATGAAATTAAATATAATAGAGTACCCAGATAAAAGATTAAAACTTAAATCAAAAGAAGTAAAAAATTTTGACAAGAGACTCCATCTCTTACTCGATGATATGTATTCTATTATGATAAATACAAATGGTATAGGTCTTGCAGCTATTCAGGTAGCACACCCAATTCGTGCTTTTATTGTAAATATTCCAAATGAAGAGGATGAGCAAGATCAAAAAAATCTTTTGGAGATTATAAATCCAGTTATCATAAAAAGTGCTGGAGAAACTACTTACCAAGAGGGGTGTTTAAGTGTACCTAAATTTTATGAAGAGATCAAACGCCATAAAACAGTTACACTTAACTACCAAGATAGAGAGGGTAATAGAAAAACCCTTGAGGCAGATGAACTTTTAGCTATTGCAATCCAACACGAGATAGATCATTTAGAAGGAATTCTTTTTATAGACAAACTCTCTTATGGACGTCGAAAAAAGTTTGAAAAAGAGTATAAGCGTATGAAAAAAGAGAAAAAATCCTCATAAATATGACAATTTGTCATATTTTCTTCTACATCTAAAAAATCACGATACTATTCACTATCTCTAATAAAGGTAATTCTTATGAAAAAGTTACTTTGTGCGACCTATGAAGGTCTTGATGCTAAAGTCATAGAAGTAGAATCTACTCTTACCAAAGGACTTCCATCCTTTTCAATAGTAGGAAAACCTAGTATAGATGTCAGCGAATCTAAAGAGAGAGTCAAATCTGCACTTTTGAGTAATGAGTTTTCATTTCCACCTAAACGGATTACTTTTTCACTTGCACCATCTGAACTCTCTAAATCTGGTTCACAATTTGATCTTTCTATGGCAATACTGATACTACTTCATGGTGATGAGTCTGATTTGACTGAGTGGTTTGTGTTTGGAGAGTTAGGGCTTGATGGAGTTGTCAAAGAGAATATTCAGCTCTATCCTCTCATTCTTTCTCTTGCAAATCAAAAACTTATACACAAAGCAATAGTTCCTTTTGAGTCCTTAGAAAAACTTTCTAAAATTCCAGATGTGGAGTTTTATGGAGTCAAAACACTTAGAGAAGCAGTAGCTGCACTGAAAGATCAAGAGATCCTCTCCCCTAGTGTGGAGAGCAGTTGTATAGAAGCACCCTTTTATGAGATGGATGGGGAGAAATACTACTATACAAAAAAGTATGAAGAGGATTTTTTAGATGTAAAGGGACAAGAGATCGCCAAACGTGCAGCACTTATTGCTGCCGCTGGATTTCATAATATCATTCTTGAGGGAAGTCCTGGCTGTGGTAAGAGTATGATAGCTTCACGACTTCGTTATATCCTCCCTCCCATGAGTAATTCTGATATTCTTGAAAAAGTAAAATTAGAGATACTCGATGGGGCAGAGCCAAATTTTCAACCTAGAAGAGCTATGCAAATAGTGCACCACACTTCTACAAGTGCTTCTGTCTTTGGTGGTGGAAGTTATAAAGCAAAAATTGGAGAAGTTGGTCTTGCTCATAATGGCATACTATTTTTTGATGAACTTCCACACTTTAGCAAAAACATATTAGAGTCTCTTCGTGAACCTATGCAGGATAAAAAGATTCGCATATCTCGTGTAAATTCTAAAGTCTCTTATCCTGCAAAATTTCTTTTTATAGGGGCTATGAACCCTTGTCCATGTGGTAATCTTTTAGATGAAAGTAAAGAGTGCAGATGTAATGAACTCGAAATTCAAAAATATAAAAATAGACTTAGTGATCCCTTCTTAGATAGAATAGATCTAAATGTTGTAATGCAAAATGTTAGTAGTAGCGATACCCCTAGTTTGAGCTCATTAGAGATGCATGAAATGGTTGTCAAAGCACATATGCGAGCAAAAAAACGCGGGCAAAAAGAGTTCAATGCAAATTTAAGCGACAAAGAGATAGATATGTATTGTGCTTTGAGTGAAGAGGTACAGAATGTTTTAGACATGGCCATTTCACGTTTTACTCTCTCTTTTCGCAGTATAAAAAAGGTACAAAAAGTTGCAAGGACTATTGCTGATTTGGCTAAGAGTGATACTATAAAGAAAGAGCATCTTTTAGAAGCACTCTCTTACCGTAGAAGATAAACTTTTAGTTATAAAAGATTTATTATGCTCCCTCTTTAGACATTATAATAAGTAGCATTGGGATGATAAACTACTAATGCAGAAGTACTCTGCTCAGGGTGAATCTGAAAAGTCTCACTCAGTTGTATACCAAACTCTTCAGGCTTTAAGAGATTAAAAAGTGGGCGGTTGAGTTCTAGGTTAGGACATGCTGCATAACCAAAACTGTAACGGCTACCTTGATACCTGTTCATCTGTACATCTGCTAAAGTCGGTTTCTCCCCCTCTGCGATGTTTAGATCAAGTCGTATTTGCTTATGTGCTATCTCTGCAAGAGCTTCAGCAAGTTCAACGCCAAGTCCATGAAATTGATAATACTCTGTGTAGTTACCTTTTTCATATATCTCTCGTTCTATTTCACTAAGTTTATTTCCAGCACTTACACAAGTCAAAGCTATTACATCGTGTTTGTCTCTATGAAAGAAGTCACTGAGAGCACGGTGTGGCTGTTTTCTCTGCCTTGGAAAGAAGAACTTTTCTACACAATTTTCCTTTACCTCTTCTAAACTCTGATTATTTCTATCTTTTTCGCTAAAGTAGCCCTCTGACTCATCAAAAATGAGGAGTTCATTATCATCACTTCTACATGGCCAATAACCATAAATAATAGTAGGATCAAAAAGCTTTTGCTCTATAAACTGTTTTTTTAATCTCTCATAAGCTGGCCAAACTACCTCATCAAGTTGCTTTTGATACTCCTCCTTTTTCATTCCCTTTGAACTATATCCCCAACGCGATTTAAAAAGTATTTTGTGATTTATCCATTCAAACGCCATCTCTATTTGCTGTTGGGTTAGTTTTATCTCACGTCTTCCCCAAAATGGAGGAGTAGGGATAGTAATATCACGCTTAGGCATTTTAAGCTCTTCAAATGGAGGGATAATGACCTCCTCCTTTGCAACTCTCTCGATTACAGGTGCATCAGGATGCAAATTTGTGTCAAGATTTCCTGCTTCTATACGGCTCATAGCTGTAACACCATCAAAGGCATCTTTACAGTAAAAGATAGGACCACTATAGGCAGGACGACAAAAATCATCTATGAAGCTACGAGTAAGAGCTGCTCCACCAAGTAAGATAGGAATTTTAATGCCTCTCTCTTCAAGTGTGTTAAGGTTTTCAAGCATAACTTGTGTGGACTTTACTAGCAGACCACTCATACCTAATGCAGATATATGCTCTTGCTCCATAGTCTCTAAAAAACTCTCAAGTTCTACTTTTATACCAAGGTTCTTAACTTTGTAACCATTATTAGAGAGGATAATATCTACAAGATTTTTTCCAACATCATGAACATCCCCCTTTACAGTTCCAAGAGCTAGAGTTGTATTTACCTCTTTTTCCACTTTTGGAAGATACGGATTGAGATAATCTACTGTCTTTTTCATAGTTTCAGCTGACTGGAGTACAAAAGGAAGTTGCATCTGTCCACTACCAAAAAGCTCACCAACTACTTTCATTGCATCTATGAGTATCTCGTTTACAATAACTTCAGGCTTTATCTTATGGCGTACTTCCTCAACAAGTGGGATCATTCGCTCTTTATCTCCATCCATAAGAAGTTTTGCAATTCTTTCTTCATCACTCATTGCAAGATATTCTTCATCTACTGCATCATTATCTACAGCCTCTTTAGTGCTAAAATGTTCTATAAAATTAAAGAGTGCTTCCCCATTTGGTTCTCTATTAAAGATAAGATCATCACATATTTTTTGATCCTCTTTTGTGATTTTATTAATAGGAATAATGTGTTTTACATTGATAATGACTGAAGTAAGTCCTGCTTTTATGCAGTGGTGTAAGAACATAGAGTTGAGATATGGGCGTGCATCTTTATCTAATCCAAATGAGATATTTGAGAGCCCTAGAGTCGCACTTACTTCAGGGTGTTTTTTACGAAGTGCACGGATAGCCTCTATCGTGTTGATCCCAGCATCCCAATACTCCTCATCTCCACTTCCTAGTGTAAAGGTCAATACATCAAAAATCAAATCCTCTTTTTTTATACTATGTCTATTTGTAGCTAAGTTGATGATACGATCAGCTACCTTAAGCTTATCTTCTACAGTTTTTGCCATTCCTTTTTCATCAATAGTAAGACAAACCAGAGAGGTACCAAACTTTTTGGCGAGTTGACACACTGCATCAAATTTTTGCTCTCCATCTTCAAGGTTGACAGAGTTTAAAACTGGTTTTCCACCTATATGTTTGAGTGCAGTTTCAAGCCCTTTTGTAGAAGTTGAATCGGGCATGAGAGGTAGTGCAATTTTTTGATTGTACATCCCGATTACTGCTGTCATATCTTTTGTCTCATCACGTCCTGCAAAACCTACATTGACATCTATCATATGTGCACCTGCTCGAACTTGCTGTTGTGCTACAGAGAGAGTACCTTCATAATCTTCTGCTAAAAGAAGTTCACGGAAAGCTTTACTTCCTGTGGCGTTTGAGCGCTCCCCCATAAGGAGTGGAGCAGGTTCCTGCTTGAGTAATGTTGTATTAAAGAGTGAGGCTATGGATGTTTTATGTCTTCCTGTCGCTGCCTTTGGTCTTCTGTTTGTCACTGCATTGACTAGTGCACGGATATGCTGTGGGGTTGTTCCACAACAGCCACCTAAAAAACTCACACCATCATAATTTAAAAACTTCTCTTGTTGTTCTACAAACTCATCTGGTCCCATAGGATAGTAAGTATATCCTCCACGGTTTTGAGGAAGACCTGCATTAGCATGCACAGAGATAGGCTTATGCCAAAGTTCTGAAAGAGTTTTTACATGCTTAAGAACTTGTTCTGGACCTGTTCCACAGTTAAACCCAAGACTTAAGATATCAAAGGGCTCTAAAATAGTAGCAATAGTCGTAGTATCAGTACCAATAAGCATAGTCCCACTCAATTCAATAGTAACAGAGACCATAATAGGAAGTTCTGTTTGCATCTGGCGATTTGCCTCTTGAGCCGCGTGGAGTGCTGCTTTTATCTGGAGTGGATCTTGACAAGTCTCTAGTAGAAATATATCTGCACCACCCTCTATAAGTGCCTTACAAAACTCCGTATATCCTGAATACATCACATCATAAGCGATATGCCCTAAAGAGGGGAGTTTTGTTCCTGGTCCAACACTCCCAAGACAAAAACGTGGATGCTCTGGTGTAGAGAACTCTATACATTTTTGTTTAACAAGCTCTGCCCCAGCTTTTGTAAGTTCATAAGCACGATCACCTATCTGATACTCATCTAAAACCCAAGAAAAAGAGCCAAAGGTATTTGTTGTGATAAGATCAGCTCCAGCAGTAAGATAAGCATGAAAGATTTCGCTAAGTACTTCAGGAGCTGTAATATTTAAGAGCTCATTACATCCCTCATTTCCTACCCATGCTTCTTTAGATATCTGATCATCACGCTCTTGAAGCTGTGTACCCATAGCACCATCTATGATAAGTGGGCGTCTCTTTATTGTCTCTAAAATGTATTGTTCTGTGTTCATCTATTTTTAATCTTTCTTGAAAATATATTATTTTATTTTACCAAAAAAACACATAAAGAACTCTTTACTCATTTTTATGCTATAATTCTTCATTCAAGGAGAACATAATGTTAAAAAATACAATTATAGGTTTGTTAACCGTATTTACACTACTTATGAGTGGATGTGGTGATAATACTAGTAACAAAGGTGAATTAAAACTGGAAGTACAACAGATGTTAGATAATGGAGATTTTCAAGGTGTCATAGATAAATTGAAGCCACTTGCAAGTAGCCACAATGATTATATACTTTTAGCATCTGCATATATGGGTAGAGCAGGATTAACATTAAAAAATCTTCTCTCAACTCTAACAAATACTGCTAATACTACTAGCAATGGTTTTTCTGACTTTACAACAAAACTCTCTTCAATGACATCTGCAACAGCTGTTGCAGACTTAAAAGAATCGGTTAGATACTTTAAAAAAGTGGTAAAAAATAAATGTAGTTCTGAAGATAAAAATATTACATCTTCTGAGAAAAGTATCTGTCTCTATATAGGCTTAGCAAGTACTAGTAGTGCTGCTTCTACTATTAAACTTCTTACTAATGATATTACTACCTTTGGTCAAAATGGAAAAATAGATAATAAACTTCTAGCTTCTACTTGTGCCATGAAGTATGCATTTGATCGCAATATAAGTAGTATAAGCGATTGTAGTGTTACTGAAGATAACAATATAACATTTAAACAGAGTCAAAAAACATATACACTTCTTAGTGTAACTATTACAGATACTACTGGACCACATCCATTTGAATACTTAATGACAGATGCAAATACAACGGCATTAACGAAAGAGTACTGTACACTTGATAATTTTTCTACACGCCAAGAGAATGAAGATATTGGATATTATGTCTGTCCTGTACAGGAAGCACCAGGAGATGATATAACATCAACAAGTGTTTTAGTAGATGCACTTAACAATGGTATAGATGCGACTAAAAACGGTATCGGTACAGTTAGCGGTGCAACAGACATAGATGTAGGTGAAAAGTTACATAAGTATAAATGTGAGATTTTAGGTGGTAAATATGAGGATAATAATTGTACGGTAAGCACAACAGACCCTATTAGTACATCAAATATTACAGATTATCTTTTAAAATTTAATCAATAAATAAGGGATTAAGATGAAAAGAAGCATAGTTCTATTACTTTTTACATGTGTAACCACTTCGCTTATGGCTTTAGGTGGAGAGTTCGCTTACCTCTATAAAGATTCACGTATTATGGGAATGGGTGGAGCTAATATCGCAGTAGGTGGCTACTCAACATCACTCTTTAGTAATCCTTCCGGACTTGCAAGTATTCAAAAAGATGAGGGATTTGTCGTTGAGGTATTAGGTTTGGGGCTAACAGGAAGCAACAACATATTAGAGTTTACTCAGGAGGTAACTAAGCTAGGGAATAGTACAACAAATGAAAAGCTTGCTATGGTAACAAAATACAATGGAAGACATTTCCAAATAGATTCTAGCAACTATAGCTCTATCTCTAAAAATAGTGATCTTTTTGTATGGAGTGCTGGATTGCTTAGTGCGATGGATCTCAACTTCGAAGCACATTCGAATCTTAATGGAGCAGCAGGTATTCTTGATACTTCATCAAGAGTTTATAATACTCTTCTTTTAGGAGCAGCAAAAGAGTATAAGACAGAGGCTGGTCTTGTAGATATTGGTGTTACTGTAAAGTATATTTGGCAAAAGTCTTATGAAGGAACATTTACCGCAACGGATCTTAAGGATCTTGCATCTTTGACAGATCCTAGCGCGGTTTTCACTAACAGTAGTCTATCAAAAATGATACGGAAAGATTTTGAAAAGGATTCTTCTGGATTTGGAATTGACCTAGGTGTGAACTACCACCCTTTTCAAAACAGTATCTTACATCCAAGTTTTGGACTGAGTATGATGAATATGGGCTCTATGGGAATGGGTAACAACTATGGAAAACAACCATTTACTGTAAATATAGGTGCAGCAATTCAACCGGAAGTCTCTTATATAGATAGGCTAGTTTTAGCTGTTGATTATGTAGATATATTTAATGCAAATTCTATCCGCACATATACATATAGTGCTGATAATGCTATTAGCTTTACAGATGATACTGATAGTGACATTATGAAACGTCTACGTCTAGGTGCAGGTATTGGGCTTATTGATTCACATTTTTTTTCTACACAAGTTAACCTTGGAATGTATCAGAGTGACTATACAGCTGGATTAGATATGACTATTTTTGTTCTAAAGCTTAACTTAGCAACTTACAAAGAAGAGATTGGAACAGGAAGTGTAACGATACCAGATAGAAGATATATGGTTCAGTTAGGAATAGGTTGGTAATCTATCATATTATAATCACATAAGTAAACAATATGATTATAATTAGTATTATTTATAATAATTAGACTCATTTAAGGACTTATACTCTTTATTTAATGGTATAATATCAAAAATTGATAGTATGGAGTATAAATATGAGTGAAAAGAAAAAAGATTTTAAGATACCATCACCGTGGAGACATAAGCGTTATGTTATGTATGCTATTGCTACTGTAGTTTCCCTTATTCTTCCGTGGATTATCATAAATGGTAACCACTTTTTCCTTCTAAGTTTCGATAAAATGAAACTACACCTTGCATTTGTACAGTTTGATATGCAAGAGCTTTACCTTATGCCTTTCCTTTTAATGTTACTTTTCCTTGGAATTTTCGGTATGACAGTAGTCGGTGGTCGTGTTTTTTGTGGATGGGTCTGTCCTCAAACTGTCTTTCGTGTTATTTATCGTGATCTTATCGAGACAAAGATTTTAAAACTTCGTAAACGTATTAAAAATAAGCAACAAGAACCAGATATGTCCAAAGCTGAAAACAGGGTCAAAAAAGCGATTGCAGTCCTTATATGGAGTATTTTAGCTATTATTGCTGGAGCAGACTTTATCTGGTACTTTGTACCTCCTGAGGATTTCCTTACATATTTAGAAAACCCTATAGATCACCTTACTACTTTTGGTTTTGTTCTTGGTGTAGCACTCTTTCTTATCTATGATATAGTATTTTTAAAAGAGAACTTCTGTATCTATGTATGTCCATATTCTCGTGTACAGTCTGTTCTTTATGATGATCATACTGTTATGGCACTTTATAATGAGCATAGAGGTGGACATATCTATGACGGTCATGAGAAAAAATTTACAAAACAAAAAGAGATCCAAGTAGAAGAACCACTAGCTGAATGTACTACTTGTGAATCCTGTGTAACGGTTTGTCCTACTCACATCGATATTCGTCAAGGATTACAGCTTGAGTGCATCAACTGCTTAGAGTGTGTGGATGCCTGTACAACTGTTATGGGCAAACTTGGAAAACCTTCTCTTATAACTTGGTCAAGTGATTATGAGATTGTAGATCAAAAAGGAAAAACAAAATATTTCCGTCCTAAGGTTCTTGCTTACATAGCATTACTTGTTGGTATTAGCCTCATTCTCGGTGTTATGGGAAGTAAGAAAGAGCATATGCTTCTCAATATCAATAAAGAGACTCGCCTCTACTCTATAAAATCTCTTCCAGATGGTAGCATTCGTGTAGATAACTCTTTTGTCTTTTTACTACAAAACACAGAGCATAAGAAGATGAAATTCTACTTTGATATTATCCCTCCAAAAGGAATGGAAGGCAAAATAACAATAGCTAAACCTAGTAAACCTTTTATGGCAACACCAGGCGCAAAGAAAAAGAAGATTGTAACACTAAGAACAACTGAATTACTTGTAGATGAAGCAAGAAAGGATACAATTATCCCAATTACTATTCATGCTTATGCACTTGATGCAAATGGTAAAAAGAGTAAAAAGATCTCTGTTTACAGAAAATCTACTTTTACATACCCAAAACAGAGTGTTTTAAAAGCTATAAAATAGACTCAAAATCTTTAATTAGAGTCTCATTATGATTGCTATGACCATAATGAGACCACTTCCAAATTAACTTCTACCCATTTCTGCTCTTTTCGACAATTCTAAAACAAAACTACTTCCAACCCCAACTTTACTGGTAATAGAGATTTTTATACCCATCTCATCACAAAGTTTCTTAACTATATGCAGTCCTATGCCTATACCACGCTCTTGTTCCTTATAAAAGCGTTCAAAAACTCTTTTTGGATTTTTTATCCCTTTTCCTGTATCTTGTATTGTGAGTCTATTAGCTCTATAGGATATATGTACTTCTCCATCTCTTCTGTTGTATTTACCGGCGTTTGAAAGGATATTGTCAACTACTCTTGTAAAAGAGTCTCGGTTAAGAGTAACTCTCTGACTTGAAACATCTACATGATATTTTATACTATGAAAGTTTTTTTCAATAAGTGCTACTCGATCTTCTATACATTCTTTAAGATCAAACTCATCTTTTTGATGTTTATGATTTGTGAGATAGGAGCGGAGATTTGACTGGAGATTTAGGATATTTTGTACTGCATTTTCTATTCGTTTGATTTGCTTAGACTCCCCTACTTGTGACTTTAACATTGAGAGATTTAACCGTAGCGTAGAAAGAGGTGTATTAAAATCATGAAGTATATCTTTTATAAACTCTTCTGTCATCTGTAAAGCATTTCTTAAAGGTGAAAGTGTATAAAAAGAAAAAACAATAGAAAAGAGAACAATAACCAAAAGTACAAATAAAAAATCTACTACTAAACTCCTCTGTAACTCAGCAATTTTTTTAACATATTTCTTATTCTTATAGTATATTTTAAGAGCATTTTTCTCTGATCCACCTATACTAAAGTAACCACTTAAACCCTCACTATCTTTATAGAGTCTATAGAGTTCAAACTTCTCTTTTGGAACAAAGTCTATACCAAATGCATCGCATTTAAGATCATAACTACAGACTCGCATCTCATTAAAAAGAGTATCATCAAGTACTTTTATCTCTTTGTTATATTCTAAAAAAAAGAGTGCTCCAACCAGAAGTGTTTGTGAGACAAAAAAGAGTAAAAAGCTCTTGCTAAGCGATTCTAACTCAACTTTTTTCAAGTACATACCCTATACCACGAACATTTTTTAGAGGTAACTTTGTTATCTGCTTAAGCTTATTGAGTGCTACACGCAGTGCACTTTCTGATGGATGAGTAAGACAATCTAGCAATATGTTTTTATCTAAAATATTTCCAATATTTGTTAAAAAAATATCACAAAGGCATGTTTGTACCTCACCTAAAGAAACTATTTTTTCATCGATATAGAGCTCTCTTCTCTCTACAACATAACGTAAATTACCCACTATCACATCTTTATTCTTCTGGGCAAGTTTTGCATTGACACGAATGAGTAGTTCTTCTGGGAAAAAAGGCTTTTTAAGGTAATCCTCTGCACCTATCTCAAATGCTTTTACAATAGAATTTAAATCTACTAATGCACTTATAAAAATAGCTGAAGTAGTATCATCAGCCATACGAAGTGACTCTAGGAGTTCAAGTCCATTCATATCTGGGACATTAATATCAAAGATATAAAGCTTATAGCTATTTTCATACGAAGCATCTATGGCATCATTACCATTATGCACCATATCAATACTATAGTTTTGCATCTCAAGTAGCTCTTTGAGTGTCTCAGCAAGCTCTATATCATCTTCAAGAAGAAGTATATCTTTCATCATTTTTACCTTTAAAAGAAATATCCTAAACGCACACTCATATAGTTTTTGCTTGCACTACTGCTAAGTCCATAAGCATATGAGCAAGTAGAGAACAGATGTTCACTTATTGCATAATAACCGTATAGCGAAGCAGTCTGTATATTTTTTGTACCTTGATATATGCTATTGCTGTTATTGTATGCACCACTAAAGTAGAATTTATCTGTCATATAGTAGCCTGCACCTAAACTATAAGCATGAGTATTTTGGTACTCAGTAAACGCCACATTATCGTCGTTTATCTCTGTATAAGAGTAACCACCAAAGAGATTCAACTTTGAAATAGTATAGTTAAGATTAAGTGAACCTGTATAGTCTGTGTTGTTATTATTAAGTGCTGTGGTATAAGTCGGTAGGATTACACCTGCTCCTATAGATAGTGAAAGATTCTCTAATGGTTTTAACTGATAAGCGACACTTATCAAGAGATCATAAAGCCCTGTATCATTGGAGCTATTTCCATCTGTTATAAAGTAAGAAGCAGAGGCTTGTAGAGAGAATTTTTTATAGTAATAATCAGCTTGTAAAGTGCCTAAAAAAGTATCTGTTGTATTGAGTGTAAGATATTCTAATTCGGAGTAGGAGACCCCTGCAATGACATCAAAGTGATGAGGAGAGACTAAACTTTTTTTTGTACAACCATTGCTATCTACTAAGTCACTAAAGAGTGTATTAGGGCATTGATCCACTGCATCCTCAACTCCATCCATATCGCTATCTACATAAGCATAGAGAGTGCTAGAAATAATTAATATTGCTAAAATTAATATACTTTTTTTTATATGAAACCCCTTATTCGCTATTTATATATGTAATAAAAGGGCTATCTAGCACCTTTCTTACCTCTATTCTCTCGTTTATTATTATTCTCAACATATTTATTCATACCTTTATTTCGGTCTGATCGTATTTTATCTACATGCTCTTGTCTATACTTATTTCCAGCTTGCTTTTGATGCATATTTTGTATATGGTTTATATTTTGCATATTATATGATTGCATTTGACCTATATGCTTTTGCATCTTGTTTTTGTGACCCATTTCATGCATCTGCTTTGCTTGATAATTCATGCTTTTGTGTGAAGTAGTATGCTTTTGCATTTTTCTCTGCATCTGTGCTATTGCTGCTGATTTTTCTTTTGCATTCATATTCGCAATTTGTATTTTAAGCTGATTCATTAAAGTAACTCTCTCTTCTGGCCGTGCACTTTGTATAGTACTTATTTGAGCATCAATACTTAATGGTTTTGGACTATGCTCATTTCCAAATGCAGTAGTTACTGTTCCAACCACTAGTAATGATAATAAAATATTTTTCATGCTCATGTTTTATCCTTCACTTATTATGATAAGCATAGTATCTCACAAAAGTGTTAGCGAAATATTATCTTTAACTTCAATATCATAAACTACTATTTATAAATTATATCATTTATTGTGTTATAGTTTTCATAAGCAAACTCTAAATCTACAGAAGTGTGTTATAACTCTTTACTCTATCAATATCGACAATCAGAGTTAAATATAAACCAATGTAGTACAAAAGGGAAAAATTATGTGTTTACTCATCGCAAGTGCAATTTTATTTGGAGCCTATAGTTTTTATATAGATGGTTATATACTGCAGGCTATTATCAGTGCTCTTTTAGCATTAATACTTTACAGTTTTTTTACCTACCGTATGATCAAAAATCGCAAATGTATTTTTGGTGATAAGTTTGACTGTAATAAAGAAGCAAACGACAAACTTCAAAAAAAATCTTAAAGTTTCATACTTATAAAGAATTATTATGCTATACTTCTGGTCAATTTTAAAGAAAGTGGGTGATGTGATATGCCAGGTATTGTACTACGCCATGATGATAACTTTGATGCTTCTTACAGACGTTTCAAAAAGCAGACTGACCGTAACTTAATCGTTACTGAAGCTCGTGCTCGCCGTTTCCATGAAACGGAAACTGAAAAACGTAAAAAGTTCAAAATTGCTTCTCGCAAAAAAATGCTTAAACGTCTTTATATGATGAGACGTTACGAATCACGCCTGTAATATAAGCCTTCGGGCTTATATACTCCTATAAAAAACTTCTAAACATACTTTATAGCTTCCCATACATCTCATTATAAAAGTTAAGTGCATACCTATCACTCATACTTGCTATATAGTCTGCTATTACTCTATGCTTTTTTCTTGTTTGTAACTTCTTGTAGTAGAACTCTGGAAGCATCTTTTCATCCTCCATTAGTCCACTATAAAGCCCTTTTATCGCCTGTTTTCCAGCATACATTTTTCTAACAATATTTTTGTGCTGGTACATTTTAGTAAACATGATCTTTTTTAGTCTTTTTAGTTTTGTCTCTATCTCTGGAGCCATTCCTATTGGTATTGCATCACTTTTAACCTGTAATTTTGGTTGTGAATACTCTAGTACAGAGTAAACAAGATAGTTGATAAGGTGTGAGCTAAATCGATAACGAAACATCTCATCATTCTCCTTGCCAACTCCCTCTGCTGCTACTTTTTCTAATATCTCACACACAAGCTCACTCTCTTTAAGATCTTCAAAACTTATGAGTCTAGAGTTAATTCCATCATCAATATCGTGGCTAGTGTATGCTATCTCATCTGCATAATCAACTATCATCGCCTCAAAAGATGGGTGTTTGTCTAAATCAAACTCTGTATCAATAGAATCTGGCAAAAAAGATTTACGATAGGGGTAAGAGTGTTTGAGTATTCCCTCTAATGTTGCAAAGGTAAGATTAAGTCCATCAAAACCTTTATAACGTTTTTCTAAGGTTGTCACAACACGAAAACTCTGAAAGTTATGCTCAAATCCATTAGAGAATCCATCTGCTTTGAGAGATTCATCTAGTGTATCACCACCAATATGCCCAAAAGGGGTATGACCTAAATCATGTGCAAGAGCTATCGCCTCAGCCAAAGACTCATTGAGTCCCAATTCAGCAGTAATAGAACGAGCTATCTGTGAGACTTCAAGAGAGTGAGTCAAACGTGTACGAAAGTAATCACCATCATGATTGAGAAAAACCTGTGTTTTATACTCAAGTTTTCTAAAAGATCCTGAGTGGATAATTCTATCACGATCACGGGCAAAAGGATTACGAAAATCCTTATCTATCTTATGAAATCTCTCTTGTGGTCGCATTTTAGCTACTCCTTATTAAAAAAATTTAAACTTTTTTAATAAACTCTGTTTTTAGATAGATCTTTGTACCGTTTACTCGACCCTCTACATGGTCATCCATATCGTGTGGTAGAGAGATACGTGTTACTGTTGTCCCACGTTTTGCAGTAAATCCTGCACCTTTTACATCAAGATCTTTGAGAATTACGATGCTATCACCTGCAAGAAGTTCAACCCCATTTGCATCACGGAAAGTCACTTTATTTGCTTCAGCATTTATTGCCTGCTGGGCTAATGCTAATTCATCTTCTTCTAGGTACATCATCTCTATCATATCTTGACGACCGAGTTTATTCCATAAAATATAAGATATTATTTTTACTGCTGCTACTTCACTCCACATAGCATCATTGAGAGAGTTAAAGTGATTCTCATCAAGATCTCCACTCTCAATCTGAGTTTTACAGTTAGCACAAAGATAAACACTTTGATCCTCACTGCCATCACTAATAGGCAACTCTACAACGCTTACACCATCACTACTCCCACATAGTTCACATACTTCACTTCTAGCCATTTATTATTTCCTTATTTAATTATACTACTCTTCATCATCTCTATGAAATTCTATATCTTCATCTGATATTTTTTTCTTATTTACCACTTTATTAAAAGCTTTATCAGCCTTTTTCTTATCATAGTTTTGACACTTTTTTGGCATAATAACATTTGGATCACTTGCTATCTGCTCACACATTGTAGTATTAAAAGTAAAATAAGAGCAGCCACTCAAAACAAAGGCTACAATAAAAGATAATTTATACATTATTTCTTCTTTATTATAAGATTTAGATATTTTTTTGGAGTGACTTTCATCATCTCTTGAGCAAGCCAGCGTATCTGAAAAAAGGCCGCACCACTCTCACGAAGTGTAAAGTAGTTTTTAAGACTACGAAGATTAAAAGTAACTACCATATCCACTTTTACATTATCAGTGATAATATGCTTAAAGGCATCACCAACATTGCGTTTTTTCTTTCCAGCTTGCAGTGCCTCATAAAGTGCTTCACTCTCTCCTGCATACTCTTCTAAAAATACAAGAGAGCTTTTTGCAACTGCAATGTTATAAAAATCTTCTAACATGTTATACTGAAAGTTCAATTTATCATAGATACCAGCTATCTCTACTCTGTTATAGGCTTCATCAACAGTAACAAACATATCAAAACCTAACACCTTTGTGATAAAAAACTCCTCTCCTGCTCCATGTTTAGAAGCGACAAAAGCATTGATAAGTGAGCTCATTGTATAACGCGTACTCCTAACACTTATGGCTTGTATGCGNTGACGTGCATGCTCTTGTAAAACACCTCTAGAAGTTCCACGGATGAGAAAAGAGAGGTTAGCATGTTCAAGTATTGAGTGGTGAAAATAGGTCCAGGCAAGATCATCTAACAGAGAAGAATCTTCAATGGCGTTTAATCTCTCGCACATCCCTCTATCTGGGAGTGTATGCTCTATATTTTGTATAACACTATTTTCACTGTTAGCAAATGAGTCATAACATGTACGAGCGGCAGTCTCAGCTACTCCTATACCAGTATCTTGAAGTAAAATGACCTCAGGTCTTGAGTACTTTATACCATACATCTCTTCCATAATCTTGCCCTTCTATTCTTATCTACATTGTACACTATCTACTCTTTAAAATGCTTGAACATACATTGTAAGTTTTTATTACTTTTGTATTCCATCAAGAACAGGTACAAAATCACACTCCTCTAGCTCTTCCTCTTCAATTCTCTCACCATCTTTTATAAAACGTGTAATCACTTGTTTGCCATGTTTTTCTATGGGGGCTACTACTATCCCACCATCTGCAAGTTGATCAAAGATTCTCTTTGGTATCTGTTTTGCTGTTGCTGAGAAGAGTATGCGATCATAGGGAGCATAAGAGATCCAACCATTTTGTCCATCGTCTGTTCTTGTATGGATATTGTTAATAACAAGTTGTCGAAAACGTTGTTTGGCTTCAAGCATAAGCGACTCTATTCTCTCTATAGTAAAAACACCACGAAAAAGGTGTGAGAGTACTGCTGCTTGATAACCACTCCCACACCCAATTTCTAAGACTCTATCTGCTCCACGAGGAAAGAGGTACTCTGTCATTTTTGCTACTGTAAGAGGTGAACTAATATATTGAGAGGCTCCTATTGGGAGGGCATCAAGTTTATAAGCACTATGCTTAAATCCAGTAGGGACAAACACTTCTCTATTTGTTTTAACTATCGCTTCTTTTATCTCAGGTGAAAGTGAAAATATCTTCTCAATCTCATCTGCCATTCTTGCTGTTTTTTTTGCTGTAATTTTGTCCACTTTATTCTATACCTATGTCAAGATATTTTCGCATTTTTATTATCTCTTTTTTATCATATACTCTCTTTAAGCAAGAGGTATTTCCATTATAACTAACTTTTCCTTGTGGTGTTACAATAGCACTCTCTGCACTACAATCGGCGTTTAAAGCATCACTTGCTACAACATAGCACTCATTTATAACAGCTAATGTTTGTGTGAGTAGTCTAAAGTGTTCAGAACGAGGTTTACCCCACCAAGCAGATACAAAAATCACATCTGCTCCTTCTGCTTTCTGCCATAACTCTTTAAAACGCAATTCATAACAGATAAAAACAACTACTTTAAGATCATTTACTGTAAATATTTCAAACTTATCAACATCACCTTCGCTCATATACTTTTCTTCATTGCCAAGTCTAAAGAGTTTTGACTTCGCTCTTTGATGCACTAATTTACCATTAGAAAAAACTTTCGCAACATTAAAGACCTCTCCCTCTATCTTCTCTAACATAGTTAGGATAATAGTTTTCTCTTTTGAAACGCCAAGAAGCTCTTGTGTAGCATAAGCACTAAAGGCTGTAGCTTTTTCTAAATTCTCATAATCAAAACCTGTAAGACATACCTCATGAGCTACAATAAATGAATCTGGCTTACTCTGTTCTATGAGCTGTACAAGAGTTTGCAAATTAGCAGAGTAGTCACTGCAAGTTTCAAAAAGGAGTGAGCAGAGAAACTGCTCATTTGAAGTAGTTGACTTAGAAGTCATCATCAAACGATAAACTACCTTTGGAGTAGTTTGTAACAGTACCTTCAAAGAAGTTCGTTTTTTGATCATTAAACTTCGCAAAGTCATCTACCCATTTAATAGGATTTTCAACATTATAAAGTTTCTCAAATCCCACAGATATAAGTCTATCGTCTGCAAGATACTGAATGTACTGCTCCACGATAGCATTAGTAAGACCTAAAATCTGCCCTTGTGTGATGTATTTTCCCCACTGAATCTCTAGCTCTACTGCCTCTTTGAACATCTCTATCACTTCAGCTCTTAACTCTTCAGTGAAAAGATCAGAACGCTCTTTACGAAGTGTATTTATAAGGTTTTGAAAAAGTACAAGGTGAGTCACCTCATCACGTTGGATAAAGCGAATCATTTGTGCACTGCCAAGCATTTTTCCTGATCGAGCAAGCGTATAAAGATATGTAAATCCACTATAAAAGTAGATACCCTCTAAAATTTGGTTTGCAAAACATGCTTTTATAAAATTTGTCTCACTTGGGTTCTTTGCTAATTCAAGATAGACTCTTGCAATTGCATCATTTTTCCCCTTGAGCATCATATCACGACGCCAAAGATCATAAATCTCTCCAGAGTTTGTTGAGATACTATCTACCATTACCGCATAAGATTGGGAGTGAAGTGCCTCTTCAAAAGATTGACGGACTAAGATAAGGTTTACTTCTGGAGATGTCACGTAAGGATTGACATTATCAATGATATTATTTGTTTGAAGAGAGTCCATAAAGATAAGTTGAGATAGTGCCTTATCATAAGCAGTTTTTTCTGCTTCAGTAAGTTGCTTATAATCATTGACATCACGAGTCATATCGACTTCTTTGGGAAACCATGTATTGTTTAACATCATCTCCCAAAGGTTATAAGCCCACTGGTACTTAATATTATTTAACTCAAAGATACCAGTTGGATTACCTCCAAAAATTTTTCTATCATTGACATTTTCAGTTGATTCTGGGTTGTATATTTTTTTTCTCTCTATCATTAAAACTCCCAATTATTAAGTTCATTATTATAGCTTTCTATCTATTAAATTAAAATTTATTCAGAAATTTTTTATGCACTATAAGGTAATATTTACTGCTTTAATAAGGAAAAATATGGAACTATTTATTACAGATAAAATTCACAAAAAGCTTTATAGACAAATGCTTCTATTGAACTCTTTACAAACCTTGATAAGATACCTAGTGAAAAAGGCTAAGCATTACAATATTTAAACCTACATTATTTCTAAAAAATAGACATATACAAACTATCTACTCTTCACTTTTTCGTAGATCTAAAAAGCTTGATTACAAGATAGAAAAGTTCACATTAAGTGATGGGGATTTTCTTGAGTGTTATTGGTATGGAGGCAAGCAAGAGAATTTTACTCAACCCATAGTCATACTCTTTCATGGTCTTGCTGGAAACTACAAATCCCCTTACATACAAGGTGCAGTTCTTGAACTAGCCAAGAGTGGCTTTGAGAGTGTCATTATGCACTTTCGTGGATGCACAGGAAATGACAACCTCTTAGCTCGTTCTTACCATAGTGGAGAGACTACTGATGCCCTAGAGTTTGCAAAAGCCTTGTCTAAACGCCATCCAAAAAGAGTACTTTATGGTGTAGGCTATTCATTGGGGGCAAATATGCTTTTAAAACTTCTAGGAGAGACAGGAGAGAAATCTCCCTTTCATAAATGTGTGGCAGTCTCCCCTCCAATGGACTTAAAAGAGTGTGCAGACAAAATAGATAAAGGGATCTCAAAATACTACCAGCACAGACTCGTTAAAGAACTAAAGAGTGCTTTAAAAAAGAAATATAAACGCCATAATATGCAAAAAATTATAGGATTAAAGTACAAAGATATACAAAAAATAAAAACTTTTTGGGAGTTTGATAATGCTTATACTGCACCTATTCATGGCTTTGATGATGCATCTCACTACTATGAGCAGTGTAGCTCAAAACAGTTTTTAAAAAATATTACAACCCCTACTCTACTCATCCATGCAAAAGATGATCCCTTTATGAGTCAAAAAGTTATTCCAAGAGCTCAAGAACTTTCAAGTAGCATTGAGTTTTTACTCTACGAGAATGGTGGTCATGTTGGCTTTATATCTGGAAGTTTTTTTCAACCAGAGTTTTGGCTTGAAAAAAAGATATCAGAGGTTATAACACTACAAGAGCGACAACAGAGTAACTAATATAATATAGGGGAGTTATAATAAAAAGCGTTCTAAATAGTCTAAAGACTATTTAGATTACTTACGAGAGTGGCGTTTACGCTCATTTTCAGTTAAGAATTTTTTACGGATACGAATATTTTTAGGTGTAACTTCAAGAAGCTCATCATCTTCGATCCACTCTAAAGCACGCTCTAGTGACATATCACGTGGCGGAATAAGCTTTATCGCTTCATCAGCTCCACTTGATCGAACATTTGACTGAGCTTTTCCTTTAATAGGGTTCACAACTAAATCATTTTGACGTGAATGTTCACCGATAATCATACCCTCATACACCTCTGTCTGTACACCTACATAGAGTACACCACGATCTTGTATTCCAAAAAGAGAGAATGCTAAAGTTGATCCAGCAGTCATAGAGATAAGTGCACCATAAGATCGAGACTCTACCTCTCCACTAAATGGACGGAACTCTAAGAATGAGTGATTCATAACACCCTCTCCTTTTGTATCTGTAAGAAATTGACCACGAAAACCAATAAGTGCACGGGCAGGAATCTCAAACTCTATACGTTGGAAACCAGCACCCATAGGAAGCATAGATTTCATTTCAGCTTTTCTCTTGCCGAGGCGCTCAATAACGGTACCACTTAAATCCTCTGGAACATCAATTACTAGATGCTCATATGGCTCACATTTGACACCTTCAATCTCTTTTGTAATAACCTCTGGGCGAGAGATTGAAAACTCAAAATCTTCACGGCGCATATTTTCTGCAAGTACGGTAATCTGTAACTCTCCACGACCAGAGACTTTAAATTTACCCTCGCCAACAACTTCAAGTTTCATAGCAACATTTGTGTTCATCTCAAACTCTAAACGTTCACGAAGCTTATTGGATGTTACATGTTTTCCCTCTTTACCTGCAAGAGGAGAATCATTAACAGCAAATATAACAGTAAGTGTAGGCTCTTCAACATGCATAGGGTCAAGGGCTACTGGATTATTAGGATCGGCAATAGTATCACCAACATCAACAGTCTCCATCCCAGCAAAGGCAACTATATCACCTGCTTCAGCTTGATCTATCTCCATACGGTTTAAGCCATGAAAACCGATAAGTTTAGATATTTTACCCTTAACCATCTCTCCGTCAGCTTTTGCAAGCATAACAGTATCACCCTTGCTTACTTTACCATTAAAAATACGACTAATACCTATTTTTCCAACATAGTTGTCATAATCAAGTGTAAATACTTGTGCTTGAAGTGAATTTTCTGATGAACCCTCTGGTTCAGGTACAGACTCTAAAATAGTCTCAAAAATACATTTAAAATCGCCATCAGGATCAGCCATATCTAATTTCGCCATACCATCACGAGCAGCTGCATAAATAACTGGAAAATCTTGTTGATCATCTGTTGCACCCATATCTGCAAAGAGATCAAACATCTCATCAACAACACGATCTGGTTCAGCTGAAGGTTTATCAATTTTGTTAATTACAACAATTGGCTTTTTACCAAGAGCAAGCATTTTCTTCACAACAAATTTGGTCTGTGGCATAACACCTTCATATGCATCAACAAGAACTAAAACACCATCAACCATCTTAAGTACACGCTCTACCTCTCCACCAAAATCAGCATGCCCAGGAGTATCGATTATATTGATCTTATGATCACCATATTTGATCGCAGTGTTTTTAGAGAGGATCGTAATTCCACGCTCTTTTTCGATGTCATTACTATCCATAGCACGCTCATCGTGTTGTTCATGAGAACCAAAAGTACCAGATTGCTCTAATAAACCATCAACTAGTGTAGTTTTACCGTGGTCAACATGTGCGATTACGGCAATATTTCTTATTTTTTGCATAAAAGTGTTTCCTTATGTCAGCTTTAAATTTTGCGAATTATATCTAAAAGATTGTTATAGTTATGTTAAACTTCAGATCAGTTTATATTTATAGAGGAATTTTCAACATTTTTTTACTATTTCCTAATAAAGAAAAGAGCCTTTAAGATAAGATGGAGTTACATGATTATTAAATATCCAAATAAATTGAATAAAATATTTGATAAACTAAAGATAAATAATATAAAACCTATACTTATAGGTGGATACATTCGCGATAATCTACTCCAAAATACTTCAAATGACATTGATATTGAAGTTTATGGGGTCAACTCTTTTGAAAAACTTGAAGAGATACTCCGAGAATTTGGAAATATCAACAGGGTTGGAAAGAGTTTTGGTGTTTGTAAACTTACTTACAAAGGTTTAGATCTAGACTTTTCTCTACCACGTCAGGACTCTAAAGTATCAGATGGACATAAAGGGTTTGAAATAAAGATAGATCCCTCTCTTGACTTTATAAACGCCACAAAACGTAGAGATTTTACTATTAATGCCATTGGCTATGATGTTTTTGAAAATAAAATACTTGACCCTTTTGGTGGATTAATTGATTTACGAGATAGAGTACTTAGAGCTGTAGATAGAGTTACTTTTGTAGAAGATCCTTTACGTGTTCTACGCTTGGTGCAGTTTACGGCCCGTTTTGAAATGAATGTAGATAAAGAGCTCTTTGCTCTTTGTCAGCAAATGGTCAAAGAGAGGGAGTTTAAAGAGTTAGCACATGAGCGAATCTATGAAGAGATAAAAAAGCTTCTATTAAAATCTTCTAAGCCCTCAATAGGTATAAAACTTTTGCATACTTTGGGGCTATATAAAGAGTGGAGAGCTCTTGATGAGGTAGATTTATTTTCTCAACGATGTAGAGATATAAAACTACAAGCTAAATCTAAAGAATTACCTTCAGAACTGCTAAGATGCATAGCCTTAGCCTCATCTATTCCAAAAGAGTCTCTCCTCATCCACTTTGCACTTCTATACAACAAGAAAACACTCCCCTTACTCCATCAAATTATAGCAGATACAAAACTATTTAATACTATCACTACTTTTATAAACTATAGTGATTACCTCTCTACTCCCTTTAAAAATATCACTAACTACACGCTCTACTTTTTGGCAACAAAAGTAAAGCTAGCTCTCTTCTTTGTATTTCTTGATGCTAAAACATTAAGAAAATATACACAGATGATAGAGATACTTTGCAAAAGAGCAAAAGATCTGAACATACTTGAGAGTGCCATTGCTCCTATTTTGCAAGGCAAAGATCTCTTTAATTATGGTCTTACCCCATCTAAAGAGTTTAAAACTATTTTAGATAATGCATATGAAGCCCAAATGCATGAGAAATTTCACAACAAAGCAGAAGCACTCCTTTGGCTAGAAAACTACCTAAAAATTCAGTAGAAAAAAAGTGCTTTTTTACTATAATTTACTTTGTTATTTTTAATCTCATCTCTTCTGAGATAAAATATAAAAGTGAATAATAATATAAGGTCAAATATGAAGACAATAAAAAAATGTTTATTTCCTGCGGCAGGCTACGGAACACGCTTCCTTCCAGCGACAAAAGCAATTCCCAAAGAGATGCTTCCTGTTCTCACAAAGCCACTGCTACAGTATGGTGTTGAGGAGGCTATAGAAGCTAATCTTGAGACTATGGCAATAGTTACAGGTCGAGGAAAACGCTCTATTGAGGATCATTTTGATATCTCTTATGAGCTTGAGCATCAGATAAGAGGAACATCTAAAGAGAACTATCTTACAGAAATTCGTAATGTTATAAATGCTTGTACTTTCTCTTACACTCGTCAGGTGGAGATGAAAGGTCTAGGAGATGCTATCCTTACAGGAGAGACACTCATAGGTAATGAACCTTTTGGCGTTGTCCTTGCTGATGATCTTTGTGATAGTGAAAATGATGGTGTTCTTAAACAGATGGTCAAACTCTATGAAAAATATAAATGCTGTATAATTGCTGTAGAGGAGATACCAGCTAAAGATAGCAATAAGTATGGTGTTATCGCTGGAGATACCATAAAAGATACTCAGTATGATGAGGGAGCACTTGTACGTGTCAATGACATGGTAGAGAAGCCTGAGCCAAAAGATGCACCTTCTAACCTCGCTATCATAGGTCGTTATATCTTAACACCAGATATCTTTGATATTCTTAGAGAAACAAAACCTGGAAAAGGTGGAGAGATACAGATAACTGATGCGCTATTAGAGATGGCAAAGATAGGCAAAGTCATCGCTTACAAGTTCGATGGTAAACGTTTTGACTGTGGAAGTGTTGATGGTTTTGTTGAAGCAACAAACTACTTTTACAAGAAGTCTGCTAGATAAACTCTATGAAGGGATTGAACTTTCTAAAAGTTTTCAAAGATTTTAAATAACATAGGAGCATAACATTTTTAAATTTGTACTACTTATTTTTCTCCTCATATCCAACCTCTTTGCAATAGTAGAGATAAACAGTGCCTCATCCTCACAGCTCTTAGAGCTCAACGGTATAGGTAAGGCAAAAGCACAAAAGATTATCGCCTACAGAAAACTCAATGGCTGCTTTAAAAGTATAGATGAGCTAACTCGTGTTGAGGGTATTAGCAAAAAAATCCTCTCAAGCAATAGAGCTACACTAAAACTAGGACTCTGTACAAAAGCTAAAAAACCTATAGAGTCCTCCCTCTCTTCCCTTAAAAATGTTCTACTAGATCCCGTTAACGTTATCTTTGTACTCTTTATGTTTATCCTTACATTTTTAGAACTCAAGACAAAAAAAGATTTCAAAGCTCAGATAGTTAGTATGGGTGTGCTTGGTACCTTTGTAGGTATATTTATAGGTCTTCAAGCATTTGATCCTAGCGATATTACAAATAGTGTTAATGACATCCTAATAGGTCTTAAAACTGCATTTTTTACCTCCATCATAGGTATGACCCTCTCAACAATACTCTCACTTCGAGAAAAATTTACCAATGAGTAAACAAGCAAATAATGAGTGGATGAGCATCTCTGATATGATGTCGGGACTAATGCTTATCTTTCTCTTCATCGCCATTAGCTATATGGTCAGAGTAGAAGCTGAAAAACAGGAGATGAAAGATATCGCCTTAGAGTACAGAGATACTAAAGCAGATCTAAATGAAGCACTTTTCACAGAGTTTGAGAAAGATTTTAAAGCTTGGGATGCTACTGTTACAACAGATAATGCTGTTGTCTTCTCCTCACCAGAAGTACTCTTTGCTGTCTCTAAAAGTGAGATCAATAATAAATTTAAAACTATCCTAGATGAATTTTTTGTAAGATATTTGAACATAATAAGCTCTGCTAAATATAGAGATGAGATAGAAGAAATACGGGTAGAGGGATATACCTCAAGAAGCTGGAAAAATTCTACTTCTGAAAAAGAGAGATATCTCAAAAATATGAAACTCTCCCAAGAACGAGCTTATAATGTTCTCTCCTACTGTTATAATCTTGATAGTGATATAATTCAGAAGCAAAGAGAGTGGTTAGAACAACATCTCCGAGCCAATGGTATGGCGTTTGCAAAACCTCAAGAGGGAGAAAAAGCAAGAAGAGTAGAGTTTCGCATACTTATGAAGAGTGAAGAGAGAGTAGATGCACTGCTACAATGATATAAACTTTAAACGTTTCACGTGAAACATCCCTCCTTAACTATTCCATTTTACTTAAGTCTAAAATAGTATAATTCAAAATATATTATATAAGGTTTCTAAAGTATGAACTATTTTGCAAAAAGAATTATTCCTTGTCTTGATGTTAAAGATGGGCGTGTTGTTAAAGGTGTCAACTTTGTTGGTCTCAAAGATGCGGGTGATCCTGTAGAGATTGCTCGACGATATAATGAAGAGGGTGCTGATGAACTCACTTTTTTAGATATAACTGCTTCCTCTGATAATCGTGATACTATAGTGGACATAGTTGCTAAGGTGGCACGTGAAATATTCATACCCTTAACAGTTGGTGGTGGTATACGCAGGCTAGAGGATATTTACGGACTTCTCAATGTTGGTTGTGACAAGGTTAGTGTTAATTCTGCTGCTATTAAACGTCCACAATTAATAGATGAAGGTGCCAAACGATTCGGCTCTCAGTGTATAGTCACAGCTATAGATGTCAAACAGATAGATTCAAAAAAATACCATGTCTTTTTAAATGGTGGTCGTGTTGATACTGGTCTTGATGCTATAGAGTGGGCAAAAGAAGTAGTTGAACGTGGAAGCGGTGAGATACTCCTTACCTCTATGGATGCAGATGGAACTAAAGCTGGATTTGATCTTAACATCACAGAAAAAATAAGCAAGGCTGTTAATGTTCCTATTATAGCTAGTGGAGGGGCAGGAACTATGAAACATATTAAAGATGCATTTGAATATGGTGCTGATGCAGCACTTGCAGCATCAATATTTCACTATAAAGAGATAGATATTATGGATCTTAAACATTATCTACATAATGAAAATATTCCGGTACGTTTGTAATGATAATCTGTGCAGGAGATAGTGAACAGTTTGAGTTTGCACAACCGATGGGAATAGGACTAATAGAGGTTTCTATGAACCTTACTCGTCTTTGCCTCTTTGATAAACCTGAGTTTATTCTCTTTATTGGAACTGCAGGAAGCTATGGTGATGCAAAAATATTTGATATTATTGAAACTAAGTCTGCTGCTAACATAGAACTTGCTTTTCTTTCAAATGATGCATACACACCTATAGATAATCTCGTCACAGCAAACACTACAAATCAAAAAGATATTGTTGTAAACTCTTCAAACTACATAAGCACTAACAGTAAACTAACAAATAATTTTTTGAAGCTTGGTATAGGCATAGAGAACATGGAGTTTTTCGCTGTTCTTAAAATAGCGCAAGAGTTTAATATACCTGCTGGTGGTGTTTTTTGCATAACAAACTACACTAATGAGTTTGCACACAATGACTTTTTAGCTAATCATAAAAAGGCTAAAGAGTTACTAACACAACATGTAAAAAGACGCTTAGAGGAGCTTATAGCTAAATGAATAAAATGCTAAAACCCTCATTAATGGACTTTACTAGTAAAGAGTTAGAAGCCCTTATAACACCAAAATTTCGTGTAAAACAGATATTTGACTGGTTATACAATAGCTTTGTCTCAGAGTATAAAGATATGAAAAATATCCCTAACTCCATGAAAGATGAATTAGCAAAAAAGTATCTAGTAAATCCTCTTAAGATCGCTAAAAGAGAGAAGTCTAGTGATGGAACGATAAAGTATTTACTAGAGCTTCAAGATGGCAAAACAATTGAAGCAGTTTGGCTGAAGATGAAAAATGAACTGCGAGATGAGTCTAAAAACATCTATCAAGAAGCAAAATATACTATTTGTGTTTCCACTCAAGTTGGATGTAAGGTAGGGTGTACTTTTTGTCTAACAGCAAAAGGCGGTTTTACTAGAGACCTCACTGCTGGTGAGATAGTAGCTCAAGTAGTCACACTCAAACAAGATAACGATCACAAACAAAGTAGAAAAGTTAATATTGTTTACATGGGTATGGGTGAACCTCTTGATAACCTCACTAACCTAACACAAGCTATAGAAATATTTAAAGAAGTGGGTGGACTTAATATTGGAGGTAAACGCCAAACTGTTAGTACTAGTGGACTGAGCTCTAAGATTGATAGATTAGGTAAAATGGATCTTGGCGTACACATAGCCATCTCACTTCATGCTGTCGATGATAAACTTCGTTCAGAACTTATTCCCATGAACAAAGCACATAATATCCAGTCAATTATAGATGCAGTAAAACGCTTTCCTATAGACACTCGTAAACGTGTTATGTTTGAGTATCTCGTTATCAAAGGAAAAAATGATGATATTAAAAGTGCAAAAAAACTAGTCAAACTTCTTACAGATATCAAAGCCAAGGTAAATCTTATCTACTTTAACCCTTATCCTGGAACCGATTATGACAGACCAGATCATACTGATATGCTAGCTTTTCAAGAGTACCTCATGAAACATGGCTTGCTGTGTACTATACGCGACTCCAAGGGAATAGATATAAGTGCAGCATGTGGTCAACTTCAAGAGAAAAGCAACACTATTTAAGCACTTAACACTTAGCAAACAAATCTAAGAGTATAATTTTACCCAAGAAGTTATACTAGAACTCTTTATCTCCCTTTTAAAGAGTTTTCATATACTTCTTCACATTTTATTTAAAGGAACACAATGAGTAGTGTTGATATATCAGAAGTAATCCTCATCATACTTGTTTTTGCTGTTGGGGTAGGTGGTTTTATCTATGCAGCTACAAAAGAAGATGATTCAAGATAGATGTAATTAAACTAATATCTAAAATATGATAAAATAAAAAACAAGAGTGTTACAATACCCTAAAAAAAGGAGCAATACAATGGCAGAAAAAACAGATGCAGATCGTATCAAGGAGATATACAAACTTACTAAAGGTCACTTTGGTGATGTACGCTTTGTAGGTATCAAATATCATAACAAGATCGGTTGGATGGCAAAAGCACAACTTGGTGAAGGTTTTGAGAACTTAACAGCAGATGGTAAAACAAGTAGCGATGCACTTAGAAATCTAAGAAGCCGTGTGAAAAAAATCATTAAAAGATACAACGGCGTTTAATAACAAGAGTGCGAGTGTTTGAGCTAAACGACCAACACACCAGGGAGGTCGTTTATGAGTGTAATGATACCCTACTTTTCTTATAAAAAACTAACAAAAAATATTCTAACTTAAAACCAATTTAATAAATATTCACATTGTGTTGTAACTTGTGAATAAACTTCCTAATTAGAGCTTATAAATTATAAAATTCTTTATAAAATTAAGAATTATTTTATATAAATATTTACTGAATTTAAAACTTTTATATAGCTTAAAGCCCTATTTATAGGACTTTGAGGAATTTATCACACATAAAAAGGGAATTAGGAAAATTAGTTCAAAAAGTTATTCACATCCATAGACTCCATACACACCTGTAAGAAGTCAATTTTGCTTTTTATATTAAAGAGTTTACCGTAGAGTTCAAACTCTAATTCATTCGCATGAAGAAGGAGTCTTGAGGCTCCTCCATTCTCTATTCTCTCTATTGGTGTCAACTCTTTATCTAAAAATTTTACTAAATTGCTCTCCTCCTGACCATAAACTGGATCACCAACTATAGTATGTTTCACGTGAAACAAATGTACTCTTATTTGATGTTGACGTCCAGTATAGGGGATACACTCTATGAGTGTTATATCTTTATCTGGAAAATATTCTAATGGTATAAAAGTAGTCTTAGAAGGCTTACCTTCCTTATGAACTTTTACGATCATACGTACCATAGCACTTGATTGATCTTGTGAACGTAATAGTGGTGCTTCTACGGTAAATTTTTCTCTAATTCGACCATGAACCATTGCAAGGTATCTCTTCTTCATATCTCGCTCTTGAAACATCATCTTAATCTCACGTTCACTTATCTTATTTTTTGCACAAAGCACTAGTCCACTTGTCTCTTGATCTATACGATGAGTAATATTTGCATCTCTACCAAATTGAAACTTTAGCTCATCTATAAGGGAATAAGGTGTAGATCTCGTTTGAGGATGTACTAGTACTCCACTTGGCTTATCAAAAACTACAAACTCCTCTCCTTCAAAGATAGGTTCCAAACCTTTTGTAATAGGATCAAAGTAAATAAATTCTATCTCCCCTTCAATCTCTCCAGCAGTTTTAAGCATCTTATCTCCATTAACTAAGATACGACCTTTAGAGATAAAACGCTGCGACTCACATTGGGAGTAACCTAACTCATTCATAAGGAAAAAAACTGCCTTCTGCTTTTTTTCTACAATAAACTTATTTTTTACAAATGGCACTCTTAATTCCTCTCTTATCATATTTATAGTAAAATTTTATCATAACATATAGTAGAAAACACCTAAAAAGCAAAGGTATATTTAAAGTAGCAGAACCAAAGTCATACTCTTTGACTCTCTTGCTTTAATCTCACTGTACATTGAAGGATTACATAAATGGTAGAAAGATATTCACGACCAGAGATGGCGGAGAAATGGACTCAACATGCAAGGTATGCTGCATGGTTAGAAGTAGAAAAGGCAGCTGTAAAAGCTTGGGCAAAACTTGGGAAAATTCCTCAAGAGGATGCGGATAAAATTGTTAAAAATGCAGCATTCTCAGTTGAACGAATAGAGGAGATTGAAGCAGTTACAAAACATGATCTTATAGCATTTAATACAAGTGTAGCAGAGAGTCTCGGTGAGGAATCAAGATGGTTCCACTATGGTATGACTTCTTCAGATGCTGTTGACACTGGTGTAGCACTTCAAATGAGAGACTCTCTTGAGATAATTATTGCAGATGTAAAGATGCTTATGGATTCCATCAAGTCAAGAGCAAAAGAGCATAAGATGACTCTCATGGTTGGGCGTTCACATGGTATTCACGGTGAGCCTATTACCTTTGGGCTTACTTTAGCTGTTTGGTATGATGAAGTAGCACGCCACCTAAAAAATCTTGAGCAGACTATGGATATTATAGCCGTTGGACAGATCTCTGGAGCAATGGGGAACTTCGCTCATGCACCACTAGAACTTGAAGAGTATGCTATGGAGGAGTTAGGTCTTAAGCCAGAACCATGTTCAAACCAAGTAGTACAACGTGACCGTTATGCAAGACTTGCAACTACCCTAGCCCTTCTCGCTTCTTCTGTTGAAAAGTTTGCTATACAAGTGAGACACCTTCAGCGTACAGAAGTATATGAAGCCGAAGAGTATTTCGCTAAAGGACAAAAAGGAAGCTCAGCTATGCCTCATAAACGCAATCCTATCCTTACCGAAAACATTACAGGTCTCGCTCGCATAATACGTGGCTATGCCGCTCCTGCTATGGAAAATGTTGCACTTTGGCATGAACGTGACATCTCTCACTCCTCTACTGAACGATTCTGGTTACCAGATGCTTTCATAACTATGGATTTTATGCTTCATCGCATGAATGGTGTTATAGCCAACCTTACTGTTCTACCTGAGAATATGATGAAGAATCTTAACCTTACTGGTGGGCTTGTTTTCTCTCAACGTGTACTTCTTGAACTTCCTCTTCAAGGTGTAAGCCGTGAAGATGCTTATAAAATAGTACAAAGAAATGCTATGAAAGTTTGGGAGGAGATCCAAGCTGGTCGTCCTACTACAAATGAAGATGGTGAATCACTCTACCTCAACCATCTTTTAGCAGATGAGGAGCTAAGAGATGCTTTAAGTGAAGATCAGATTCGTGAGTGTTTTAACTACGACTATTACACAAAAAATGTTGATAACATCTTCAAACGTATTTTTAAATAATTGCATTTTTTAAAGAAGTTTATTTAAAGTATAATAAATATACTTTAGATAAAATTACATACTTAATAAATTAAAAATTTTAGCTGCTTGTTTAGTAAAAATTTTACAAATATGATAGGAAACTTAATGATTACAGTTATAAAAAGAAATGGTCGTACAGAGCCATTAGATATTTCAAAAATACAAAAATACACTTCAGCAGCAGTTAAAGGTTTAGCGAATGTAAGCCAAAGTGAACTTGAAGTAGATGCACAGATTCACTTTCGTGATGGAATTACTTCAAATGAAATCCAAGAGACTCTTATAAAAACCGCTGTAGATAAGATAGACATTGATGCACCTAACTGGACCTTTGTTGCATCTAGACTTTTCATCTTTAATCTTTATCATCAAGTTAATGGTTTTACAGGCTATAGTTCTCTTAAGGAGTACTTTGAAAAAGGAGAAAAAGAGGAACGCATACTTCTTGGTCTTAAAGAGATGTATGACCTAGAAGCACTAGAAAAACACATAGTACCTGAACGTGACTTCCAATTTAGTTACCTTGGTGTAAAAACTCTCTACGATAGATATCTCATAAAAGATAGAACAGGATGTCCTATGGAACTTCCTCAACATATGTTTATGGCTATTGCAATGTTCCTAGCACAACGTGAAGAGAAACGCCAAGAGTGGGCTATAAAGTTTTATGACATGATAAGCCAATTTGAGGTTATGCTTGCAACACCAACTCTCTCAAACGCCAGAACACCAAGACACCAACTCTCATCATGCTATATTGGTTCTACGCCAGATAATATAGAAGGAATTTTTGATGCCTACCAAGAGATGGCAATGCTCTCTAAATTTGGTGGTGGTATTGGCTGGGACTGGACACAAGTTCGCTCAATGGGTTCTTTTATCGATGGACATAAAAATGCAGCAGGTGGAACAGTTCCATTCTTAAAAATAACAAATGATATTGCTATTGCAGTAGATCAGCTTGGTACGCGTAAGGGTGCTATTGCAGTCTATCTTGAACCATGGCATATTGATATTAATGACTTCTTAGATCTGAAAAAAAACTCTGGTGAAGAGCGTCGTCGTGCACATGATCTTTTCCCAGCAATTTGGCTTAATGATATCTTTATGCAACGTGTTCAAGAGGATGCCATCTGGACACTCTTTGATCCTTATGATGTTCGTGAACTCTCAACACTACACGGAGAAGAGTTTAATAAACGCTATGTAGAGTTAGAACAAGATGAGTCACTTATAAAAGAGACACTCAAAGCAAAAGATCTCTGGAAAAAGATCCTTACCTCTTACTTTGAAACAGGTTCACCATTTCTCTGTTTTAAAGATAATGCCAACCGTGCTAACCCAAATGATCATGTTGGTGTTATCCGTAGTTCAAATCTCTGTACTGAAATTTTTCAAAACACAGAGCCTAACCATTACAAGATAAAATTTGTTTTTGAAAATGGTGAGAGTGTGAGTTATGAAGAGAATGAGTTAGTTAAAGTAGATAGCGGTATTGAAAAGCCAGCAAAAAAAGTAACGGCGTTAGACTCACTTGGTGGGCTTCCTATATTTGTCGTAGAAAAAGAAAAAGTAGATGGTGCAACTGCTGTCTGTAACCTCGCTTCTATCAATCTCTCACGTATCAATACTAAAGAGGATATTGATCGTATCGTACCTATTGCTGTACGTTGTTTAGATAATGTTATAGATTTAAACTTTTATCCAGTAGAGAAAGTAAAACGCACAAATATGAAATCACGTTCTATTGGGCTTGGTGTTATGGGTGAAGCACAGATGTTAGCTGAAAAAGGTATAGCTTGGGGAACACAAGAGCACTTTGACAAGATAGATGAAGTGATGGAATCTGTTTGTTATAACGCTATCCTTGCATCCTCAGAACTTGCTGTAGAAAAAGGTACTTATCCTGACTTTGAAGGAAGTAAGTGGAGTCGTGGTATCTTCCCTCAAGACCATGCTAATGCAGAAGTAGTAAACCTAGTAGATCGTGGTGGACTTTTTGCTTCTAGCTATGAGTGGAATGAACTTCGATCTCTTGTACAAAAACAAGGGATGAGAAACGGTTACTTAATGGCTATTGCACCTACCTCCTCTATCTCTATCTTGACAGGAACTACTCAAGCTATTGAACCAGTATTTAAACGTAAATGGTTTGAAGAGAACCTCTCTGGACTTATTCCAGTAGTAGTACCAAAACTCTCTTCGGATACATGGAGCTACTACACACCAGCTTATGATCTAAATCAGACAGTACTTATTAAAGCTGCGGCCATTCGCCAAAAATGGATAGATCAAGGACAATCACTTAATATCTTCATCACTCTTGATAAGGCAAGCGGACGCTACTTAAATGAGATCTATATGCTCGCATGGAAACTTGGACTCAAATCTACATACTACCTGCGTTCACAATCTCCAGAGATAGCCAATGATGTAGAGGATAGAAGTATGGAGTGTGTTGGTTGTCAGTAAGCATAGACCTAACTCGATTTGACAACTTCAAAGGTGCAGAGTTTCGTTCTCTAGAGGTTCTCTCTCCTATAGAGATAAACGCCACCTTTGCAGTGCAAGATCAAGCAAGATCCTATGACTGGATTACTATAACTTTAAAATTTAGTGGTGTCAGTGATGCACATCTTATTGATGGCAATAAGATCTCTTATGTTGATCTTAGTGATGGAATAAGCATCATAAAAGAGGATAGGTTTATTGCTTTTGGGATAGGCAAGTGCTATAATGTGGATGCAATAAAGAACTCTTCATGTTATATCATCGCTACTAGCTTTAAATATGAAGAGGGAAACTTTGAATGAAGGAGTGTTTATGAAGTATAAAGTATGTGGTGAACTCCTCGGTTTTGCACAGACACGAGAAGTTGAAATTACAGAGATAGATGAACTCTTCTTTACAATGAAAGATATAAAGAATGAATATATTTCGTTTACACTTGTAAATCCCTACCTCCTACGTGAATACTCTTTTGATCTTCCAAGTGATGTGGAAGTACTTCTTGATATACAAAGCGATTCAGAACTCATAATTTATAATTTGCTCGTTGTACAGAAACCTCTTGAAAAATCAGTAATTAACTTCTTAGCACCCATTGTTATTAACAAAACAAATAAAAAACTTGCACAGCTTGTTCTCGATCCACTCAAATATCCTGACTTTGGTTTTGCACAAACAATAGTCTCTTTTAAAAATAAAATATGAAATACCCTCTAACAGACAACTCTAAACTTACCAGACTAAATCTCATAGAGAGCCTCAAAGAGATAAAATTAAATAAAGAACTTGAAATTTCAGCACGACTTGGTATAGTAAGCGAATCTAGAGATCCTGAAACTGGTGGACATATCCGACGAATGGGCTACTACTCCCAACTCTTAGCCAAACTCTATGGACTTAATGATGTAGAATCAGAAATTATACTCTATGCTGCACCTCTACACGACATAGGTAAAATTGGTATTCCAGACAATATTCTTTTAAAACCTGGAAAGTTTGAAGATCATGAGTTTGAAATTATGAAAACACATGCACAAATCGGTGCTGATATGCTCCAAACGAATAAAGAGTCTCCAGTACTTCAAGCTGGCTTTACTATAGCCCTAGAACACCACGAAAAGTATGATGGTTCTGGTTATCCTCATGGTAAAAAAGCTACAGAAATTCATCTCTATGCACGTATAGTTACTATTGCCGATGTTTTTGATGCACTCAGTTCAAAACGTTGTTACAAAGAGTCTCTCCCTCTACAAAAAGTTCTAGAGATTATGAAAAATAATTCTGGCAAACATTTTGATCCAGAACTCTTAGAACTTTTCTTAAAAAATTTAGATCAATTTTTAGAAATAAAAAATAAATATAAGGATCAAATATGAAACACCTCAGTTTTCTATATAATGATATAAAAAGCTATAAAGCTGCAAAAAAAGAGGCTAAAAAATCCAAGTATAACTCAATACTTATTCAGCTCTTTAGTGCTACTACAAAAAAGAAGCTTATCAAACAGATGCTTACCTCACTTAAAAAAGATTTCCCCTCTGCTGCTATTATCGGGACAACCACGGCAGGAGAGATATCAAAAGCTAAAATGTACGAAAATGAGACAGTAGTCAGTCTCTCTCTTTTCAAAAAAACAGAGCTCTCTACCTATAGAACAGATGAGATATCTAAAAAGTCAGGAAAAAAACTCTCTGCTAAGATTACTACTAAAGAGACAAAAGCTGCCATCATTTTAAGTGAAGGACTCAAAGGAAGTGATTATGAAGGTTTTATTAAGAGTGTCAAGAGTGAGAATCCTAATATTATTCTCGCTGGTGGTTTAGCTGGTGACAATTTTGCTCTTAAGAAAACATATATTTTTATGGATGACAAAATCTATAGTTCAGGAGCAGTAGGTGTCTCCTTCTCTGGAAAAAGCCTTATTGTAAATAATGATTACAATCTTAACTGGAACCCAATAGGCAAAGAGTTTACCATTACAAAAGTAGCTGGCAACATCCTCTCTGAGATAGATGGAAAAAATGCTATTGAGTTGATGAAACACTATTTAGGTAAGACTCTTTTTGAGAACAACTGTACATCGCTTCCAGACTTCCAACTACTCTACAAGGAGGGAAATACGGTAGTCTCTAGAACACCTATGACTACAGATGGTGAAAATATAATCCTTGCTGGACCTATTAAAAAGGGACAAAAGATACAATTTGGTTTCTCAAATGTAACAAGCATTATCTCTGGAGCAAACGCCATAACAACAAAACTCAACAAGAGTCCAGCAGAAGCAATTTACATCTACTCTTGTATAGCACGTAAAACATTACTTGGAAAAAAGTTAGAGTCTGAATTCTCTTCTTTTGAACAGCTTGCTCCTACTGCTGGATTTTTTACTTATGGAGAGTTTTATAGTACTGACATTGATAATGCTCTTCTTAACTGCACAACTACAATCCTACTTCTATCTGAAACAAAAAAAGGCAAACAAAAAAAACTTCCCAAAAAACAAAAAAACACTCTTAGTAGTGTTACATTTAATGCACTGACACACTTTATTAAGCAGACTTCAAAAGAACTTCAAGAGAATGCCGCCTTACTAAAAGAGTATAAGGACGTAGTAGATGAATCCTCCCTTGTCTCAAAGACAGACCTTTCTGGCAATATTATCTATGCAAATGATACCTTTTCTCAAGTAAGCCAATACTCCAGAGAGGAACTCATCGGACAAAATCATAATATTATCCGAGATCCTAATATGTCTAAATTTGTCTTTAAAAAACTTTGGGATAACATCAAAAAAGGGAAAATATGGCGTGGAATCATCTCTAATATTGCCAAAGATGGCTCACTATACTATGTCTCTGCCACTATTATGCCTATCTTTGATGCAAATCATAAAATTAAAGAGTTCATCGCTATCCGTCAAGATATCACCAAACAGATAGAGTCTAAAAAACGTATACAAGAGAAAGAGAAACTCATAAAAGCTATCTTTGATAACCAGGATGCTATGGTTATTTATGCCTCAAAAGAGAAGGGTATGCTCAGTGTCAATAAAAAGCTCTTTGAACTTCTCAACTTCAGCTCTTTTGAAGAGTTTAAAGAGGGACACAGTTGTATCTGTGATCTCTTTTTAGAAGAGGAGGGTTATGTCTATGTCAAAAAATATCCTAACTGGCTTGATGAAATAGCAAATGGAACTCTTGATATACAGAGTAAGGTTAAGATGATTGTAAAAGATGGGAGTAAACATACTTTTACCGTTCTTGTTAAACAAATTGACAACAGATATATTATCAACCTTCATGACATTACACAGCTAGAAAATGCAATGCTCAAGGCTTATGCCTCTGAACAGGCCAAAACTATTTTCTTGGCAAATATGTCTCATGAGATACGTACACCACTTAATGGTATTCTTGGATTTACAGATATATTAACAAAAAGAGATCTTGGCAAAGAGGAAAAACGATATATTGATATTATCCATAAAAGTGGTCAAACACTTCTACATGTTGTAAATGATATTCTTGACTTCTCCAAACTTGAAAGTGGAGAACTTGTTCTTTATGAAACAGAGTCTGACCTCTTTGCTGAGATGGAAGCTACAGTATCTACATTCTCCTCTCTTTCAAAAAATAAACAAGTAAACTACTATGTTTATACGGATACAACCATTCCAAAACTGCTCAAGTGTGATGTGCAAAGACTCAAACAAGTAGTAAACAACCTCGTATCAAACGCCATCAAGTTTACACCTGCAGATGGTGAAGTCCATGTCAATATTCATCTCAAATCACTTATAAACAAAAAAGCAAAAATTCACTTTAGTGTCAAAGATAGTGGTATTGGTATAGCAAAAGAGAAACAAAAAACAATCTTTGACGCATTTTCTCAAGCAGATAACTCTATTAGTCGTGAGTTTGGAGGGACAGGACTTGGGCTTGCTATTAGTAGTCAGTATATTAATATGATGGGTTCTCAAATACAACTTACATCTTCTCAAGGAGAAGGGAGTGAGTTCTTTTTCGATCTAGAACTTGATGTTGTTGATGAGAGTAGTTCCATCACACAAATTACAAATAATAACAATATAAATATCGCTGTTATTCATCTTGACACAACACTAGAAGGCTGTGCTGTTAATAATATTGTGTTCTCCTACCTTGATGCTTGGGGATATGAATATACAAAAGCACAACAGATAGAAGATATACCTGAAGAAACAGATATTGTCATAATCTGCTCAAAGATATTTGATCTTGATGCCTGCAAAAAGGTACTTGATAGATATGAAAAACTGCATCTTATCTACATAGAAGGAGTAGATGGAGAATTTACATGCAATCATGAAAGGTCTCATTGTGTAGAGCAACCCATGACAGGTTCTGCTCTCTTTGATAAGATCATCACACTTACACAAGACACTACACAACTCTTAAACTCTCAAAACTCAAAGCAAGTAGAAGATCAGCAGTTTCAAGGTCATATCCTTATAGCTGAAGATAACCAAACGAACCAGATACTCATCTCTTTACTCCTTAAAGAGCGAGGATTAGAATATACATTAGTTGATAATGGTCAAAAAGCTATAGATGCAGCACTCAAGTATGAATATGATCTCATTTTTATGGATATAAATATGCCTATACTTGATGGGCTTAGTGCAACTAAAGAGCTTCGTAGGCAAAAGTATAAAGCTCCTATTGTATCTCTATCAGCAAATGTTATAGAGAGCGATTTACTCTCTTTTAAAGAGGCTGGAGTAAATGACTCTCTAAACAAACCAATTATTCCTACAGAATTGGATAAGGTGCTCTCAACATATCTTTCACCTGCAAATACAAACAGTGTTCTCAACCTTTACGACACTATAGATGTAGAAAAGATATCTTCTGCTCTGAAAATAGCAGATAAAACTATCATCCTTACACTTATAAAAAGTTTTACATCAAGTCTTATAGAGATCAAGAAAAGTATAGAGGAAGAAGGTATTACGGCTGATATTTTACATAATCTTAAAGGAATGGTAGGTAACTTACGTTTTACAGAGTTTGAAAAGTTTCTTATACATAGTGAGGAGGAGTATGAAGAGTGGGATGATGATGCAAAAGAGAAACAGACACAAGAACTTCTCAAACATATAGAGCAAATTCTTGCACAGGCGGAGGAACTTTAGAGGAAAGCAAAATACTCCATCTTCTCCTCTACCTCTCTAGCCTTTGCTTGCATCTGCTTATAAATAGAAGGGATATCTAAATCTTTATTTGTGACATGATAAAGTACAGCTGAAATATTGATGAGTTTGCTCAGTTCTTTATCTTCAAGTATATCACTATAGATAGCTTTGTAAAGCTTTAAAGTATCCTCTTTTGAGTAATCCTTAAGTAGTAAACCAAAACTCACACCATAAAGCTTAGAGACTACTTCATCTACACTACTGTGAGTTTTAAGTATAGCTGCTAAACGTTTTATAATTTTGTTAGAAGCATAAAATCCATAGAGATTATTTACTTTTTCAAAATTATCTAACTTTAAATAGAGTATCCAAAAATCTTTTTTAGTACTTTGATATATCTTTATCTGTGAATCAAAATAGAGAGCATTTGTAAGCTTGGTCAAGGGATCTGTAATACTCAACTGAGCAAGTTTTGACTGTTTATGTTTTATCTCCTCTAAGTAGGAGAGATTTTGAAGTTGTGTCCGTACACGTGCTTTAAGTTCAACTCCATTAAATGGCTTAGAGATATAGTCTGCTCCACCAGCCTCAAATGCCCGAGAAATATACTCTATATCTGTTTGAGCGGTAAGAAAGATAATGGGAATATCTTTTGTCTTTATATCTTTTTTGAGCATAGTACATACCTCAAAACCATCTGTTTTAGGCATATTTATGTCTAAAAGAATGAGGCTAATCTCTTTTTTATAAACAGCTTCAAGAGCTGATTTCGCATTGAGAGCAAAGGAGAGTTTGTAGCCCTCTTCTTTGAGATATACTGCTGCAAGTTCTATATTAAACTTTTCATCATCTACTATAAGAATATTAAAGTTATTATTTGTTTTCATTTTTAAATTTACTCACTTATTTTTTCCCTCATTTAAATTTATTTTTTAGTATAATTTTACCACTCTCTACGCCTGGTTGGTCATAGGCATTGATATACATAAACTTCGCACATAGAGACGTAAGTAACATATACTCATACATAAGACCAGATATAGCACTCTCGCTAACAGAGTCTATAGTTATAACATCACAAGGAATATCTTTTTCCTTATTTATAGCCTCTATAGTTGCATCTGCTTGTGTATTTATGAGTGTTGAGAACTCTAGGTTATTAAGATAATCTAACTCCTCTAAGCCTTCTAAAGTTATAGGAGCGATCTTAAGTGGCTTTTCAAAGTCTCTTACTTTGACTACTGTTAATGTTTTATCACGTTTGCCTTGAATAACAAGCTGTAAAAAGGAGTGTTGATCTATAGGACCAACTATCCCAATAGGTGTAAGCCCTTGGTGTGTATTGTTTATATCTATTTTTCCAAGAGACTCACCCCAGAGCTGTATATACCACTTGTTAAAGCCCTCTAAACGTGAAGAGTAAGAGAAGAGTACATTTATGTTAAACTTGTTTTTATACTCCACAAAAAAACGTGCTTTTTTCAGGAGTGTTGCATAGAGAATCTCTTTAGAGAAGAAAGAGTCATGTACCTTTTTCGCACCTAATAAGATCTCATCTATATCCATTCCTACTATAGCAAGAGGGAGCAGACCAACTGCTGAAAATACAGAGAATCTCCCACCTACGTCCTTAGGGATCTCAAATCTTTGTATCTGGTGAATCTCTGCATAAGTATTAAGTTTTGAGTCACACTCAGTCACTACTACAGTGTTTGACTTATCAATAGAAACAAGAGAGTTAATATACTTAAAGATAGAGAGTGTCTCTATAGTTGTTCCTGACTTAGAAATAACAATAAAAAGAGTATTCTTAAGATCTATCGCCTCTAATCTTGCCTCAATATCGATAGGATCAGTTGTCTCTAAAAAGTGAAGTTTCTTCTCTAACTTTTTTGAGTGTTTTAAAAACTTGTAGATAGCATATGTCCCTAATGTACTCCCACCAATACCGATGACAACAATATGCTTTTGCTTAATAGTTTTTGCATACTTTTTTAAAGGAGTAGTATCTTGAGTGACAAGATTATAGTAACCAATATGCTCTTTTTCTTTGACTATCTCATTAAAAATTTTTGTATCAGAGAGACTTGGGTTGTAATTATCACTATAGTTCATATTTTCTACTCTTTATTTGCAATACTTAATTATATCTAATAATAACTAATAGTACTAAAAGCCTATTTTAATCGAATACGCTGTGAGTGTGTAATAGCAACTGCCATCGCATCAGAGATATCTAGGGGTTTTATCTCTTTTTTTATATTAAGGAGGCGTTTGACCATAAAGTTTACTTGCTCTTTGCTCGCCTTTGCCTTACCTGTAAGAGCTTTTTTGACCTGCAGGGCAGTGTACTCATAAAATTGTCCAAACTCTTGAAGAAGTGTAAGCATAATAGCACCTCGAAACTGAGCAAGCTTTATAGTAGTGGCTGGATTATGTGCATAAAATATATCTTCCATTGCAATTTCATCTATAGTATGGTTTTTAAAAAGTCTTGTAATGCCCTCCACCATCTGAGGTATCTGAAACTGCAAATTTTCTGCTTTCATCTTAATAAGTCCTGCTTCTACTAAAGAAATTTTTCCACTCTCTAGTTTAATAATTGCATAACCCATATTTCTCGTTCCTGGGTCTATTCCTAAAATATTCACTTTGCTCTCATCTCATTATCAAACTTTTTCATAAGTATAACATGGATCTAAGTACAAAATTTTACCATATTGTGAATAACTTTTTATTCACATAGACTTTTAACTCTATTTTATGGAAGTAAGTGTATCATTTTCACTATATTTAAAAAATAGGTTTTTATGTGAATATTGGACAAGAGATACTAAAAAATTTAAAAAAAGAGATAAGTGAGAGTGAATATAAACACTATATACAACATCTTGTTTATGATGTGAAGAACTCTACTCATGAAGTAGCACTATTTTATGTTCCAAATGCACTTGTACTTAATTGGATCAAAAATAGATACACCGAAAAGATAGCACACCTTTTTGAAATAAAAACAAATTCTAAAGTTGTAGTAAAAATCACACTTAAAAATCTTGTAGATAAAACTAAAAAACAAAAAGTTGTTGAAGTAAAACAGGGAAACTCTCTTTTAAATCCCTCACACTCTTTTTCAAACTTCATGGTAGGTGGATCTAACCAATTTGCTTACTCTGCCGTTAAAAGCATTAGTGAAAAACCAGGAGTACTCTATAATCCCCTTTTTATATATGGTGGCGTTGGACTTGGAAAAACTCATCTTATGCAAGCAGCTGGAAATGTTTTTCAAAATGAGGGAAAAATTGTCATCTATACTACTGTTGAACAATTTTTAAATGATTTTATTCGTCATGTTCGCAACAAAACAATGGATCTTTTTCAAGAAAAATATAGAAAGTGTGATGTTCTTCTCATAGATGATATCCAATTTCTTTCCAATAAAGAAGGAATTCAAGAGGAGTTTTTTCACACTTTTGAAGCACTTAAAAGCGCTAAAAAGCAGATCATTCTCACAGCAGATAAACCACCGAAAAAAATAGGTGGTCTTGAGTCACGTCTACAAAGTCGCTTTGAACATGGACTTGTTGCTGATATCCAACCACCTGAGCTTGAGACAAAAATAGCCATTATTGAAAAAAAATGTGAGATAAATAAGGTAAAACTTTCTAAAGAGATAGTCAACTATATCGCTACTGTTATAGACTCAAATGTTCGTGAGATAGAAGGAATCCTATCAAAACTACATGCCTACTCACAACTTATGCATGTAGATATAAACTTAGAATTTACAAAAAATGTACTTAGAGATCAGTTAGCTGAAAAACGCGAAAATCTCACTATGGATACTATTACTAAAGTGGTCGCCAAAAATCTGAATATCAAGCCTAGTGAAATATGCTCAAAAGGTCGTAATAAAAACATCGTCTATGCAAGAAGAATAGCAATCTATATTTGCCGTGAACTCACTCAAAATACAATGCCTCAACTTGCTCAATATTTTGGTATGAAAGATCACACTGCCATAAGTCATACCATCAAAAAAATAAATAATCTTATCAAGGATGATGAAGATTTTAAAGTAAAAATTGATGAGTTGACAAATAAAATTACAAATATCTCCTAAAAAAAGATATAATTATAAAAGTGAATTGATGTGAATAGAGTTACTATGACTCATCACGTCCTTTTTAGTCAAGTTTTTAGGTATTTGTTAAAGGTTTTCACCTTTTCACATTTACCTACTACTACTTACTAAAATTATATAATATATTAAGGAACTTACATGGTCATAACAATTTCTAAATCAATACTTGAAAATATACTTATACACTCTGGACCTTTTTTAGAAAAAAAAGATACTTCACAAATAACATCTCATGTCTATTTAAGTGCTACTAATAACTCCTTAACTGTTAAAGCTACAGATTATGAAATAGGATTTATGGTAAATACTTCTAATGTAAATATTGATGAAGAGGGTAGTATAACTGCTAATGGTAAAAAATTTTTAGATATCGTTCGCATTTTAAAAGATGATACTATTAACCTAAAAGTAAAAAATGACACTCTTTATATAACACAAGGTCACTCAAACTTTAAACTTCCTACATTTTCTCATAATAATTTTCCTGAATTTCCATCTTATGAAGATAAATCCCGTATCTCTATAGAGTCTCACATCCTTATAGAATCTCTTAAAAAGATAACTCCAGCTATAGACACTAATAACCCTAAATTTGAACTTAATGGTGCTCTTATAGATATTAAACATGACTTTATTAGTTTTGCTTCTACAGATACTCGTCGCTTAGCTATTGTTACACTTATTAACAATAATGATAGTGAACTTAGTATTATTATTCCTAAAAAAGCTATTATTGAAATTCAAAAACTTTTCTTTGATGATATTGAACTTTACTATGATAAAACTAATCTTATCATTCGTTCAAAGCAGTACACATTCTTTACAAAACTTATTAATGGAAAATTTCCAGAATACTCAAGAATTGTTCCTAAAGAGATTAAAAATACTCTATTACTTCCTAAAGCTATTATGATTGACTCTATTAAATTAATAACCTCTATATCTTCTGATGTAAAAATTACTTTTTTACATGACAATATCACTTTTGAATCTTTAAGTGATGATAATAATAAAGGAAAAACTGAAATAGGATATCCTACAGGATTTAATGAACCATTTTCAATAGCTGTAAATTCTCGTTATCTTTTAGATTTTTTAAACTCTGTAAATAATTCAGAATTCACTATTGGACTCAACGAAGAAAATCTTCCATTTATCATTAGTGATGATAACTTCAAAACTATAATTATGCCTATTGTTATCTAATGAATTCAAATTTTTTTATAAAGTTACATATAAAACTTCTTTTTAGATAAATTTGGATAGAATAAACTCAATTAGAGAAACGGAGTTTAAATGGAAAATTATGGTGCTAGTAATATTAAAGTCCTAAAGGGACTAGAAGCTGTTAGAAAACGCCCTGGTATGTATATAGGTGATACAGGTCATCGTGGTTTACATCATCTTGTTTATGAAGTAATTGACAACTCTATAGATGAAGCAATGGCTGGACATTGTGATACTATTACTGTAACTCTTACAAAAGACGGTACTTGTAAAGTAAGTGATAATGGTCGTGGTATCCCTACAGATATGCACCCAACAGAGGGAATGAGTGCAGCAACTGTTGTCCTTACTGTGCTTCATGCTGGTGGTAAATTTGATAAAGATACTTATAAAGTATCTGGTGGACTGCATGGGGTTGGTGTCTCTGTAGTAAATGCACTCTCATCTAATCTACACATGACTATTCATCGAAATGGTGAAATTTTTGAGCAAGACTTTAAAGAAGGTATTCCTCAAAAACCATTAGCAGTAACTGGAACTACTCGTAAAACTGGTACAACTATAGAGTTTGCTGCTGATGCGACTATATTTACAGATACGATAACTTTTGAATATGAATATCTTGCAAAACGTTTTAAAGAGCTTGCATATTTAAATCCATTTATTACTATCAAATTCAATGATGAACGCACAGGTACGAAAGAGATTTATCATTTTGAGGGTGGAATTGCTCAGTATGTTGGTGATATGAACAAAAAAGGTATAGTTGCTGATGTCTATAGTTTCAGTGGTAAAGCAGATGATATAGAGTTTGATATTGCTCTTATGTATAATGATTCTTATGAGGAAAAACTCGCTTCTTTTGTAAATAACATTAGAACGCCAAATGGCGGTACACATGAGGCAGGTTTTAGAGCTGCTCTTACTCGTGTCATTTCTAACTATAACTCTAAAAATGGTGCTGTTAAAGAGAGAGATGTTAAAATAAGTGGTGATGATGTTCGTGAAGGGCTTATTGCCATTGTCTCGGCTCGTGTACCTGAACCTCAGTTTGAAGGTCAAACAAAGGGTAAACTAGGAAACACTTATGTAAGACCACTAATACAAAAAGCAACTAATGAAGCACTTGCAAAGTACTTTGAAGAGAATCCTATTCAAGCAAAAGCTATCGTCTCTAAAGCTTTAGCAGCAGCTCGTGGTCGTGAAGCAGCGAAAAAAGCAAGAGATCTAACCCGTAGAAAAGATAATATGTCTGTAGGAACACTTCCAGGTAAACTTGCAGATTGTCAGTCAAAAGATGCGACAATCTCTGAGATTTATCTTGTGGAAGGGGACTCTGCTGGTGGTTCTGCTAAGCAGGGACGTGACCGTGTTTTTCAAGCGATACTTCCACTTAAAGGTAAGATTTTAAATGTTGAAAAAGCGAGACTAGAAAAAGTACTCAAATCAGATGAGATCACAAATATGATAACAGCTATGGGTTGTGGTATTGGTGAAGAGTATAATGAAGAGAAGCTACGTTATCATAAAATCATAATTATGACTGATGCAGATGTTGATGGTAGTCATATTCAAACGCTACTATTAACTTTTTTCTTTAGACATTTCCGAGATGTAGTTGAAAAAGGGTATCTCTACCTTGCTCAACCACCACTCTATCGCTATAAAAAAGGTAAAAAAGAGATTTACTTTAAAGATGATCGTGAGATGAATGATTTTCTTATAGATAATGGAATAGAGTCTTTAGATGAGCAAACTTTAGGACATAACGATCTTGTTTCATATTTTAAAATGGTAGATCACTATGCTGGAAGTCTTGATGCATTAGAACGCCGTTATGCACTTGTAGATCTTATTCGTCACTTTATAGAAAACCCAGATCTTATTGCACTTCCTGCAAAAGAGCTTTTTGTTAAGGTACAAGCATTTTTAGCAAGTATAGAAAATAATATTCTTACACATACTATAAATGAAGAAAGTAATGAAATTCATATATTTGTACAAACAAAAGGTGGTATGGAAGAGTTACTTATTAACGATGAGCTTTTTACTGCACCACATTTTAATGAAGCAAACTTTGTGTTTAAGAAGATTCAAGAGTGGGAACTTACTTTTGATGAAGATATTATCAATGTACTTGAGAGTATTAAAGAGTATGCACGTAAAGGTTCTTATATCCAACGCTACAAAGGTCTTGGTGAGATGAACCCTGAGCAGCTTTGGGAAACTACTATGACTCCTGAGAACCGTGTACTCCTTCAAGTGACTATAGAGGATGCGGAGGTAGCTTCTGATTCGTTTACACTCTTTATGGGTGATGAAGTTGAACCTCGTCGTAATTATATAGAGACACATGCAAAAGATGTAAAACACCTCGACGTTTAAACGCCATGCTATTACCTCAAACCAAAGAGAGAGAGTACCGTTTTAGGCTAGCACTTAGAATGGGACTTCCTATCTTTGCTCTTATTTTTGCATTAATTATTCATACTTTTATAGAGAATTCACAAACACTTCAAATCTCTTTTTATATCGAATCTCTTCTCCTTTTAGTTTTTAGTATCTATTTTTTTCTCTATCTTATCTATAATGGTTTTGAGGTGAAAATTATTGATGCCGTAAGTAAAACTTTTACACGTGAGTATCTCTTTGACTACATTAAAAAAGAGCTGAAAAGACACAAACACTACACATTAATACTTGTAAGTATCGATAACCTCAATGATATTAACACACTTTATGGAATAAAAAATGGAGATAAAGCTTTAGAGGAGACCGCTAAATGGATAGCCTCTTTTTTTAAGACTCAAAAGATAAAGAGTTTTCCTTTGGGGCATATAAAAGGTGGGGATTTTATCATAGGGTTAGAGGGGATGGAGAGTGAGTACACAACTCTACTTGAACTTATCTTTCTTAAAGCTGATGAGATGAGTATAAATGATATAGAGATAAAACTCTCAGGTGCCATTACTGATACAAACTATTCACGTGAATTGGACTATATGGTAGAGAATCTTTTTGAATTTCAAGAGAGAAGAAGAAATTCTAAGGAAGTTTTTTCAGAGAGTATAATGACACCAAATGAGCTAGAGAGTACCATTATAAATGCTATAAATAAAAGAAGTATTATTCTTATGACTCAGAATGTTTATGAAGATGGAGCAGTGGCGTTTAAAGAGTGCTTTATAAAGCTTAAAGATAGTAACAATAAACCAATATATCCAAAAACTTACATAAAGATTATTAATAAATTAGGATTAAGAGTAGAGTATGATTTAATGGTATTAGAGAGACTTGTACTTTTATCTAAAGAGAAGAAAAATTCCTATGCTCTTACTATTTCGCCAACTTCACTAAGAAATGAGAAGTTTTTACAAAAAACAAGAGAGTTATTCAAAGAGACAGAAAAAAAAGTAATCTTTGTTTTAGAAGAAGTAGAATATTTCTCATACACAAGCAAGTATAACAGTATTATCCACTCTCTTAAAAATAGTGGTATTCTCATAGCTATCTCACGTCTAGGCACTATCCACTCAAGTTTTCTCTATCTAAGAGAGTTAGATATAGATATAGTATGTTTTGATACTTACTACTCCAAGGAGGAAAAGCTTATAGAACATAGATCAGTGATAGAGGGCTTTAGTCTAATGGCACAAGAGAGAGGTATTAAGACATGGATAAAAAATCTTGAAAATAGTGGGAGTGTTAGGTTGGCTAAAGAGCTAGAGATAAGTTATATTCAAGGAAAAGAGCTCTCTGGGCTTGAAGAGATATAATAGAAAATTAAGATTTAACAAAGTTCAAAGTATGAACTTAATATACTTCCACCATAAAGCTATAGAGGTATGAACTATTGAATAATGAAGAGCTAGAGTTACTATTACTAAGAAATGCACAAAAAATATCTTCTCAGAAGTCATTTGCAAAAGAGATAGGTTTTAGTGTAGGAAAAATAAACTATGTGCTTAATGCACTTATAGATAAAGGTCTTATAAAAGTAGAACGTTTTTTACATGCTAAAAACAAAAGACAGTACTCTTATATCTTAACAGAAGAGGGGATGAATGAGAAAGTTTCTCTTATGAAAAAGTTTATAACTAGAAAAAAAGCTGAGTATGAAGAGTTACAAAGAGACTTAGAGAAGATGTAGATAGAGTAGTATATAAATAACATTCAAGGAAGTAAATAATGAAAAACAGTAAAATAGCAGTAATAGGATTGGGTTATGTAGGGCTTCCCTTAGCTCATGCATTTAGTAGCAAGTATAAAGTAGTAGGTTTTGATATTAACAAATCAAGAATAGAGGAACTAAATAGTGGTTTTGATAGAACTTTAGAGCTTACAAGTGAGCAAGTAAAGGAGTCTATTGCAACTGGTGTGAAGTTTACAAATAGTTTAGAAGATATAGTAGATTGTAATATTTACATAGTTACCGTTCCTACACCTATTGATAAAACAAATGAACCTGATCTTACTCCTATCATAAAGTCCACTGAGTCTATAGGAAAAGTTCTTAAAAATGGTAATATAGTTATTTATGAATCTACTGTTTATCCTGGTGTCACAGAAGATGTGTGTGTACCTATCTTAGAAAAGCAAAGTGGTATGAAGTTTAATGAAGGTTTCTTTTGTGGCTACTCACCAGAGAGAATTAATCCAGGTGATAAAGAGCACACAGTTACTAAAATACTAAAAATTACTTCTGGTTCAACTCCTGAGATAGCTACAAAAGTAGATAATCTTTATAAGTCAATTATAACGGCAGGAACACACTTAGCTCCTACTATCAAAGTTGCAGAAGCTGCTAAAGTTATTGAAAATACTCAAAGAGATGTAAATATCGCCCTTATTAATGAACTTGCTCAAATATTTGACCTAATGGATATAAATACAAAAGATGTTATAGAAGCAGCAGGAACAAAGTGGAACTTTATTAAACTTCTTCCTGGTCTTGTTGGAGGGCACTGTATAGGTGTAGATCCATACTATTTAACACATAAAGCACAGAGTTTAGGGTATATGCCAAATCTTATTCTTGGTGCAAGACAGATTAACAACTCTATGAGTAAACTTATTGCAGATAAAACTATAAAAGCAATGGTAAAAGAGGATAAAAAACTCAAAGGTGCAAATATCTTAGTAATGGGTGCTACTTTTAAAGAGGATTGTCCAGATATGAGAAACTCTAAAGTTTTAGATATTATTAAAGAGCTTGAAGAGTTCGAGTGTAATGTAGAAGTGTATGATTATTGGATAGATAAGAGTGATAGAGAGACAAAAGATCTACAGTTCGTGTTAGAGCTTCCTTTAGATACTCAAAAGTATGATGCAATAGTTGTCGCTGTAGGGCATGAAAAGTTTAAATCTATTACAACAGAGCAGTATAAAAGCATGTCAAAAGGAGAACCAATAGTTATAGATGTAAAAGGTGTAGTAGAAAAACCAACATGGAGACTTTAAAATGAAGAAAAATTTTGCACTTATTGGGGCAGCAGGCTATATAGCTCCACGACATTTGAAGGCTATAAAAGATACAGATAATAATTTGGTTGTTTCATTAGATCCATATGATGGAATAGGTATTATGGATAGTAATTTTCCTCAAGCTGATTTTTTTACAGAGATGGAGAAGTTTGATACATTTATAAATGACTTTAATCGCAGTTCTAAAATTGACTATGTGTCAATATGCTCTCCAAACTATTTACATGAAGCACATATTCGTTATGGATTACAGCATGATGCTGATGTTATTTGTGAGAAGCCACTTGTACTTAACCCTGCTGATATAGATGCACTAAAATTAGTAGAAGCAGAAACAGGGAAAAAAGTTTACAATATTTTACAGCTACGTTTACATGACTCAATAATAGCACTAAAAAAGAGAGTAACAGAAGAGTTAAAAGAAAATCCTAATAAAGTGTATGATATAGATTTAACATATCTTACAAGTAGGGGTAAATGGTACTTTACATCTTGGAAAGGTAATCAAGATAAATCTGGTGGTATCGCCTCAAATATCGGTGTACACTTTTACGATATGCTCTGTTGGATATTTGGTAATGTTGAAGAAAATATAGTTCATGTCAAAACAGCAGATACAAATGCAGGCTACTTCAAGCTTAAAAATGCAACTGTTAGATGGTTTCTCTCTGTAAACTATGACTATATTCCTCAAGAGATAAAAGATAGGGGTATAAGAACTTATCGCTCTATCACTGTAGATGGTAAGGAGATAGAGTTTAGTGGAGGTTTTACGGATTTGCATACCAAAAGCTATGAGCATATCTTAAATGGCGGTGGTTTTGGACTTGATGAAGCCTATGGAAGTGTACGAACTGTTTCTACGATTAGAAATCTACCTGCTGTTGGGCTAGAGGGTGAGTACCATCCATTTTGTGAAAAAGTTTTAGAGAAGTAAGCAAATGGCTCAATACTTCGCACATGAATCCTCTTTTATAGATGATAATGTCTCCATAGGAGAGAACACAAAAGTATGGCATTTCTCTCATGTTCTTTCAGGCTCAACTATAGGAGAAAACTGCTCTTTTGGTCAGAACTGTGTAGTTGGTCCAAATGTAAATATAGGTAATGGGGTAAAGGTACAAAATAATATCTCTATTTATGAGGGTGTAGAAGTAGAAGATGATGTTTTTTTGGGTCCATCTATGGTATTTACCAATGTTATCAATCCAAGAGCATTCATAGTAAGACGTGAAGAGTTTAAAAGAACTCTCCTTAAAAAAGGGTGCTCTATAGGTGCAAATGTCACAGTAGTTTGTGGGGTTACTGTAGGGGAGTATGCTCTTATAGGAAGTGGTGCAGTTATTAACAAAAATGTAAAACCTTATGCTCTTATGGTAGGTGTTCCAGCAAAGCAGATCGGTTGGGTTGGAATAAGTGGTAATACATTAAAACTTGAGGATAATAAAGCAGAGGATAAATTTGCTTTTTATAAACTAGAAGATAATAATTTAAAAGTAGTAAAAAAATGAAGATAGATTTTGCAAATTTACAATACCAATATAAGCTGTATAAAGATGAGATAGATGAAGCTATTGATGAGGTTTTAGAGAAATCAAACTATATTATGGGTGAAGAAGTAGCTATACTTGAAAATAATTTAGAAAAGTTTACAGGTGCTCAATATGCTATTACTTGCAGTAGTGGCACAGATGCCCTTTTACTCGCTATGATGGCTCTTGATATACAATCAGGTGATGAGATAATCACAACTCCTTTTACTTTTATAGCTACTGCTGAGACTATAGCATTTTTAGGGGCAAAACCAGTATTTGCAGATATTGATGAGAAAACTTATAACATTGACCCTAGTAAACTAGAAGAGAAGATAAGCTCCAAAACTAAGGCCATAATCCCTGTGAGCCTCTATGGACAGCCAGCAGATATGGATGTTATACAGAGTATAGCAACAAAGCATAATCTTAAAGTCATAGTAGATGGAGCACAGAGCTTTGGAAGTACTTATAAAGGTAAAACAGACAGTAACTTAGGTGATATCTCTACAACAAGTTTTTTTCCTGCTAAGCCATTAGGATGTTTTGGTGATGGTGGTGCTGTTTTTACAAATAGCGAAGAACTTGCAACAAAAATGAAAAGCTTAAGAGTTCATGGCCAATCTAAACGCTATCATCATAAGTACATAGGTATGGGTGGACGAATGGATACTCTTCAGTGTGCTATAGTAAATGTAAAGCTAAAACATTATAAAAAAGATTTAGCTCTTAGACAAGAAGTAGCAGAGAAATATACAAAAGTTTTAAAAGATAAAGATATAGTACTGCCCTTTATAGATAAAAATACAACTTCAGTTTTTGCGCAATACTCCATCAGAGTTAAAGAGAGAGATAAACTGCAAACTAAATTAAAAGAAAAAGGTATCCCAACAGCAGTACACTATCCAATGCCACTACATTTACAAGAGTGTTTTGAATACTTAAACTATACAAAAGGTGATTTTCCTATTGCCGAACAAATAAGTCAAGAGATAATGAGTCTTCCTATGAACCCTTACATAAGTGATGACGAGATAGCCTATATCACAAAGGTCCTTTAAAAAGTATGCATGAAGATATTTTATCGCTTATAGCACAAGGTGAAAGTCAAACAATAGAGTTTAAAACTTCTTTTCAAAAAGAAGTAATAGAGTCTGTAGTTGCTTTTGCTAATGCTAAAGGCGGTAAAATACTTCTAGGTGTGAAAGATGATGCTAGTGTAGTTGGTGTTAACATTGGTAGTGAAACTTTACAAGACTGGATAAATCAGATAAAAACAAATATACAACCTCAGTTACTAGTAGATATAGATACATTTGAAATAGAAAGTAAGACTATAGCCATAATAGAGATAAAAGAGTACCCACTCAAACCAATAGCATATAAAAATAGATACTATAAAAGGGTAAAAAACGCAAATCATCTTATGAGTCTTGATGAGATAGCAAATATGCACTTGCAAACGATCAGCTCTAGTTGGGACTACTATGTGGATGATAGACATGACTTTAGCGATATATCGCAGGAAAATATAGCATACTTTATAGAAAAAGTAGAACAAAATTTAGGTAAAAGTTTTAATGAAGACCCCTTAACAATACTCAAAAAGTATGAGCTTATAAAAGAGGACAAACTTACTTGGGGATCCTACCTACTCTTTACATCAAACAACTCAGCTATAACAGCTTTTCAAATAGGAAGATTTAAAGACCCTATAACCATTATAGATAATATAGACATAAATACAAACCTTTTCATACAGATTGATACTGCCATAGAGTTTATAAAAAAGCATCTTATGACGGAGTTTATTATAACAGGGGAAGCACAAAGAGTAGTTAAATATGACTACCCACTAGAAGCCATAAGAGAGATAGTGATAAACATGGTAGTTCATAGAGACTATAGAGACAGTGGGAACTCTATCATAAAGATATTTGATGAAAAAATAGAATTTTTTAACCCTGGCAAACTTTATGGTAACTTAAGTGTAGAAGAACTTTTAAGTGGTGACTACTCATCACAAACAAGAAACAGAGCAGTAGCTAGAGCCTTTAAAGAAGCAGGAATCATAGAAAGGTATGGTTCAGGCATAGCTAGAATACAAGCTGAATGTAAGAAGCATAGCAATGTTGAAGTGAAATTTGAAGAGTTCCAACATGGTTTTAGAACAATACTTACAAAAAAACAAAAAAAGAATGAGGGAGTAAATGAGGGAGTAAATGAGGGAGTAAATGAGGGAGTAAAATCTTTATATTTACTTATAAAGAATAACCCTTATAAAAAGACACCTTTTTTTGCTAAAGAACTGGAAACATCTGTTAAAAATATAGAGCGATGGATTAAACTCCTAAAAGATGAGCAGAAGATAGAGTTTAAAGGTGCACCTAAAACTGGCGGATATATTCTCAAGGCTAGTAATGCTAACTAAACTAAAACCTAAATCAGAGTTTAGTAAAAATGTACTTACTCTTATGACTGGTACTGCCATTGCTCAGGCTATACCTATAGCTATAAGTCCTATACTTACTCGGCTATATACTCCTGAAGATTTTGGAAAACTAGCTTTATTTATTAGTATAGTGAGTGTTATGGGTGTATTTGCTACTGGGAAGTATGAGCTAGCCATTATATTACCGAAAAAAAATAGTACAGCTTATCAGCTTGTAAGTCTATCGTTCATTCTATCATTTCTAATCTCGGTGTTTTATATAGTACCTTTAGTTGGAAGCAGTATTATGTACTCATTTGATACTATTTATTATTTGTTACCAATAGCATCATTTTTTATAGCTCTTAACTCTATTTTTGATAGGTATAACAATAGAGTTAAAAATTATAAACTCATGTCTTATCAGAGGCTTATAAAAACAACCATAGAGTCTATAACTAGCATATCATTTATTACCTTGTTTAGTATACAAACAGGTTTGGTCTGGGGGTTTATATTTGGGTATTTTATCTCTAGTTGGACTATGCTATATATAAACTTTACATCTTTTAAAGAGTTGAAGTTTAATCCATCATTGAGCAAAATGAAAGTTTTATCAAGAGGATATATTAATTTTCCAAAATATAGTATGCCTCATACATTTTTAAATACCTTATCAGCAAATATTCCAATATTCTTGATTCCTTTGTATTATGGCAGTCACACTCTTGGACTCTATGCATTTGGTCTGAAGATAGTGAAAGCACCATTAGGATTGTTATCTGCATCGATTTTTAATGTACTTGGTCAAAAGATGGCGGAGGAGCATGCAAAAGGTAATGAAATTAAAAGTTTGTTTATTAGTATAGTAAAAAAACTGATAACCTTTGCAATTTTTATAATACCTCTTTTTATATATATAGATGATATTTTTGTATTTATTTTTGGTCAAGAGTGGAGAGTTGCAGGAGAATATATTCAAATTTTATCCCCTTGGATTTTAGTAGAATTTATAGTTTCACCGTTTGCCACAATACCACATATTTATAATGTTCAAAGAAAGGCATTTGTATTAGAAATAATTTATTCACTAGTTAGAATTTCTCCATTTTTGATAGGAGCAGGATATTTCGATTTTACTATACAACAAGTATTGATGGTGTACATGATTTTTGCAACATTATTATTGTTCTATGGGTATAATTGGTACTATAATTTAGTTAAAGGAAAAAGACAAAAATAATTTATAAAATAAAAAAGATAGTAGCTATTTTAAACGTTTTAATTTTTGCATTGATATGTTTTATTGATATTCGTTTAGATGACTTCTTTTTGTTCTCTAATTTGTCCTCTTTCGAGAGAGGGTTTAGCTTGGTTTTTTTTTGGCATCTCTAAGACTATTCTTGTTTTTTGTTTAGCTGTATAAGCTTGACCTTTTTTCTACTTATAATTTCATCACCATAATTCTTATTATTTTAACTTTTTGAAAATAAATTCTACTGAATTGCTGTCTTAGAATTTAGGGGTATTATACCTGTTCTTGGTGTTAATTTTTCGTTTGTGGATTCTAGTTTAAAGTTTAAGATTGTTTGCACTATAATTACCTCTCATTTTTGAAAAAGTTACACCTGTTAGGTGAAACTTTTTGGTGTGACCTTTTCGTTTGTAAGTACCAAATTATAGAGTAAGTTAGTTTATTGTCTAATTTAGTATGGAATTATTGGGGGGGGTGAAGGATTGAAAAAGTTTAAAAATAAGTTAGGCTACAAAGCATATAAGGTAAAGTGGTTATGGGAAAAATAACATCTCTTTATAATAGGTTGTATAGTGACTATATTATGCCTTCTAGGTTATCTGAATATGAAATGATGATTCAGAAGTTAACGAAAAGTGGATATAAGCAAATGTCTGTAAGAGATTTTAAACAAACTATTGACTCTACAGATAGTTTTAATCATCAAAAGATATTTATTAATAGGCATGATATAGATACAGATATTGATACTGCAAAAGAGTTTTTTAAAATAGAAAAAAAGTACAATGTACGAGCTAGTTATTATTTTAGACTATCTACTTTAGATATAGAATTTATGAAAGAAATAGAAGCTTACGGTAGTGAAGCAAGTTATCATTTCGAAGAAATTGTTCAATATGCAAAAGATAGACATATAAAGTCAAAAGAGACTATTTTGGAATATATGAATGAAATTAAGGAAATATTTAAATTAAATTTCACAATGATAGAAGATCAACTGGGCTCTAAAATACAAACAGTTTGTTCTCATGGTGATTTTGTAAATAGAAAAATAAAATTAATAAATAATGAAATTACTCAAGATATTGTCCTAAGAAAAAGTTTAGGAATTGTGTGTGAAACATATGATCAAGACTTGACAGAGAAGATAGATGTCTATATTGCAGATAGGCCTTATCCACAATTTTATTCTCCGAAGTCTATTTTTGAATGTATAGGAGAGGATAATGTAATATATATGCTTACCCATCCAAGGCAATGGCGTGTAAATATAATGGTAAATACTATAGATAACTTCAAAAGAGTTTATGAGGGTTTTAGATGGTAGAAGAGTATAAATATCTGCATATCTTCAGCGATGCACCCTATACCCATAAGTTTATTTACTTTATAAAAGAGTATTTTGATGAAACAGAGCATTGTTTTATAATTTTATATAGTAATGAAAAGAGTAAGTTTTTAGATTTTTATAAAACTCAAGAAAATTGTATATTAACTACGAGTAAGAATATCTATTTTGACAATAAAGAAAAGTTTCAAAGGGTATCACAGATACTAATTCACCAACTGAATAAACCTACTATGATGGCAACTTTATCTCTTTTTTATCCAAGTGTATTTAAAAAAATGGTTTGGGTTATATGGGGTGGAGATGTGTACTTCTATAAGTACAAGACAAATTCTCTAAAAGATAACTTACTGGAGTTATTGAGAAAATATACTATAAAAAAATTTCCAGTTATTGTTTCATATATAAAAGGTGACTATGAGAAAGTAGTAGAGATATACCATAGCAATGCAAAATACATTAAAGCATGGTACCCTAGTCCCATAGATGTAGAGATGATAAAAAAAGTCACACTAAGAGAAAAAACAGATAACACTATAAGGATTACAGTTGGAAACTCTGCTGATCCTTCAAACGATCATATAGAAGCATTTAATATGCTTGCAAAGTATAAAAATGAAGATATAGAGGTAAGTGTAGTGCTTTCTTATGGGGGAGGCAAAGAGTATATAGAGCAAGTTATCCAAAGAGGTAAAGAACTTTTTGCTGATAAGTTTAAGCCTATTTTGGAGTATATGAGTTTTGAAAATTATCTTGACTTTATAAATCAGAGTGATATATGTTTACTAAACCATAAAAGACAGCAAGGCTTAGGTAATCAACTTGTATTTTTCATACTGAAGAAAAAAGTTTTTATAAGTGAAACTACAACCCCTTTTAAGTATTATAAAGAAAATGGTGTTGATATTTACAGTACAGAATCTCTTGTGGATATGAGCTTTGAAGATTTTGTATTTCAAAAAAAAGAACTTAAAAACAGGAATCGAGAAGTAATACTCAATGATAATGATAAAAATATACTTAAAGAAGATTGGAATAGGGTATTTAAATGCTCTTAGGTAATGGTTTACTAGCAAAAATGTTTATAGAGTATCAAGAAGACCCATCTCTTATTATATTTGCCTCTGGCGTTTCAAATTCAAGTGATACAAGCCAAGTAAACTTTGATAGAGAAAAAAAGTTACTAACAAAAACTATTACAGAAAATAAGGCAAAGAAAATTGTATATTTTAGTAGCTGTGATGTTATTTATGCAAATAAAATAAATATACCATACTATTTTCATAAGATAGAGATGGAAAAAATTATTCAAACTCATGCACAGCAATACCATATTTTTAGACTTCCTCAAATAATTGGTTATTCAGAAAATAGAAATTCGTTACTAAATTTTTTTATAGAGTCAATAAAATCACAAACAGAAATAAAGATATTTAAAAATGCATATAAAAGTTTAATAGATATAGATGATATATATAATATTTCAAGGTATCTTATAAATAACAAAAATAGTACTAATAAGATAATTAATATTTTTAATCCGAATTTTTATAGTGTACAAAATATACTATACACGATAGAAAAACTTTTAAAGAAAGAAGCTAAAGTTGTACTTTTAGAACAGGGATTTAAACCAGATTATTTGTATAGTGAATTATTACAAGAGACAAATGTGACTTTTGATGAGGGGTATCTAAAAAGATCTATTTTCAAACATTACAAACAGAAGTTGGAGGAAAATTAAAATGAAAGGTATAATCTTAGCAGGTGGAAGTGGGACAAGGCTTTATCCTGTAACGAAAAGTATAAGTAAACAGTTACTACCCATATATGATAAACCGATGATATATTACCCGTTATCAGTTTTAATGTTAGCAGGGATTAAAGAGATTCTCATTATTTCAACACCTCAAGATATAGGAAAGTTTGAAGAGCTTTTGGGTAATGGCAGTGACTGGGGGATAAAGCTAGAGTATAAAGTACAACCTTCTCCAGATGGACTTGCTCAAGCTTTTATACTTGGTGAAGAGTTTATAGGTGATGATAGTGTTGCTCTTGTTCTTGGGGATAATATCTTTTATGGGCATGGTTTTACACCACTTCTTAAAAATGCTGCTAAAGTAAAAGATGGTGCTGTAGTCTTTGGCTATCAAGTAAAAGATCCTCAGCGTTTTGGTGTGGTAGAGTTTGATGCAAATAAAAAAGCTATAAGTATAGAAGAGAAACCAATATCCCCAAAGTCTAACTTCGCAGTAACTGGACTATACTTTTATGATAATGATGTAATTGAGATAGCAAAAAATGTAAAGCCATCACACCGTGGAGAGCTTGAGATAACCTCTATAAATGAAGAGTATCTAAAAAGAGATACACTCCGAGTAGAACTACTAGGTCGAGGATTTGCTTGGTTAGATACAGGAACACATGATAGCCTTTTAGAAGCTGGACAATTTGTACAGACTATAGAACATAGACAAGGGTATAAAATAGCTTGTCTTGAAGAGATAGCTTATAACAATGGCTGGATAGATAAGGAAAAAGTCTTAGAAATAGCTAAACCATTAAGTAAAAATGGCTATGGAGCATATCTCCAAGAACTGGTAAAATAGCATGGCAAAGATAGATGAAATAAAAGAACTTATAAGTTTTTTAAAAGCAATATTTATAATATCGATAGTAATTATGTCTTCTTTAATTGCTTATTTGTATGAAAGAGAAGTATCAGGTAATTATTTAGTATTATTTGCTCTTTTTATTGATATAATTTTTATGTTGTTTCTGTTAAATAAAATTTTAAAAGAGATAAAAAGTTTAAAGGATTTATGATGAATGCATTTGATATTGGATTGATTATGGGAATTTTAGCGATGGCTTATATAACTTATACAGTTATAAAGTTTGAGATAAATTAATGCAAAACATACTCTTAACAGGAACAGCAGGTTTCATAGGCTCGAACTTTGTACCATACTTTTTAGAGAAGTATCCGGAGTACAGCTTAATCAACTTAGACTTATTAACATATGCCGGAAATCTTGAGAACCTAAAAGAGTGTGAATCTAATCAGAGATATAAGTTTATAAAAGGTGATATCTGTAACCGTGAATTGGTAGAGTTTATATTTACTGAGTATGATATTAATGGAGTTATTCACTTTGCTGCAGAGTCTCATGTAGATAATAGTATTAAAAACCCTGGTGTGTTTATAGAGACTAATGTAAATGGCACTTTTACACTACTAGATGTTGCTTATAAATACTGGATGAATAAACCATTTGAGTATAAAAAAGAGTATGACAAATGTAGGTTTCATCATATAAGTACTGATGAAGTGTATGGAACTCTCAATGAGACTGATCTCTTCACAGAAGAGACACCTTATTCTCCTAACTCTCCCTACTCGGCATCAAAAGCTTCTAGCGATATGATAGTACGTTCATACCAAGAGACATACGGACTAAACACAGTCATAACAAACTGTTCAAACAACTACGGTCCAAAACAACATGATGAGAAACTTATCCCTACTATCATCAGAAAATGTTTAGCAGGTGAAAGTATTCCAATTTATGGTGATGGTAAAAACATTAGAGACTGGTTATATGTACTTGACCACTGTAAAGGTATTGACCTAGTATATCACAGAGGTAAAGAAGGAAATGTTTATAATATAGGTGGAAGAAATGAGAGAACAAATCTTCAAATAGTAGATGCGATCACAACTATACTTGATAAGAAAGTTCCTAAAGAAAAATCCTATAAAGAACTCATAACTTTTGTAGAAGATAGAGCTGGGCACGATAGACGTTATGCTATAGATGCGACAAAGTTAGAGAATGAACTTGGCTGGAAAGCTGATGAGAATTTTGATAGTGGGATAGTTAAAACTGTTGAGTGGTATTTGGAAAGACTAGCTTGATAAAGCAGAGACAATTAAGCTCTTTTGTTGAGCATATAATACTTATTGGATTACTTGGTACTATAATGTTACCTCAGATTCATATAGGAATAGGCATTAGTTTAATTACCCCAATGAGTTTTATTTTAATTAGGGTGTTACTATTAAATTATAGATATGTATCGATTAATAAATTTGTCATAATCTATTCTTTTATTCTTTTTGTTATGTTTTGTGCAATAGTAAATTCTTATCTAGTACTAAATATTGAAGAAACATACAGAGACTATATGGAGTTATTTAGGTATATGCAAATTTTGCCCTATTTACTAGTGATAAATTTGATCAATTATGAGACATTTAACAAAAAATTAAAAATATATATGATGGTTTCGGTTTTATTTATTTTGCTAATTGTTTTTTTAGAAGTCACAAACATTGCAAACACAGCATATTATATAGGCATGGTATATGCAGGTTCTCTTCATACGGCTAGCATGCTTGATGCAACTAGAAGAATTATTGCTACAGGTTCTGATCCAAATGTAGGGGCATTGATTTTAACTTTTTTTATTTTATATTTTGCTACAAGAGATAGACTTGATATAGCAAAGAAAATAGTATTGATTCTGCTTTTTAGTAGTTTATTGTTAACTCAGAGTAGAACTCTGTTGATTGGTTTAGTTACATCTTATATTATATATATATTATTGATCTCCAAATACCATTTAGTGGTAAAGGCTATATTTATTTTAGGCGCTCTTTTTAGTATTATCTTATTTATTTATATATTCAATCTTAATTATATAATTTTAGGGTTTCAAATGGCTTTAGAAGGAGAAAATCATAGTTTAAATGTTAGATTAATGAATGCAGTTATGGGATATGAACGCTTCATTGAATCACCATACCTTGGATGGGGACCAAGTAAAGCTATATTTAGTACGATTATAGATAGTGAATATGTACTAATTATGCAAAGATATGGGTTATTAGGAATAGGTATGTATCTTATCCTATTGAGTTCCATATTTCATTTTTCTTATAAGCTCTTAGGTATTTCAGAAAATGCTGTATGGCTATTTTTATTTACGATTGTAGGATTGTTTATGATGCTGACAAATAATTTCTTTTCAGGGTATCAAACAAATAGTATGATATTTTTATTACTTATTTTGAATCTAAGTTTAGTAAAAAATTTAAAGGAAAATAATGCAAACTAAAATAGCCCACCTAACATCAGCACACCCAAGGTACGATACTCGTATATTTTTAAAAATGTGTAGTTCATTAGCTACATGTGTGAATTACGAAGTATCTTTGGTAGTTGCAGATGGAAAAGGGGATGAAGCTAAAAATGATGTAAATATCATAGATATTGGTGCTAAAACTGGTGGTCGTATATCTCGTATGACTACGACAGTAAAAAAAGTATTTGAAAAAGCTAAAGAGTTAGATAGCGATATCTATCATCTTCATGACCCTGAACTTATACCTATAGGCTTGAAACTCAAAAAGATGGGTAAAAAAATCATCTTTGACGCCCATGAAGATCTGCCAAAACAACTTCTAGGAAAACCATATCTAAATAAGTTTTTACTTACAGTACTCTCAAAAACTGTAGCTATCTATGAAAACTATACTTGTAAAAAGTTTGATGCGATGATCACGGCAACACCATTTATAAGAGATAAGTTTTTAAAGATAAATAAAAATAGTATAGATATAAATAACTTTCCTATTTTGGGAGAACTTTCAAACAGCACTAAATGGGAAGATAAAAAAGATGAAGTTTGTTATGTAGGTGGTATAGCAAAGATAAGAGGTATAAAAGAGATAGTAACAGCTATGGGCATCACTCAAAATGTAAGGCTCAACCTTGCAGGTGCTTTTAGTGAAAAAGATGTTGAAAAAGAAGTGAAGAGTTATGACGGGTGGAGCAGTGTGAATGAACTTGGATTTTTAAATCGTACTGAAATAGTAGAAGTATATAAAAATTCAAAAGCTGGACTTGTGACTCTATACCCTATTATAAACTATATGGATGCTCTTCCTGTCAAAATGTTTGAATACATGGCATCTGGAATACCAGTGATTTCATCAAATATAAAATTATGGCAAGATATAGTTGAAGAAGCGAAGTGTGGAATATGTGTAAATCCACTAGAACCTAAAGAGATAGCAGACGCAATAAACTTTATAATAACAAATCCACAAGTTGCTCAAGAGATGGGTGAGAATGGAAGAAAAGCAGTTTTAGAAAAGTACAACTGGGGTGTGGAAGAAGAAAAACTGTTTAGAGTTTATAAGAAATTAATCTAGCAAAGTATATACTTAAAGTATAAACTATGAAAAAAGGTATTTTATGATAGCTACAGCAAAAGATTTGAGATTTAATATTGCTATGTTGTTTGATATGTTGAGTAAGGGTGAAGATATAACCATTACATATAGAGGCAAACCAAAAGCAAAACTCGTAGCAGTAGAAGATGAGATAAATGAAAAAGAATCTGATTTGATGTTACAAATTCGAGCTTAGATCTCTATGGTGGTGGTAGGGCTAGTGAAAATATTATAAGAGAGTTGATAAATTATTAATGAAAAAAAATATTTGGATAATTAATGAGTATGCAGGTTCCCCTTATCATGGCATGGAGTTTCGACATTACTATCTAGGTAAAGAGCTTGTAAAACTTGGACATAGTGTTACTATTGTGAGTTCTTCGTATTCACATCTTTTTAAAGAGTTGCCAAAAGAGAAAAGAGAGAACTTAGATGGCGTTGATTATCTTTGGCTAAAGACTTTTACCTATGGTAGCTCTCATGATAAACGCAGGGTTTTGAAATGGTTTTTGTTTATGTTTAAGGTTTTCTTTTTACCACTTTCTTTAAAAAAACCAGATGTTATAATAGTCTCGCCTATGGCACCCTTTCCAATAGTTCCAGCTTGGTTTCTTAGTAAAATATATGGTGCAAAATTAATATATGAAGTCAAAGATATATGGCCTTTGAGTTTGATAGAACTTGGTGGGTTTGATGCAAACTATCCCTTCATAAAGGTTATGGCATGGTTTGAAAAGTTTGCTCTTAAAAGATCAGATTTCATAGTGTCTAATCTTCAAAACTATGGGCAACATATAAAAGATGATGTAGGAATAGATAGAAATTTTACATGGATAAGTAATGGTGTAGATTTAGAAGAGTTAAGCCAAATAGAGCCCTTAGAAGAACATCTTAAAGCATCAATCCCAAGAGATAAGTTTATAGTCGGCTATACAGGAACAGTAGGTGTTGCCAATGCACTAGAGAGTTTTTGTGAGGCAGCTAGAGATTTGCAAGAACATGATGAAATACTCTTTGTGATAGTAGGCGATGGGCAAGAGAAGAAAAATTTAATAGAGACTTATGGTAATTTAGATAATATACTATTTATCGATTCCATACACAAAAAACAGGTTCAAAGTGTGTTGGAATTGTTTGATGTTTGTTTTTTGGGCTGGAATAAAGAAAGTCTATATAAATATGGCACTTCAGCAAATAAAATATTTGACTATATGTACAGCGGTAAGCCAATACTAAATGCTTTTAGTGGTGGTGGAGATATAGTGAAAATCGCTCAATGTGGAGTCAGTGTAGAAGCACAAAACAGAGATGCAATCAAAAGAGGCATTGTAAAACTGTATGAAATATCTAAAGAAGATAGAGAACTATTAGGTACAAATGGGAAAAAATATGTGTTAGAACATTTTACATATGAGAAACTAGCAGAGAAATTTAGTCAATTACTTGAAAATAATAAAAAGAGATAGAGCGTTGCAAATACCATTTCATAAAACCCATACTACCCAAGAAGAGATAGATGCAGTAACAGAGGCGATAAAGTCTGGTTGGCTTACAATGGGTCCAAAAGTTGTAAAGTTTGAAGAGAAGTTCAAGGAGTATGTAGGTTCGGATGAAGCAGTGAGTATGAACAGTGCAACTGCTGCTCTTCATCTAGGGCTCAAAGCAGTTGGTATAAAGCGAGGTGATGAAGTCATCTTACCTACAAATACTTTTGTGGCAACAGCAGAGGTGGTGACTTACTTCGATGCCATACCTGTACTGTGTGATATAGAAGAAAATACACACAATATAGATGTTGCTAAGATAGAAGCACTCATTACTGATAAAACACGAGCAATTATTCCAGTACACTTTGCAGGACAACCTTGTGATATGGATGAACTTTATAAAATAGCTGAGAAATACAATTTAAAAATTGTAGAGGATGCTGCTCATGCTATTCCTAGCTCTTATAAAGGCACAATGATAGGAAATCTTGAAAAATCAGATATAACCTGCTTCAGTTTTTATGCTACAAAAACACTTAGTACAGGTGAGGGTGGTATGGCAACAACAAATAACTCAGAGTATGCAAAAAATATGAAAATAAATCGCCTTCATGGTATCAGTCGTGATGCTTGGGATAGATACACAACAAAAGGTGCATGGCATTATGAAATAGTGGATAATGGTTGTAAATATAATACTACAGATATTAATGCATCAATAGGTCTAGTGCAACTGAAAAAACAGGATATACTTAGAGAAAAGAGAGCATATATCGCTTCAGTGTATAATGAAGCTTTTAAAACACTTAAAAATGTTCAACTCCCTTTTGTAAAAGATGATAGAGAGACATCATGGCATCTTTATGTTATAAAAATAGATAATCGGGATGAAATGATAGAGCGACTCAAAGAAGCAGGTGTAGGGTGTAGTGTTCATTTTATTCCTATCCATAATCATCCTTACTATAAAGAGAAATATAACTATAATTATGAAGATTATTCAGTTGCAAACAGAGTATATGAAAAATCACTCTCTCTTCCTATCTATCCAGATATGAGTGAAGAAGAGATATCATTTGTTGTTAAAAATATTAAGGAAATCATTGCTTAATGTATAGAACTTTTGGAAAAAGATTATTTGATATTATAGCAACTACAATTGGTATGCTTTTGTTAGCTCCGGTTATGCTTATTATTATTCTTTGGATAAAGTTCAGCTCCGAGGGTCCTCTCCTCTATGTTCAAAAACGAGTAGGAAAAAATTTTAAAGAGTTTGATCTATATAAATTTAGATCTATGGTAGTTGATGCTGATAGAAATGGACCTAGTGTTACAAGTGGGGATGATAGTCGTATTACCAAAGTGGGTAAAATTATACGTCACACAAAGATAGATGAACTTCCGCAACTGTTCAATGTCCTTAAAGGAGATATGTCTCTTGTAGGACCTAGACCAGAGGTGATGAAGTTTGTTTCTCAAAAAAAAGAGAGTTATGTAAAAGTTCTTAGTGTAAAGCCAGGCATAACAGATACTGCAGCCATAGAGTTTCGTGATGAAGAGAGTATAATGGAGCAGTATGATGATAAGGAAGAAGCATATATTAAATATGTATTGCCTCAGAAAATAAAGTTGTATTATATGTATATAGAGAATATTACATTTGTAAATGATGTAAGGTTAATACTGCAAACACTAAAGGTGATAAAATGAATATTGACAAACGCCTACTAAACATACTAGTCATCATATTGTTAACATTTAGTACCTTCTGGTGGACATTTTTTATCTTCCATCTTCCTTTTGACCTCCATGCTATCTTAGTGGTTCTTTTTGTTCGTGTTCTTGCATCATTTATCATACTCAAGGACTATTCACTCGCTTGGAGTAAGGTAACACAGAAGACATTTTTGATGAAGAGTATAGTGTATGGGAGTGCTTTTGTGGTCTATTTACCTATACTATATGGTGAAGTTTGGATCTATTTTTTAATTTCTGAACTCTTTATATATCTTTTTTCTATAAACTTTTCCATGTATCTTTACTACTATTATATTAACAGAAGTCAAGTGCAAAAGACTAAAACAGTTGTTATTTATGGTGCTGGAAAGGCAGGGATAAAACTAGATTCTGAGTTTAAAAATACGGAGTATAAAGTAAAATATTTTTGTGATGATAATGCAATTTTACATGGGAGGAGTATAGATGCTATCTCTATCCTCTCTAAACGGCAGCTTTTAAAAAAGGCAACACAAACAAAATATGATCTTCTTGTAATCGCTATGCCGAGTGCGGAGAAAAGAGTTATATCTGAACTCTACAACGAACTGCATCCTCATTTTGAGCAGATAAAAGTGCTTCCTACTTTAGAGAACATCCTTCAAGATAAAAAGTTCAGTGCACAACTCAAAGATATATCAGTAGAGGATCTCCTCTCTCGCTATCCAGCAGATTTAGATAAAAAAAAGATCTCCTCTTTTATACATGGAAAAACTATTCTTATAACTGGTGCAGGTGGAAGTATAGGAAGTGAGATAGTTCGCCAGTGCATCAAGTATCAAGCAGTAAAACTTATTTTAGTTGATCATAGTGAGTTTAATCTTTATGAGATTGAGCAAGAGGTGAATACTGAAAATGTAGTTCCAGTTATGCAGAGTGTAAATAATAAACTTGATATACAAAAAACATTACAACTCTATAAACCAGAGATAGTGATCCATGCCGCCGCATATAAACATGTGCCACTAGTAGAAGCAAATATCGCAGAAGCGATTAAAAACAATGTGCTGGGAACGAAAAATGTTATAGACTGTGCCATAGAGAGTGGCGTTCAAAAAGTTGTACTTATCTCAACAGACAAGGCAGTACGCCCTACAAATGTCATGGGAACAACAAAGCGTATCTGTGAACTTTATGCACAAAATAGCAATGGTCAAGGTACTGATATTGTAGCCGTACGTTTTGGGAATGTACTTGGCTCAAGTGGTAGTGTTATACCTAAGTTCAAAAAGCAGATAGCAGAGGGTAAAAACATTACTGTAACTCATCCTGAAATTACAAGATATTTTATGCTTATCCCTGAGGCATGTGAGCTAGTACTTCAAGCTGGTGCTATAGGTACTGGTGGTGAGATTTTTATACTTGATATGGGAGAACCTATAAAAATAGTAGATCTAGCTAAAAAGATGATTGAGCTTAGTGGAAACGCCAATATAGAGATAGAGTTTAGTGGTTTACGCCCTGGAGAAAAGCTCTATGAAGAGTTACTTATAGATGAGACTAACTATACAACAGAGTATGACTCCATAACAGTTGCAAAACCAACACCTTACGAGCTCAATAAGCTCAACAAAGATATAGAAGAGTTATTAAGCTGTGAAGATAAGCTCAAGAAATTAAAAGAGATAGTCCCAGAGTTTAATCATCAATTAAACAATTCTCAAAGGAAAACTATATGAAACTTTTTACACTTCTTTTTTTTGCTGTAACATCTCTTGTTGCTGCTGTGGATATAAATAATGCGAGCAAATCAGAGCTCATGAACCTCAAAGGTATAGGTGCAAAAAAAGCAGATGCTATCATTATGTATCGTAAAGATCACTGTTTTAAAGATGCTCAAAGTTTGAAGGCTGTCAAGGGGATAGGTGTAAAAACTGTAGCAAAAAACAGAGATAAGATAAAGGTTGGTGCTTGTAGAAAATAGTATTTTACTATTTTAAGAGATTAGAGACTTTTTATCTGTAAAAGTTTATGTTATGTTACAATTTTTATAAATTTGAAGTTTTGTGGTGATGTTATAAAATTATTTGGGTATTTATAAGAAAAGTTAGTATAAACTACTTCTTATGAATATAGAAAGTGTTGCAGCAAAGAAGAGGTTTGGACAGAACTTTCTAAAAGATCAATCAGTTTTAAGAAAAATTATCGAAGCGATGCCCAAGAATGAGAATAAACTTGTAGAGATTGGACCTGGCTTAGGTGATTTAACTAAGTTTTTAGTTGATGTCAGAAGTGTAGAAGCTTTTGAGGTAGATACCGATTTGTGTAAACTGTTACAAAGTATATTTAAAGAAGAGATCGCTACCAAGCGACTCCATATAAATTGTGGGGATGTGTTACAAGCTTGGCAGAGTAGTTTAGTGGATGAACCGTACGATTTAGTGGCAAATTTGCCCTATTATATCGCTACAAACATAATCCTAAAAGCACTCGCAGATCCAATGTGTAAAAATATATTAGTAATGGTTCAGTTAGAAGTAGCAGAGAAGTTTTGTGCATCTGCTGGTGAGAAAGTATTTGGAAGTTTGAGTATTATTGCTCAAACTATTGGAAAGGCAGAAATTGTCGTAAAAGTTCCACCAACTGCATTTGAACCACAGCCAAAAGTTGATTCTGCTGTTTTTCTCATACAAAAAAATGCCGATAGACATGATAAAGAGTTTGAAGATATGCTTAGGGTTGCATTTACACAACCTAGAAAAACTCTTATGAAAAATCTCTCGCAGAAGTATGATAAATCCAGACTGATAGAAGTTTTTAATAAGCTCTCTTTATTACACACGATTCGCCCTCATCAAGTGAACACTCAGGACTATCACCAACTCTATAAAACAATATAAAAAGGAGTTTGGATGGCAGAAGAAAATCAAGGGTCAGCACCAACACAGACAGAATTAAAACCAGCAGGTAGAAACAACAAAAGAAACACTAACAACAAAAAGCCAAATACAAATGGCGATCAAAACAGACAAAATACAAATAAGCAAAATAGTAATAACCGAAATAAAAATCGTAACAGTTATCGTAGACAGGTTGCTTCAACAGATGAGAATCTCAAAGCATTTGTGGTGAAGAATCAAGAAGCTCATAAGCAACGTCTTAATCCTCACTTCAAACTTGATCTTGATTCAAAAGCGAAAGTACGTATTACACCACTTGGTGGACTTGGTGAGATCGGTGGAAATATTACTGTCTTTGAGACGGAGAAGGAGGCAATTCTTGTTGATGTAGGGATGAGTTTTCCCGATGAAACTATGCATGGTGTAGATATTCTTATTCCTAACTTTTCTTATCTTAGAGAGATAAGGCACAAAATTGTTGCTGTTATTATTACACACGCCCACGAAGACCATATTGGTGCTATGCCTTATCTGTATAAAGAGATGCAGTTTCCTATCTATGGAACGCCACTTCCTCTTGCGATGATTGGAAACAAGTTTGATGAGCACCACCTAAAAGAGTGTAGAAAATACTTCAATCCTGTAGTAAAACGTGAAGTATATGAGATAGGAAATGACTTTAAAATTGAGTGGATGCATATGACTCACTCTATTATAGACTCTTCTTCTTTAGCTATTACAACTGATGCAGGTACTATTATTCATACAGGTGATTTTAAGATAGACTATACACCAGTTGATGGATATACTGCTGATCTTCATCGTTTAGCATACTACGGGGAAAAAGGTGTTTTATGTCTTCTCTCTGACTCAACAAATTCACATAATCCTAATCCGACGGGTTCTGAGCTTTCGGTAGCACCAGCACTAGATAGGATTTTCAGTAAAGCAGAAGGTCGTGTGCTTCTTTCTACCTTTAGTTCAAATATTCATCGTGTACAACAAGCTATAGCGTATGGTATTAAGTATGGTCGTAAGGTTTGTGTTATAGGGCGTTCTATGGAGCGTAACATTGAACTCGCAATGCAGTATGATTATGTAAAATTTAACAAAAATATTTTTGTAGATGCAGATGAAGTTTCACGACTTAATGACAAGGAAGTACTTATTGTAACGACTGGTTCTCAAGGTGAGGCAAATTCAGCTCTTTTTAGAATGAGTATTGGTGAGCACAGACATGTTAAAATCAAACCAACTGATTTAATTGTACTCTCCTCTCGTGCTATTCCTGGAAATGAAGGCTCTATATCAGGTATGCTTAATCATCTTCAACGTGCTGGTGCAAAAGTAGAGATGAGTAAAGATATTCATGTTTCAGGTCATGCTTCTATTGAAGAACAAAAACTTATGTTACGCTTAGTTAATCCTAAGTTCTTCTTACCAGTACATGGTGAGTATAATCATGTAATGAAGCATAGTGAAACAGGTATAATGTGTGGCGTTCCAGAGAGAAATATCTTATTGATGACTGATGGTGAACAGATAGAAGTTGCTCCAAAATATATGAGAAAAGTAAAAACTGTTAAGACTGGTAAAACATATATAGATAATCAGAATAATCACAGAATAGATGATGATATTATTCTAGATCGCCAAAAACTAGCTTCTGATGGTGTAGTTATGCTTGTAGCTGAAGTGAGTGAGCAGAACTCAAAAATGCTTAGCAAACCTAAGGTAACTACATTTGGTATTGTTCCAGATAAGCAAGATAAAGCATTTGCTAAAGAGATGGAAGCTGTTTTAGAAATCTATCTTACAAATATAAAAGCTGGTTTAATTGAAAACCCTCGTGCTCTAGAGAATGATGTGCGACAAGTTGTGCGTAAACATATCTTTAGAAAGATGAAAAAGTATCCACTTATCGTTCCAAATATCTTAGTTCACTAAGATTTTTTTTGCACTCTTTAAGAGTGCTTATACCTCACTTACCTACTATATGCTATAATCATAAAAAATTTTATAGAGGCACATTTTGTCAGAGAAAAAAATAGAAGAATTTGAAAATGCAGTAAAATCAATGATGCTCCATATTGGTGAAGATCCAAATCGGGAAGGTCTTCTTGAAACGCCAAAGAGGGTAAGAAAAGCTTATGAGTTTATATATAGTGGCTATAAAGAAGACCCTATAGAGATACTGAATAAAGCTCTTTTTACAAGCTCTAATGATGAGATGGTTCTTATAAAAGATATAGAGTTCTATTCCACCTGTGAGCATCATCTTCTACCTATTATTGGGCAAGTACATGTGGCTTATATCCCTAATGGAAAAGTAGTAGGACTCTCTAAAATCCCTCGTGTAGTTAATGTTTTTGCAAGGCGTATGCAGATTCAAGAACAACTTACAGAACAGATTGCAGATGCTATTATGGAGGCTATAGGACCTAAAGGCGTGGCTGTAGTTATTCAAGCAAGACATATGTGTATGGAGATGCGCGGTGTAGAGAAGATAAATTCTACGACTACCTCTTCAGCAATTCGTGGTCTATTTAAAAAAGATGAGAAAACACGAGCAGAGTTCTTTTCTCTTATAAATTCTCCTACAGGTATAAGATACTAGTCTAATGCCATTTACCTCACTTAAAGAGAAATTAGCCTCAAAGAACTACTCGGTAGCCTTTGGTGAGGTAGTAAAGATAAATGCGACGGTAATTACTGCTTGCGGATTGAATGTCAGTATTTCTGATATAGTCAGAATAGTTTCTAATGAAACAACACAAGAGACTGTAGGTATGGTTACAGAGATAGATGGCTCTACTTTTTATATCACCCCTTTTTCTTTTGTGGATGGTTTTCGTTCTGGTGATCGAGTTTTTATAGATTCAACAGGTATGAATATTCCTATAGGTGATGGACTTTTAGGTCGTGTTGTAAACCCATTTATGCATCCTATAGACGATAAAGGGCATATCCCTAATTCAAAGCTTTTTCCTATCGTTAAGTCTCCTATCTCAGCTATGAAACGTGGTATGATTGATGAGGTTTTTAGTGTAGGTGTCAAAAGTATAGATGGATTACTTACATGTGGCAAGGGTCAAAAGCTTGGTATTTTTGCTGGTTCTGGTGTAGGAAAATCTACTCTTATGGGAATGATAGTCCGTGGTGCAGAAGCACCCATTAAAGTAGTAGCCCTCATTGGTGAGCGTGGTCGTGAGATACCTGAGTTTATAGAGAAAAATCTTGGTGGTGATTTGACAAATACTGTTATTATCGTTGCAACGAGTGATGATAGTCCTCTTATGAGGAAATATGGGGCTTTTGCCGCTATGAGTGTAGCGGAATTTTTTAAGGATAAAGGGCTTGATGTACTTTTTATTATGGATTCAGTGACACGTTTTGCTATGGCACAACGTGAAATTGGACTTGCTCTTGGTGAACCTCCCACCTCTAAGGGATATCCACCATCTTCACTTACTCTACTTCCTCAGCTTATGGAGCGTGCAGGAAAAGAGGATGGCAAAGGTAGTATTACCGCCTTTTTCACGGTATTGATAGAGGGTGATGATATGAGTGATCCTATCGCCGATCAGTCGCGTTCTATTTTAGATGGACATATAGTACTATCTCGTGAGATGACAGACTTTGGTATTTACCCTCCTATACACATTCTTAACTCTGTATCGCGAGTGATAAACGATATTATAACTCCTGAACATTTTAGGGCAGTATTGAAGTTTCGTAAACTCTATACACTCCTCAAAGAGAATGAAACACTTATCCGAATAGGAGCTTACAATAAGGGAACCGATCCTGAACTTGATGAGGCGATAGATAAAAAAGAGGAGATGCAGAAGTTTATCTCTCAAGGGGCAATGTGTAGTGAAGCCTTTAGTAGTAGTACAGAGGCTCTTATAGAGATGATGCAAGCATAATTTTGGTAGTTTTTAGTTAAGAGGATTTATAGATATTAGTAATAAATTTTGTTACAGAGAAGTTGTGCACGAACTTTTCCATTAAACTCATTTTTTGTTACTGTATAAGAGCAGGTAATTTTTCTCTCCTCTGGCATTTCAAAAATTGTTCGGAACGCTATAATCTCTAAAGTTTTTTTCTGATGAGGGTATTGACGTACCTCTATTAGAGAGTGGGATTTGTCTGCACCTATAAGTTTTATACCTACTACCTCTGCATTTTTAAGAAGAAAAGATGGTCTGGCGTTTGCTTCTCCATATGGTTCAAAACTTTCAAGAAGAGAGAGTAAATCATGGTCAATATCATCCATATCAAGTATTCCACAGATAGAATCTTTAGCGATAAAATCTTTAGGGTCTATAGCATTTGCAGTCTCATTGATTGCTTTGGTAAATGCAACGATATTTTCTGCCTTTAGCTCAAGTCCAGCGGCCATCTTATGCCCACCAAATTTATTAAGATAGGATTTATTTGCTTTTATAAGTTCATAAATATTTACATTGCCTATACTGCGAGCACTTCCTTTAGCGATGCCATCTTTTTCACTCAGTACTATAGCGGGTTTACCAAATGCATCTACAAGCCGAGAAGCAACAATACCTGCAACTCCCTCATGCCATCCTTCACTGCTCACAACAGTGATAAGATCCTTTTCATTGACAGAGTCCATAGCAGATTTCGTAATTTTGGATTCTGTCTCTTTACGAAGGTCATTGAGTTGTGTAAGGAGTTCATACTGTTTGTTTGCAGTATAATTATCTTTAGCAGTAAAAAACTCTAATGCGATATTTGCATCCTCTAAACGCCCAGCAGAGTTGATCCTTGGAGCTATTTGAAATGCTATGTCTTCACTTGTTATTACAGATTTACCTAGTCTATCTCGTATAATGACAGAAGAGGGTCTATTTGTTGTACTTATGAGTTTTAATCCCTCTTTTACAAGAGTACGGTTAATATCTATGAGTGGCATAATATCAGCGATGATAGCAATAGCTAAGATATCTAAAAATTGTTTCATATCAATATTAAGCGCTAACTCTTTTTTTACAAGCCCGAGGAGTAACCAAGCGACTTGTGCTCCACATATCTCACTAAAAGGGTAGGAGCACTCTTTGAGCTTTGGATCTACTATGCAAGTCGCATCAGGCAAGATGTCTCCTGGAGTATGGTGATCCGTGATAATAAGTTCTATACCTCTCTCTTTGCAAATATCAGCTGCTACAAGAGCGGAGATACCGTTATCCACAGTGATAAGTAAGTCTGCATCAATTCGTTCTAAGACTGTAGGACTTACTCCATAACCATCTCTAAAACGGTTAGGAATGATAGTTTTAAGAGGGTAGGGAATAGATCCAAAAAAGTCCACCATTATGGCAGTAGAACTCACTCCATCAACATCATAATCACCTACAAGTGTTATTTTTTTATTGGTACGGATAGCATCTGCTATCTTCTTTGCTGCATCACTGGCGTTTAGAAGGAGGGCAGGGTTAGGAATATCTGCAAGTCGTTTCTCTTGTGTATCAAACCGTTGAGAGAGAAGAGTGTAAAGCTCTTGTTTGGTAAGGTTTGGTATATTCACTATTACTCTACATTTAAAGAAGCTTCAACAAATGCAAGTATAGAAGCATTTGGCGTTTGTAAGCGAGAGGTAAATTCTGGGTGAAATTGTACACCCAAGAACCAAGGATGCCCCTCTATTTCTACAGTCTCTATAAGACCATTGGATTCACCTGTTACTATCATACCAGCCTTTTCAAGTTGCTCACGATAAGCAGGGTTTGCTTCGTAACGATGGCGGTGGCGTTCATAAATTGTTTTTGCACCATTGTAAGCTTTTTGAATGAGAGAGTTATCTTTTGTATTGCATGGGTACTCTCCTAAGCGAAGAGTTCCTCCCATTGGGGATTCATGAGTTCTTAGTTGTGCACCACCATTTTGATCTAAGAAGTTGTCTATTAGATAGATTATTGGGTGTGGTGTGTTTTCATCAAACTCTACAGAGTTTGCACCCTCAAGTCCAAGAACATTTCTAGCATACTCTACAAGTGTGAGTTGCATTCCGAGGCAGATACCGAGATATGGTACTCTGTTTACACGGGCATACTCTATAGCTTGGATCTTTCCCTCAACACCACGAGAACCAAAACCACCAGCAACTAAAACAGAGTCACAGTCTGCTAAAAGTGCTTCAGCACTTTTCTCCTCTATCTCTTCACTATCAACCCACTCTATTTCAACACGAGTATCGAGGTGTGCACCGCAGTGAATGAGTGATTCTGTAAGAGACTTATATGCTTCTTTAAGTTCAAGATACTTTCCTACAAATCCAATTACAGTTTTGTTTTTTGGCTGGACAATGCGTTTAACAAGTGTGTCCCATTTTTCCATATCTGGATTTAAGTGACCAAGTTCAAGCTCTTTTGCTATAGGTTTGAGAATATTTTGGCGAAGAAATGTTACTGGAATATCATAGATAGTAGCTGCATCAAGTGCCTCTATAACACTATCAGTAGGGACATCACAACTCATCGCTAGTTTCTTTTTAAAAGTTTTTGGAAGAGGATTTTCACTTCTAGCGATAAGCATCTGTGGTGTTATACCGATACGGCGAAGCTCTTGGACGGAGTGTTGGGTAGGCTTTGATTTCATCTCTCCTGCTGCTTTGATGTAAGGGATCAATGTCACATGGATAAAAAAAGTTCCAGTAACTTCTTCATCATGTTTCATCTGACGGATGGCCTCCATAAATGGAAGTCCTTCTATATCTCCAACTGTTCCACCAAGCTCAACAACCAATATATCATGCCCTTTACCTGCAAGCTTGATACGGTTTACAATCTCCCCTACAATATGCGGGATAACTTGAATAGTCTGCCCTAAGTACCCACCAGCACGCTCTTTTTCGATTACTGAAGAATATACTTGTCCTGTTGTGAAGTTTGCTGATTTAAGAAATGAAGCATCAAGGAAACGCTCATAGTTACCGATGTCAAGATCTGTCTCTGCACCATCTTTAGTAACAAAAACTTCTCCATGTTCGAGTGGAGACATTGTTCCTGGATCAACATTAATATATGGATCGATCTTAAGCATACCTACATCAAAACCAGAGTGTTTTAGAAGTGTACCAACACTTGCTGCTGTGATTCCCTTACCAAGAGAAGACAAAACGCCACCAGTTACGAAAATATACTTAGTCATACATGATCTCCAAAAATATGTAAATTATTAAGATGATTATATACTAAAAGAGTTTAATCTTCTATGACATAAGGAAAGTTTCGCTATCATAATAAAAATATAATTTGTAAAAGAAAGTGATAATGAAAAAAGTTTTGTATAGTTTTGTATTAAGTAGTGTTTTTCTGATTATGATAGGTTGTGACTCAAAGTATCATAATGGTTCAGATGATGAAGATCCAAAACGAGCAAATATAGTATCTAAATTAATAAAAGCTAAGATACCAACTCTAGTAGTTCTGATGAACTGGAATGATTATAGTGAAACTGATCCTCAAATTTGGTATAATAAAATATTTAATTTTGAAGAAAACTCTGTTAATAGATGGTATAAAGATAGCACAAATGGAAATGTAGAATTTGTACCTATTCGTGAAAACTCTGGTACTCCTAATGATGGTGTAATTATTGTTAATATGGGAAAGAAGAATCCAGGAAGTGATTCAAGTGCTGATTTCACAAAGGAGGCACAATGGAGAGATACTTATATACGTAGAGCAATTTATAACTCTGAAGTTGTAAATAATGTGAATTTTGCTTCACTAGATCTTGATCACAATGGAAATATAAGTCGAAGAGAGTTGCAAATTATATTTATAGTTGCAGGTGGAGAAGAAGCATATGGAGATGCTCCAGATAAGTCAATATGGGCACATTCCTGGTCCTTTAATAGAGATGCTCCACATATAGATGGCGTAGATTTGATGAAAGATACGGGAAATAGTGTAACATCTGGAAGCTATAGCAGATTTGGTGCAATACATGCCATTGATATGGAGTATCACCATAAAGCAACAATTGGAATAATAGTTCATGAATTAGGGCACTCTTTGCTTGACTTAGAAGATTACTATTCTCTTTCAAATACAAATGGGTCTGGCTTAGGGTATTATGATGTTATGAGTTCAGGTGAATGGGCTAGAAAAGATAGTGATATATTTGATGGAGAAACGCCAGTACAGTTTAGTGCTTACAATAAAATTGATGCTGCAATAAATACCAATATTGCTCTTGTTAATTCACCACAAATAGTAACTATAAAGTGTAGCTCAAATGAATTTATAAAACTTCCTACTAAGAGTGAACACGAGTACTTTTTGCTAGAGTGTCGCGATACTACTAGAGAAGATTCAGATAGAGCATTTAATCATCTTGACCATACATTTACAGACAATATGTTGTTCGCATTAGTCTATCAAGTAGATACAAATAAACCAAACAATTATGAGGGTGGACCTCAAACATCAAGTCATCATTATAAGGTTAGAATAATAGAGAATGATGAGAGTTACTCTCTTGCTAATTATAAGGTGACAGTTGATTTTGGTGATGCTTATACAGTAGGCAATAAAATTGGTAAGAATAAACTTATCTCATATACTAAGGATATAGGCTACAATGTAGAAGTGCTAAGTGCAGACTACTCACAAAGAACAATGAGTTTTAAAATTTCACAATAGGAAAAATAATGAAAAGAGTCATACAATTTTTTATACTTATGATATTAGCTACTCCAACTGTATATGCATCTTATGCAAGAGGTGGAGTACATACATATAGACAAGCAGATGGATCAACATTTCAAGCGACACTTCATGGTGATAGTACATTTCACTGGATGGAGAGTAATGGTAAAGTGATACTCTACAATTCACAAGATAAAAACTACTATAATGCAGAAGTTACTTCCGATGGAAAGTTTGTTATGGGCAAACAAAAAGTGGGGACACGGGCAAGAAGAACAAGAGCCCTTCATGTAAATAAAAATGTTGCTACACAAACACAAGAGAGTAAACAAAGGGAAGCATTAAGAAATCTTCAAAGAGAAGCAAGAAAAGGAAGCCATCCTCTATAATGGATTACACACTTCTTTATGTTATAGTAGCTCTTGGTATCTCTATCGTACTTAATATTTTACTCAAAAAAATAGGTATATCTCAAATTGTAGGTTATATTTTTACTGGAACTATTATAGTCTATGCATTTGATCTTCGTTCAGCTGTACATTCGCATGAGTTGGAGCTTTTAGGTGAATTTGGTATTGTTTTTTTAATGTTTACTATAGGACTAGAGATCTCATTAGCAAAGATGGGAAATATGAGGCAAGAGATCTTTGGCAATGGATTTTTACAGGTTGGACTTACTACCATTGTTGTTTATCTTGGGGCATACTATCTTTTTGGCTTAGATGCAAAGTCTGCTATTATTGTAGCATTTGCATTTTCTCTCTCTTCAACTGCTGTTGTACTCTCTTATCTGAAAAGTTCCAAAGAGATTTATACCCCTTATGGGCAGAAAGCAACTGGTATTCTTATCTTTCAAGATATTGCAGTAATTCCTATCCTTATTTTGATTGGGTTTTTAAGTAGTGAAGCAGATGAGAGTATCTATGTTATTATCGGGGATACTATTCTTTCTGCTGTTGTTGCTGTTGGTCTGCTTTTTGTTGTAGGGAAGCGTGTTGTGACTTGGCTACTGCATTTTTCGGCTTCTTCAGAACTTGAAGAACTCTTTATGGGTTCTGTACTGTTTATAGTCGTTGGAGCATCCCTTTTTGCATCTTTTATGGGATTTACTTACTCACTTGGAGCATTTATAGCAGGGATGATTATCGCTGAAACACGTTACCATCATAAGGTAGAGTCAGAAATTGCCCCATTTAAAGATATTCTTCTTGGAACATTTTTTGTAACTGTGGGTATGAAAGTTGATATTGAAATATTTATAGAAAATATAGATATGATTATAGAGGTATTTCTTCTTGTACTTACTATAAAAACACTTCTTATCTTTTGCATACTTAAGTTTTCACAGAGTAGTGCTACTTCACTGAAAACAGCACTCTCCTTATCTCAAGTAGGAGAGTTTTCTTTTGTTATTTTTGCTGTTGCTTCGGCAGGAAATATTTTAGATGATTCTCTTGTCTCTCTATTTGTTTTGGTAGTTATACTCTCTATGGTAATTACTCCATTTTTTATTACTCGTATAAATGAATTTACACAGAGGCTTGTCAAAGAGAGTGATATTATCACAGATATGTCACGACTGAAGGCATGTGAAAATCATGTTATTGTTTGTGGTTATAGTGTTGTTGGAAAGTTTGTTGCAAAATACTTAGAAGAGTTCGATGCTCCCTACATTGTAGTAGATAATTCAAATAAGCATGTAAAAGAAGCTCTTGAAAATAATATAGAAGCCTATCTTGGAGATGCTTCAAAAGTAGCTATTTTAAATGCTCTCAATATAGAAAAAGCATCTGCTATAATAGTAACACTAGATAATATTGATAAAAAACGATTAATTTGTGAAAGTATATTAAAACACTCAAAAAATGCGAATGTTGTAGTTAAAGTAGTCTCTTTAGAAGAGAAGCAAAAGCTTGCAGACTTAGATATTACTGTTATCGTTGATGGGAAAGTGGAAGTGGCTCGTGTATTAGTGGAGCGTATGCTCTCTTGCCAACTCTATAAACATAAAGAGTAATTAATTTCCTCTACTCCCTGGTTTGATAGCTTCACTACCATTTTTACAGAGTGGACATGTATCTGGTGCATACATCTCAAAAGTAAAGTCAGCAAGTGCAAAAAATGGAATATCTTGTGGGAGTTTACAGTTAGATTTTGTTGTAATATCAGAGTGTGCACGTTTACAAAAACCACGGTTAGCAAGTGCCGCGACACCTACGATAGTTCCACCAAGTTCCTTTACAACTGCCGCTGCTTCCATAGCAGAGCCACCAGTTGTAATGATATCTTCACACATAAGAACCTTTTCACCTTGTGCAACTTCAAAGCCACGTCTGATACTCATTACACCATTTACACGTTCTGCAAAGATAAAACGTACATCAAGAGCAGTAGCAAGAGCAAAACCAGCGATAAGACCACCAAGTGCAGGAGCACAAACCGTGTCTATCTTTAAACCACTATCCTTGATCTGCTTTGCAAGTGATTCGGCTAAAAGCTTTGCTGTCTTTGGATCTTCTAAAACCTTTGCAGATTGAAGATAAAATTGGGAGTGGTTACCAGAGCTAAGTTTGAAGTGACCCTCTAAAAGGGCATCAGCATCCATATAGATTTTTTTTATGTTCATTATTAAACCTTTAAGATTTCCTGCTCTTTCTCTTTAAGAGTAGTATCGACTGTTGCGATAAACTTATCGGTAGTTTTTTGAATGGTATCTTGAGCAGTTTTTGACTCATCTACTGTGATCTCTTTCTCTTTCTCAAGTTTTTTTATTTTGTCGTTAGCATCTCGTCTATCATTTCTAATGCTTATTTTCGCATTTTCTCCCATTGATTTCATCTGCTTTACAGACTCTTGTCTCTGTTCTACTGTCATAGGAGGAAAGAAAAGCTTAATAACATCACCATCATTATTTGGATTTACCCCAATATTTGCAGCTGCAATAGCAGTCTCTATATCTTGAAGAAGGTTTTTCTCCCAAGGGTTTACAACTATAGTTGTGGCATCAGTTGCTATTACAGAACCTACTTGATCAAGTGGCGTTGGAGTACCGTAGTAGTCTATTTTTACATTGTCCAAAACAGAGATAAGCACTTTACCAGTTCTCAATGTTTTGAAGTCACGGTGCATGTGATCAATACTTCCTTGCATTTTTGTAGTACAAGTATCGAAGATTTCATTTAGCATATATGTTCCTTATGTCTATTTAATAGCATAATTGTAGCAGGATATCTTTTAAAGTTGTGTAAAAAGAGAGAAGCACTCTGAATAAATGTAGGAGTTACATGAAGTTGTAACTCCTATAGGGAAGAATTATTTTGTGTTATTTGTTTCAGTAACTTTTGTTGGTGCTACAGGGGAAATAACATTTTTATTTTCAATCATATCATCAACAACAGAAGCTTGAGCTGCTTGTGAATACATGTATCCAAGAGTGATAGTGTTTATTATAAATAAAAACCCAATAGTAAAAGTAGCTTTTGCTAAGAAACTATTTGGTCCTTTTGCCCCAAAAACAGAGTCGTTAGATCCACTGTATGCCCCAAGACCGATACTTGAACTCTTCTGTAAAAGTACAGAGATAACGATCATAATCACTAAAATAACTTGCACTATAAGTAAAAGACTAGTTGTCATAAATAAATTCCTGTGAGGGCTTCATAAAACGGCCCTTTATTGTTAAGTGGCGAATTATATCTAAAAAAGCTTATATTATGACTTAATGAAAAATATAGTGGCTCAAATAATCATTTTTTAACTAATTCAACATCTATTAAATTAGATTTCTGTATTATGCATTCATACCTTGTAAAATTAGACAAATGTAGTCATTAAGTTTAAAAGTTTAGAACTTAGGTGTAGTGTAACATTTACAAAATAATATAATTGGAATAATTATGAATGATAAAACTATAATTATAGATATAACTGAAGCAAACAAAGCAAAAAAATACTCAGATAATGGTCTCTTTCAAATAGAATCATTTAAGAAAGTAGAAGAGATACTAAAAGAGCACAGTGTTGGGAGTAATGCTGAAAATATAGTTGACTGTAGGTTTCATGACACTATATTTATAGATGGTGCCAGAGGTGTTGGTAAAACAGCTTTTATGTTGAATATTAAAACATTTTATGAAAATAACAAAAACGACAAAAACAACAAAAACGACAAAAACGACAAAAACGACAAAAGGTATCTATTTTTAGATCCAGTTGACCCTACTTTACTAGAACACACAGAAAAATTTTTAAGTGTTGTTTTTGCGAAAGTTGTTGAAAGGGTTAGTGATGATATAGATTCATTTAATGAAGATAAATCTTGTAAATATTTTGAAGCATTATCAAATCTTTCCAAATCACTAAGTGCTATAAAAACTCTTTCTAATGACATAGGTATAGAGGAGATAGCCTCAAACAAATCTAGTCTAAAGCTAGAACAGAATGCTCATAAGTTTTTTCAAGTAGTATCAGAGATGTGTGAAGTTAAGGGTATAGTAATTCTTATTGATGACATAGACATGGCATTTGAGAAAGGTTTTGATGTTCTTGAAGTTGTAAGAAAGTATTTAGCTTCTCCTTATCTTATCCCTATGGTAGCAGGAGATATGGAACTCTACAAAGAGATAGTAGAAACACAGTTTATGAAAAAAATAGGCTTCCATGATGATGTACAATACTTACAGTCCATATGTAGTGAAGATATACCATTAAGAGATTCTGAGGAGTATAAAGCTAAACGAGCATTACTTGATAATCTTGTAGAGCAGTATTTACATAAACTTTTTCCTAGTGAGTATCATATAGAACTAAAAGATATTTTTTCTATATTGAAAAGTCATGAAGTAGAAATTCATTTTGAGAATGATTTAAAAGTTTCTTTTAGTGATTTAGAAGATTTTGAGATACGACATATAAATTTTGGTATAAATCAAGCTGCATATGTTTTTGATGTTTTTACAAATAATGCAAGAGAACTTATTCAATATATATATGCAAAGAAGAAGATTTATCAAGAGTTTTTTAAAAATAACTCAAAAGAGTTTACATACAAAGAGTATGAGACTAAACGTGTTATGGAAAATATGGATGAAGATATAAAAAACTTTATAAAAAAGCCAGAGTATAAAGAATCCTTAGCAATAACAGCCTTAAAATACAAAATAAATAAAGGGAAGTTTCAAAAGCTTTCAAAACTTACTCAAAATGCTAGTAACTCTTTTGAAAATGAGGAGTACAATATATATAAATCTTTTACTAGTGATTTTTTCACAGCTTTTAGAAGAATAGATGGTTCAATAATTGCAGAGGAAAAGACAGAGAAAAGGCTAGTTATTCAATCAAAAAGTTTTAATAAGTTCATGAGACGCGAAGAGCACAATGATGCAAAATTCATAACAAGTTTATTTGTCTTTAATGATTATTATACGCAACACCAAACAAAAAATTATCTATTCTCTGGAAAGTTTATAGAGATGCTTATCTTTAGTTTTTCAATAAAAGAGACAGTAAAGATAGAAGAAAGAACAGCTGGTGAGATAGTAGGTCTAAATGATTCTTGTTCATTTGAAGAGTATCGTAAAGGAGTTGTGTATAACTATGATAGTATTTATTCACGAGATAGAGAAGATATTGAAATAGATACTTCAGGTATAGAAAAAAACTCAACACTTTTTAAAATAGCTACAAAAGTACCATTTAATTCTGAATTGACAAAAAAAAGATATTTGGAGAATTATAATGATAATAGCGATGATGATAGCGATGATGAAATTATAGTTCCCCTGAAAACAGAAAAAATTTATGAAGATATAGCTATTTGGAAGCGTCTATATATTCCAGATGGTTTGAACTTAAATACTCTCTCTTTATATAAGATTATTTTGAAATTTTTTAAGAATTATGGTGAAGTGAAACCTTTAGCATTAAAAGATACACCGTTAGAGTTTATGCAGAGAACAGTGCTCATCTTTATAAATGCTGTTGCATATTTTGAAAATAGTAATTTAGATGTTGCAAATACAAATATGGCAGTAGCAAAAAAGTTTGACTTTACAAATATTTTAACAAAAACAAATGCATCAACAAAAAATATTAAACCGATGTTTAATCAACAAGGGAGTTTAACAAGAGCACTTTTTTTTCATCCCTTGATTCTGCAGATATTATTTCCAAATAAAAATTCTAGTTTAGATTTATTAAGATTCAACAATAAAGAATTAGATAAAGAACTAAATAAAGAACTAGATAAAGAACTAGATAAAAATTATAAAAAATATTTTCTAAATAATACCTACATCAAGGATGTTGATGGAAGCTGTCATATGTCATACCTGACATCACAACTAAGCCTTCTAAAAAAAGCGAGTGAGAAAGAAAGAGAGGAAATGATAAAGCTATTAAGTAAAAATAAATATAAAAAAATTTATGACTTAATTAAAGATGAAAAGAACAGGCATGGAGATGAAGCTGATGTCTTAGAAGAATATGAAAAAACTTGTTTTTGCTGAATCGTAAATCAAGATGCTTAAAAACAACTTACAAGATATAGCAAATATAGTACTTCTAAGAAGTGACAAAATACTCTATGAACTTTTGAATAATTCTCAGCACAGAATCGACAAAGAGAGTAGTGCATATCTTCATGGTATGCAAGACTTCTACCCAAATAGTTTTAGAAAGGGGGCTATAAAACAGAGTATTGAATATACTCAAAATGAGAAGTTTAAACTAGATTATGATTTTTCATTTTTAGAGAAACTTTTTGAGAAATATATGGAGATAGATGGTTCTCATATATATGCAAAAAATGAGGTTTTAGAAAAATATAGCTCTTTGATATCTAAAGTGCACCCTTTTAATCTCATAGGGTATAAATTAGCGAAACTTTACAATACTAAACTGTTAAGTTTTAAAAATATTTTTGAGTTTACGAAATATATTACCCCATTGGCTCTGAACACTAACAGAGACTTTAAAGAGTATGCAGATAACCACATACACCTAGGTGGTAGTAATGATGTCTCTTTAAATTTCTTTGCTCTTCTGACACAAAAAACACCCCCAAGTTTTTATACAAAAGAACTCTTTAATTCTCTCCCTCGTATAAATGAGTTTTCCTATATTAACAATTCTCAGATGAGTTTTGGCGGACTTATAGATATAGCTAAGTATTGTGTAAGTGTGTTGAATAGTTATCTTATTTGTAATAAACACAATAATAATATTTTACAAGAGATAGAAATTTTATACAAACATGAAAAAAAATCTCTTGTAAATGTTGATTTTTTTTCATTTTCTGAGGTCTCTAGTGCCATGGAAAATGGACTAAAACTGAATGATAAAATCTTGCATGAATTTTATAAACAACTCAATGCGAAATACACAGATAAAGCTTGGTTTCTTTATAATGTTATATTGTTTAGTGCTTTTGAAGAGAGTAAAAAACCGATAATAAAAAAAGTAATAAAAGTATTTTTGCATATAACAAATATATTGCGTTCCTATATGGTAATGTCACAGAACTTAGGACTCTCAAATTTTGTAGATTTTTTTAACTCTAAAGTACGAAAATTAGAAAAAAATAAGCATCAAAATATTGCTTCAAATATCATAGCAAATGGTACAACAAAAGTTGAAGCAAAAATAACTACTGATACTATTCTTAAAGATGAATTCGTCACTTATAAATTAGCATTTGACAAAGAGATAATTAAGAAAGAATCTAGCTCGATAGTGGCACAACATCAAAAGTACTTTTTAGATACAAATACCTCTAAATACAACTATCACTTTTGTGTTCATCTCATACGTAAAGATGATAAAGTTAAAAAAACAGATATACCTTTAAAAAGTGTTCGGTTTTCACAATTAAGAGATAACCTCAAAGATGAAGCTAAAAAGCTGAGTAACTACCTTTATAACAAGTCTAATATAGTTAATAAATTTGATTTTTATCAAAAGTTTTATGATGATACAACTAAAGTACAGGAATATCAAAAAGAGCTAGAAAAAAGCTATATAGACATGAGTAAACTTATTACTTCCATCGATGTGGCAGGTGATGAAAATAAAACTCCGCCTGAAGTCTTTGCACCAGTCATAAAGTATTTAAGAAGAGCTATAAAAAAACACGATAAATTTATAGATGAATATAAAAAGCATAAATATGATGGTTGTAACTTTTTAGAACATCATAGATTAAGAATTTCTGTTCATGCTGGAGAAGATTTTAATCATATAGCAACAGGAATGAGAAAAGTGCATGAGAGTGTGAAGTTTTATGATATGCAAAAGAGAGATCGTTTAGGTCATGCTTTGGCTATAGGTCTAAATCCTAAAGAATGGTGTGAGTTAAACGGAGATATATTTGTTACAAAACTAGAACATCTCGATAACCTAGTATGGCTCTATCATCAAGCTATAGAAATTGAGCCATATTTTTCACAAGCAACAAGACTTATGTTTAAGTACAAAAAGGTGGCATTAGAACTTTCAAAAGAGATATATAGTAAGTCGTGTAGTGAGTCGTGTAGTATAGATGATTTATATAAGGCATGGAAACTAAGAGAGTATTGTCCTAAAGATAGTTTTCGTAGATTCTCTAAAGCTGATGAATACTTATCTTCAATAGCTTGTAATAAAGCTGATGATATTTACAGAGTGGCTAAAGATATAAATAGAGAGTATCATAAATCTACAAAGGCATATGAAAAAGGTGAAGAAGTTGTAAAGATAGAGTACTACAATAATGAAAGAAAACTGTATCCATATTGTATTACCGATGAAGATTTAGAACTTTTAGAAGCTATACAAGATAGACTCATACAAAAGTTTTGTGATAGAGGTATCATTATTGAAGCAAATCCATCTTCAAATGTTTTTATTGCACAAATAAACTCGTATGATCAACATCCAGTATTTAGATGGAATCCAATAGAAGACAAAGATTTACAAAATAAAGCTCAGTTTAATAAGTATGGTATAAGAAGTTCAAGAATGAAAGTATGTATAAATACAGATGATCCAGCAGTCATGCCAACAACATTAAGGAATGAGTTTGCACTTCTAAAAAAGATAGCATTTGATAAAAAATTGAGTGACAATCAAGAAAATATAGATAATTGGAGTGAAAAGATGAGAAGATTAGGTTTAGAAATCTTTGATTTTGACCATAAAAAGTATGAGTTTATGATACACAGGTAAAATCTATTAATCTCTTCATTTTTATTTACTATAAATTTAAAGACTCACTGATGATAGTGGAATATATCTCTCAAGTTTTAGTCGATGTAGCTTTGGTGTGAAGTTGCAAGCTAATGCATAAGCTTTAAACGATTATTTCAAAAAATTGCACTTTATTTTTAGGGGCATTATATGACATTTTAAGTAAGTTTTTGATACAATCTTTATATGAAAACATATAATATATTTACAGACAAAGAAGATAGACTTCCAGAAGGATCTGCAGACTTTTTACTTGCTGCAAGTGTGACTAAGACATGTGAGATAGAGGGTATTACACAAGCTGGTATTCCAGGTAAAGTTCCTTACACTCCTACACTTGATGCAGAGTTTATCACAACACAAAAACTCTTCTCTATGCCAGAGATAGCTGAGACTCCTAGTGGCGTTCCTAGCCCTGCACTTATAACACGAGCCGTACATAATCTCTATGCTTTTAGTAGTGTAGAAATTTTAGACCTTGGTTTAGAGATAAAACCGCAACAGACACTATTACATAACTTCAATATTAACCCTTCAGACTCTATAGCTACAGGGGCTAAGATAGATGCTGAGGCGATAGTTGCAAAGGGTATGGCGTTTGGTCGTTCCTATGAGCTCAAAGGGTCTTATCTTATACTTGCTGAATCTACCCCTAGTGGAACGACAACAGCTGCTACATCAGCACTTGCACTAGGTTATGATGTGAAAGAGGATTTCTCTTCTAGCTTTTTAAAGGTTCCAAATAGTGTACGAGAAGAGACTATAAACGCCAGTTTATCCCTTGTGGATGATAAAATGAGTAACTTAGAAAAGCTCTCACAAGTGAGTGATAATATGCTTCTCTTTTGTGCAGGCTTTTTGCTTGAAGCAAGTCGTCGTTTTCATGTAGTACTTGCAGGTGGTACACAGATGGCAGCTTGTTTACTTATAGCAGACAGACTTAAAGAAGATCTTCTTATGCGCCTCAAGGCAGAGAATATCACTCTTAGTACAACTGCATGGGTAGCTAAAGATAAAAACTCCAATCTCAAACATATTTTAGAACAACTCAGTTACACGCCACATGCCATTTATACAGAGTTCTCTTTTAAAGATGCAAAGATACCTGTGCTAAAGATGTATGATGAGGGTGAAGCAAAAGAGGGTGTTGGGGCAGGGGCAGCATTGGCTTTTGCTAATGCTAATCGACTCACAAATAGTGAAGTTTTAGAAGCGATAGAACTTATTATGTATATGATGTAAAAAGCTCATCACGCTTATTTATAATGTTTTCTTCTCCCTCTTTTATGAGTGTAGTTCTTTTTAAAACAGTTTTGACAAATAGCATACTTGAAGTTTATAGGGAGTGGGGTACTGCATAGTTTACATATCTGAGCAAGCTGTGTTTGCTGTAATGTCCTTTCTATATAGCGATTGAGTACACTACGATATTTACGAGCTTTACATTCATCCACGAACAACGTATCAAATCTATACGATAACCATAAATATAGAGAAATCTCCTTGACCATATCTTCTGCATGAAGTAGTTCATCTGTCGTACGAGCATAGTCACTTATAAGTACAGGTGGATTATAGTGAACACTCATTTTTTGCTCTAGTGCATAGATATAAGATTCATAAGCTTTTATAATGTAAGGTGATTTCAAAGTTAGTGGAGCACAAACAAGGTGGTACTTCGTTGTTATATCTAAGTCATAGCCATCTACTATTTTAGAAGCCTCAAGCATATCATCTAAAGAAGTAGCATAAAAAGGTCCGTTAAACTCCATATTTTTTATAAAAAAGTTAAGAATAGTCTCAAGAGAGTTCTCTTCTAAAATTTTTGCAACAAGTTTTATGTGCTCTATATTTGCCATTACCTTAAAAGGAATTGTAATCTCTTGTGCATCTTTAGTGAAATTTTTTTTCACTATGTTTAAGGTCTTAAGGTTGAGTGCTCCGACATATCCCTCCTCACTCAGACCATAACGTCCAGCACGTCCAGCTATTTGATGCACTTCAGAGGGCATCAAGTCTCTTTGCTTTATACCATCAAACTTTTCAGCTTTAGAAAAAAGTATAGTTTTTATAGGGAGGTTCATCCCCATGGCTATGGCATCTGTAGCTATTAGTATCTGTGTCTCACCACTTCTAAAACGCCGTGCTTCTTCACGTCTGACTTCAGGAGAGAGATTTCCATAAACTACACTTACACTAAAACTTTTAGAGAAGTTTTGCTTTAAGCGCAGTACCTCTTTACGACTAAATGCAATGATAGCACTCCCCTCTTTTACATCTTGTGGGTCAGTTGGTGATTCAAGTAGAGTCAATGGATTTTTACGTGTAAACTCTACTATCTCAAGCTCTTCATCAAGGTACTTAGCTAAAGCAACAATCGCCTCTTTGGCGTTTATAGATCCTGTCATAATAATCTCTTTAGCAGGGGCTCCGATGATGGCGTTTGCCCATGCCCATCCACGCTCACGCTCACCTATCATCTGTACCTCATCAATGACACAAATATCTACATCCACCTCATAGTTCATCATCTCTATAGTGGAGCTAATGTGAGTAGCTTCATCATCAATTATCTGCTCCTCACCTGTTATAAGTGAACTCTGCACTCCATGCTCTTTAAGTCTCTCATATCCCTCAAGTGCTAGTAAACGAAGAGGTGCAAGATAGTAGCCTGTATCTGCTTTACGTAGTTTTTGCATAGCAGTATAAGTCTTTGCACTGTTTGTGGGTCCTATATGAAGTGTAAGTTTTCGTCGCATCTCCCTTGCCATAGGAAAAAGGTTCTTAAAGTCACGAATAGTTCTGGCTAAGAGTTCATTGCGCTGTTTTTTAATAAGTAAGTCGGAGATAGAGTGAACAAAACGGCGAACAACTTTTCTCTTTATCTTAGGGGTAATATTGAGTGAATAAGGTACCAACTCAAGTAAAAACTTATATACACGAGAGTATAACTCTTCATCACTAAGATGAAGGAGTGTTGCATATTTTTGACACTCTGTCACAAGATCAGAAAGCTCATTTAAAAACTCTTTTTCGACTTCAGCTTTTAACTCCTCTTTTATAGTGTCAAAGCTAAAACATTGAGAGTTCCATATCTCTTCTAAGAATCCATCTAATTCCATGTGAAGTTCTAAACTATAAGATAGCATTATCTCTGAGTGAGGTAACTTGATCTGCTCCTCGACCTTAAAAAAGAGTTCTCTCTCATGAAGTGCTATTTCTAAAACTTCTATCTTTTTGTTTATAATTTTTTTAAGAATGTTTTGCCCAATAGGGGGATACTTTAGCCTTGTTTTTGGAGGGAAAGTACGAAGAGCAGTTATTATCTGATCAGTTGTAAGATATGAGTGTGGTAGCTTAAGCCCTCTTATAAACTTCTTGATACTCTCTTGCTTAGCCTTTTGTATCTCTGCTTTGTCATGACTTATCATAGCTACTATCTCTTCAAAACCTAGTTCATCTAGTGTTTGATAGTCGTATGGTTTTGTGTTTAATGTAAGAATTTTATGAAAAGATTGCCCATAAAGGTCATACTTGAGAGAAGCATTAAACTCAAAACTCTCATCTATATCAAACTTCCCCTCTAGCTCTTGCTCTAAAGCCTCACGTTTGGCTTCATAACGAATATGGCGAAGTTTTGATTCCATCTTCTCTATAGTTATCTTTTTACTTCGCATCGTGGCAAAGGCATCGTAAAGAGCAACTGCTTCATCTTTACTCACATTAAGTTCACTAAGAAGTATCTCTATCTTATTATCTCTATCAAAAGTAGGCTCTTCTTTTTTCTCACCTACATAGATCTCACCATTGTTCTCAAAAAACTTGAGTATATCTTGCCTGTAACCCCCATCTGCTTCACTCCATATCATACGGAGTGTTTTTATCATTAACTTTTTGTTATGCTCAATGTCATAGATGCCAAGAGCACCAAAAAGCTCACTCAAAGTTATTGAGCTAACTCTTTCAATCCCTACATCAAAAGGGTCATTATCAAAAAATTTACGAATGCGCTGGTTTATTTTAGAGTTTTTTTTGTTCTTTTTTGCCATAGTCTCTCTATAAGTGTTTTGTTGTCCTCTAAAACTTCTAAAGCGACATACTTTAACTACATATTAGTAATTTATACTCTTTTCTTAGGTTAATTATAGCAATATCTAAATTAATATATAATGGCACTATGAAGTATCCTGATGAATGGACTCAAAAAGAGTTTTTAGAACATAAATATAAATTAGAAAAAGAGGGGATAAAAGTAGTGCTAGTAGATACTATACTCTCTCCCATAGAGAAGGTACAAACTGAGGTTTATAACCCTTATGAACTCCAAAAGTATCCTGATGGGAGTATCTTTGTTTTCTACTGTGATAGCGGAAAAATGACAAAGAGTCGTCTAAAAGAGTACAAAGAAAAGTTCCCTAGTATGCACTGTATCTCTCTTAAAGGTGGTCGTAGTTACTGGCGAGTAAATATGCAGTTTTTAGAAGCACTGCATCATGACTAAGTATATAAATGAATTTCGACTTTGTATCGATGAGGAGCGTTTTTATGATGCGCATGAGATACTTGAAGAACTCTGGTTCCCACGGCGTTTTGAGACTTCAAATGAAGTTATGTATCTTAAAGGTCTTATTAATGTCGCTGTAAGTTTTGAACTAATGAAACGCGGTCGAGAAAAACAGAGTAAAAAAGTCTGGATGAATTATTTAAAGTACAGGCAACTTTTTTTTAAGATAGACTCTTTGTATCTTAATGAGTTTTATAAACTTTCCCGTCACTTAGAGAATATTTACTTCTCTAAAACTATAACTACTCTAAAAAACATAAAATAAGTTAAAAAATGAACTTATTTTCAATTTTAGGTTAAGCTATAAGATTTCTTATGCTATAAATCAATAATAATTATAAACAGAGGAAAATCAAGTGGATGACATACTAAAAATCGGAAAATATACCCTTGGATCACGCTTAATAGTTGGAAGTGGGAAATATGACTCATTTGAGATGACAAAAGAGGCAACAGTTGCAAGTGGGAGTGAACTTATTACTGTGGCAGTACGTCGCTTAAATATCACGGACCCAGATAAAGAGAATCTTCGTGATACTTTTGTAGGTACAAATGTCAAGTTCCTTCCAAACTCTGCTGGCTGTGTAACTGCCACAGAAGCGATAACTACATTTAGACTTACCCGTGAAGCTACAGGGATTGATCTTATTAAACTTGAAGTTATTGGAGATACAAAGAAGACTCTCTATCCTGATGTTTTGGAGACTATTGAAGCTTGTAAGATACTTGCTAAAGATGGTTTTACCATCATGGCTTATACCTCTGATGACCCTATCATGGCAAAACGTTTAGAAGATGCTGGAGCACATGCTATTATGCCTCTTGCTGCTCCTATTGGGAGTGGGCTAGGAATTCAAAACCCTTATAATATCGCATTTGTAAAAGATGCAGTTGATCTCCCTATCATTGTAGATGCTGGAATTGGCTGTGCAAGTGATGCAGCTTATGCAATGGAACTAGGAGCCGATGGTGTACTAACAAATACCGCTATCGCTCAGGCCGCTAACCCGTCTACTCATGGCTGAGGCAATGAAATATGCCGTACAAGCTGGTCGTATCTCTTATCTGGCTGGTCGTATTCCAAAAAAACCTTATGCAACCGCATCTAGCCCTATTGACGGATTAATACAGTTTTAAACTTATATATTGTGAGGTAGAGAGCTTTTAGAATCTTAAGTACTTTAACGCAGTTTAAAGTATCTATTTTGTATACTCGTAACATTTTTAATTGTGATAGTTAGAATAGATAATTTTAGGGAAAAACAAATGGGTATATTGAGCCTAATAGGTAGAACCAAAGAGTTGTTTATAGAAGATATAGAAAGTCATGATAAAGAATTGAAAAGTATAGTCTCTACATCAACATTTTTAGTAATAGGTGGGGCAGGTTCTATCGGACAAGCAGTAACTAAAGAGATATTTAAACGTAATCCTAAAAAACTCCATGTGCTAGATATATCTGAGAACAACCTAGTTGAACTTGTTCGTGACATAAGAAGCTCTTTTGGTTATATTGATGGAGACTTTCAAACTTTTGCTTTAGATATTGGCTCTTTAGAGTATGATGCTTTTATAAAATCTGATGGAAAATATGACTATGTTTTGAACCTTTCAGCACTTAAACACGTGAGAAGTGAAAAAGATCCATTTACCCTTATGAGAATGTGTGAAACAAATATTTTTAACACCGATAAAACGATAAAACAAGCCAAGGAAAATGGAACTAAGAAATACTTTTGCGTTTCTACTGATAAGGCAGTAAATCCTATAAATATGATGGGTGCGAGTAAATGCATTATGGAGATGTTTGTACATAGAAATTCCTTAAATATTGATGTTTCTATGGCGAGATTTGCTAATGTGGCGTTTAGTGATGGTTCTTTGCTTCATGGCTTTAATCAACGCATACAAAAAAATCAACCTATAGTAGCTCCAAATGATATTAAACGCTACTTTGTAACACCACAAGAGTCAGGTGAATTATGTTTGATGTCTTGTATATTTGGTGAAAATCGTGATATATTTTTTCCAAAACTTAGCGAAAACTTGCACCTTATCTCTTTTGCAGATATAGCTATAAAGTATCTTGAAAATATTGGTTATGAGCCATATTTATGTAAGAGTGAAGATGAGGCTAGAGAATTGTCAAAAACACTCCCACCCAAAGGGAAATGGCCTTGTCTTTTTACGACGAGTGATACAACTGGTGAGAAAGATTTTGAAGAGTTTTTTACTGATAATGAAACTTTAGATATGAATAGATTTAAAAACTTAGGTGTTATTAAAAATAAAGTTAATTTTGATGAAGAGTTGCTAGCCTCATTTGAAGCTACAATGAAAGACTATAAAGAAAATCTTTTATGGAGTAAAAAAGAGATTATAAAGGAGTTCTTTAAACTTATTCCAGATTTTGGGCATATAGAGACTGGTAAATATCTTGATGGAAAGATGTAATAATGTATAAAAATATAGTAGCTTTTATACAAGAACTATATCAAACTAAAGAGTTTTTACCATTACATGAACCAAGATTTATTGGTAATGAGAAAAAGTATGTCAATGAAACAATTGATTCTACTTTTGTATCGAGTGTTGGTAAGTATGTAACTAAGTTTGAAGAGATGGTAGCTAAGTTTAGTGGGGCTAAATATGCAGTAGCCACTTCAAATGGAACTTCTGCACTTCATATAGGGCTTAAACTTGTGGGTGTAGATGAGAGTTGTGAGGTGATAACGCAACCTTTGACATTTATTGCTACTGCAAACGCCATTAATTATTGTAATGCTCAGCCGATATTTATAGATGTAGATAGAGATACTTTAGGCTTATCTCCTCTGAAACTCAAAGAGTTTTTAGAAGAGTTCGCAACTCTTGATGCCGATGGAAATTGTATAAACAACTCTACAAACAAAATTATTAAAGCATGTGTACCAATGCATACTTTTGGACATCCATGTAAGATAGATGAGATAGTAGAAATTTGTGAGAGTTATAATATCGCCGTAGTCGAAGATGCAGCAGAATCTTTAGGCTCCTACTATAAAGGTAAACATACGGGTTCATTTGGTAAAGTCGGTATATTCTCTTTTAATGGAAATAAAATCATCACAACAGGTGGTGGTGGAATGCTAGTAACAGATGATGAAGAATTTGCAAAAAAAGCAAAGCATATAACAACAACAGCAAAAGTACCAAATAAGTACGAATACATACATGATGAAGTTGGCTATAATTATAGACTCACAAACCTAGCAGCAGCACTTGGTGTAGCTCAAATGGAAAATCTTCAACTCTTTATAGAGAAGCAGAGAGATTTAGCTAAAAAATATAATAATTTTTTCAAAGATATTGAGATAGAGTTTATAAAAGAGCCTAAAAATTCTCAGTCAAACTACTGGTTAAATGCAGTCATTTTAAAAGATAAACAAGAGAGAGATGAATTTTTGAAATATACTAACGATAACAGTGTGATGACCCGCTCTATCTGGAGACTTATGAATAAACTTGATATGTTTAAAGATGCACAAATAGGTAATCTTGATAATGCAGAGTGGTTAGAAGATAGAGTTGTCAATATCTCAAGTAGTGTGATTGTATGATGAAGCAAGAAATTCTTTTAATCGGCGGCGGTGGGCATTGTAAATCTGTTATAGATGTTATAGAACAAGAAAATAAGTATGCTATCGCTGGGGTTGTCGATAAAAGAGAATTGATTGGTACTAATGTATTAGGTTATAAAGTTATTGCATGTGATGATGACTTACCAAATATATTTAAAAAGTATAAGTATGCGATAGTTACTATTGGTCAGATTGGTTCAAATGTACTTAGAGTGAAACTATTTAACAAATTAAAAGAGATTGGCTATACATTACCGGTAATTGTCTCTCCATTAGCTTATGTTTCTAAGTATTCATCATTAGATGAAGGTACGGTGGTTATGCATAATGCCCTTGTAAATGTAGATGTAAAAATTGGAAAAAACTGTATAATAAACACAAAAGCATTGATAGAACATAACTCTATCATAGAAGATAATTGCCATATCTCAACTGCCGCAGTAATCAATGGTGGGGTAACTGTTAAAGAGAATACATTTTTTGGGAGTAATGCTACTTCTAAAGAGTATATTGAAATTAATAATTTTGTAAAAGCAGGGAACTTGGTAAAATGAGTGTATTTATAATAGCAGAGGCAGGTGTAAATCATAATGGTTCTATAGAGTTGGCAAAACAACTCATAGATGTTGCCGTGGAAGCTGGTGTAGATGCTGTAAAGTTCCAAACATTTAAAGCCGAAAAACTTGTCTCTAAAAATGCCGGGAAAGCAGATTATCAAAAAGAGAATATGCGTGAGAGTGATGATAGTCAATTCAATATGCTTAAAAAATTAGAGTTAGATTTAGATACTCACAATGAACTTATATCGTACTGTAACTCTAAAAATATAATGTTTCTCTCAACACCTTTTGATCACGATAGCATAGATATGTTAAACGAACTACAATTACCTATATTTAAAATACCAAGTGGTGAGATTACAAATTTACCATACTTGAGACATATAGGTAGCTTACAAAAAGAAGTGATACTCTCGACAGGAATGGCTGATATGGGTGAGATAGAAGATGCTTTAGATATTTTACTAAAAGCAGGAACAAGTGAAGAAAAGATAACTATACTCCATGCTAACACTATGTACCCAACACCTATGGAAGATGTAAATCTTAAGGCTATGGTGACTATTGGAAATGCATTTGATGTGGCTTATGGATATAGTGACCATACTTTAGGCATAGAGGTAGATATAGCTGCTGTAGCAATGGGTGCATCATGCATAGAGAAACATTTTACATTAGATAAAAATATGGAAGGACCAGACCATAAAGCTTCTTTAGAACCAAATGAATTAATAGCTATGGTGAAGAGTATTAGAAATATTGAGTTAGCATTAGGAAGTAAAGTTAAAAAACCAAGTAAAAGTGAAACACCGAATATAGAGGTTGCAAGAAAATCTATTATTGCTAATTGTGCTATAAAAAAAGGTGAAAAATTAAGTGAAGATAATTTAGCTATAAAAAGACCAGGGAATGGAATAAGCCCTATGAGATGGGATGAAATAATTGGAAGTCCTGCTAGTAAAAATTATTTGAAAGATGAACTGATATGAACAAAAGAAAAATATGTGTAGTAACGGGAACTCGTGCAGAGTATGGACTCTTATATTGGCTAATGAAAGAGATAGAAGAGGATAATAATTTAGAACTTCAACTTATTGTTACAGGTATGCATCTGAGTCCTGAATTTGGATTAACTTATAAAGAGATAGAGAAAGATTTTAAAATAGATAAAAAGATTGAGATGCTTCTCTCTTCTGATACTTCGGTCGGTATATCAAAATCTATGGGACTAGCCCAAATATCTTTTGCAGAAGCTTATAAAGAGTTACAACCAGATATGCTAGTAGTTTTAGGTGATAGATATGAGATATTTTCAGCAGTCAGTTCCGCTATGATAGCTCGTATTCCTATTGCACATCTTCATGGGGGTGAAGCTACTGAAGGTGCATTTGATGAATCTATAAGACATAGTATAACAAAGATGAGCCATCTTCATTTTACAGGGACAGATGAGTATAAAAATAGAGTTATTCAGCTTGGAGAACAACCTCAAAGAGTTTTTAATGTTGGTGGAATGGGTATAGAAAATATTAAAAGACTTAAACTTCTTTCAAAAGATGAGTTTGAAAAATCGATAGATTTTAAACTGAACAAAAAAAATATAATAGTAACTTTTCATCCTGTAACCTTAGAAAGTGCAACAGCAAAAAAACAGTTTCAAAATTTACTTGATGCCATAGATACTTTAAATGATACATGTATCATCTTTACAAAAGCAAATAGTGATACAGATGGAAGAGTGATAAACAGTATGATAGATGACTATGTAAGTAAAAATAGTGATAAAGCAGTAGGCTTTACATCACTAGGACAACTAAGATACTTAAGTGCATTACAATATGTAGATGCTATGATTGGAAATAGCTCTAGTGGATTAGCAGAAGCCCCTAGTTTTAAGATAGGAACTATAAACATTGGAGATAGGCAAAAAGGTCGGATAATGGCTGATAGTGTCATTAACTGTAAATCAGATAGAGAAAGTATTTTAAAATCCTTTAAGAAACTCTACTCAAAAGTATTTCAAGAAGAGTTAAAAACTTCTATAAACCCTTATGGTGATGGTTGTGCTAGTTTAAAAATTATAGAAGAATTAAAAAAGGTTAATTTAAAAAATATTTTAAAAAAATCATTTTATGATATAGAGGATTTACATGAAAAACTATAAAAACATACTACTAAAACCAACTTCAACAATAAAAGAAGCTTTGAAAATCATAGATAGTGGAGCAATCCAAATCGCTTTAGTGATAGATAAAGATGAAAAACTACTTGGTACTCTGACTGATGGAGATATACGAAGAGGTCTTCTAAATAATCTTTCACTTGATGATAGTATCGATCCTATTATCTTTCAAACGCCAACAGTTTGCAGTATAGAAGATACGAAAGAGAAGATACTTGAAATAGCACTTGCTAAAAAATTACATCAAATGCCAATTGTAGATAAAGACGGAAAGTTAGTAGGTATAAAAGAGGTTGATGAGCTTCTAAAACCTGAGCATAAGAGCAATAGAGTTATACTGATGGTTGGAGGGTTGGGTACTCACCTTAGACCCTTAACAGATAACACTCCTAAGCCTATGCTTAAAGTGGGAAATAAGCCTATACTTGAGACGATAATACTTAATTTTAAAAAGTATGGCTTTATAAATATTACTCTTTGTGTAAGTTATAAGTCGGAAGTTATCGAAGAGTATTTCAAAGATGGTAGCGAGTTCGGTGTACATATAGAGTATATACATGAGAACAAACGAATGGGAACTGCTGGGGCATTAAGTCTGTTAAAAGAGAGACTAGATGAGCCATTTTTTGTGATGAATGGTGATATACTGACAAATATAAACTTTGAAAATATGATGGAGTATCATCTCTCTAATAACTCTATTGCAACAATGGGAGTAAGAGAGTATGACTTTCAAATACCTTATGGTGTTGTAGAAATAGATAGTACTGAGATAGTAAGTATAGAAGAAAAACCAGTATATCAGTTTTTTGTTAGTAGTGGTATTTATATTTTAAGTGCAGAAGTATTAAAATATATTCCAAAAGATGAGTATTATGACATGCCAACACTTTTTGAGAAATTGATAGAAAAAAAGGAAAAAAGTATCTCTTTCCCTATTCATGAATATTGGTTAGATATTGGTCGTATAGAAGAGTTTGAAAAGGCAAATCGTGAATTTTATGAGGTGTTTAGTGTATAAGAATAAAACTTTTTTGGCAATTATACCTGCTCGTGGTGGAAGCAAAAGATTACCTCGAAAAAATGTGTTGGATTTAGGAGGGAAGCCCTCTATAGCTTGGAGCATAGAAGCAGGACTGAACTCTAAATATATTGATAAAGTTATAGTTTCTAGTGATGATTCTGAAATACTCGAAGTATCAAAGAGATATAATGCTGAGATTATAATAAGACCAGAAGATTTAGCAAGTGATACAGCTAGCACCTTTGATGCTATGCACCATACTATAGAAAATATAGAAAAATATGACTATGTAATATTATTACAAGCTACAAGTCCTCTTAGAAATGAAAAACATATAGATGAAGCGATAGAATTACTAAAATCTAAAAATGCTGATGCCATAGTAAGTGTATGTGAGATGGATCACTCTCCTCTTTGGTCAAATACATTAGATGAAAATTTATCAATGCAGGGATTTTTAAAAGAAGAAATATTAAATAAGCGCTCTCAAGATTTAGAAAAATACTTTAGACTAAATGGTGCTATATATATCTGTAAAACAGAGAAATTTTTAGAAGAAAAAAGTTTTTTTCTAAAAGAGAATATTTATGCTTATAAAATGAGTAGAGAAAGCTCTATTGACATTGATGAAGAGATTGATTTTAGGATGGCAGAATTTTACTTGACTAAACAAACACTTTAATTAAAAGGTTTAAATATTATAATATCTATATCTCTTTTACAAAACTTATGCTACATCTAGCCCTATTGACGGACTAATACAGTTTTAAACTTATATTATCCAAACCCTAATTTTACAAAACTTATGCTACACTACTTTTATACGTAAACTAACGAGGAGAGAGTATGTATGATATTCATGAGCTAGTCATAGTGGGTGCAGGTCCAGCAGGGATTGCTACTGCCGTTGAGAGTTATCTTCAAGGTATAAGAGATATAGTTTTACTTGAAAAAGATACAAATCATAACTCTACTATTCGAAAGTACTATAAAGAGAACAAACGTGTTGATGTAGATTGGAGAGGACAAAAAATTGAACTCGATGGACATATATATTTTGTAGATGGAACGAAAGAGTCCACACTAGACTTCTTTGATAAAATACTTGAAAATCACTCTGTAGAACTTCAAACACATGTAGAGGTACAGTCGATACAAAAACAAGAAGATGGGATATTTGAACTTTTTATGACAGGAAAAAGTCTTAAAGCAAAAAATGTTGTTGTGACCATAGGACGCATGGGAAAACCTAATAAACCTACCTATAAAATACCACCGAGTATTCGTAAGAAGATAGGCTATACACTTGATGGTTGTGGTGAAGGTGAAAAAATTCTTGTTGTGGGTGGCGGAGATAGTGCTGTGGAATATGCAGTTGATCTAAGTGAAAAAAATGAGGTTAGTATCTGCTACAGACGTGAAACATTTAGGCGTGCAAATCCAACAAATCAAACAAATATTGCTAATGCTATTGTAAATAAAAAGGTTACACCTATATTGGGTATAAATATCACAGCATTAGAAGATAATGAAGGGAAAGTAAAAGTTGTTTTTACTGAAATACAAGCACAAACTTTTGATAGAGTTATTTATGCTATCGGAGGAACAACACCCTCTACATTTCTTGCAAGCTCTGGCATTAAAGAAGATAATGGAAAACCAGTTCATAATGAATATTATGAGACCAATATCAAGGGTCTTTTTGTAGCTGGAGACATCACCCAAGAATCAGGAGGAAGTATCGCCCTTGGACTCAATCATGGCTATGCAATAGCATGTCATATTAAAAAGGATGTGTAACTATAATCTTCTTAATCAAATCACTACAGGAAAGTAAAAATGCAAAAAATTGAAGAAAAAGCTTTTGAGATATATAATGAAAATATGATCTACTTTAAGATGAAACATCCTAAACTATTTCAACAATTAACAAGTTTTATAACAGAGATAGAACAAGGAAATTACAAAGAAAAATATGCACTAGAATATTTGGATAACTATTTTGATATTCAAGAACTCTCCTCAGAAAGATATCTTTATGCAAAGAGTAGTTCAGAGTTTTCTCAAGCACTTACTGCAAATGTAAATTTCAAAAAAAACAGTATGCTCTTTGATGGTTTTCCTCTCTATTATCAATATGAAAAACATTTAGATAATTTGGATGATAAAGGTAGAGGGTTAGATGAGGTGTATCCGATCATGACTTACTACTTAGATAATATAAAAACTTCTGATGAAATGAGAACAATTGAGAAATTTATTTTTATCGGTGTTGGTCTTGGTGAACATCTTATAAAAATTGATGAAAAAATTGCGGCAGAAGAATATCTAGTTATAGAGGATGATCTAGAGCTTTTTAGGTTGTCACTTTTTGTTACTCCTTATTATATGTTTGAAAATAGAATTGTTGATTTTTGTGTAGCACAAAGTGATGGTGATTTTACAAATACAATGAATGATTTTTTAAATCGTAGTGTTTTTCAAAATAAATTTTTAAAATACTCATTTTTTCCTGCTCATTCTGAATATAAAATCAAACTTATTCAAAATTCGATTGCTTCTCAAGCTTTTATATCCTTTCCCTATAAAATATATCTTAACAAATGTCTAAGAATACTTGACTCTATTGATTCTGGTTATAATATTCTTAATATTTCACAAAGAGTAGAAAAATCATATCTATCGAAAAAACCAGCTATNGTAGTGGGAGCTGGACCTTCACTTGGAAAAAATATAGAGTGGCTTAGACAAAATCAACATAAATTTACTATTATTGCCGTTACTTCTGCTTTAAAATACCTTTCTCAATATAAGATCAAACCAGACATTGCTGTTCATTTAGATGGTTTTAATCTCTCTTTGTCACTTTTTGAAGGATTTGATGCAAAAAACTTCTTAAAAGATGTTACTGTGATTTTAGGATCGTTTACTCCCTGTGGTATCTCTCAATACTTTTCTAAAGAAAATATTTTTTTTACAGAAGAGGAAACTTGTTACAATGAAGATTTTTATACAAATACAGGTCCATGTGTGGGCTCTACCTCAATTATGCATGCACTAATGCTAAATATTGAAGAGATATATTTACTCGGCATTGATCTAGCGATTGATACAGAGACAGGTAAATCGCATATTGACGCTCATATCGCTACAAAAAAAGTAGAAACAAAGAACATTACAAAACTTAAGGATAGTATGTCCTTTCGAGATAACTTTTTTTCTATAGCTGGAAATTTACAAGAGACTGTCTATACAAATACACTTTTTCAGGTCTCAATTCAAACGCTTTTTAATCGACTTCCACAACTACAAGCAAGAGATCAAAAAATTTATAATTTAAGTGATGGCGCCTATTTTAAAAATACCATACCAACAAAAATAGAGGATGTAAATACCTCTGCATTTTCATTGGTAGATAAACAAAATCTTCATAACAAGTTACAAGAACTTTTAGTAAGTCACTC
>JAICBP010000083.1:247985-253408 GCA_021766785.1 Sulfurimonas sp. endosymbiont of Alviniconcha boucheti
CTCTTAGTGATGATATATTGACAGACAACTTGTCTAGGTGACTATAGAGAGGGGGAAACGCCTGGTCCCATCCCGAACCCAGAAGCTAAGCCCCTCTTCGCTGATAATACTTATCCTTTCAGGATTGGAAATGTAGGTCGTTGCCTAGTTAAAGTTGTCTCTTCTCTTCTCAATTTACTTTTAACATTATACTTTTTTTAGAATTGGCATTTTATTCTCTTTGGATAGTTTACAAATAGAGAGAGGAAATAATTTTCTTCATATTAATATGTCTATCAATATGTTCAGTAAACTCTGCTATGATCTTGTGTTTGAATTTGTTAAAGTTATACCCTTTGTAGTTTGGGTTAATCTCTCTAAAAATAGTATTTCTTATATTATCTGTATCAAAAAGCCCATGTACAAAAGTGCCGTAGAGATTTTTTGCACTTTTACACCGTTTTTTTGTTATTCCATTGTGTATTTCATACCCTTTAGCGATAGTTCCAAAGAGATTATATTCACCTTTTTTAACTATTTTCTCTTGCAGAAATGTGACATCCCCTTTTAATCGTGCAAATCCTTTCATCTCTTTGTACTCTGATTCTATACCAAGAGGATCAAGTATTCTCTCAAATAGCATTTCATAGCCTCCACATATAGCAACTACTTTTCTCTTTTTAGATCTTATTTTCTTCTCAAATCCTTTCTCTCTCAACCATATTAAGTCATCTATCACTCGTTTACTTCCAGGAAGTATTACCAAATCACAAGAGTCAAGTTCATTTACTGAGGAGATGAAACTAAGCTCTATCTCTCTATCAACCACTAAAGGTTCAAAATCGGTAAAGTTAGAAATATGGGGAAATTTAATCACACCTACTTTTATAATGGCGTTTGTTGTATCCTGAGTATAATTGATAAGTGAGTGAGAATCCTCAAAGCCGAGATTAAAAGGTTTAAAGGGTACAACTCCAAGTACAGGGATTTTCAACTGCTCTTCTATGATAGTAATGCCCTCATCAAAAAGACTAAGATCTCCACAAAACTTATTTATAATAACACCAATAACATTTTTTTGAAGTTTATTAGGAAGGAGATGATAGACACCATATATAGAGGCAAAGACACCCCCACGTTCTATATCGGCGACTAAGATTATTTTCGTGTTAAACTCTTGAGCTATATAGATATTTGAGAGATCTTTATCCATTAAATTTAGTTCTACAGGACTTCCAGCACCCTCAGCGACAATACACTCAAACTCTTTTTTTAAAGTGCAAAATGCAGACTTAACGATAGGTTTAAGTCTCTCCATATTACGGTAGTACTCCCATACATTAGTGTTACCAACACTTTTACCGTTTATAATAATATGTGCTTTTGATTTGCCCCCTGATTTCAAAAGTATAGGATTAAACGCCGGACGTGTTTTCAATCCGATAGCTTCAGCAGCAAAAGCTTGAGGAATAGCAATCTCTCCAGAGTTTAGATCTGTTACTTGAGAGTTATTAGAGACATTTTGTGCCTTAAAAGGGGCTACCTTAATGCCTTGTTTGTGAAGAAGACAAGTTATTGCAAAGCTGAGGGTAGATTTCCCTACATCGCTACTTGTACCAAATATGCTAAGTGAGTTCATCCATTTTCCAAACTGAATTTTGCCAATGATTTTTGAAGTTCATAGTTATAATCTAATCCCTTAAACTCTTTTTTTTATGTTCTGCTTTTAATAACTCTAGAGCAACTTTAAGTCTCTGGTGAGCCTCTTTATCTTTTACTGCAAAACGGAGCCAGTTATTAGAGAGATAATCAAAACTTGCACATTTCCTTATTAAGATCTTTTGTTCTAAGAGTTTATCGAACATCTCTTCACCATTCTCTGTGAGGGCTAGAATGAAGTTTGTGTTACTCTCTACTATTTCACTAAAATGTTTGGAGTCTGTTAGTATTTTTGTTAGTTCATTTTTTTGGATTTTGTGGCGTTCTCTTGAGGTCTTGATAAACTTCTCATCTAAGAGTCGTTGTGATAAAAAAGAGATATCAAGAGTAGAAATATTCCAGAGTGGCGTTTGTAACTTTTTAATGTTCTTTTTATCTGAGAAGATCGCACCAACTCTTACCCCTGCACAGGAGTAAAATTTAGAAAAAGAGTGTACAATATAGAGTCTTTTGTAGTTGTTTATCTCTTGACGAATAGATGTTAACTCCTCAAACGCCAAAAAGCTTTCATCTATGATGATGGTACACTTTAGCGCTATCCACTGTTCAAGTAACTCCTTGAGATTATCATAGTAAGTGCCTTCTGGTGTTGAGGGATTAACAAAGACAACTACTGAGTCCTCTGTTGGCATCTGTATCTCATCCTCTATGCGATTTATTTTATAGATGTTTTTTTTTGCAAGGAGTGCAGCTTTTTCATACTCTCCATAGAGAGGAGTGTAGAGAAAAAAATCTTTTCTTTTTATGGATGTAAACAGAGAGTAGATAGCTGATGTTGCACCATTAAAAAGTTTTATTTGATTTTTCTTTAGGGTATATTTTTCAGCTATAAGAGTACGAAACTCTCTATATCTGCTATCAGCATAGAGGGCTATATCTCTAGTTGAGAGTGACAAGTCTATCTCAGGCTGGTAGTGATTAATGTTGGAGGAGAAGTCTATAAGCTCTTTTGGACTTACTCCTATGCGTTTTGCATATTTGTAAATATCTGCACCATGCTTCATTCATCTAACTCCACATCATTCCAAAACTCATCAAAATCTAGGTTTGTCATTGTATTTTCATTTTCTAAGTTTTTTTCAAGAAGTTTTCTATTTTCAGCATCAAAGTAGCGTTCAAGTGCTTCATTTATCATTGTAGATTCATCTTTTTTAAGAATCTTTTTAAAGTTTATAATATTCTCGTAGTTATTTGTATCTATAGATATATTCATGAAAGTATTTTAGCAAATTTTCTGTTACTTTAGTTGTAGCCACATTTAAATCTACCTATAATCTTCTCCTAAAATTATGATAGAATTATAGCTATTTTATAAGCTACTATACTATTTGAAATTTGATTTATTTGAAATAGACTAAGGATATACTCATGCAACTAAGATTTTTTTCAATCATCATTAAGATAATATTTNTAGCTTTAGCAGGGCTACCCTTACCACAAGGTTTTCCGACGAACTTAACAAGACAGGACTTAGGAGAATTTGTAGGATCTGGTGCATTTAAAACAGTTTCTAAAGTTAAAGGATTTGAAGGGTATGTTGTCGCTTATTTTACAAATGCATCGAAACCTAATCAAGAGCAACTACTCCAAAAAGAAGTTAGCTTTTTAGATGAGTTACAGGCAAAAGGTATAAGAACTGTAGATAACTATGGTATGGTTCAAGTAGAAGGTCGTCCTGCTTATGTTATGAGATATATCCCAGATGCTTTATTGGTAAGTGTGTATGATTCATATTTTAATGAGGTACCTATAGACTACCAAATAGAAGCTTTAAACCGTTTTAATCAAAATTCATTAGATGATATAAATCTATTATATAAAGCTCTGCAAAAATATCAAAATCTTTCAATAGGAGATTTACAATTTTTATTAGTAAATGATGGTCATCTCTATTTGAATGATCCTATGAAATTAAGTGTAGGAAGAGGAGAATCTACAAGAGTAATAAAAATCTTAAGTTCTATTATTTTTGAGAAATTATATAGAGATCCCTTGCCGTTTCACCTCGATAGACCAAGATTTTTAAAAACGACGGATTATAAAACTACTCCTTTGGGTACATTTACAGAAAAAACTATTCATAAACTAAATAGTTATCCAAATTATGTTGTAGTGATCCCAAAAGATTCTACAGTAAAGATACAATCGTTACAGAGTATTTTGGATCTATTAGATGAGGCAAAAAGATATGGAGTAAATACGGTACAACATTATGGGTTGGTAGCTGTTGAAACTTTAGAAGGTATAAAACCTGGTATTGTTATGGAGAATATAAAATATGGTATTAAAGTAACAGATTATAGAGATCTTGAAAATAATGCAGAAGCACTTTCAAGAGTAAACCGACATACTTTAGAGGATTTACATAATATTGAGCAAGCTTTGAGGGGACATGATAATTTTGGTATGAAGTATCAACAGTTTCTATTAAAAGAAGATGGTCATTTAGTTTTGATTGATCCTGCTGTAATTGAACCGCGAAACCTCCCTATGATGAATGAGTATAAAGAGTTACTTCAACAACAGATTAATGAGATAAAAAGAGTAACGCAAGAGCAGATAACGCTTAGAGAATCTCCTGGGGCAGAGCTTCAAACACCTAAAAAAGTAATCTTTGTATGGATCGGAGGGAAGCTAAAAGTTTATCAAGGAGATAGAATAAAACCTGCTATATGGGCAGAGATAGATGCAAATATTCCTGTTGAATTGTATTATGACCCTGAGAATATGCTGGCTGGTTTCCTGAAAAAAATGATTAAAATAAAAGCAACAACTCCACCATATAGTCTTGAGTATTTTTCAGATAAACAGATGCAATTTGAGATGATATTTGCAGATTATGTTAAGAGGTATGGTTTATCAGATACAACCAGATTAAGATTTATGAGAGAAGTACTTAGGGTTGATCCAGAAAGACTAGAAAATGAGTCAAAAGCTATAAGCAAGTATTGGAGAGAAGATTTTGCAGTAGAGAATCCAAAGGTAAAACTATTAAATCTTCAAGAGTTATTTGTATCAGAAGATAATAAGGCAGTTCAACTCAAAGAGATTTATGAGAGAGAACTAACCTATCGAGGGGGTGATCTAGCAGCAGCTTCAGATGTTATTAAGTCATTAGTATTAGATAAAAAAGGTGGCTTGTATGTTAATAATGATATTTCACTTGAAGCACCTACAAGAGAGTCTTTAAATGAGACATTTGCTATTATGAGGGAAAGAGATCCTGTAGAAGATAAAGAGTTATCCCAACTTACTATAAGCACTATGATTGATGAGCATAAACAACTTATGAGTGATCCCTTTCGTCTTTTAAATTATGAGAGACAGATGGATAATCCAAATAGATTCTCTTCCTATCAAGGGGAGAATCAACGACAAAAAATAGTATTTACTTACAATCTGTCTCTACAAGAGAAGAGAACTTTAGTAGAAGCGCTTAGAACAGAGTTGCAACAGAATGGTTTTGAGAGGCTTGGTTATTTAAAAGTAATAAATTCAGATATACAACACCAGCAAGTTGTCTTTAGTAATGAAGAGCGATATCCTCTTGTCAATAGAAACACAGAGGGGATAGATGTTTATGGATTTGGGAGAGGGAATAGATTTGAAGAGGAGTTAAGATTATTTCATAGAGTAGATTTAAGAGATTATAGTGATGTTACACTAACTAGAAAGTCTCTTACTCAACTCTCTACAGAGATACACAATATATTATACCCAGAAGA
>JAICBP010000083.1:253508-268079 GCA_021766785.1 Sulfurimonas sp. endosymbiont of Alviniconcha boucheti
TCAAATTGAAGTATCAAGCTGTTGTAAGAGTTTCTCTTGTGGTTTATTGGGGAAAGAGAGAGGAGAGTATGTAAGAGAGATAGAAGAGGATTTGTCATCAGGAAAAGTAACCTATAAAGAGTTGACTTCATATCAAAGATTGTTAACAGATAAATATATAACAGAAGTACCAAAGAGTGTAAAAGAGGTATTTGAGAATGAGAATAATCTCAACACATTTGAACTAGAAAAAGATATGAAAAAACAATTTAAAGCAAATGAGGAGTTAGTATCATTAGTAAAAGAGTGGAGGAATAAGTCTGTAGAGTTTTTAAAATCCCAAGGATTAGAGCCAAAGAACTGGATACCATTAACAAAAAATACACGACAACTAGAAGATGGTAATTATCAAATAGAGTATATCAATAAGAGTGGTATAGAAGAGGAGATAAGAAGATTTGAAGTAAGTGATGATATACATTTAAGATTAAAACTGAAAATAGATGAGATTACAGAATTTGGCACATCTTTACAGCATGTAGAAGAGGGAGCGACATCAAGAGGTGTGGGGCAAGTCGGTATGGGATTAGCGATTGGGATACAAGCTCTATTGCATAGCACAAATGAACATTGGTGGGGAAATAAGGATTTACAAGGGATCTATTTTAATGCGATTAGAGCACAGATTGTAGTCAATTTAACGCAAGCAGTTCTATCAGTACCTATGACAGCGATAGAAGTAGTCAGTATATATAAAGAGCTAATAGGGAGTATGATACCAAGGACATTTAGTAGAGTATTTGCAGTAGAAGGAGCGGTAAATGTAGGTTTTGCTATAGCAAATCTAGTATTAGATTCTATCCAACTAAGTGAGAGTACTACAGCTCAACAGAGGGCATATTCTGGAGTAATGGTAGGTTTTGATAGTGCAGCATTAGGATTGGGAATAGCGGCATTGGGATTAGGAATAGTAGGTGCATCAGCAGCTGCTGCGGTAACAGGGGGATTGGCACTTCCTATTGCAGCTATTGGCTTTGGTACGGCAATATTGGCACAAGGTTATCAAGCAAGATTAGATCAAGCTGAAAAAGTAGCTGACTTTTTTACAGAGAGAAGAGATGAGTATTTTTCAGCAGATATTGTAGATTTTAACGATAGTAATCACTCTGATACTTATCAATATGTTAATGCTACTGTACCTGTAAAAAGTATAGATTTTATATCAGGAGTGATACGTTTAGGAGCATTTTATGTATATGATTCTAAAAATTATGATCAAGGACCTCTTGGCGTTCACGAATGTGCGTACTATAATCGTTATGATACAGCTCACCGAACAGCACAACAAAAACAAGATGATGCTATAAGTGCTATAGATGTATGGAAAAAATATTCCCAAGGGATGAGTACTAAATATACAGATCCAACACCAGTAAATGAGATAAGATTGAGTACAAAGATATTTAATCCTGATCTAAGTAGCACATTTGTGTTGCCATCTATAGCACCTTACTATGTAGCTTATAACTATGGATTGATTAGTTTCTCATCTGTAGATCATGCCTTAAAATATATCAGACCATTTAATGAGTTTGGAGCAGATTATAATCCTGGGGATAGTGTTGATCAAGGATGGAATAACATAGAGCTAGTGAAGTCCTTAAAATCTCATGATATGTATATAATATTAGATGATGTCAATAAAACACTCGTACAGCCTAAACCATACCCTCTCTCTGAAGGGGTGTTAAATTATAAGATATTTGGTCCTAGTAGTGAGGTAAATAACAAAAAGAGAATAGATATAATTTCTAACGCTTCACAAGGTGGTAAAAATAATCATTTTTTTCTTTACAGTGGCAGAAATCAGGACTTTGTAATATCAGGTATGAAAGGGTTGCCAGAGTATAAAGGAGTTGTTTATTCAGATGTAAGAACACGTATTGGTACAATAGATGAGAGTGTAAGCTCAAATGTAGGACATTTACACTTTAAAGTAGGTGATGATAATATCTATATAAGTATCATACCTTATATAACTAATAGCATAAATACAGATATCTACTTCGTAAGTGATGGGATTATTTATAAGATAGAGGGTGACTCTTTTGAGGTGCTTAGCGATGATGTCAATATAAAAAGTTTTCATGGAGATATGCTTAAGATAAAGCCATTTTTAGAGCAACACACACTATTTGATAGTATTAGTCATCTTGGTTCTTTAATCAAACTAAAAGATGCAGATGGTGAGTATAGAGTGCAAACATGGTTTTATCATAAAAATAATCTATTTATTTATCCACAAATAGCAAGAGATAATAAAAATAATGATATAGAGTTGTTAAAGTTTGTTCAAGATAAGAATAGAACAAGAGCTTATTTTATTGATCATACAAGCAAAAAGATCTTTTCAAATATAGTAGATACAAACGCCACACAATTTGTAGAGTATAGTGAAGCTACTAAAGAGAACTATTTTCAAAATAGCAACAGTGGTGATATTACAGATGCATTTTTATCTTTTACAGATACTTTAATGGCTTATACAGAAGATGGGTATCTCTATAGTTTGGTAAAAGATCAAAATGGTAGCAAGGTCTATGCTATAGTAGGATTAAATTATGATGCCTACATCAACTCTGCTAAAGTATTTTCAGATCTAAAGAGTTCGATTCATACAATAGTAGAGGCATTTAAAGAGGATAACATCACCATCCTTACACCAAATTTTATAGAGATTACAAGAGAGTTTAAAGAGGGTGAGGCATCTAAAAGCTATTGGTATGATGTAGATAAAGATAAATTTGCGTATAAAGATGGAGCGTATAAACAACATAAAAATGGTAATATAATGGTAGAGATGTTGGATCATTATGGCTTAGTATATGATGGAGCTTCAAAAAGAATGTATGCTACACCAATAGTAAGTTATGCAGATTTTACATCACAAAGTGATACAACATTTGCAGAAAAGGAGATTTTTACAAATGAGCGATACTGTTTAGATAATTTCAAATATCAAGGAGATGGTGTATTTTATGCTTTAACTTGTTCTCACCAAAAGATTTTTAGAGCAGAAAATGCTATTGGACAATATAGAAGATATCAGGCAGATAAAAATGCTATGTTTGAGGATAATATTTCAGTAACATCTAACACAGTAGCCCTGTATTCAAGTTTTATGATTCCTGCTGGACAAAATGCCTTGGAATATATGAAAAGCTTAATTGATAATGGTGAGATAAGTTTAGATAGTAATACAGAGTACTTACCATGGTTTAAAGGGAGAGATGAGGAGAAGTTTACATTTTATGTTGTACCAGACAAAGATGGTTCATTTCAATATGGAGCTCAATTTTATGTAGGTCTTCAGTCAAATGGTCTCTTAGGTAAATATGCTGATCGTAGATATCGATATATAGGTTATGATAAAAGTGCTTATAGAGGGTATCTATTTAAAGAAGACACAAAAGAATTACTAGAGATATATGATCTTTATGATATAAAAAGCAGACAACTTTTACAGAGTGTGCAATCGTATCAATCAAGTACACTATTTGAACTTATAGATAAAAATAGTACCAATGAGAGTGAATTTGTTGTGCCATATATGGACAATAAAAAACTTGTAACCATTCTTGCAAAAAATGAGAGTAAAGTAACGATCAAAGAGGGACTTAAAGAGTATAGTTTATCAACTTATATCAATATAGATTTAAGTGAGATAAATAGCAGTAGTGCATCAAATAGCATAGAGATAGATTTCTCATTTGGAGATGAGATAGCGTTGAGAGATTCCTATCTGGGAAAAGAGCTTGTTATAAAAGAGAACAATGACACAAAAGGGAGCATATTCTTATCAGGTTTTCAACTCTCCTCTGAGGTACAAGAGAGTGATAAGAGTACACCTATACTCATAAGAGTTAAACTCAAAGATGATATTACCAAAGAGATTCAGGGCTATCTACAATCTACTAGGAGCAATTTATCTTCAAATTATAATCAACTCCAGGAGGATAGCTTAAAATACAGACTCAAAGATGAGATAGGTTATACAATAGTATCTAATAAGATGAATATAGCTGCAGATGATACTCTAAATGATTTACAACTAGAAGATAGTGATAACAATATATTGTACAGAAGTAGCAATATAAAAATGGTAGGAAAAGATTATGTAATAGAGTTGAAATATAAAGATAGTAGCAGACCAAACGCCTATATCTATTTGGAACATAATACAACAACGAGTTATCATATAAATATTCTAGGGGATAATGACAATATCATCAAACATATTAAAAAGCTTAAATATAAAATCAAATCAGAAGAGAGCTATAACACAATAGAGCTAATTTTAGAAGGAACGCCAAATAAAAACTATCCAGTATGTTTTTATACAAATAGCAACTATCAAGGAGATAAAAGTTGTGTCAGATACAACACCTATACCCCTTACCTATTTACACCATTTGATAATAATATATCCTCAATAAAGTTTGCTGAGGGTATCAGTTCTCTCTATCTAAGAGTATATACTGGTGAAGATTTTACTAGAGATACTACACGCTACTCTACAAGCCAACCTACACTAAACTCACCATTTAATGCTAATATCTCTTCATTTGTTGTATCTGATTATAATACTACTAGACTACCATTTGGAACAAAAGAGTTGAATGAACCAAATGCTCACTACCCTGTTTGTCTCTATAGTGATAGCAATGCTACAAAGATTTGCTATAGGAGAGGACACCATTTAATAGATAATGCCCATCGTGCTTTTAAGAGAGTGAGTGTATATGGTGATTGGCAAGGTAAGCTTTCAAGAGATGAAGTGAATGCTCCCTATATAACCGTTAAGAGACTCGATCCACTCGTTTTATCAAATAAATTGTTCATAGATGCCTCTTTAGAACGTCTTTTCTTTGAGAATACTCCTCTAAATAGTGTTAATATAGGTATGGAGTTACCTAGTAATATAGATAAAATCAAATTAACATATAGTAGTAATTCTCTAGAAGTAATTCCAGTCAAACAAGGTGATGATTATTTTATTCAGATAGATAACTTTAATGGGAGTAATAAGATGTTGGAGTTGTACTTTAGAAAAGAGTTATTTAACTATTCTATACATTTTTATGGTTCCAAAGATGTTTTAGATACTATTAATATGCTAAAAATAGAGTATATAAAGAGTAATACTAACTACTATATAGGTACTCTTTTAGAGAAAAAGAGTGTATTTAATAATCTACATGTAGATACTTTAGAGATAGCTACACAAGCATTTGGTGCAGGATGTATAACAAATGTGAGAGGTTATGCACAAAAAAAATCTTGTAATCCTTTAAATAAAAATCAGTTCTTAAACTATACCTCAAACCATAAACTAAAAAACCCTTGGAGTGATGAATGTTTGACAGTTTTATCAAATAATAATCCTCCAAAAGTAGCATATACTCAATGTCAGGATAATAATCAAACACAAACTTTTTCTTACAATAGTACCACAAAACAGTTTATATATCCTGCCTCTAATCAATGCTTAGATGTTCATGGAGGTAATAAAAGAGATATTATTTTATGGAGTTGTCATAATGGAACAAATCAAAAATTTACTCTGCGACACATCTCACAAAACATAGATGAATACAATATTACAAACGAAACGCCATTGGTATCAAAAGAGTATTCTACTCAGGTAGATCATGGAACAGTATATTTTATAACACCAACACAACAAAAAGCACATGGAGTAACCGAGAGAGTATGGTATAAAAAGGGGATAAGTGAAATTGAGGTGTTAGCATTAGATGATAAACATAGATACCATGTAGTTAAACTCTCTGCTCAAAGATCTACAAGGGATTGTGGATCATTTACCATGAACAGTGGGGTTCTGTGTGAAACAGGAAGTTTTAGTAGTTTAAAAGTTACATTTGATAGATTGGCTAATCCACAGTTACCTATAGGGAGATATAAAGGATCATTTACTCTATTGGCAAAAGGATGGCATGATACCTCTTATACACAACCTATTCAGATAAATATAGATCTTAATTTAACAAATATAGCTTTTCATAAACCTACACAGCAATCAAGTAACTATTACCATTCTTATAACCCTACAAGCTCCAAAGCAGTTGATAGTAATATAGATGGAGATTTTAATGCTAAAACAACAACACATACAAATCGAGATAAACATGCCTGGTGGCAAGTCGATTTACAAGCCTATTATGCTATTGATCAAATCAAAATTTATAATAGAACTGATTGTTGCTCTAACAGACTCAATAATGCTAAAGTATTTATATCAGAAACGCCGTTTGGAAATGATAGCCTACAAGCAGCACAAGCTAAAGCTAAATGGAGTGGTGATATAACCCAAGCACAACCTATCAATACATTGGATGTAGATAGCACTACAGGAAGGTACATAAGAGTACAGTTAGAAGATACAAACTACCTCTCTTTAACTGAAGTTAAGGTGTTTGGTAAAATAGGTACGAACACCCTTCACTCTACAGGAGTACCCTCAGAATTTACTAGCGTAACAGTTAGAAAAACAAATCGAGATCAAACGATAAATAATCTCAAAAAACTCTCTGCATTATGGGCAGCAGATAAATCTATAAGCTCAGAAGTGGAAGTATCAAGAGTGCTTAGTTCAGGAGATAATATATGGTTTAATTTCTATGAATACAATAGACAATATAACCAAAGAATTATAAAAGGGGCTAGAATACGAATCACAGAGGAGGAGCATGCATTTAAACTTCAACAAACAGATGCTAAATATAAACTGTTAACTCAAGAGGAGTATGACAATTTAGTAAAACAATCTGGAGGTAGATTAAACCCTTATCTTGTTGATCTTGAAAATAACAACACTGGCTCTGCTATCATGGGATCTATAACTAGAGGCTATGCTGTTGATGGCATCTCTTTAGAATTTCTCAATGTAACTCCTTAAGAGGTAGAATTAGAGAAGTTTATTTTAAAAGTTCCTTATGCTCACACTTGTTCATAATCTTCTTTAAATCAAGATCAAAATGATTTTCTACATAAGAGCGATGATGTGCAACACCACACTTAGAGCAGTCTTGATGGATTTTTTCTCCATAGATACCGACTCTACCATCTTTTGAGTCTATAGAACAGAAACTGTACTTTGTCTTGCCTCCTACTTTCTCTATTCCAGTATCACTAAAACGGAAATTTGGACAAGCACAGAGGTAGCAGTTGAGAGACTCTATTTCGTGGCATTTTTTATTTTTTGCATAGAGAGGACAGAAGTCCTTCTCTTTTTTTACCATATTTTGAAAATCAAAGTAGTCAATGATTTGCTCTTGTGTATAGTTTTGCAGTGTAAGCTTTTTTACTATATCTTTATGCTTTTGCGCATGCACTGCAAACCAAGAGGAGTATCCCATCTCTTCTTAGGATTCTGTAGTATAGATAAGTTTTTCAGTGATGTTGTTATTGTTTATCTCTATATATCTCATAGGGTAAGCATCTAGGTCAAGGGGGCGAACAAAGCCTCTTGTCACTATCATCTTTGTACCATTAAGATTTTTTACTGAATCTATATGCTTATGTCCAGAGAGTGTTAAGATGACATTTTTGTTACTTAAAAGCTGTTTTTGTGTCTCTTTTGCATTATTGAGTACATATTTATGAATATCTTTTGCATCTTTACTTCCCCAGTAGTTTGTATATGGGTGATGGTTGAGGATGATTGTTGGTTTTGCACTCTGGAGTGCTTTTTTAGCAAAGCTGAGTGTCTCTTTTGTATAGATACCATTGTTTGCACCCTCTATACAGCTATCAAGACCTAAGATTTGGTAACCTTTTTTCTCAAATTTCCAATCTTTTCCATGGACGAGAAGATCTTTGTTTGTAAAGAACATCTTTTGAAACTCTTTGAGATTAACACTATCTTTAGGTTTCGGATTTGCCTCTTTGTTCCCACGGACAACATAAGCAGGGCAGTGTAGAGTTGCTATGATCTCTTTAAACTTGCGAGCATCTCCATCGCCTTTGACATTATTGTTAAAGTTATCTCCACCAAAAAGTACAAAATCTAAATCTTTATAGTTTTTGTTAATAAAATGACTCATAAGTTTCATCGCTTCAACACTGTCACTATCGCTTAGATCCATATGTGAATCAGTAATATGGATAAACTTGAGTGTTTGCGCCTTGTTTGTTTCATTTGCCACGAGTGGAATTGCTGAGAGTGCTATAGCTTTTTTAAAAAAGCTTCTTCTTTTACTATCTGTCATTTTTTGACTCCTTAATAAGAGATTGTACTATAGTATTGCTAATGCTTTTGTAACATCACTAGCTTTTATTTTTTCTCTTCCCTCTCCAAAAGATGCCTTTTTCTTGAGTTTACCGAAGTAGTAGGTATCTCCACCAAGTTGTATATCTAGTGCGAGTGCCATAGCAGTTATAGGGTGACCTGCATTTGGTGAGTCATGTTTTTTTCCATCTGCATAAAAAGAAAATATATCTTTTCTTTTAGAAAGTAGCATAATAAGTAGGGCGGTTATGCGAGAAGGGATATAGTTAAGTATGTCATCTAAGCGAGCTGAAGCTTTGCCATACTTCTCATATCTTTTACTTCTGTAACCAACCATAGAGTCAAGAGTATTAACACTTTTGTAGAAGACCAAGCCAGTAAAACCGAAAAAAAGAAGATAAAAGAGAGGAGCAATAACGCCATCACTAAGATTTTCTGCATAACTCTCCACAGCCGCTTTATAAATATCACTCTCACTCATATTTTCAGTATCACGGCTTACAAGCATTGCTATTTGAACTCTTTTATCTTTTGCACTAAGCACTGCTAAAACAGCCTCTTTGAGCATATGATGAGCAAGAAAGAGAGAGGAGAGAAAAGAGATGCATAAGATAGAAAGAGGCATGGGAAGTTCTTGTAGTAATATGAGAACTATAAGACTTACACTAGTTGTGATAAAAAGCACAAAAATAAGAAGAAAAACACCTCGTAAAATACTATCTTTATAGAAATATTTTTCAAAAAAAGAGATAAGCCCTCCAATATGAACAATAGGATGTGTCATAAAACGAAACTCACCAAAAATACGATCTATAGAGTAGGCAAAAATGGTAATAAAAAGAGCACTCATAAAAGCTCTTTTACTTGAGTAATACTCTGTTTGTTATTTATACGTAGGAGTGCATAAAAATAAGAGGCTATTTTATGGTGTCTCTTGAGTGTCTCCAACGATATTTTTTTTAGAGTATTGTGGTTGTAGGTTGTTATAAAGAGTCTATTAAGAGATGACTTATTTCTTGGATTGAAAGAGAGAAGTGCTACTGCTATATCAAATGCAAAACTGCCTAATCCTCCATCTATGAAGTCAAAAACAGCTATTTTCTCTTTCTCAAAGAGTGTATTGTCCTTAAAAATATCTCCATGAATAAAGCCATCACACTGCTCTTGAAAATCCTTAAGTGGTAGTAGTTTTTTGTAGTAAAAGAAGGAGTTTCTTCTAAGGGCATTAAGTCTCTTCTCTATTTCATAACTCTCTATAAATTTTACTTGAGATGGGAGTGTTTGTTGATGTAGGCGTGCCATAAATCTAGCAAGAGCTTGAATGTGGTAGTAACTTATAGCTTTAGGGGATACTCCTTTGAGTTTTGTATAAAGGTACCATGTCTTAGAGTGTGAGAGGAGTTTAGGGACATTAAATCCTAGAGTATGCAACTTTTCGAGTCGCATACTATCCTCTTGTATCTGTTGCTCAATAGAACGTTCATATTTTTTGAGGATATAGTTTTTGGTGCTATAGGTTGTATCTACAACACCATTTATTGTTGGGGTAAGTGTTTCGAGGGAGTATTTACTAAAGAGACTTTGTGCTTCTTGAAGAGTTAAGTTACTTTTTACTCCCATTGGGTACTCTTTAGAAGTTGTAATTGATGAGAATCTGTAATCTATTCCAGTCATCATCTGTTTTTTGTTGTTGTTTGAGATCACTCTCTATGGAGTAGATTGTTGCAACTAAAAACTCATCGTTAATGTTATATTGTGCAGTTATATCCTGTTCTGTTATATGTTTTGAGTCACTTGAGAAGTCGCCATATGCATAGAGAAATTGAAACTTTTTATAATTATAAGTAAGTCCTGTTGCAATGGCTTGGGCATTCTCATCTTGAGCAAGTAGATCAAGTGTAATAGTATCCATACTTGTAAAAAGTGTACCACCACCAAAACCAGCGAAACTTTTTTTGTCTAGCTTCTCTAAGGCTCGGTTATAGCTTATGTTTAAGCCAATATCGTAAATGATGCACTCTACAAGAGTACCGTAAATAGTACTCTCTACTCCACTACTCTTTAGCTCCTCTTCCTGAAGATATTGTACCATTGCATGAAGTGTAATATCTTTTGAAAAAGGGTAGTTGAACCCTCCATCAATATAAAACGCATTAGTTATACCAGTGATATTGTAATACCAAATATCTAGTTCAGTCATATCGCTATAAATAAGCCCGATAAAATTTGTTCCATCTGTTCCTGTTTTGCTCCAAAAATTTTCCAACCCTGCATCAAAACCTTGCCATCTTTGGATATTTCCGACCATTAATTCAATGTCATTAAGATGATAAGTAGCAACATAGGCATCAAAACTATTTTGTACAACACGAACATCATCACTATCTGCTAAAGGAGTATTAAGCACCTGTCTCCCTACACGTAGGTTGAGATCTTTATATGTATAGTTGAAATAGGCTTCTGCCATCTCTGTATAGTAGCCATTTTCTGAAGAGAGTTCATGGTTTATATGCCCATTTTCACCAGTTAAAAAGTTTATATCATGTGCAGTATAGATGGATACTGCCGCATTAAAACCGTGAAGAGAAGCGAGTTCATACTTTAGCATACCACCTATGGCAGTAGCATATATATCTTGTAATGTATCTTTTTTATAGTTATAACCTGCATAGATACTTTTGATCTGTCCATTTACTTTTGCATCACTAAACATATGTTTGAGATTATCTACACCTGAAACCTTTTTTTGCCCTAATTTTGTGACATTATCTATAGCCTCTCTTGGGGAGTGTAGATGTTCTTGTGATAATGTACTCTTTTTTGTCTCATCTGCTAAAAGCTGTGTAGAGAGTAGGAGTAAAAGACTTAAAGCAACTGTTGGAGAAGACATAATAATCCTTGTTTTTTATAAATGATAATTGTTATTATAATCAACAAAACTTAACTTTTTCATAATTATAACAAATTGTGTTACAATTCTGATATAACTTTAATGGAATCAGGTGTAAATCCTGAGCTCTTCTAGGAACTGTAACTCATTTGAGAAGTCAGAACTTTTAAAGAAAAAAATACCATAGAGTAACTAGATATTGCTCTACAAAAGGAGATTTATGCACATAGAAGCAGGTGTAGTAGAGGGAGCAAAGATGCTCCTTAGTTATGCAACGGGGGTGGCAGTTGTTGGTGGAACAGCTAAAATAGCATGGGATAATGTGAAAGAGTATGGTGCTTTTTCACTTATACTCAAGAGTATTATAGCTACTTTAATCGTTTTTTCATGTTTTGAAGTATTGCCACACTATCCTGTAGGGGTGAGTGAAGTGCATCTTATACTAGGAACAACTATCTTTTTAGTGATGGGTTTAGCTCCAGCGGCTATTGGGCTTGCGATAGGTCTGCTTATTCAAGGGCTTTTCTTTGCTCAGTTTGATTTACCTCAGTATGGTATCAATGTAACAACACTATTGGCAAGTATATTTATTTTAAATGCGGCAGTAAAGAGGATCATTCCAGCAGATACTGCGTACAAAGATATATCTTACAAACAGATGGTAGCTATGAGTTTAGTATGGGAAGGTGCTATTGTTTCATGGGTTGCATTTTGGGCACTTTATGGACAAGGTTTCACTTCAGAAAATATAGTACATATCTTAAGTTTTGGTTCTACATATATGGCAGTAGTGATCATCGAGCCTTTAGTAGATTTAGCAGTTTTAACAGCAGTAAAAGCCTTCAACAAAAGAGATGAGATAATGTTCTTGTTTGATAAGAGGCTTTATAATATAGTGCCATAAGAGAGTTAGAGACTATTTTAGGGGTTAGATAATCTCTAATTTTAAAAATAAGAGGTCAAAGNATATAAATTAAATACAAAACTTATAGTTTTTTTCAATCAATGACTATGCAGCTATCAAAAACCTTTCAAATGACAGGTTCACAGTAAATAGACTTGAAAAATTTGTCTCTCCCGCTTATCACGGGAAATCAAAAAACTAATAATGCCTGTCGTGTTAGTTTTTTATGCAGCGGACAGAAAACCCATACATTCGGTAGTAGTAGCTATTTGGATTCATTATGCTCGAATTGAAGAACATACGACGCGCGTAGCCTTCATTGACTGAACCACTCCAGTAGTAACCGAGGGACGCCCTGTTGTAGCGGCAGCCAGCCGCAGGCATTTTTAGGAAACTTGACAGAGCCCCTGCATTATCTTGTGAGCTCCAGGTTTTTGACTCTTGATAGAACTCATTAGCAGAATCTTCTGCTCCATTTGGATTTAGTGGCAGTCTGTATCCTATCGGACAGACATTGTTTGCACTTGATTCGTTTGCCCATAGAGTGTCATCTCTGTTTACTCTCCAATCAAAAGGAAAACTGCTATTTTCTATAAAGAGTGAGTCAGAGGGATCATCAGCTTTTGTAGATGTCTCGCCATATTTTCCAGCTCCTGTAGCACCATTTGTCCAGTTCATTAGCTCATGCCCATCTGCTTTTCTTCCCCATTGAAAGAGTGAACCGTAAGCTTTGTAATCATTACTTGCTGTAGCTTGTTGCGTGGGGTTGAAAGCGGAGCTATTTATATTTGCATACTCAGCTCCTAGGTTATTGTTTAGCCAAGTTCTTCCTGTGATTGGGTTAGTTACAGGCATATAGATAAATCTATGCTCATATTTATCATTTGTCTGTACATTAAAGTTTCTGTCTAGTATTCCAGGCAATACTTTAAGTGTAGCTCTACCGGTAGAGCCTGCATCATCTGTCGGGTAGTTAAATGTAGCTACAACTTTACCTGCTATATTGCTTATGTCTTGCTTTTTAGCATTATATGTAGTGCTTGTAGTAATAGTTGCATTAAATGTGCCACTTCCCACTGCAAGGCTTAGTTGCTCTGACCAGCTAAATGTTGCAACTATATTTGCCACACCATCTTCTGTATCTGCCGTAGCTATAGTATATGTTTTACTATATGCCGGCAATGTTGTTGCCTCATTTGAAACAGTGTATGGAACACTTATTGTCAGAGTATTTGAACCACTATCTACAACACCTTGAATATCTGGTGTCTGGTTAGATGTACTCACCACATTTGCTTCTAAACTTGTGCTGTCAATCGTGATATTAGCAGGAAGAGAATTATTTTCTTTCATTGTGTTTTGTTTTATACAACGAACAGAGAAGCCGTACACTCGGTAGCTGTAGTTTGGATATACCGCCCTCGAATTGAAGATCATGCGACGCGCGAAGACCCCAGTGACTGAACCGCCCCAGTAGAAACCATAGATCCCTTCGTAATTCACTGCGCCATCATCTCTGCTACGGTGTCCAGCTGCAGTTAGTTTTAAGCCACTTGAAAAAGCCCCTGCATTATCTTGTGAGCTCCAAGTGTTTGACTCTTGATAGAACTCATTAGCAGAATCTTCTGTTCCATTTGGATTTAGTGGCAGTCTATATCCTGTCGGACAGACATTGTTTGCGCTAGATTCATTTGCCCATAGGGTATCATCTCGGTTTACTCTCCAATCAAAAGGAAAACTTCTGTTTCCTATAAAGAGTGAGCCAGATGGATTATCAGCTTTTGTAGTTGTTGTGCCGTATTTTCCTTCTCCATCGGTATTACCTATCCGATTAATTAGCTCATGTCCATCTGCTTCTCTGCCCCATTGAAAGAGTGAACCGTAAGCTAAATGGTCATTACTTGTAGTTGCTTGTTGTGATGCATTGTAAGCACTACTATCTACATTTGCATACTCAGCACCGAGGTTATTGTTTAGCCATGTTCTTCCTGTCTTAGGGTTTGTTACTGGGAGATAGACAAATCTATGTTCAAATGCTCCATTTGTTTTTTTGAAAAAACTTCTATCTAGTATAGCATGTTCAGGTAGATTAAAACTATTTACTTCATCTATCATACTCTGCAGCTCTTCTATTGTAGCAGGGGAGCCAATATTAGTATCTGCACTTGCTATATATGTTCTATAGATATTTTCATAATTATCATTTACATTTTCAAGTGCTGGAGTAATAGCTTTTAGTTGAGCGACTGTTACAGTTGATTTATGACTATTGTGTTCATTTCCTATCTCTAAGAGGGTACTAGCTGATCTCTCTGCTGGCGTTTGCTCTTTTATACAGCGGACAGACAATCCATACCCTCTGGCGCTAGTGTCAAGTAGGCCGAGTGCCCTACCGAAGTATATGTCACGCGCGTTACTTACAGTACTATTATTACCGTCACTAGGGACGACTGAACCGCTCCAATAGATACCGTAACTCGCCGTCCA
>JAICBP010000083.1:268460-283070 GCA_021766785.1 Sulfurimonas sp. endosymbiont of Alviniconcha boucheti
TAAGCACTACTATCTACATTTGCATAATCAGCACCAAGGTTATTGTTTAGCCATGTTCTTCCTGTATTAGGGTTTGTTACTGCTAGATAGACAAATCTATGTTCAAATTTTCCATTTGTTTTTTTATAAAAGTTTCTATCTAGTATAGCATTTGTAGGTAGGTTTAAAGTATTCACTTTATCTATCATAGTTTGCACTTCAGCTCTTGTAGCAGGGGAGCTAATGTGAGTATCACGACCTTCTATATAGCTTTGATACCACTTTTCATTAGCTTCATCTATATTCTCAAGTGCTGGAGTAATAGCTTTTAGTTGTGCAACTGTTATAGTTGAGTTATTATTACTATGTTCATTTCCTATCTCTTTGAGGATACTATCTGATCTCTCTGCTGGCGTTTGATCTTTTATACAACGGACAGAAAATGCATACGCTCGTGATGAGATGTCAAGTAAGTTCAAAATGTTCCCGAAGTATATGTCACGCGCTTTACTTGCAGTATTATTATTACCGTCACTAGGGACGACTGAACCGGTCCAATAGATACCGTAACTCGCTGTCCAGTCACGATCACCGGTAACTACGCGTCCACCAGCCATAGGCAGTTTTAGATCACTTGAGATAGAACCGTTGGCATCTTTTGAATCCCAACTATTTAATTCTACAGCAAGCTCATTCTCAGCATCATCTGCTCCATTTAGATCTAGTGGCAGTCTGTATCCTACCGGACAGACATTGTTTGCGCTTGATTCAGTTGCCCATAGAGTATCATCTGGGGTTACTCTCCAATCACCGTTTGATGTAATAAAAAGTGAATCAGATGGATTGTCATTTGTTACATTTGTGTCGCCGTGTTTTGCAGTTCCTGCAGTAGCACCTGTCCAGTCAAACAGCTCATGCCCATCTGCTTTTCTTCCCCATTGAAAGAGTGAACCGTAAGCTTTGTAATCATTATTTGCCGTAGCTTGTTGCTTGGGGTTGAAGTTACCATTAGGGTTATTCGCATCTGCATACTCAGCTCCTAGATTATTGTTTAGCCAAGTTCTTCCTGTAATTGGGTTAGTTACCGGTAAGTAGAGGAATTTATGCTCATATACACCATTTGTTAATACATTAAAATTTCTGTCCGGTATTCCAGGTATGACTTTAAGACTTAATGTACCCATAATTGAATTTTCATCTGTTGGATACGAAAGTGTAGCGGTTGTATAGCTACTCGCAGTTATATCCAACTGTCTAGCATAGTAAGTATTACTATCACCGACAAGTGCGATCTTTGCATTAAAATAACCATCTCCTGCAGATAGAGTTATGCCACTCCATTTAAATACTACAACAACTCCGCTGTCATTATTGCTTGTATTATTAGCACTAATAATAAATTTATTACTTGTAAAATCCTTAAGAGCTACATTGTCATTATCTGAATGATAAGGCACTCTAACCAACAGACCATTTGATGCTATCTTTCCATCTACATTTATACCATAGGTAGTATCAAGCGTACTTACTAGAGTTGCTGTAAGTGTCGGTGCCGTAATCGTAACACCTGCCGGAAGTGAGATAAAAGAATTGTTTACTGCGTATTGATTAGCACTATTTAAATTATCTGTCGCTCCTGCTGTTAGTGACCCTGTGGCAGTTTTTGTGCTATTATCACAACCTGTCACTCCTAGTCCAATGGCAACTAATACTACCATACATATGTTTTTAAAATTCATAGTACACTCCTGTTTGTAAATTGTGTTGTAAATTAACATCGGCTCTATCTAAATCCACAGACTTAAGTTTGGCTTTAAAGCCTATAAATAGCCACTTTTTCAGTATGATTTTGTCACCACGACATCAAATACAAGGTTTATTTTATGGAACTTACAGATTATATCGATTATGCTATGAAGAGCTTATTAAAGAATTCAATTTTGATCCATACTTTAAATGTTGTGCCTTGCAGTAACACTTTTGTAATTTTTCTTTTCATAATATTTAAGATTGAATATTTGACTTTGCAGAGAGAGGAGAAGCATACTCAAAATTGAGGATTTTACACAAAAACTCAGAATTTTATACAAATGGAGTCAAAAATATATAAAATGTAGAATTTTATAATATAATAATAGTGCTGAAGTATTTACTTTATAAAATTTACATTTATGTAATTTTGTGGGTAAGTATGGTTTGTAAACCCGAATTGATATTTGATTATTTTACATTATCAAATATTTAGAATAGAAAAGTAATATCATAGCAAATGGCTCAGAGAAAAGCTTTTATTTAAGATCAAAAATAAGATCAAAAAGAGGGAACACGATGAACTTACGACAGAGAACTTTAGCGGCACTTCTTGTGCTAGGAATAGGAATGAGTGGTTGTAACAATACTGATAACAACCCTACCTCCCCAACAGTGGATAAAAAAAATAAAACACATGGGTGTATAATGATTGAGTTTTATCCTGATGTAGATGATAACAATAGTGAGGAGAATAGAACAGTTGATGGGAATGAGTCAACTATTATCCCTGATCCTGATGTAGATGATAACAATAGTGAGGAGAATAGAACAGTTGATGAGAATGAGTCAACTATTATCCCTGATCCTAATGTAGATGAGAATAAGACCGATGGGAATAAGGCAGTTATTGGTAATCTACATAAGCTTGGCTTATACGATACAGTTTGGTATTCATGGAGTGTTACTCTATCAAGTGATGGCACAAAGGCTTATATAGCTGATGATGAAAAAGGTTTAATCATAGTTGATATAAGTGATCTAGCTTATCCAGCAAAGCTTGGCTCATACAATACAACTGGACAGTCAGTAAGTATTACTTTATCAAATGATGGCACAAAAGCTTATGTCGCTGATGGGGATAATGGTTTAGTCATAGTTGATATAACCGATCCAACTCATCCAACTAAGCTTGGATCATACGATACAGTTGGGTACTCACTTGATGTTACTTTATCAAGTGATGGCACAAAGGCTTATGTAGTTGATGAGAATGGTTTAGTCATAGTTGATATAAGCAATCCAGCCCATCCAATTAAACTTGGCTCGTATGATACAGCTGGGTATGCAGGGGGTATTATATTATCAAGTGATAACACAAAGGCTTATGTAGCTGATTATGCGAATGGTTTAGTCATAGTTGATATAAGCGATTCAGCTCATCCCACTAAACTTGGCTCCTACAATACAGATGGGCTTGCACTAGGTATTACTCTATCAAGTGATGGATCGAAGGCTTATGTAGCAGATGATGATAAAGGTTTAGTCATAGTTGATATAAGCGATCCATATAATCCAACTAAACTTAGCTCATACGATACAGCTGGAAATGTAAAAGCTGTTATTTTGTCAAGTGATGGCACAAAGGCTTATATAGCAGATTATAGGAATGGTTTAGTCGTAGTTGATATAAGCGATCTGGCTCATCTAACGAAACTTGGCTCATATAATACAGCTGGATTCTCATGGGACGTCACTCTATCAAGTGATGGCACAAAGGCTTATATAGCTGATGGTAAGAATGGTTTAGTAATAATTGGTGGTATATAATAAAGTTCACAATCTTCATCTTCAATACTTTGTCCTAATCTTTTGATTCCCGCAGTTGCGGGGGGGGGTCAATTTTTATATATTTGATCGTTAGTATTACTCTAAATCTAACAGCTTACTAAGGAGTTATATCTATTTGAAGTGAAGTCAAACTTTGTACTGATAAACTTGATCTCTTTCCCCTCTTTTAGTATTGCTAACTTCTCATCTACCATAATAAAACCATTAGCATATGCAAGTGGAGAGATCATTCCTGGTGCAAAGTACTCACATGGTGTAAAAAACTCTCCATCAAAATACCCAGGTACTAATGAACGGCGACCAGATCGTAGCTTATACTCACTTCTCATTTTTGCATTGATACTATTTGTAAACTTACTCTTTACTCCACTTAGAGCATAGATAATGGCAGTTCCAAAGAGCTCAAAATTGAGTGCTGCTGCCATTGGATTACCTGGAAGATTGAGTACTAGAGTCTCTCCAATTTTACCAAAAGTAGTTGGTTTTCCTGGTTTTATCTCTATCTTATCAAAAAATATTTTATGGTTAAAGATTTTAAATGCCTCTTTTGTAAAGTCTGCATCACCAACACTTACACCACCACTTGTAATGACTAAGTCACACTCTAGGGCACTTTTTATATGTGCTTGTATATCTTCTACTCTATCTTGTGCCGTACCTATGAACTCTACCTCACAGCCTAGCTCTTTTGCACGAGCAAGAAGTGTTGGGGTATTTGTGTTGTAAAGCTGATAACTTTCGATATGCTCAAAGTGCATCTTAAGCTCATTTCCAGAGGCAAAGAGAGCCACTCGAGGGCGTTTATACACCTTTATATGGCTGATACCTTGTGAGGCAAGAAGAGTGATTTGATATGCATTGATAAGAGAACCAGACTCTAGCAAAGTCATCTCTTTTTTTATATCTTCACCAGCAAAACGGATATGTTTGCTCATGGCAAGGTTAGCTGGAAGCTCTATACCCTCTGGAGTCTCTGTTATATCTTCTATTGGTACTATGCATTGTGTCCCTAAAGGGATCTTTGCTCCAGTCATTATTTTGATGGCGTTTCCCGATTCTAACTCTCCATGAAAATCATCTCCAGCAAAAATAGTATGCATAACTTTAACACTCTTTGCTGAGTCCTCTACTTTAACTGCATAACCATCCATAGCAGAGTTATCATAAGGAGGAAGGTTGTGTGTTGCGACTACATCTTGCGCAAGTACAAACCCTAAAGCCTCTTCAATAGGAAGAATCTTCAGTGAAGTTTTTTTGACATTTGTATAGATAAGTTCAAGTGCTTTCTCAACTGTTACTGTCATAATTGATGCCTTATAAAATGTAATAATTGACCATATTATAGTATAATTTCCTTATGAATGAAATGTATAGTATAGGTTTAAGCCTACATAGTATCGGTGGTGTTGCAGTTTTAGTAGTTATATTTTTAAATCTCTACTATCTTATAAGTATAAATGATCTAAAAAAGTATAAAAGATTCAACAGTATAGTTCTCTGGCCATTTACTTTTACTACCCTTGGTCTTGTACTTTTTACAGGTACTATTATGATGGCAGCAAAGCATCTTGACTTTACATTTGCAAATATTATTATGATTGGTATCTCTATAGTTTACATAGCCTTAGAGGCTAAACGCATTAAGTCATTGAAGTATCTCAGTGAGACAAAAGAGCATGCCTTTAATGCTTATAAACCTCTAGCAAGAACACTCCTACAGATAGAGTTTCTTTTAGTATTGCTTCTAAGTTTGGGCATGTGGTATCTATGATTTACTTTTTTGATGAAAATGCAGGTGCATATACTCTGAAGATAAAAGGAGAAGTGTATAAGTATTTAGTAAAGGTACGTAGGCAGACAAAAGGAGATCTACTCAGTGTACGAAATAAAAAAAGTATAGAGACTCTATATAGTTATAAAGTGATAGCAATAGAGCCGCGATACTTAGAGCTACAATTAGTAAGTTCAAAAGTAAAGATAGTGAGTACGAAAGAGTTACATATCGCTTGGTGTGTCATAGATAGTAAATCGATAGAAAAAGTTTTAGCTTCACTATGTGAGATAGGAGTAAGTCGCATCTCCTTTATAGGTTGTGATAGAAGTCAAAAGAACTTTAAACAGGATTTCAAACGTTATGAGAGGATAGTAGAAGCCTCTATGCAACAGAGTGGAAGAACATCACTAATGGCGTTTGATACTTATAAAGATATAGCAAGTTTTATAAAGGAGTTCCCAGATACTAAGGTCTTTGACTTTACAGAAAATATACTTCGTGGAGAGAGTAACTTTCAAAGAGTACTTATAGGGTGTGAGGGTGGTTTTTCTCCAGTTGAAAAAGAGCTACTAAGCTCCCAAGAGATCTTCAGACTAGACTCTCCAATGGTTCTTCGTTCTGAGTCTGCTGTTGTAGCTGTGGCAAGTAAGATTTTGTTATAGTGCTACTTAAGAATTATTTAGGTATAATCTCGTTTCAAAAATCTGCCCCCATACGGATTTAAAAAATATATAGTTTTACGTACACTAGACGTGAGACAAAAGGCAAAACCATGAAAAAAGATCTACACCCTAACTTAGTAACTTGTACTGTAACATGTGCTTGTGGAAACACTTTTGAGAACAAAGCTGTTCAAGATACACTTAAAATCGACATCTGCAATGAGTGTCACCCATACTTCACAGGTTCTGAAAGAATGGTAGATACAGCTGGTAGAATCGAGAAGTTTAACGCTCGTTATGCTAAAAAATAGCTAAAGCAACGTATATTATTCAGATGAGATGATATAGTGTTGAGCCTAGTTCCTACTCCTATTGGAAATATAGGCGATATCTCACTTAGAAGTATAGAACTTCTAAGTGAAGCTGATATACTCCTTTGTGAAGACACCCGTGTTACAAAAAAACTCATTGCTATTTTAAAAAATCGCTATAACACTACTTTTAAAGAGACTCAAGAGTTTATCTCTCTTCACTCCCATAATGAACAAGCCTTTATTGAAAAACTCTCTGCCTCTTTTTTTGAACAAAATATTGTCTATGTAAGTGATGCAGGAATGCCAGGAGTCAGTGATCCAGGTCAGGCACTTGTGGCATATTGTCAAGAAAAAAATATAGCTTTTGATGTACTCCCTGGTGCAAACGCCGTACTCACTGCATTTGTGGCAAGTGGATTTAAAGAGACACAGATGCTCTTTTTAGGTTTTTTAGACCATAAAGGAAGTTCTCGTCAAGCAGGTTTACAAAAAGCTCTTTACAATGGTTTTACTACTGTTTTGTATGAGTCTCCACATCGGATAGAAAAACTTTTAGAAGAGATAAACGAAGCAGAACCAAAACGAGAACTTTTTCTAGCAAAAGAGCTCACCAAAAAATATCAAACATATTTTAAAGGTACAGCACAAGAGGCACTTGATTCTCTTAAAGGTCGTTTTCGAGGAGAGTGGGTAGTTGTTCTCTCTCATGCTCCTGCTCAAGCAGAGTCTGCCATAAGCCAAAAAGATATATTGGGATTAGACTTACCTAAAAAGGTTCAAGCTAAACTCATTAGCAAGATTACGGGTGAAAATGGTAAACTTTGTTATCAACGATTACTAAAATTATAAAATATTTATAACTTTTTTCTAGCAACTCACTAAATTAATGCTTTTTTTAGATAGAATACTCCTATGTTACTATATGCAAAACGACCAATTTACTACTTAATAGAGAATTGCCCACAAAAAATAAAGACTCTCTACCTTGCAAAGGAGTTAGAAAAAAAAGAGTATTCTCGCCTTATGAAAATGTGTTTTGAAGTAAAACGCATTCCAAATGAAGCAGCACAAAAAATGTGTAAGAATGCTTTACATCAAGGTTTTTTAGCTGAGGTTGAAGATGTACATTTACAGCAGTATGACTTTTTTTTAGAAAAGAAGTTTGTGCTTATACTCTCTGGGCTTACTGATGTTGGAAATATCGGTGCACTTGTTCGTAGTGCTTATGCACTTGGTGTTGATGCTATTGTCGCTTGTGGCGTTAAACAACTCCCTCTTGAGACTATCATGCGTACAAGTACAGGTGCACTCTATGATATGCCTTTTGCTATAGAGCATAATATATACGATGTTTTAAACGAATTTAAAATGTCTAAATTTACTATTTATGGTGCAGATATGAGTGGTATGGATATTTGTGAGACCCGCATAGATAGAAAAAAAGTACTTCTGCTTGGAAGTGAAGGAGAGGGACTCTCTTCTCGTGTTATTTCTAAGCTTGATTGTGCAGTGAGTATTAAGATGAAACATAAGTTTGACTCACTCAATGTAAGTGTAGCAGGTGCAATTTTAATGGATAGGATGCGATAATGGAAGAAGAACTAGAACAGTTACAAAAAATCGGTGCACAAAAAATTTATGAAAAGACACATATTCCTCGTCTGAGTGTTCAAGCTATTTTAGATGGTAGTTATGATAAACTTTCTCGCATAAAGTTTTTAGGGTTTCTCTCGATTTTAGAGAGAGAATATGAACTAAAACTCTCTAATCTTAAAGCTGATGGCTTAGCATATTTTGATTCTCTTGAGCCAAATATACAAAGTCCAGTAGATGATAATGCTCTTATTACGACTAAAAAGAGTGCAAAAAAGAGCTTTCTAATAGTATCTATTTTTATTATTGTCATAGTAGGAGTATTCTATATATTTACCACAGCAGATAAAAAAAGAGTGGTAATAAAGGTAGAAGATAGTATGCAAATGGAAAAGCTAAAAAAAAGAGCAGCAGAGATAAGGGCTGAACTTGATGGAAATATAACGAAAGAAGTAGCTAAAAAAGAAGAAAAAGAGATAAAACAGATCGTTCCAACTGAACAGATTGTACAAAAATCGATAAAAATCACAACTCAATCTAAAGTTTGGTTTGGATATATTGATATGAAGAAAAAGAAAAAATATCAAGAAACATTTACTGGAGAGCTAGAACTTAGCCTGAAGAGAGATTGGCTCTTTCTATTTGGGCATGGCTATATTAAGATCTATATAGATGGAAAACTTCAAGAATTCCCTACACATCCTATACATTTTCTCTACAAAGATGGTAATCTTACTTCCATAAGTCCAGAAGAGTTTCAAGAGCTCAATGGAGGAAAAATATGGTAAAAGCCCTTCTCTCTTTTCTTCTACTTTGTAGCTTCTCTTATGCCCAAAATCTATCTTTTAATAGCCTAGATACTAAGGTTGAAGTCGCATTAGATCCTCTTCTTGTGAAGATAAAGACTTTTTTAGATGAGGATACCTACACAAATAATAGCGAATTTATTAATGTTATTTTTGATCCTAAATCAGATTTTTATAAAAATGGCAGAGTTGATGTTGTAAAAGTAGTGCAAACACTCAAAGAAAATGGACTTTTAAAACTCTATTTTGATAAACCTAAAGAGCTACATCTTAACTTTAAAACAAGTGGTTCACCTCTCTTCTTTGTAAAAATTATGGGAGATACACTGAGAAATATAGGCTACTATCGTTATGTTACTACTGCATCTCACCTAGATCCGACAGAATTTACATGGAATATCTCTTTACGTTCAGAATATGCTACTGACCCTTTGGTACTTGAAGAAGAACTCCTAAAATGTGGTTGCCATGTGATAGATATTCAAAGAGAATCAAAAACAGAGTGGACATATATTGTTGACATTTCAAATGCTTATCTTCATGTTCGGGTTCTTAAATCTCAGGAGAAGCGAATACTCAAACGCTCTTTATATGCTCATTGGTTAAATGTTTCTCAAATAAAAAGACTAAAGATAGATAGTGCTAGAGGCAATAGGTGGCACCCTTATATCTCCTATTATGATGAAGCATTACATCTCTTAAAAGTACTCAAAAAAAATAGAACTTACTTTACAATTCAATTAAAAATTCCAGAAAATGCTAAATATATAAAAGTGTCAGATCTCTATACTTTGAAAAATATACGTAATGAACTTACTCTTTTTCCTAGTGGTGCTAGATAACTTATCTTATTCTCAATTTTTTTCGATAAAATAGCACTATTATTAAAATATAGGGTTAAAAATGTTTGACGAAATAAAATTTAATAGAGTTGAGAGATTGCCAAAGTATGTATTTGCTGAGGTAAACGATATTAAGATGCGTGAACGCCGTGCTGGAAAAGATGTTATAGATTTTTCTATGGGAAATCCAGATGGAGATACACCAGATCATATCCGTGCGAAACTCATTGAATCTGCCCAAAAAACCAAAACACATGGGTATTCAGTATCTCGTGGTATTCCAAAACTACTCCAAGCTATAGCTGACTGGTATGAACGCCGATATGAGTGTAAACTTGATCCTGAAACAGAGTGTGTAGCGACTATGGGGAGTAAGGAGGGGTATGCTCATCTTACTTATGCTATCACAAATCCTGGTGATGTGGCTGTCGTTCCTGATCCTACTTATCCTATTCATGAGTTCTCTTTCATCTTAGCTGGTGGAAATGTTATGAAATTTGGTCTGAAGTTTGATGAACAGTACCGTATTGATGAAGATCATTTCTTTGAAAATCTTGACCGTGTTTTTAAGGAGAGTAGCCCTAAACCAAAATATGTTTTAGTAAACTTTCCACACAACCCTACAACGGCAACAGTAACACCAGAGTTCTATGTGCGTTTAGTTGCTGAAGCAAAGAAGAGAAGATTTTATGTTATCTCAGATATCGCTTATGGGGACATCACTTTTGATGGATATAAGACGCCATCTATCATGTCTGTTCCTGGTGCAAAAGATGTAGCAGTAGAATCATTCACACTCTCAAAGTCTTATAATATGGCAGGGTGGCGTGTAGGATTTTTTGTTGGCAATCCTAGACTTATAGGAGCTCTTCAGAAGATGAAATCATGGTTAGATTATGGTATGTTTACTCCTATCCAAGTGGCAGCTACTGTAGCACTTAATGGAGATCAGCAGTGTGTAAGAGATATTACAGATAAGTACAATCATCGTCAAGAGGTTCTTATAGAAGCATTTGAACGTGCTGGCTGGCATATAGAGAAAAATGAAGCAAGTATGTTTAGCTGGGCTAAAATGCCAGAGTGTGTACAGCATTTAGGATCTTTAGAGTTTTCTAAACGCCTCTTAACAGAAGCAGGTGTCGCAGTTGCTCCTGGTATTGGTTTTGGAGAGTATGGTGAGGGCTATGTTCGCATAGCACTTATAGAGAACGACAACCGTATCCGTCAAGCAGCAAAAAATATTAAGCAATTTTTAAAACAGTTTGAAAACAGAGCAATATCTGTATAAGGAGAGTAGTGTGATAAAAGTCGGAATAATCGGTGTTGGGACTGTTGGTGCAAGTGTTGCAAATATTTTAAAAGAGAATGCAGATGTTATCTCAGCACGTGCTGGTGTAGATATTGTCGCAAAGAGTGGTGTAGTGAAAAATCTCTCTAAGGATAGAGGGGTAGATATTGCTTTGACTGATGATATAGATACTATTCTTAATGATCCTGAAATTGAGATCGTTGTTGAACTTATGGGTGGTATTGAAGAAGCATTTGAAGTAGTCAAACGAGCACTTAAAGCTGGCAAGGCAGTAGTAACAGCAAACAAAGCGCTCTTAGCTTATCATCGTTATGAGCTACAGGAGTTAGCAAAAAATATTGCATTTGAGTATGAGGCATCTGTAGCTGGTGGTATTCCTATCATTAATGCTCTTCGTGATGGATTGTCTGCTAATCATATAGAGTCTATTATGGGGATCATGAATGGTACTTGTAACTATATGATGACTGAGATGAGTAACAGTGGCGTTTCCTATGATACTATCTTAAAAAAGGCGCAAGAGTTAGGCTATGCTGAAGCTGATCCAACTTTTGATGTTGGTGGTTTTGATGCTGCTCATAAACTTCTTATTCTTGCTTCTATCGCTTATGGTATCGATGCTAAGCCTGAAGATATTCTTATTGAGGGGATTGATAAAGTCAGAAGTGAAGATATAGCCTTTGCAAAAGAGTTTGGATATGCAATTAAACTGCTAGGAATTGCAAAAAAAGATATAGATGAAGTAGAACTTCGTGTGCATGCTTGCCTCATAAAACAAGAGGAGATGATCGCAAAGATTGATGGTGTTATGAATGCTATCTCTGTTGTAGGAGATAAGGTAGGAGAGACTCTCTACTATGGTGCTGGTGCTGGTGGAGATGCAACTGCATCTGCTGTAGTAGCAAATATCATTGATATTGCAAGAAGTGGAAAATCAACCCCTATGCTTGGTTTTGATAGAGCGATGGAGGGCAATAGACTTACACTGAAACCAATAGAAGATATCAATTCAAAATATTATCTTCGTATTAGTGTCTCAGATCGTGCAGGTGTTTTAGCAAAGGTAACAAAACTCTTTGAAGATAACAGTATCTCAGTAGAGACAATGTTACAACGTCCCTCTACGCAAATATCAGCAAATTTACTAATATCTACTCACATAGCGTTAGAAAAAGATATTCAACAACTTATGAAAGAGTTAGAAGCACAAGATTTTGTAAATGCAACACCTGTCATGATTAGGATTGTTTAATATTTATTTAATCATCTGACTGCTAAATCTACTTTTAAGCTTTTTAAGAGAGAAAAGAGTACACTCTCTAAAATAACTTTGGAAATTTTATGGAAAATATTGTAACTATTGATAGCGTTTGTACATACTGTGGAGTTGGTTGTGATATAGCTGCTCATGTAAACACTCAAGAGAACAAGATTGTAAAGGTCTTTGCTCATCCTGATGGTGTTGTTTCTCAAGGAAAACTCTGCATAAAAGGTAAGTATGGTTTTGACTTTATAGATGCAGATGATAGACTTCGCATACCTCGTATAAAAAAAACATGGCTTGATAAAAATCCTAAGATAAAAAAAGCTGTTTCCTCCTCTCTCGTTGATTTAGATGAGATATGGTATGAAACAGACTTAGAGAGTGCAACAACTGCGGCAGCTATGAAGATGCAAGAGACACAAAAAGATTATGGTAGTAAGTCTATCTGTTCTATCGGTGGAGCTAGAAGCTCTTGTGAATCTGCTTATTTTTTTCAAAAATTTACTCGTCACACTTTAGGCTCTCCACATGTAGATAACTGTGCTCGTGTTTGCCACTCCCCCTCACTCTCTGGTATGCGTGTTACTATCGGTGAGGGTGCCGCTACAAATCCATACAACGATATATATAATACAGAGTTTATGATAGTAATAGGATCAAATACCACAGAAGCTCATCCTATCATAGCAAACCGTATCATCGATGTAGCACGTGAAAAAGATAATCTTGCAGTTTTTGATGTACGTGAGATAAAACTGCATAGATTTGCAAAGTATAAAGCAATCATCCCACATGAAGCAAATCTACTTACACTCAATATGCTCGCTTATGTCATTATAGATGAAGAGCTTTATGATGATGATTTTTTAGCTGATAGAACATTTGGATTTTTAGAGTTCAAAGCAAAGATAATGAGTGATCCTTATGCAAATCCTGACTTTTATAAGGGAGTTGATGGCTATGAAGATATGGAAAAAACTATCCGAAAAGTAGCTCGAGAGTATGCTCTAAAAAAGTCGATGATTTTTTGGGGACTTGGTGTCACAGAACATATAGATGGTTCCTATGCTGTTATGGCGATGGTGCACTTAGCACTTATGACAGGAAATATAGGTAAAAGTGGAGCAGGACTTATGCCTCTTCGTGGACAAAATAATGTACAGGGTGCTTGTGATATGGGAATGCTCCCCTACTACGATCCAGACTATCAAACGCCACAAGAGGTGGGGCTTATGACACCACAACTTGTAGATGCGATGCTTGAAGATAAAATAAAAGTTGTTCTTAATATAGGAGAAGACCTTACACATATCCATCCCAACCTAAATAAAGTCGATCGTGCATTTGATAAGCTCGATATGATTTATGTCCAAGAACTCTTTATGACTGACATCGCAAATCGTGCTGATATTGTCATAGGAGTAAAGTCGGCTTATGAGAAGACTGGCGTTTACATAAATGCGATGCGGCGTCTACACCTTTCGCAACCTTTAATAAAATCAGATCTACTTGATGACTGGGAAGTACTCCAGCTATTAGACAATAAAATGGGTGGAGACGCTGATTATGCTTCATCTAAAGAGGTATGGCAAGAGGTGCAAAAAGTTGCTTATAGACGTTTCTCTGGAGCAGACTACCATCGTTTAGAAAAACACCGTAAACGCGGACTTCAGTGGCCAGTACATACTGAAGATACACCTATCTTACATCAACTAGACTTCCGAACAGAAGATGGATTAGGACACTTTAAGTATAACCAGTACAGACTCCGTGGAATGATAAAAGAGATAATGGAGAACAAACTCACAGGATACCACCTAAGCACAGGAAGAACACTAGCTCACTATAATAATGCAGCACAGACTTCAAGAAGTGAGGGTCTGATGAAACGCTATGATGAAGATATACTTCTTGTGTCTGAAGAGGATGCGGCAGACTTTACAAGTAAAAAAGTTATCCTAAAAAGTGAGTATGGACAAACAAATCCACTCACTATAAAAGTAACAGACAAAGTACAACCAAAGACACTTTTTATAACATTCCACCACGCAAGTTCAAGAATCAATGCCCTCTTTGGAGATGCAGCTGATGAAGTCATCTTAACTGCGGCGTTTAAGACTATTAAGGTTGAGGTTGTTAACTGCTAGAGAGTATGCTATAATATGTGAGATAAAGGAGATTTAGTTATGCAAACAATCCAGATTAATAATCCAGAGATAGAAAGTTTTTTATCTTCACAATATGGTAATGATACACAAAGCTTACTTAATGACTTTGTGAAATTTGTTAAACTTTCTCTTGATGATGGATATCCTACTATTACAAAAGAAGAAGCTACTTTAAGAGTTTCTCAAGCCATAGAAGAAGTGAAAAATGGCAGTGCAAAACTCTTGACTCAAGATGAGTATGATGAAGATATGAATGAGTTTATGAAGTCTTTGTAGATGAAGATACTAAGAAAAAAAGA
>JAICBP010000083.1:283081-309617 GCA_021766785.1 Sulfurimonas sp. endosymbiont of Alviniconcha boucheti
AAAGTTATCCTACTATTACAAAAGAAGAAGCTACTTTAAGAGTTTCTCAAGCCATAGAAGAAGTGAAAAATGGCAGTGCAAAACTCTTGACTCAAGATGAATATAACGAAGATATGAAAGAGTTTATGAAGTCTTTGTAGATGAAGATACTAAGAAAAAAAGAGTATACAACTGCATTAAAAGTTATCTTAAAATATATCTCAAAAGATAGTAGAAACAGGGCTTTACACTTCAAAAGTCAACTCGACAAAAAAATAAACAACTTAGATAATTTCCCCTTTAAATTTAGACAATCAAGACTGCATAATGATGAGAATGTTAGAGATATGACTTTTAAGGGATATTCTATTATATATTTTGTGGAAGAAGAGAAAGAGAGAATTGCTGTGATTGATATATTTAAGTGGGTGAAGAAGGATTGTGATGATTGATTATGAAGATTATAAAAAATATTTAGAAAAAATAGGTTTTAGTGGGAATAGTTTAAATACCTACCCTAGTTATATTAGTCAAAACAAGCTTGATATATTTGCTACCATAGAGAGCTATAGAGGTTTAAGTAATGATGAAAAACTCATAAAATTTTCCAATGAGGATAGTAGCTATTTGCAAAAAAAATATTGATATTTTAGAACTTCAAGAAGATTTTAGAACGAATGGTGGAAAAAATATTTTAAAGAAAATTTTTAATAGGTCAGGAAAAAACAATATTCGATTTATTGATATAAACAGTGAAAATCCTTCTAGTTTCACTTCTTCAAAAATAGAATCTAGTGCTGAGATAAGTCTCAAAAGTAACTCTCTTAATCAAATCCTCTACGGCCCTCCTGGAACAGGAAAAACATACAATACTATTAATAGAGCATTAGAGATTATAGATGGTGAAGTTCCTCAAAAGAGAACTAAGGCTAAGGCTAGGTTTGAAGAGCTTAGCAGTGCTGGACAGATAGAGTTTGTGACTTTTCATCAGTCTTATGGGTATGAAGAGTTTGTTGAGGGGATAAAGGCTAATAGTGTTGATGGTAAGATCTCTTATGATGTTGAGGGTGGTGTTTTTAAGAAGTTAAGTCAAAAAGCAAGTAGCGATGATTTAAAGTTTAGTAGCACAAATGAGTTTGATAACTTATATAATGAGTATATGGAAAAGTTTGACTTTTACAATGATGAAGAGTCAGTAGGCATAACTTATAAAACAAAAATAGGTAAGGAGTTTCAGCTCTTTAAAAACTCTAGTTCACTAGTTGTAAAAGCGAATACTACTTATCTCTCACTTTCGTGCGATTTACTCAAAAGAACTATAGTAGAAGCTAAAGCTCCATATTATAGTTCATACGTTGATATAATTTTACCAGATATTTTACAAGGTAGAGAAATTAAAATAGAGAAAGATGCCAAAGTAAAAAACTATATCCTAATAATAGACGAAATAAACCGAGGAAACATCTCAAAAATCTTCGGAGAACTCATCACCCTCATAGAACCCTCAAAACGCATAGGTGCATCAGAAGAGATACAGCTGCGTCTGCCTTACTCAAATGATGAGTTTGGAGTCCCCTCAAATCTCTACATCATAGGAACGATGAATACAGCCGATAGAAGTATCGCCCTAATGGATACAGCACTTAGACGGCGTTTTGAGTTTGTGGAGATGATGCCAGATACAGAGCTTTTAGATTTTGAAGTTGCAGGTATTAACTTAAAAGCACTTCTGCAAAAGATAAACGCAAGAGTTGAGTATCTTTATGATAGAGACCATACTATTGGTCATGCTTACTTCATAGAGTTAAACGCGAACTCTAGTTTAGATGAACTAAACGCCGTTATGCGAAATAAAATAATCCCGCTACTTCAAGAGTACTTCTATGATGACTGGGAGAAAATCAAACTTGTCTTAAATGATGGTTTTATAAACGCTAAAGAAGTAGATGCAACTACACTTTTTGAGTCCATAGATGATGAGTATAGAGAAGAGGATAAGTTTGTTTATAGTATCTTAGATCTGTTTGAAAAAGAAGCCTACTTAAGACTATGTCAAACACGATAACACTCAAAGAGTATGAGTTTTTACAAACAAAATACCCAGAACATAAAAACTATGTAGATGAGAAAACATTTGAAGCACTAGAAAGCTTTGTTCTCAAAGAAGAGAGAGCAGAGTATCTCAAACTCACAAGTAAAAAAGGCTTTGGTAAAGTCCTGCAAGCACAAAACTATGTAGGGCTTATCCAGACTAAAGACGCCACGACTATAGAGATTATTCCAAAGATACAAAACATTAGTGAAGAGGAGTCTAAAAAGATTCTACTAAAAATGCTCAAAACTCTCAAAAAGTCCCCTTTTAAAACCCTTGAAAAAGCAAAACTAAAATCATCAAAAATGCCACTTTTAGAGATATTTATCAGTATGTTTTTAGAAGAACTTACGCTGCTTGTACGCAAAGGCATAAGAAGTGACTATCTAGCAAGAGAAGAGAATTTGCATTTTTTAAAAGGTAAGCTCAAAATTGCCAAACAGATAAAACAAAATGCTATTCATAAAGAGCGATTTTTTGTAGAGTATGAAGAGTTCTCAAGTGATAGGGTAGAAAATAGACTCATAAAAACAGCACTAGAGTTTTTATATAAGAAGTCAAAACTCAATAAAAACCAGCAGAGAATAAGAGAGTTTCTCTTTATCTTTGATGATGTAAGTAGTAGTAAAAATATCAAAAATGATTTCAAGAGTGTGAAGCTAGATAGGCAGATGAGAAAGTATGAGCAAATCTTACTTTGGGCAGAAACCTTTCTTTTTGAAAACTCTTTTTCTCCTCATAGTGGTAAAGATATAGCCCTTGCACTTCTGTTTGATATGAACCTGCTTTTTGAGTCCTATGTGGGGGCATATCTGAAGAAAAAAGGTTTTGATGTACGATCTCAAGATAAGGGCAAGTACTTAGTAGAGCAACCAAATAGATATGCTCTGCGACCAGACTTTGTCATCAACAAAGATAAAGAGAGTGAGATAGTAGCCGACACCAAGTACAAAAATATCAAAGAGCAAAAAGATATAAGCCAAGCCGATATGTATCAACTTTATGCGTATGGTACGAAGTACAAGCAGACAAAACAGCTCTATCTTATCTATCCAAAGAGTGAGGAGTTAGAACTAGAGAGATGCTCCTACATAGAAGATGAGTTGCATCTTGATGTACTCTTTTTTGACTTGTCGTTGGATTTTGAGCAGAGTATTGCTATAAAAACAGAGTAGATGTAGTGTTTGTTAAATTATAACTTTATAATATTTTAACTATTAAAAGAGTATGATTTTATCAACATTATATTTAAGGAAAATGAATGAAAAAGATATTTTTACTAGTGGCAATGACAGTTGTGATCTTTGCACAGGAAAAAACGATAACTGCTACTATGGGTCTTATGGAAGATGGTTTAGCGACTGTACAGAAGGGGTTTTTGTATAACAATCACAGTGATTTAATTCGTGGTGTAGAGACTATGGAGAGTGCAAACGCCATTTTTGCTCATGTAAATGTATCTACATTTATCAAAAATAATACAAAGGTACAAGTGACAAAAAATATCAATGCAAATCTTAAAGATCACCTAAAAGTTCTTAAAAAAGATATAAAAGCAAAAAAATATACAAGTGCAACAGTTTCTTATGCTAAAGTCATGAGTGATTGTATCTCTTGTCATACAATTATTAGAGGTTGGTAGCATAAGAGATAAGTTCTTGATGCGATAAAAGTATCTTTTTTGATTTGCCTTTTGAGTTTAAGTAGAGGATCGCTTTAGCTTAAGGCACTCTATAGTAGCACTAACAGCAAGTATAAGGGTCGAAATTGAGTAGAGCAAAAGGGAATATTGCTGAAGATAAAGCTACTATATATTTAGAAGAGAATGGCTACTTTGTATTAGAACGAAACTTTTACTCCCGATTTGGAGAGATAGACATTATCGCTACAAAAGAGAATGTTCTTCACTTTATTGAAGTAAAAAGTGGAGAGAGTTTTGAACTTGCTATCCAAAATATTACACCAAGAAAACTCTCTCGTTTGATCAAAACTGCAAATATCTATCTGAAAAAAAGCTCTCTTGATATAGATTTTATGTTAGATGCACTCATGGTTACCCCACAAAATATAGAATTAGTTGAAAATATAAGCCTATAAATTATCTCATTAAATATGGAGAAGTGTTATGCAAGCAAAGATATTTTTTGGTTCAGAAGAAGCACTCACCGATACAAATACTAAGAGAGTAAGTCCTTACTCTGGTGAAGTTGTTTCTTTAGCACCTATTTGTAGCATAGATGATGCAAAAAAAGCACTCAAAATTGCACAAGCGGCTACAGTAGTGGCAAAAACCTCAACATTAGCACAAAGATGTTCATGGCTCTTAGATGTTGCACAGAAACTTCATAAGCATAAAGAGGATATGGCAAAAACTCTTACTCATGAAGTAGGCAAACCTATAACATTTGCTCGTGTTGAGGTTGAACGCTGTATAGAGACTGTTACTCTTGCAGCAGAGACTATGCGAACTATGCATGGAGAAACCATAAACACAGATGCCATGGCAAGTGGGAAAAAAACAACGGCATTTTTCACTCGTGAACCTGCTGGAGTTGTTGTCGCTATAACCCCTTTTAACTTTCCACTAAATCTTGTAGCACATAAGCTTGCTCCTGCTCTTGTTGCTGGAAATACAGTAGTGTTAAAACCAACACCAGAAGCTCCTCTAACGGCATATAAGTTTGTAAAAATGTTTATTGAGAGTAAATTTGCTGTACCAAATGCCTTAAGTCTTCTCTTTGGTGATGCAGAGATAGGTTCTGCTCTTATTTGTTCAGAGATCCCTCGCGTTATCTCATTTACAGGTTCTGTCTCAGTAGGAAACATCATTGCAAAATCTGCAGGTATAAAAAAAGTTTCACTCGAATTAGGTGGAAATGCTGCAACCTACATATCTGAATCAGCAGATTTAGATCTAGCAGCAAAAAGATGTGCACTCGGGGCATTTGTAAACTCTGGTCAGGTTTGTATCTCTCTACAGCGTATCTATGTAAACACAAAAATTTATGATGAGTTCGCTCAAAAGATGGCAGAAGAGACAAAGAGATTAGTAGTAGGAAATCCTTATAAAGATGATACTTTTATGGGACCACTCATAGATGATATGGCAGCAGAACGTGCTATGGACTGGATAGAATCAGCCATAAAAGAAGGTGCGATCCCGCTACTCCCACCACATAGGGAGGGAAGAATGTTTCATCCATGTGTGATGGCAAATGTAACTGATGATATGGCTATTGTTTGTGAGGAGGTTTTTGCTCCAATAGTGAGTCTTGTCAAAGTCGATACCCTTGATGATGCCATACTAAGAATGAATAACTCCCCTTATGGACTTCAATTCTCAATATTTACGAATGATTTAAGAGTTATGCAAAGAGCAATAAGTGAGCTTGATGCTGGTGGTATAGTGATAAATGATATGCCAACTCTTCGTTTTGATATTCAGCCTTATGGTGGTATGAAATTAAGTGGTGTAGGAAGAGAAGGTCCAAGGTTTGCTATAGAAGAGATGACAGAGATTAAATCTGTAATAATATGTTAAAATGCCACAGAGGATAGAACAATGATAAAAAAAAAGTAATTATCTCAGCATGTTTACTTGGTGAACAGTGTCGCTATGATGGTAAAACCAAAGAAATAAATGCTGTTATAGAAGCTTTTAAAGAGTATGAAATCATCCCTTTTTGTCCTGAAGCACCTCTTTTTGGAACGCCACGTGAGAGAATCTCTGTTGTTCGTGTTGATACTAAAGAGAGGATTATCAAAGATATTTCTTGTGAGGATGTTACTGAACTTTTAGAAAAAGAGATTCTCTCTTTTGTAGATAGATATCCCAAAGTAGATGCGATAGTTTTAAAGTCAAAAAGTCCCTCCTGTGGTTATAAAACTACCCCAATATTAGATGTAAACAGAGAGTTGCTAGAGTATGGTGATGGCATAGCTGCAAAAATATTGCAAAGAAGATATAAAAATATCCTCATTAAAGATGAAAATAGTACATTTAAGATATAATCACACAATTTTACAATAAGAGATATAACCATGGATATTAGAGAAGAGTACTTAAAATTTTTTGAATCAAAACAACATAATCGTGTGGACTCTGCACCCTTAGTGCCAGATGATGCGACACTTCTTTTTAACAATGCAGGAATGGTTCCTTTTAAGTCAATCTTTACAGGTGAAATCCCAAAACCTACTAATCCTCGTGCGACATCTTGCCAAACTTGTATCCGTGCAGGTGGAAAACACAATGACCTTGAAAATGTAGGGCATACAGCACGCCACCACACTTTTTTTGAAATGATGGGAAACTTCTCCTTTGGGGACTACTTTAAAGAAGAAGCTATTGCTTTTGCCTGGGAGTTTATTATAGAAGTTCTTGAACTTGATATTGACAAACTTTGGGTAACAGTACATGACTCAGATGATGAGGCAAAAAAGATTTGGGAAAAATATATCTCACGAGAGAGAATTATGTCTCTTGGTGATGCAGACAACTTCTGGTCTATGGGCGATACTGGTCCCTGTGGTCCATGTTCTGAAATTTTTTATGATCAAGGTGCTGAGAAGTTTAATACTCCTGAAGATAAAATGGGTGGAGAGGGTGATAGATTTTTAGAGATCTGGAACCTTGTCTTTATGCAGTATGAAGTAAAAGAGAAAGGTGGAAAAAGAGTTCCACTAGCTAAACCTTCTATCGATACAGGTATGGGACTTGAAAGAGTTGTAGCTATTAAAGAGGGTGTTACTTCCAACTATGACTCTTCCCTCTTTATGCCAATGATTAAGCAAGTTGAAAAGATGATAGATAAAGAGTATATTTATGCAACAGGTGCCTCCTATCGTGTTATTGCTGATCATATGAGAACCACTGTTTTTTTACTCTCTCAAGGGATAAACTTCTCAAATGAAGGTCGAGGTTACGTGCTTCGCCGTATCCTCCGTCGTGCTGTAAGACATGGATATCTGTTAGGATTTCGTGAGCCATTTATGCATAAGATTGTAGATACTCTTGTTGCCATCATGTCTAAAGAGTATGACTACTTAGCAAAGAAGAGTGCATCTGTAAAAGAGCAAATTTTACTTGAAGAGAGAAGATTTTTTAAGACTATTGAGTCTGGGATAGCTCTTTTTGAAGAGGAGCTCAAAAATACAAATAAAGTGTTTAGTGGAGAAGTGGCGTTTAAACTTTATGATACATTTGGTTTTCCACTAGATCTTACAGAAGATATGCTCAAAGAGAAAAACTTAGAGCTCGATAGCAAGAAGTTTGAAACACTTATGTTAGAGCAACGTGCACGTGCAAAAGCATCTTGGAAAGGTTCTGGAGATGTAGCAACACAAGGAGACTTTAAAACACTTCTTGAGGAGTTTGGAGAGAATACTTTTGTTGGATATGAGTTTACACGACACTCAGGTAGAGTTCAAGCTCTTTTAGATGCAGAGTACAAAAGAGTAGAGAGCTTAAACACAGGAGAGAGTGGATGGGCACTTTTAGACATCACTCCTTTTTATGCTGAGAGTGGTGGACAGACTGGAGATGAGGGAGAACTAGAAGGCTTTGCAAAAGTTCTCGATACAAAGAAATTTTTTGGTCTCTCTCTTGTGCAGATAGAAGTTACAAAGCTACTTAAAGTAGGAACTGTTGTAGATGCTAAAGTAGATATTTCACGTAATGAAATCATTAAACACCATTCAGCTACACATCTTCTTCATGCCGTGCTAACAGATATTTTAGGTGAGCATATTGCACAAGCAGGTTCACTTAATGAAGCGACACGACTACGTTTTGACTTCTCTCATCCAAAAGCCATTAGTGAAGCACAACTTAGTGAGATAGAAGAGCGCGTAAACTATGAAATTATGCGAGGCATCACTGCTAAAACAGAAGTTTTGGCTATAGAAGATGCGAAAAAGTCTGGAGCAAAAAGTCAGTTTGGTGAGAAGTATGGTGATGAAGTTCGTGTTGTGAGCTTTGCTGATACAAGTATTGAGTTTTGTGGTGGCGTTCATGTTGAAAATACTGCAAATATTGGTTCTTTTATCATCACAAAAGAGTCTGGCGTTTCAGCTGGCGTTCGTCGTATAGAAGCTGTTTGTGGAAATGCAGCATATAAATATTTTACAAAGCAAAGAGGAGTTATACAGAGTGCACAGTCTGAGGTAAAAAACTTGGATTTACTTGCAGGGATACATAGACTTAAGTCTTCTGTAGTAGAGTTGAAATCTGAACTAAAAAATACACAAAAATCTACAAAAGTAGAGATAAACACTGATGAGATAAATGGTGTAGTAGTTGTGGTAGAAGAGTACCCATCTGGTGATATTAAAGAGAAGATTGATGCTCTTAAAAATGAAAATGAAAAACTTTGTGCAATGCTTTTTCAAGTAAAAGGAGATAAGGTAGTCATAGCTTGTGGCGTTAAAGATGTGAATGTAAAAGCTGGTGACTGGATTAAAAAAATTGCTCCGATACTAGGTGGTGGAGGTGGTGGTCGTCCAGATTTCGCTCAAGCTGGTGGCAAAGATGCAAGTAAAGTTCCTGAAGCTAAAGAAGCAGCGTATATATTTATTAAGGAGGTACTTGCATAATGAAAGATGCGATGATGACACTATTTGGTAATTTTTCAACGCAGATTGTCTTTTTACATATTTTCTCTGCTGTTGTGTGGGTTGGTGGTATGATCGCAATGCGCTTGGCTGCACACAACTCTTTTTTAGAGATAGAGTCACCTTTACATAGACTTGAGCGAATTTCACATGCCCTCAAGCGACTCTTTGTTATCGTGACACCTTTTGTCTTTACGCTTATTATTACTGCTGTTATTATGTCCGTTAGTCTTGGCTTTCGTGCAGCGGCAGTAGATGAAAATGGTACTATTCTTAGTGAATATGCGATGCAGATATATAATCTTGTTCATGTCAAAGAGGTGATATGGATGTTAATGACAGTAAACCTTGGGGCTATGGCATATAGGCGCTCTCAAGCAGATAAAATGCTTCAAAAAGGTGATAGTTTAGGTGCAGCTAAAGCTTTATCCTTGATAGGAGAATATATGGTGCCTTTAAACATTATGCTTGGTATCATAGCTATCTATCTCGGAGTAACGCTTAGAAATGCTTAGACTCTGCTCCTCTTCAAAAACTCGCTCAATGCTCCTTAGGAATGCTGGTATTTCATTTATACAAGAGAGTGTACATTTTGATGAGGAGGCTATTGTAGCAAGTTCACCAAAGAACTTTGTTTATCAAGCGACACTTGGTAAATATAATGCAAATCTCGCTGCCTTTGGGTATGCAGATATGCCACTACTTGTGGCGGACACTGTAGTGACTTCACAAGGTCATATATTAAGAAAAGCGAACTCTATAGATGATGCTCGTAATATTTTACTAACACAGAGTGGAAATATGACAACTATTATTACTTGTATGATTTATGAGTCAAAAGAAAAAAAGATAATAGATATTAGTCAAACTAATTATATATTTGCCGATTTTAATTTAACTGAGTTAGATGCTTACTTAGAGAGTGGTGAGTGGGAAGGAAAGGCTGGGGCTTGTATGGTTGAAGGGTTTTGTAAACCTTATATAAAAGAGGTTCATGGTTATGAATCTACTGCAATGGGACTCAGTATTGAAGTTTTAAAAAAATTCATAAGAGGATCTTAAAATGTATATCCCAACAGAAATAATCGTTATAGTAGTATTGGCATTTATACTGATTATAGTTTATCTCAACATAAACTTTATAAAACAATTTTCCAAACAGCAGACTTATTATAAAGCTATTCTTGATACATCAACAAATATCATTTTACTAAGCAATACAAAAAAAATCATTGGTGCAAATAAAACTTTTTTTAACTATTTTCAAGAGTTTAAAAATATTGCAGAATTTTCTAAAGAGCATGATTGTATTTGTGAATACTTTATAGAAGAGGATGGGTGTCTCTCTGCTATAAATGATGGTACCTCCTGGAGAGAGTATCTTATGAGTTTTCAAACGATACACCAGAAAATAAAGATGAAAATAGGTAGTGAATACTACTATTTTTTAGTCTATTCCTCTTTGATAAATAAGAAAAAAGGTATTTATTCTTTGATTTTTACAGATATTACAGAACAAGAGAAAATACGACATAAAATTATTTCTCACAGTACTAAAGATGAACTGACACATATAGGTAATAGAAAACTTTATCAGGATATTGTCTCAAAACAGATTACTCTTGCACAGCGCTATGTACACTCTTTTTCTCTTATTCTTTTGGACATTGATTTTTTTAAGAAAATTAATGATTCCTTAGGGTACGATATAGGTAATGATGTACTCAAAGAGTATGCACGCCATATCTCTTATAGATTAAGAGAAGTAGATCTCTTTTGTAGAATTGAGGAAGAGATGTTTGCCATTGTATTGCCATATACAACAGAAGATAAAGCTTATTTACTAGCACAAAAACTTCGTTCACTTGTAGAAGAGCATAAGCAAATCACTTCAATAACTATGAGTTTTGGTGTAGTTGGGTATGTTAAAGGTGATAATGAAGAGACTCTTTTTAAACGTGCCAAAAAGGCTCTGTATAAAGCAAAAGAGGATGGTCGAAATAGGGTTGTCTTAGGCTAGGCAAAGTAATAAATGTTTTATAAAAAAGAGCTAGAAGCACTTAAAAAATCAGGAAGATACAGAACACGAACAGTAGAGAGTAGTAGATGTAAAGATTTTGCTTCTAATGACTATCTTGGTCTTGCACACAAAAAGGATCTTCATAAAAATGCAGCAAAAAGACTCTCTTTACTTGATATAAATACTTCAAAAGCATCTATGCTTATAAATGGTTACCATCAGGTACATAAAGATTTTGAAGAAGCACTCTGTAGAGTGAACAAATTTGAAGCTGGAGTAGTTCTTGGGAGTGGATTTAATGCTAATATAGCACTTATAGAGGCACTTGTCAGAAAGGGTGATACTCTTTATATGGATGAACTCTATCATGCTTCTGGAGTACTTGCTTCAAATATTGGGGGTATTAATGTACTCTTTTTTAAGCATAATGATATGCAAGAGTTGGAAGAACTTCTTAAAAACTCGTCAGCAAAACGTAAGATAGTTGCTGTTGAGGGTATCTACTCAATGAATGGTGATCTTTGCGATAAAGAGATTTTTAGAATTACTACAGAGCATAATGCTCTTTTAATAGTAGATGAGGCACATAGTAGCGGTGTTATAGGAAAGCAACTCATGGGTCTATTTGATTACTACGGTATCACTCCTGCACACAATCATATTAAAATGGGAACACTTGGAAAAGCTTATGGGAGTTTTGGTGCTTTTATCTTAGCTAGCAAACACATTATAGAGTATCTTATTAACCGTGCTAAACCTATTATCTATGCTACTTCTCTCTCTCTTTATGATACACTTTTAGCACACGAATCACTATGCTATATCTTAAAAAATACTCAAGAGATACAAAGAGAGATAGCATTACGACAAACAATCATAAAAGAGGAATTAGGCATAGAGGTTCAAGGACTCATCGTACCTTTTCTTATAGCTAACAATAAAAAAGTCATAGAGATAAAAGATAGACTTTACTCTTTAGGTTATTCTGTAGGGGCAATACGTCAGCCTACTGTAGCAAGTGCTATTATCCGTTTAATCGCTCGAGTGGGAGAGAGTAGCCAAGAGTTAAGAACTCTATGTAAAAATTTAGTTACAATAGTACAAGATGAATATTAAAAAACTTTTGATCATGCATGAGGAAAAAATTCTTGTAGATATTGCTTTTGAGATTAAACACTCTTTAGCTTTAGTAGGAGAGAGTGGTAGCGGTAAAAGCTTGACACTTAAAGCTATCCTAGGTATGTTACCTGCAAATATAAGTTTGGAGAAGAAGATAGAGAGTAGTTTCTCTCTTGAAATTGGAAAGAGCGTGGCACTCATACCACAAAATCCTTTTACAGCACTCTCACCTCTGACAAAGATAAAAAAGCAGTTTTTTGTAGAGCAGAGTCGTGTAAAAGAACTTTTTCAAGAGCTTGGACTTACTGAAGAACTTCTTGAATGCTTTGCTCCAGAACTCTCTGGGGGAGAGTTGCAACGTGTTGTAATTGCAATGGCTCTTAGCTTAAAACCAAAACTTTTACTCTTAGATGAGCCTACAACAGCACTAGATCCTAAGAGAAGGGAGTTAATCATCTCTCTTCTAAAAAGTTTACAAAAAAAAGAAGCTTTTCTTATACTCTTTGTGACACACGATATGGTTGCGGCAGAGTGTTTATGCCAAGAACTTTGCATTTTAAAAGAGGGTAAAATTGTAGAGAGAGGCAAGATGCAGAGTGTCGTTCAAAATCCACAAGAAGAGTACACAAAGACATTACTTCAAGCAAATTTTGCAAATAGGAACTTTAGAGAATGAACTATTTAAAACGAACACTCATTATTTTATTTATAGTAGGTTTTCTTTCCCCTTTTGCATTAGTAGGATATTTCCTTCTTGCTTATGATTATGACATCTCTAAGTTAGTTAATTACCATCCTGAGGTGACAAGCCGTATTTATGATAAAGATGGTAATAAGATAGCAAATATATTCAAGGAGAAGCATAGATATTATGCCTCTTTTGAAGAGGTGCCTCCTCGTGTGATAGAAGCACTTGTAGCTATTGAAGATACAACATTTTTTGAGCATCCTGGAATCAACATAGATGCAATCTTTCGTGCTATCATAAAGGTTTTTCGTGCAGGAAAGGCTGTCGAGGGAGCAAGTACAATTACACAACAACTTGTAAAAAATGTACTCCTAACAAGAGAAAAAAAGCTTTCACGAAAGATAAAAGAGGCTATTTATGCTATTAAAATAGAGCATCTCCTTACAAAAGAACAGATACTTGAACGGTATCTAAATGAGATCTATTATGGTCATGGATACTATGGAATTAAAACAGCTGCTGATGGCTATTTTCATAAGCGTTTAGAGGATTTGACACTTAAAGAGATGGCTATTTTGGTAGGTCTTCCAAAAGCACCAAGTACTTATGCTCCAACAAAAAATTATGACATATCAATGGGGAGAGCAAATCGTGTTGTCAAACGTATGCATGTCTTGGGTTGGATAGATGATGCAGAATATAAACATGCATTAGCTGAGCAGCCAAGAGTATTTGATGACACCTTGACACAAAATAAAGCACCTTTTATAGTAGATGAGGTAGTTAGAAGATGTAGAGAGATGAATATTGGCAATTTAAAAACAGGTGGTTACGAAATTTATACGACCATTGATTTAAGATTGCAAGAAGTAGCAAAAGAATCTCTTCTTTATGGATATAACAAAGCTTTAGAGAGAATTAAGAAGTACAAAGAAAAAGAGCAGAAAAAACTTATAGAAGATGCAAACTATACAGTGCAGGATGTTAATGTCTCTGTATTAAATGGTGCTTTAGTCTCACTAGATTCAAAGACAGGTGATATTCTTAGTCTTGTAGGAAGTACAAATTATAAAACAAGCTCCTTTAACCGTGCGACACAAGGGAAACGCCAACCAGGGTCGGCGTTTAAACCTTTTATCTACCAGGTAGCCATAGATCTAGGTTATAGTGGAGCGACTGAACTTGTCGATATTGCTAAAACTTATGAGTATGAAAAAGATGGTAATACATTGAAATGGCAACCAAAAAACTATGAGAAAAATTATAAAGGTTTAGTAACACTAAGGGAGGCTTTAGTTCACTCTAGAAATTTAGCTACTATTAACCTTGTCAATGATATTGGTTTAACAACTCTCTTAAAAGAGCTAAAAAAATTTCATATTAAAAATATTCCAAACGATCTCTCTATCTCATTAGGAACTATGTCTTTGTCTCCTATGGAATTAGCAAGTCACTATACCTCTTTTTCTAACAAAGGTGAGCAGGTGCAACCACATTTAATTACTAGCATTAAACAAAGAAAAAAAGAAATTTATAGAAAAAGATTACAAAAAAATGTCACAGGAACGCCAACACAAACATATATATTGACCACTATTTTAGAAGATGTCGTTAGACATGGAACAGGAAGAAACGCTCGTGTAAAAGGGATAGAACTTGCTGCTAAAACAGGGACAACAAACTCAAATATAGATGGTTGGTTAGCAGGATACTCACCAACAATAACAACAGTAGTGTGGTTTGGAAATGATGATAATTCTCCTATGTATAAACGAGAAACTGGTGGACGTATCGCTGGTCCTGTTTTTGCTGCTTATTATAGAAACATACTAAAATTATATCCACAAATAAAGAGAAAGTTCGATGTTCCTAAGGGTATCGTAGAAGCGACTGTACATGGGAAAAAAGAGTACTTCAGTGATATATCAAAGCCACCAAGATCCCAAGAGATCAAAGATCCAGAAGAAGAGTTACTCTGGTAGATTGTTCAGATCTCTAATGATACCATCTTTTATATCATAAATAAAGGCATGAATCTCTAACTCTTGATTATTTTTAAGTGCATTTTTGACTATTGTAGTATTTTTTATATTATTGACCTGTTCTACAACATTAAGCTCACATAAACGGGCAAATCTTGTATTAAAATCTGAAATCTTATGAAGTTCATTCTCATGAAAACGTGCAACATCTTTAATATGTCCGAGCCAGTTATCTATAAGTCCATTACTAGACTCTACCATAGAGGCCTTTATCCCACCACATCCATAGTGTCCACATACTATGATATGCTTTACTTTTAAAACGTCAACAGCATATTGTATAACTGAAAGAGCATTAAGGTCAGTGTGTACAATAACATTTGCAATATTTCTATGTACAAATACTTCTCCTGCAGGAAGATTAATAATTTGGTTTGCTGGAACACGACTATCAGCACATCCAATCCATAGAATTTCTGGGTTTTGTACCTGGGACATTTTATGAAAAAACTGAGGGTCAGTATCTAATACTTTTTTTGCCCAAATCTTGTTGTTCTCAAATATAGTTGTAATTTTATCCATTATTCCTTCTTAATTTGTAAAAGCTTTATTAAGTGCACAAAACATTGCTTTGATTGAAGCTATTGTTATATCACTATCTTTGCCTACACCAAAACATGAGATAGTAGTAGCTGTCTCTATTTCAATATAAGCAATAGCAGTAGCACTACTCTGTTCACCACAGGAGTGTTCCGAATAGGAGCTAATAGTAAAGCTATTTTTATACTCTTGCACAAGAGCATTTTTACAAGCATCTATCGGACCATTTCCTTGACCTTGGGCTTGTATCTCTTTGCCATTGTGTATATATGTAAGTGAGCATGTTGATACCTTATTGTCAGACGATACACTAAAATCAATTAAGGAGAGATGACCCTTCATCTCAAAGTAAGTTTTTTCAAAAATTGTTACAATCTCATTAGAACTCAGCACACGACCTTCAACATCTGTAACTGCTTGAATCAGTTTACCTACTTCTGGATGCATAGCTTTTGGGAGTTGGTAACCAAACTCTTTTTCTAAGATATAAGCCACCCCTCCTTTACCAGACTGAGAATTAATACGGATAATAGACTCATACGAACGTCCAACATCAGCAGGATCAATCGGCAGGTAAGGAACTTCCCAAAATGTATCTTCTTTCGCTTTTTGATAAGCGAGTCCTTTATTAATAGCATCTTGGTGTGAACCACTAAACGCCGTATATACAAGCTTACCTACATAGGGATGTCGTACATGAGTCTCTATCTCTGTTGCTCTCTCTACTATATCCAAAACTTCATCTATTTTACTGAAATCAAGTTTTGAGTTGATACCCTGTGTTGTCATGTTGAGTGCAAGTGTAATGATGTCAACATTTCCAGTACGCTCACCATTACTCAGAAGTGTCCCCTCTACTCTATCTGCACCAGCTAAAAGAGCTAACTCTGTAGCTGCAACAGAAGTACCACGGTCATTATGTGTATGTGTTGAGATGATGATATTTTCACGGCTATCTAAGTGTCTGCTCATCCACTCTATCTGATCTGCATAGATATTTGGTGTTGCCATCTCTACAGTTGATGGAAGGTTAATAATAACTTTACGACTAGCACTGATTCCCCATTGAGTTGTGACTTTGTTACATATTTCTGCTGCAAATTCTAACTCTGTTCCTGTGAAACTCTCAGGAGAGTACTCTAAAAAAATCTCACCATTATGCTTTTTTTCATACCTCTTTATAAGGTCGATACCCTCTAAAGCAAGAGCTATAATCTCCTTTTTAGATTTACCAAAGACTATCTTTCTTTGTGCAATACTTGTGGAGTTATAGAGGTGAACAGTTGCTTTTTTTACACCGTTAAGTGCTTCAAATGTTTTAGCAATTAGGTGCTCACGAGCTTGAACGAGAACTTGTACCGTTACATCATCGGGGATGAGATTATTATCTACAAGATGACGTAAAAAGTCAAATTCCACTTTAGAAGCAGAGGGGAAACCAACCTCAATCTCTTTAAATCCAAGCTTGAGTAAGAGTCTGAAAAGTTCAAGTTTTTTATCCATGCTCATAGGGTTAATAAGTGCTTGATTACCATCACGAAGATCGACACTACACCAATAAGGAGCTTTTGTTATAGTTTTTGTTGGCCAGATACGATCTGGTAAATTTATTTGTGGATAAGCTTTATACTTACCCTGTGGGATATGATTCATCATTATGAATCCTTCATTGCTTAAAGATTTCAACAACAGACTCTTACATAATATTATTGATTTGCGAATTATAGCAAAGTTTGGATTATAAAAAAGTTTTGAGGAAGAGTTTTTTTTGATAATAGAGCTAAAAATAGCTTCTCTTTCCATCCTCTTTTGAGGAGGAAGAGTAAGCTTTTAGAGGGTTAGCACTGATATGTGGTTTTAAATTCATAAGCAGTTGGATGACCTTCATCTGGCCATACATCACGCTCAAATCTATACCTTTGGTAAGCATCAATAAACTCTTGTGTAAATACAGGCTTAAGAAATTCATTATCAGCGATAAGACCTTCAAGTGCTTCACGAAGCGTATGAGGCATTTGGGGAATATTTTTTTCACGAATCTCATCAAGAGAAAGCTCAAAAAGATCTTCATCCATTGGACCAACAGGATTAGTACCTTGCTTAATTCCATCAAGACCAGCCATCATCATTACAGCAAATGCAAGGTATGGACAGCTTGAACTATCTGGGAAACGCATCTCTATACGAGTAGCACCTTCACCTGCACCATAAGGAATACGACAAGCTGCTGAACGGTTTTGTGAGGAGTAAGTAAGAATACTTGGTGCTTCAAAACCTGGAAGCAAACGTTTGTAAGAGTTTGTAGATGGGTTTGTAAATGCAGCAACAGTTGCAGCATGTTTGAAGATACCGCCAGCATAGTTAAGAGCCATCTCTGAAAGATTACCGTAGTTACCTTCTTTGTAGAAAAGATTTTTACCATCTTTCCATAATGATTGATGCACATGCATACCGTTACCATTATCACCAAACATTGGCTTAGGCATAAATGTTGCAGTTTTGCCATTGAGATGTGCGATCATCTTGACAACATACTTATACTTTTGAACATTATCAGCAGCACCGATGATGTCAGAGTAAACAATACCTATCTCATGCTGCCCTTGAGCAACTTCATGGTGACCAAGGACAACTTCAAGACCAACCTGCTCAAGTACTTGCATCATCTCAGCACGAATATCTACAGCAGAGTCAGTTGGAGCGACTGGGAAGTAACCACCCTTAGTTCCTGGACGATGTCCTGTATTGTACATATCTGGGTATGGATTGTTTGAGTTCCATTCACCCTCTTCAGTATCTACTTTAAATCCAGATTCATTGATGTTATCAACAAAAGTTACAGAGTCAAACATAAAAAATTCATTTTCAGGTCCGAAGTATGCAGCATCAGCTACACCAGTCTCTTCTGCATGTTTAAGTGCTTTTTTCGCAATTGAACGTGGACATCTTTCATAAAGGTCATTTTTATATATGTCATAAACATCACAAATAACGATAATAGTAGGATCAGCAGTAAATGGATCTAAAAATGCAGTTCCTACCTCTGGTTTAAGAAGCATATCAGATTTATTAATTGGTTGCCAATTCTCAATAGATGAGCCATCAAATGGTAAACCACCCTCAAGTTGACTAGCTGTTACAGCACTCATCCTATAACTAATGTGGTGCCATGCACCTTTAATATCTGTAAATCTAAAGTCCACAAATTGAACATCGTTCTCTTCACAAAACTTAAAGAACTCTTCTGTGTTATTAACAAATTTACCCATTCATTTCTCCTGAATTTTAATATGCTAATAGTATATCTGATTTATTGATAATGAAATCTTTAATAATGATTAAAAAAACATCATTTTTTACTTTTGTTTCTTTTAGTGATACTATTGTACATATATCCTAAAAGTTCACTCTAAAAGTAGAACCCTCATTCTCTTTACTCTGTATATCGAGTTTAAATTTGTGAAGATTTAGTATAGTTTTAACAATAAAAAGTCCCAATCCTAAAGAGTTATTCCAAGAGTTTGTATTGACTCTATAAAATTTATTTGTAATATTGTCTAGATTTTTTTTACTAATACCAATTCCTCTATCAATTACACTCAGTTTCTCTTCATCAAACTCTATGATAATATCATCTTCTGAGTATTTAAAAGCATTTTCAACAAGGTTGGTAATAACTACACCAAAAAGAGAGCTATCTCCTTCTATAGTAGTCTCTTTGTCACCTCTAATAATTATCTGGCGTTTAGAGTAGTTGAGTTTGATATTTTCAACATTATCTTTAACTAATTTATAAAGTTTAATAGTTTTAAACTCTATCTCCTGCTGAGCACTATCTAGTTTAGAAGAGAGTCTAAGAATATCTATAAGCTCACTAAGCCTATTACCATTTTGACAGATTTTAGTTAAAAATTTTTTTCTAATGTTGGCATCTATATTAGGATCATCTATAAGTGTCTGTGAGTAACCATTTATGATAGCAATGGGATTTTTAAACTCGTGACCAATGGCAGATATAATGTCATCTTTTTGTCTATTTGAGGTTTGAAGTTTTGCAGTAAATTTTGTTTTTTGTTTCTCTTTTTTTACAAGAATTTGAGAGACTTTCGTAAGTAGTAGTGTGATTTTGTTAAACTCTAGTGAGAGTGATGAACTTATATGAGTCTTCTTCTTTTTCTTTGTAAGAGATGTTAGAAAATGAACAATCTTTTCTACCTCTATCTCTATGCTTTTACTTATTTTATAGGTAATTATAGAGAGTACTATGAAAAAGAGCAACAGTAAAATAAGTATCTGTTCTGCTAGAGTAAGAATATTTTCATTGATACTTTTTATCTCTTTTGAGAGTCGGATATACATAGGATTTTTAAAATCATCATACCGTTTTACAACATAGAGAAGATCTTTATTAAGTGTATCGGAGTGTCTTATTTTGTACCCATACTCTTTTGTGTTTGCCTCTACTACTTCCTCTCTATATTTATGATTTTGCATTTTTGTTTTATCTTTGTGTGACTCTGCAATGATATCTCCATGAAGATCAATAAGTGTTAGTCTAAGATCTAATTCATTTTTTATATTTATAGCTAATCTGTCTAGGTTATGTGAAGTAGGGATACTCAGAGCAATTAGTTTGATATTGTGTATAAGAGTAATCTTAGTCTGTTGCATATGAAAATCTTTAACCCAGTAGTAAACAACTAAACCAAGAGCTATAAAGAGGATGGAGAAGATAAGAAGAAATTTTTTGAGTATGAGTTGGTGGAATTTTAGCAAAATATGTAACCCTCTCCACGAACAGCTTGAATATACTTTTTACTTCCATCGGGGTCTATATTTTCTTTTAATCTTTTAATAGCCACATTGACAGTTTTTAGTTGCTTGTTAATACTATCTTTCCAGACTCTTTGAAGTAAAATATCACGAGTGAGAAGAATATTTTGATTTTTCATAAACTCTAAAAGTAAGTCATGCTCTAAGCTTGTAAGTTTTATATCTTTATTTTCTATCTGAAAACTTCTATTTGAGGCATTATATAAAATATCTCTATATCTTAAAATATCTTGTGCTTTGTTTGTTCGTCTTATAAGTGCTTTTACACGGGCTTTGAGTTCATTAATATTAAATGGCTTTGTTATGTAGTCATCCCCACCGCGTTCAAAACCCTCAACAATATCATCACTCAAATCTTTAGCAGTTACATAAATAACAGGTTGATTATAGCCCTCTTGACGTAAGACTTCTATAAATATACTTCCTTCAACTCCTGAAAGATTTCTATCCATTAAAATAAGAGCAATATCTTCTTCATCAAGAATAGCTCTAATGTTTGATGTGTCAATACAAGTAATGACATCAAAACCCTCACAAGAGAGTGTGTAATCCATTAAGTCTAATATGTCTTCTTCATCATCTACAATTAAAATTGTTTTCTTCATAAGAGCATTGTATCAAATGTCATCTTTAAGTAAGTCAAAACAGTTGTAATCAAAGTGTAACCAATAGATTTTATAATGTCATAAATACATCATACAGAGGTAAATAAATGAATAAAATTATTCTATCGACTTTAATGCTTGTTACATTTTTAACAGCTGCATCAGATACAGAAAAAAAAGATTTCTTGAAAAAATTCCATTTTAAAGGTGATTTAAGATTGAGATATGAGAGTAAAGAAGCAACATATTTTGATAAAACAGAGAAGAATACATATCACAATAGGTATCGTTTAAGACTCAGTTCACATGTAGATATTATTGATAATCTTCAATTTGAAGTTGCTATGAGAAGTGGTTATGCTAATCCAACTTCAGGTAATCAGACTTTTAAGGATGATGAAGCTTTATTTGGTTATTTTTGGAACTCACTTAGATTTAATGCTCTTGCAATTGATTATAAATTTGATAATTCTATGTTTAAAGTAGGTAGAGCAGCATATATGATATATAGACCTATTAAGTCACAACTCATTTGGGATAATGATATTGGATTAAATGGGATTAACTACCAATATAAAGATGATGAAAATATTTTAACCGTTGGTCTTAATCAAACTAGTTATGCAGAGGCTTCTGTAAGTAAAAATGATGTTAACCTCTTTCTAGCACAATATGTAAGAACAATTAGGTTAAGTAATGCAAAACTTAATCTAGGTACAGGTCTTTACTATTATGATGGTATAAAAGGAAATACATCTCTTTATACTTCCAATAAAGGCTCTAGTATGGGCAATACTATGGTAGATGGTCTATTCACAAATGATTATCACATTGTAGAAGGATTTGGTGAACTCAAATTTAAAAATGTACTTGGTAAGCCATTTGCAGTAGCTGCTGGAGTGGCATATAATACTGCCGCAAGTCATAAAAACTTTGGTTATGATTTAGCATTTAAATTAGGTTCTGCAAAAAAAGTTGGTGATTGGCAGGTAAAATACTCTTATACAGACTTACAAGCAGATTCTGTAGTTGGTGCACACTCTGATTCTGATAACTTCGGTGGTGGTACAGATGCTAGAGGTCATGCTATTAGAACAAAATATAAATTTGGCAAAAATATGTACCTTGCAGGTACCTGGTTCTTTAATGTGCGCAATGCTAGTAAAGATGCCAAAGTCGCTAATACAGATTACCAGCGTATGCAGTTGGATGCAATTATAAAGTTTTAATTCTATTTTTTTTGAAGATGCTATATAGAGGTGTTTTAAACAAATTTCAAATTTCATCCTCCTCTAAAAAAGAAGCAAGTCGGTTACACTACTGACTTGTCATTAATCAATAAATATTTAGAATACTCTTGTTATAATAATTACCATTTATTATAAAGGAAGATTTATGCCAACTGTAGAGTCACCATATCCAGATATTTTTAATGAATTAAAGGCAGAAGTTCGTGAGGCTGGCTTGTTAGAGCGTGTTCCTATTCGTGGAACTATTGAGATGATAGCGACCTTGTTAAGTATGGCGTTTATTTTTTATATTGTAGTTAACTGGAGCACATTAGCATTAGATCCTATTTGGGGAGCTGTTGGGCTTGGTCTTTTTATGACTATAGTATGGACACGTGCAGTATTTATCTCTCATGATATTCTTCATACTCAGTACTTCAAAAACAAATCCCTCTCTTTTAAGCTCTCTTACCCATTTTCAGCACTTATACTCTCTAATAGCTCTGCATGGTGGGATTTTAAACATAATGTTAATCATCATACATGGTGTAATGTACCCGAAAAAGATGAAGATATTTTAGCGATGGATGGAGCTTTTACACCTACTCACAAAGGAAACAAAGCATGGCTTAGAGCTACTAAATATCTTGTATTTTGGGGTGCAATGTTTTTTATGTATTTTGCTTTTATAGTACAGTCATATAATTTTGCCATTAAACACAAAAAATGGGGCGAGTTGGCTCTTATGCTCTTGCACTGGCCACTTATATGGGGTTCTATTTTTTACTTTTTACCAACACAAAGTGCTATTGTGGTTTTTCTAACACTTAACTTTACACTCTCTCCATGGTTGGCGTTTGGTTTTATCACAAATCATCTAGGGTGTGAAGTATTTGAAAAAGAGGTTGGAGAAAAACTCTCATGGATGGAGTTACAAATGAGAACATCACGTTCACTCAAAGGAGGAGCATTTGTACATTGGTTTTATGGTGGGCTTAATACTCAGATAGAGCATCATCTCTTTCCAAAAGCACCACGTTTTAACCTCTTGAAAGTACAAAAGATGACTCGTGCATTTGCAAAAAAACATGGAATGAACTATTTTGAGACTACACCTATTGAGGCATATGTCCAGATAAATGATGTATTAAAGAAGTATTAGATTTCTAAATACCATCTATACGAAGAACTTTTGTTTTTCCAACCATCAAATCAATAGTCATTACTATTCTTTTAAATACAGACTCTTGTCTGTACTCTAAGTTATGCTTCTTGCATATCTCTTTTACTATAGGTTGCATCTTTTGATAAAAAGAGTGTGGCATATCTGGAAAGAGGTGATGCTCTATTTGATAATTTAAAAAACCGTGTGCAAAGTCAATGAGATCTGTTCCAGTGTTATAGTTTACACTTCCCATAATTTGGCGTAGATAGTACTCACCTTGGTTTTTGTGTGGTGTTGAGAACTGGTAAATATCTTCTGCTGAGTGGTTTGGCACGATAACTAAAAATGACCAAGCATTCGCAATAATCTCTCCAAGGAGTAAGAAGCCAAGTGCTCCAAGTGTAGCACCAACGCCAAACGGTAAAAAGAGTATAGGGAGAAAAACAAACATAAAAATTCCATAGGGAAGAATATAGTTTATCCACAGTTCTTTACCATTTTTTGTAAAAGGACTGATTTCATACTTAAGTGTAGGTTCTTCCTTTCTTCGGAGACGCTCTTTATTTTCTAATATTCTAAGTGTATTTGGAGCATAGTAAGCAAGTTTCCAGATACCAGCAAAAATATATATAACTATATACTTTAAAAACATAGGAATTTTGGCTTTATGCAGCCAAAGAAGATTTTTTTCAACATTATCAGGATCATCATCTTCACCTAAATGATAGTGGTGCATGATATTATGCTCAAATGCCCAAGCATCAGGCTTAATCCAATCTAGCCAGTCTATCCAACGGCGATTTCCAGAAGCATAACCTTTTTTTGTGTAACGGTATGGGATATTTGGTACTTTGTCATAAGCACCATGTAAAATAGGATGGGTAACATTCGCCCATCGACCAACATTACCAACTCCCATAAGTACAGCACCAAGAAATCCTATTAGCCACAATAAGATTCCAGATAATTCATAAGTACCAAGTGCATCTAGTATTACAGAAGTTGCTATAAGTCCAAAGCCACTTAATGTAGCACTTCTTCCCCAAAGTTCTAATTTTAAAAGATGTTGAAAATCTTCCTCCGTTCGAGCTCCAATAGTTTTTTTTATTTCATCTATATCATGTTCGAGTTCTTCTTGATTTACATCTTCGTAATGCGTATATTGATGTGCCATATATCTTTTACCTTCTTATAATTAATATAAGTAATTATATATAAAGTAGCTTAAATTCTTAAATTAAATAGAATAAAGAAGTGTAAAAGTAGAAAATTGTAACTACTATCAACAGTATGGTAAATCAGAATTAAAATAGTAACATTGCCTCCCTTAGTTTTTGATACAGCGGACAGCTTGCCCAACAGCCAAAGAGGCCCTATTTTTATTCCAATATGTTTCATGATAATTAGAAGGAATATTTCCAAATATATAAATAAATCCATCTGAAGTCATTGAAGCACTCCAGTAGTCCCCAAACATATTTGCATATTCTATATTATTATTTGGATCACGCCATCCTGAGAGAGTCAGTTTAAGTTTACTATCATAAGCACCTACATAATCTTCGCTCTTCCATGTAACTCCCTCTTCTAGCCACTCATTATTAGCACCTGCTGGTTGCGTTTGATCATGTGTTGGTACTCTATAACCCATAGGACAAGGATTATTTGGAGAATCTACACCTTTCCAAAGATTACTATCTGGATGTACTCTCCAAGTATATTTAGAATTATATATATCAAAATCTGGAGTAATAAAGAGTAAATTTTTTGGATTGTCATTTTGTGTTTTGGTTGTGCCATATCTTCCTGTTCCATGAGTGTTATCTCTCCAGTTCATAAGCTCATGACCATCTGCTTTTCTTCCCCATTGAAACATTGAACCATAAGCTCTATAGTCACTACTTGTAGTTGCTTGTTGTGAGGGGTTGTAATCACTACTGTTTTTATTTGCATACTCAGCACCAAGGTTATTATTTAACCATGTTTTTCCTGTAGTAGAGTTTGTTACTGATAGATAGACAAATTTATGCTCAAACTTGTTATTTGTTTTTTTGAAAAAACTTCTATCTACTATAGCATATGCAGGTAGATTAAGGCTATTTACTTCATCTATCATTCTCTGTACTTCATCTCTTGTAGCAGGTGAGCTAAAGTTATCAGATGAAGTTATTAGATGAATTTGCTATATAGGTTCTATAAGTATTTTCATAATCATTATTTATATGATTTAGTGCGGGAGCAATAGCTTTTAGATCTTCAATGGTTATAATTGATTTATGACTACTGTGTTCATTTCCTATCTCTAAGAGGACACTAGCTGATCTCTCTGCTGGCGTTTGCTCTTTTATACAGCGTAGAGGTAGTCCATTTGTTCTTTGGAGAGAGTGAGTCTCATGAGGTCTCCATGCTACTCCTGGAGTTGTATCCCATATACGTGGTGCACCTCCAGGGTAATACACAGAATAGCCATTTGAACCAAGCCATCCTGGACCAGGTATTTTGAGTCTGCTACTCATTGATCCATCAGCAGTTAAAGNGCATCTATACCTTTCCAAAGATCATCATTTGGGTGTACTCTCCAATCACCACCTACTGCAATAAATTTTCCATCAGTTGGATTATCACTTTTTGTAGTGGTTGTTGCTAATTGATCAATAGTCCCATTACCCCACCATCTAGTGACAAGTTCATGTCCATCAGCTTTTCTCCCCCATTGGAAGAGTGAACCTTTTGCATAGTTATCATTTGCATTTGTAGCTTGTTGTGATGGATTATAGATATTTCTCCCCACATTTGCATACCATGCTCCTAGGTTATTGTTTAGCCATGTTCTTCCTGTATTAGAGTTTGTTACTGGAAGATAGACAAATCTATGTTCAAACTTGTTATGTGTCTTTTTGTAAAAGTTTTTATCTAGTATCGCATTATCAGGTAGGTTAAGTCCATTCACTTCATCTATCATACTCTGTAGCTCTTCTATTGTAGCAGGGGAGCTAAAGTGAGTATCACCTTCTATATAACTTTGATACCACTTTTCATTAGTTTCTTCTATATTATCAAGTGCTGGAGTGATAGCTTTTAGTTTTGCAACTGTTAGTGTTGATTTATGACTACTGTGTTGTGTTGCTATATCTGCAAGAGTCGCATCTGAAACAGATACTAATCTATTCACTTCAGTTATCATACTCTGCACTTCATCTCTTGTAGCAGGTGAGCTAAAGTTATTAGATGAATTTGCTATATAGGTTCTATAAGTATTTTCATAATCATCATTTATATAATTTAGTGCTGGAGTAATGGCTTTTAGCTCTTCAATGGTTATAATTGATTTATGATTACGGTGTTCATTTCCTATCTCTAAGAGGACACTAGCTGATCTCTCTGCTGGCGTTTGCTCTTTTATACAGCGTAGAGGTAGTCCATTTGTCCTCTCAAGAGAGTGAGTCTCATGAGGTCTCCATGCTACTCCTGGAGTTGTATCCCATATACGTGGTGCACCTCCAGGGTAAAACATACCATAACCATTTGAATTAAGCCATCCTGGACCAGGTATTTTGAGTCTGCTACTCATTGATCCATCAGCAGTTAAAGCGTTCCATGTTTGAGCCTCTA
>JAICBP010000083.1:314798-348660 GCA_021766785.1 Sulfurimonas sp. endosymbiont of Alviniconcha boucheti
ATAGATGTAAACTTCATAAGATAAATATTTCAGAATTGTATCATAAAATTTTATATTTTTGCAACTATAGTGAGAAGAGAGTAAAAAATAGTATGCTTATTAGATATAATTATAAACAAAACACTCTCAAGGAAACTATTTGCTTGGGGTAACTCTTGATTTACCATGATTAAAAGAAGAGTTAATATAATATAAATATCTATTTAGCTAAAATAGCACCGATTATAATATATGGAGATTTTATGGATGCGGCCAAGTATATTTGGATGAATGGGAAATTTGTGAATTGGGATGAGGCTAAGGTACATGTACTTTCGCACACTATTCACTATGGAAATGGTGTCATTGAAGGAACAAAGGCATACAAAACAGAGAAAGGGTATGCGATCTTTCGTTTGAACGATCACACAAAAAGACTTTTTGAGTCTGCAAAAATGACACTTTTAAACATCCCTTATACTGTTGAAGAGTTAAACGCCGTCCAAATTGAACTTATAAAGAAAAATGAGTTCACAGGGGATAATGTTTATATTCGCCCTTTCGCTTTTATCGGTTATGGTGTTATGGGAATTTACCATAAAAATGCTCCAATAGAGACATCTATAGCTGCATGGGAATGGGGTGCCTATCTTGGTGAAGAGGGCATGAGAAAAGGGATTAAACTCAAAATAGTCTCTATGACTCGTCCTGCCAATACTTCAAACATGGGAAAAGCAAAAGCAACGGCGAACTATCTCAACTCACAAATGGCAAAGTATGAAGCGATAGAGTGTGGGTATGATGAAGCACTTTTGCTTGATGATCAAGGTTATATAGCTGAGGCAAGTGGTGCCGCATTTTTCATGGTAAAAGATGGAGAAATTATAACACCACCAAGTGATAATGCACTAGCTTCTATCACGCAAAAGACAGTTATAGAGATGAGTACAAAAATGGGCTATACTGTACATAGACGTCGTATCACTCGTGAAGAAGTTTATATAGCAGATGAAGCATTTTTAACAGGTACGGCTGCTGAGATTACACCTATTGCAAACGTTGATGCTAGAGATATTGGCTCTGGCAGTCGTGGAGAGATCACGGAGAAGATTCAGAGTGGATATTTTGACATCGTATTTGGTAAAAATAAAGAGTACGAGCACTATTTAACTTATATAGATTGATACATTTTTGCTTACTGCTTTAGTTGTCCTCATTTTTGTGAGACCAAAGTTGTATCAATAAAATAAAATAAAATTACAAAGGAAAAATAATAATGGCATCAGATATGAATGATTACTTTAACAAAAAGAAGAGTGAAGGAGGATCTAAAAAATCTTCAGGAAGCTCAGGTGGCGTTCCAAAAGAGCCGCAAATGCCCAACTTTACATTTGGTGCAAAATCTGGTTTAGTTTACTTTCTTATAGCGATTGTAGTATTACTTTTTTTAGCAAAACCATTTACTATTATAGAAGAGGGACAGCGTGGTATCTTAAGTACAAATGGTAAGTATCAGGATCAAGCACTTTTACCAGGACTACACTTTATTGTTCCTATCATTCAAAAGGTATATACTGTAGATACAAAAGTTCGTGTTATTAACTATGCTTCACGTATCGAAACAAACTCAAATACATCGGGAATTATCTCTAAACCAGCTGTAACAGTTCTTGATAAGCGTTCTCTTCCAGTAGGTATTGAACTCACAGTACAGTATAGACTAAATGCAGAATTTGCAGCACAAACGATTTCTAATTGGGGCTTCTCTTGGGAAGATAAAATTATTAATCCTGTGGTTCGTGATGTAGTTCGTAATGTTATAGGAAAGTATGATGCTGAGTCACTTACTCAGATGAGAAATGATTTAGGCACAGAGATAGAGACAAAAATTCGTGAGAGTGTAGCAAATCTTAAAAACTCTCCAGCAGTACTTCAGTCTGTACAACTTCGTGATATAATACTTCCACAAAAAGTAAAAGAGCAGATAGAAGCAGTGCAGATAGCAAAACAAGCAGTACAAAAAGCAGAACAAGATGTACAGCGTGTAAAACAAGAAGCACTCAAGCGTGCAGCAGAGGCACAAGGTGTGGCACAACAGGCAAGAATAGAGGCAAAAGGTAGAGCAGATGCAGTTACCATAGAAGCTGATGCAAAAGCGAAAGCAAATATGCTAATTTCAAAATCCTTAACATCTAAACTGCTACAACTAGAACAGATGAAAGTGCAAGCAAAGTTTAATGAAGCTCTTAAAGTCAATAAAGATGCAAAGATCTTCCTAACACCTGGTGGATCTACACCAAATATCTGGGTAGATACAAAAGATATTCAAAAAAGAACTACGGCTAAATAGTGATGCAAGAAGCACTCAATAGAGTAGATTGGGAGAAGATAGAACTTCTTCCTGTTATAGTCCAAGAGGTGAGTACAAATGAAGTACTTATGATGGCTTATATGAATCGTGAAGCATTAGAACTTTCACTTACAACAAGAGTAGCTCACTACTTTTCACGAAGCAAACAGCGAATCTGGAAAAAAGGAGAGACTAGCAAACATACTCAGTCTATTCACTCTTTTTGTTTGGATTGTGATAATGACACTCTTCTTATAAAAGTTACTCAAAAAGGAGTTGCATGCCATACTGGTCGTAACTCTTGCTTCTTTAGAGAGTTAGAGTCAGGTGCAAGTAACTCTGAGATAGAAGTAGATACCACTCTTGCTTATGGTGTTATTGATACACTTTATCATACTATACAAGAGCGAAAAGATGCAGACCCTAAGAGCTCATGGACAGCACAACTTCTCTCTAAAGGTGACAACACTATTCTCAAAAAAGTTGTTGAAGAAGCTGGAGAGTACTGCTTTGCGCATAAAGATAATGATGAACCTGAGATGATTTATGAGGCGGCAGATCTTACTTACCATATGCTAGTGGCATTAGCCTCTAAAAACATCTCTCCTGATCGTATTAAGCAAGAGCTTGCTCGTAGATTTAACATGAGTGGTATTGCTGAGAAGAGTGCAAGAGAGAAGTAGATGAAGGAAAAAATTCTAGCATTTATCGAGACTCTTATTTTATATGACTATCTCCTTTTTAGTGCTACTTTTTTTCTTTTCATCCTCTTTATAACTCTTGCTTTAGCATACCGACATAAGACCATTCTCTCTCTTCTTCTTATTTTTCTTGGATTTAGCACTCTTATCGCAGGAGCTAGTGTTGGTTATATTCAATTACATAAGTATCTTTTTAAAAACTCTACAAAAATTCTTTCACAAAAGCAACTAAAATTTAGTGAAGCAGTTGTTATTTATGGTTCACTTACTAATGAATCTCACAGAGATTTTAAAGAGTGTAAAATAACTGCAAGTGCATATGTTGTAACAGAAAATAAGTATAGAAATTATCTTAAAAAATTTAAACCTTTTAATAAAATATCAATATTTGAGAAGAATATAGCAGTATCTGGGACACGTAAGTTTAAGATTATTGTAGAACCATTTAGATATAAGGGAGATTACAATATCTCTTTGGGAGCAAATTGTAGATGACTGCATTTAACTACTGGCATTTTATAACTTTTGGTGTAATATTTTTTATCTTTCTTACTGGAAGTTATAGTGCCATAAAGGAAAAAGATATGAAGATAAAGCTTGGTATGTTTTTTTCTATATGCATTGTGACACTCTTTTTAGCTATCCTCTCTGTAATAGTTGTAGATAAATACACTAAAAATGTTCATCTCTACAAACTAAAAAATAAAAGACTATTAAGAACAGAGCAGATTATTTATACAGGAGTTGTCAAAAATGAAGGTAGTCATCTTATAGGAAAAGTTACTATTGAAATCAAGCTTGTAAATAAGGGACATGCAGTAGGAAATGTGAAGGGTAGCAACTTTTATCAAAATAGTGGTCTTTTTGATTTTTTTAGTCGCGGTTCTAGCAAAAATACTAAACCTCAATCTTTAACGAAAGAGTTTGTTGTTGCCAAAAATCTGAAACCAAAAGAGGCAAGAACTTTTAGAGTATATTTTAAATACCCTCCATACTTTAGGAGTACATCCCAATTTGCAAAAGTTTGGGGTCACTAATATTTCAGACCAACTTTTTTAAGAGCTTGGTTAATATTTCTAATCTGGGTATTTTTGTCTCTACACCATTGTGGTGCAAGAAGAGCTTCATCATCAAGACCTGCTGTAACACGTTGTACATGTACATGATCAGGCTTCATTAGAAGTGATTTTGTAAGTACTTCTAGGTACTCCTCTTCACTTATGGGTGTAAACTCACCACGAGTGTACTCATTTGCTAAAGCGGTGCGTTTTACTATATAAAGCGGATGATATTTAACAGAATCTATCCCCCACTCATAAGCAGCACGAGAAGTCTCAAGCATCATCTCTTGTGTCTCATCGGCTAAACCAAAAATAAGATGTCCACACACATTTACCCCTGCTTCTTTAGATTTAATAATCCACTCTTTAACATTGGCACTATCGTGCCCTCGGTTGATCTTTTTTAGTGTTCTATCATATACAGACTGTATCCCAAACTCTAGCCAGATTTCTGACTCTTTAGCAAGTTCTGCCAAGTATTCTAAAGTCTCTATGGTAATACTGTCTGAACGAGTGCCAATACTAAGACCTATAACATTAGGAAAAGAGAGTGCTTTTTCATAAAGAGCTTTGAGGGTTGTAAAAGGTGCGTAGGTATTTGTAAAAGATTGAAAATAAACAAGAAACTTTTGAGCTCCATACTCTCTTATTTGGCGTTTAGATATGGCGTTAAACTGCTGTTGGAGTTGAAGGAGTTGCTTTTCTAAAAAAGGGTTCTCTGTTGAGTGAAGATTAAGGTGAAAACCTTTGAGCTCTTTGACCTCATCAGTACTAGCAGAAAAAGAGTCATTTTCACAAAAAGTACAACCACCTTTAGCGACAGTTCCATCAATATTTGGGCAAGTAAAGCCAGAGATATTTATACCAACTTTATAAACCTTATACCCAAACTTCCTCTTAAGGTAGCTACCATATGTATATATTTGTTGCATTAAACGATGTACTTACCTGTAAAACAAGCGGTGCAGTATCTATCATCATCTACTGTGGCGTTTACACTTTTGAGAAGTGATGTCTCATCAAGATAAGCGAGTGAATCAGCTTCAATGAAGTCACATATCTCTTGGTTGCTCATACAAGAGGCTATGAGATTCTCTTTGTTCGGAGTATCTACACCATAAAAACATGGGTCAGTTGTAGGAGGAGATGAAACTCTCATATGGACTTCACTTGCACCTGCTTCTTTGAGCATTCTGATTATACGGCGCGATGTTGTTCCACGAACAATAGAGTCATCAATAACAATGACTCTTTTACCTTTAATAATATCTGTCATAGGAGAGAGTTTCATCTTTACTTTAAGATCACGCATCTCTTGAGTAGGCTCAATAAAAGTACGACCAATATAATGGTTTCTCATAATACCCATCTCGTAAGGAATACCACTCTCTTGTGCATAACCTATAGCAGAGGGAACACCTCCATCAGGTACAGGGATAACTATATCTGCTATAACAGGATTAATTTTTGCAAGCTCTTTCCCCATATTTTTACGTGTTTGATAGACAGATTGTCCAAAAATACTTGAATCAGGACGTGCAAAATATACATACTCGAAGATACAGTGTTTAGGCTTTTGTTCATGGAGTATTTGCATGCTTATAGGCTCTTTACCCTCCTCAAATATAAGAAGTTCACCTGGTTTTACATCACGAATAAATGTAGCACCGACAAGATCAAAAGCACAAGTCTCACTTGCAACAATGTAACCACCATTAGGAAGTTTTCCAAGACTTAAAGGGCGAAAACCAAATCTATCACGCATCGCAAACATTTTTGTTCGACTTAAAAAAACAAGAGAAAAGGCTCCTTCTATTCTTTCAACTGCATCAATAATTCTATCAAGTAGTTTATTTTTAGAACTTTTAGCGATAAGATGAATAAGATTTTCAGTATCCATATATGTCTGAAAAATAGCACCTTTTTCGATGAGCATATTACGAACTTCATCAGCATTTGTAAGATTACCATTATGTACGATAGCCATTTCACCAAGATCATATCTAGCAAATACAGGTTGAGCATCAAGTATCGAGTCATCACCGGCAGTTGAGTAGCGTGTATGACCAATAGCAGATGTACCACTAAGTGTTTTAAGTTTCGCTTCATCAAAAACACGCATAACAAGTCCACGTTTTTTGATGGTGTGAAGTTTTTTTCCATCTGATGAACTTATTCCAGCAGCTTCTTGACCACGATGTTGTAGTGCATGTAGAGAGAAATAAGCTAATTTAGAAGCCTCTTTGTGACCAAATATTCCAACAACAGCACACTTTTCATTAATATCTTCGAGCAAATCATATCCTTAAAATTTAAGTAAGCAACCTAGCTTATATATAATATATGCAATTATACTCTAAATACCTATAAATAAAATGAAAAGATAGTTCTCAATTAAAAATGCGACAAGCAAGAAACTAAGTAAAGCTATAGTTGAGGGAGATTTTATTATGCAAAAGCTAAAGAAGTAGATAGCATATACTCTTTCACAAAGAGCACCTTAAAGTAGTTCAAGCTATAATCTCTTTATGATTGCACAAGATTCCATAGAAGCCCTTAAAGCTCGACTTGATATTGTTGATGTTGTTGGGAATTATGTAGAACTTAAAAAAACAGGGGGAAATTTCAAAGCCCCTTGCCCTTTCCATGATGAGAAATCCCCCTCTTTTGTAGTAAGTCCGCAGAAGCAGATATACCACTGTTTTGGATGTGGAAAGAGTGGAAACGCCATTGGTTTTGTTATGGAGTATGAGAAACTTAACTATCCTGAAGCTCTTGAAAAACTTGCAGAAAACTATAACTTTACACTTACTTATACAGATAACAAACATAATAAACCTCGCTCACAGGTTATGCAAAAACTTAATGAATGGTATCAGACACTCCTTACTCAAAACAAGATAGCAAGTGCTTATATACAAGAACGTGGTATTGATAAAAGTAGCATAGAGAAGTTTGGTATAGGGTATGCCCCTGATTCAAACGCCACTCTAGAGTATATTCGCTCACAACAATTTAATATTCAAGAGGCTATCGATATGGGTGTTGTAGGGTATGAGCCATCTCGTAAACAGACCTATGCACGTTTTATTGAACGTGTAACTTTTCCCATTTACTCAGCAAATGGGAGTATCGTTGGTTTTGGTGGTCGGACTATTACAGGACATCAAGCAAAATATGTAAACTCCCCTGAGACTGCCTACTTTAATAAGTCGCGCTTGTTATATGCTTACCATCTTGCCAAACAGGCACTCTACAAAAAACAGGAAATTATTATAACAGAGGGTTATCTTGATGTTATTATGCTTCATAAGGCTGGGTTTGATAATGCAGTAGCAACTCTTGGAACGGCACTTACAGTTGAGCACCTGCCACTTCTTCGCAAAGGCTCTCCCCGTGTTGTGATGGCTTATGATGGAGATAAGGCGGGTCGTGCGGCAGCATTTAAGGCTTCTAAGCTACTTAGTGCTAGTGGGTTTAATGGGGGTGTTGTTGTCTTTGATGGAGGAGTTGATCCTGCAGATATGGTTCAAAATGGTCGAAGTAAAGAGTTAGCAGATATGTTTGGATCTCCTAAACCTTTTATAGAGTTTGTATTAGATGAGATACTCTCTTTGTATGATCTTACAAATCCTAAGGCTAAAGAGTCTTGTATGGGAGAAGGTGTCAGTTACCTTAAAACACTCTCGCCAATTTTACAAGAGGAGTATAAGACATATCTTGCTTCACGCTTGGGTGGGTTAGGTATTTCTCCTTCCTTAGTAAAACTAAACACTTCAAACCAGCAGAAGCAGAATACTCCACTTGTAGAAAAAAATAGACATAGAGATATGTGGGAACTTACACTTATAAAAACTATTATAGAAAAACCCTATCTCCTCAATCAAGTACTTGATGTGCTTGACCCTTCTATGCTTCAGTTTCACTCACGAGAGTTTTCTCTCTTGCTCGCAAATAAAATGGACACTCCAGAGCTAATGGCTATAGAGGTCGATGAGAGTATAGTAGTTCTTCAAGATGAAGAGGCACTAAATGCTGAGCTTATAACATTTCTTTCTCGTTTTTATGAACGCCAGCTCAGAAAGATAAATGTTGCACAAAATATTAGCTTTGAAGAAAAAGCTTTTTATATTAGAAAATTTCGTGGGAAAATAGCTCAATTACAAAAGGGGAACTTAGTCGGATTTGAGAAATAGAACTATTAAAGTGATTTCCATAAAATTGATAATTTAAGTATATGGAACGATAAGTGCTATCTTTGATGTAAAACCTCTCTTTAATATGGGAAAAATCAAGGAGCATTATATGATAACTGCAGATATAAAACCTCAAAATGCATCCTTCATAAACAATAAAATTTCCAAAAAAGAGGGGAGTCTGGTAATAAGGAGTCTGGTAATAAATAGTATCTCTTTTGATGAACTTCTACATAAAGTATTGATACAGAGCAATACAAAAGCACCCCAAAAAGCTCCATTAATTTTTTCACCTAAAAAAGAGACTCCTTCTAAAAACAATCTTTTTGAAGATACAAAAAAAATAGTAGCAAAAAAAGAGATTTTATTAGAAGTACTTAAAACTCAGCCAAAAGAGGAAATCTCTCTAGTTGAGCTTAACCCTGAAGTGAGTAAAAATCTCTCTCCTAAAGAGTTAAAGAGACTTATAAAAGATACAAAAAATTTCCTTCGAGATAAAATACTACAGAGTAAGGAGTTCAAAAAAGTAGAACTAGTAGCACTTCCAAAAACAGTTAAAGGGCTAACACAAGTTGCTAAAAAATTTGATATAGATGTGAGTAAAATTACTTTAGAAGAGGTACAGATACAGAGCAAATCGGTACCAAAGCCCAGCTTGAAGGTAAAAGAAATACCACTTTTTAAGGTGCTACATACAACTACAAAAAGAAGTGAAAACTTAGAGTCTCTCCTGAGTGGTGACACACAAGATAACTCTTTTTCTCAGAAAGTAGATCGACTCAATATCCCAAAAGCAGATAGTTTTGAAGTCAAGGTACATGAAGCGAAGCAGATGATAAAATATCTCTCTACTGATGTGAAAACAGCTATAGAAGATTATAAGGCTCCTTTCACAAGAGTGAAGCTAGCACTCAATCCACAAAGATTAGGATCGATAGAACTTACAGTAGTACAACGTGGTAAAAACTTACATATTAACCTTACTTCAAATAATGCAGCAGTAAATACCCTAGCAATACATGCACAAGAGCTCAAAGTACAACTTGGTAATAATGGAATAAATAATGCTTCATTAAATTTTAATAACAACTCCTCAGACTCAAACCAGAGTGCTTTTGGGCAACAACAGCAAAACTCTCAGCAGAGACGAGATGCTCAAAATGAGTATAATTACTTTGAGAATGAAGAGAAAAATGAAGAGGTTTTAAACTCTTTAGAAATTGTAGTTCCAAACTATGCATAATAAAGGATAAACTATGCAAATCAATACATATGGTAGTAGTCAAAATGCAGTAACAGATAGTGCAACTTCAACAGCAAATAATACGATTTTAGGAAAAGATGATTTTATGAAGCTACTTTTAGTGCAGTTACAGTATCAAGATCCAACATCTCCAATGGATGCAGAGAAAATTTTGACACAAACATCACAACTTGCATCTCTTGAGTCTTCAAATAATACAAAAGATGCACTCACAAAACTTACACAAGCAATGGGTAGTACAAATCAGTTTTCTACTATTGCTGCTATTGGTAAAACAGCAGATTTAGGGAGTGACTCTATAACACATACAAAGGATTCTAGCTCTTCATTTGAGGTCTATTTTCCTCAAGCTATTAAACAAGGAACTATCTCTATTACCGATAAAGAAGGTGCTATAGTAGATACTTTAGATGTTGGTACAAATCCAGCAGGAGTGTATCAATTTACATGGGATGGAGAGGATCCTAGTGGTAGTGCTATTTCAGGTGGTATTTATCATATAAATGCAAATTATACAGATGCTAATGGCAAAGCACAAACAACAAGATTAGGAGCATATCCTATTGAGTCTGTAAAATTTGATAAAGGACAAACTTTAGTAAAATTAGGCTCTAATTATGTTCCATTAGCGAACATTAAAGAGGTTTATTAAAGAGTATATCATGGTTCAATCTTACTATACAGGAATATCAGGACTACAAAATAGCTCTATAGGTATTGATATGGTTGCAAATAATATTGCTAATATTAGTACTACTGGGTATCGTGCCTATAAAACAGAATTTGCTTCTATATTCGAAGATGCTCTCTCTTCTGCAAGAGTAGGAAATTCTAACTCAATAGGTATTGGGGTACGAGTACAAACAGCTGCAATGACACAAGCTCAAGGTGCGTTAGCTCTCTCTGATAGAAGTTCAGATGTCGCTATAGAGGGTGATGGTTGGTTTGGAGTGCAGAGCAATGGAGATATTGAATATACACGTGATGGTACTTTTGCATTTGATGTAAATAGTGATCTAGTTACTACCGATGGTTTTTATGTACTTGGCACAAAAGGCAGTAACATTAGTAAAGATAATGTACTTACTAAAAAAAATGCTGAGATTAAACTCTCAAGCATCAAAGAGCAAGAAAAATTATCTTTTCCAACAACATTAACATATCCACCTGAACCATCCACAAAAGCAAAGTTTATGGCAAATCTCGGTGTTGGTTATGACCCTATTACTGTAGGGACTACAGTTATTGATCCACAAAATAACAAAAATTATCTTCAACTAAAGTTTGTGAAAAACCCCACACAAACCTCACTAGAAGCTCAATACTCTGTTACTGCGACTACTCAAAGCTTAGATGGTTCGACAATTTATGATACAAAAACAGGAAGTGCCTCTTTTGATGTATCAGGTGCACTTATCTCTACTTCTTTAAATACTATAGATAATAATGGTGCGATGGTATCTATTGACCTTGGAAATGGCTATAATGGTATTACTGCTATAGATATACCTGTTGTTTCTGGTTCTGGTACTGCTGATGGTATTGTTGGTGGAGATTTAGTTGGCTACTCAGTCAATGGCAATGCAGAGGTTATTGCAACTTTTACAAACGGTATTCAGAGTAGTGTAGGTAAAATTGCTGTATATCATTTCACAAATGAACAGGGACTTAAGCGAATTAATGGTACAAGATTTCAACAAAGTGTTAACAGTGGAGAGGCTCAGTTTTGGAAAGATGCAGATGGAAAACCTATTAATGGTTCAAATGTCTTCAACTTTAGATTAGAGAGTTCAAATGTTTCGCTCTCTTTTGGGCTTACGGAATTAATTATTATGCAATGTGCTTATAATGCAAACTCAAAATCTATCACAACATCTGATCAGATGATTCAAAAAGCCATAAAAATGTAAGTAAAAGATATTTTGTCAAAGTTGGCATACTTTGTGCTATATATTTTTACAATGATAGTATCTTTTTTGATACTGAGATAGAGGATATTAAATGTTAAAATCACTTTTTGCCGGTGTATCCGGGCTACAGTCACACCAGGTGGCGATGGATATAGAATCAAATAATATTGCTAATGTTAATACAATTGGATACAAGTACTCACGTGCTAATTTTTCAGATCTTTTAGCACAAACAAAATCTATAGCAACTGCTCCGCAAGGGCAACTTGGTGGTAAAAACTCTGTACAAGTAGGTTTGGGATCTACTGTAAGCTCTCAAACACATATCTTTTCACAAGGTAGCGTTCAAAACACCGATAAAAACACTGATGTGGCGATCCAAGGAGATGGTTTTTTTATTATCTCTCCTGATGGTGGAAATACTTACAAATATACTCGTGCAGGAGATTTTAAGTTTGATGCAGATGGAAACTTTGTAGATAATAACGGCTTTATTGTTCAAGGGTGGTTACGTGATCCAACAACAAAAAGAGTAGATTCAAGTGCTTCTATTACAAATATACATATTTCACCAGGACTCACAACACCTGCACAAGCATCGCAAGAAGTAGTACTTAAAGCAAATCTTAACTCAGGATCTCGAGTATTGAGTTTTTCGCCTGCTTATACTGTAAAATCAGGAGCATCAAATATGCAACCAGCAGCTAAAGATGCTAATGGTATCGCTGTAAACTCTGGTAATATAGGTGTTATGTTTAATGAAATTGGTGAATCCTTTGCTTTGCAAACAGGTCAAGGAGTTTGGATGTCATTTAGAACTTCCAAAGCTTCTCCAGGAGTAGTTACTTCAAATGCACCAATGACTGCACACTTTAATGTAGAACCAGAATTAAATATTCCAGGTAATAAAATTTCTATCTCTGCGGTCGCTGGGAAAACAGTGAGAGAGACAGCGAATAACTATGTTGCTGCTATTAATGCTCAAACTGCAAAAACAGGGGTACATGCTTCTCTTGATGCTACAAATAAAATCATCCTTGAAAATGCCAATGAAGATGCATCTGCAGGACATAATATTAACTTTACACTTGATAGTGGTGGAGGTGGACTTACTAGCAGTGCTGATGCTTCTGCACATAGATACCAATATAACCCGAATTCAGCAGTAAATACGATTGGAGGAGATAAAACTTTTACAACTATGGCAGATCTTCGTAAGTTTATGGAAGATGAGGCTAGAAGTTATGACGCTAACGGATCGGGTGGAGCAGTAGATAGTAAGATAGAAGTAAGTGTCAATACTCAAGGAAAGTTTGAAGTAGTTAACCCTGGTGGATCAAATACCGGTGATGATTATGATCTTAACTTAAAGATCACTGCTTATACAGATCAAAGAGTAGCATCAGCAATTTTAGCTAATACAAATTTTACAAAAAATCTTGAGGCAATGAATTCAGTTCTCCCTGTGGGAAGTGGAGGAAAAGCATTTTCACAAAGCTTTAATGCTGCAACACACTCTAGTAGCATTGATATATTTGATTCTCTTGGTTCAAAGCATACTTTACGTATGGAGTTTAGAAAAACTGCTCTTAATACATCAACAGGAAGTACTTGGGATCTAAAAGTAAGTGTTCCACATCCAGCGAAAATAGATACTACCGTACCTTTTAATGAAAAACTAGGATCGATAAGCTTTAATAATGATGGTTCTCTTGCAACTTATAATCTACCAAATATCTCTTTTAGTGGTAATAATGGTTCAGCACCAAACCAGCAAATATCCCTCTCTTTTGGAACGGCAAGTGCTTTTAGTGGAATGACAAGTTTTGATAGTCAGTCCACTACTTCTGAGATAAGCCAAAATGGTTTTACTGGTGGGGATTTAGTTGGTATTCGTATTGTTCAGTCTGGTACGTTGGTTGGTTCTTTCTCCAATGGTCGTTCTTTTGGACTAGCACAGATTAGTATGGCAAAATTTACTAACAATGGAGGGCTCTCTAATGAAGGTGGAAATGTTTATATCCAAACTGCCAACTCAGGTGACCCTATTATTGGTACAGCGGCATCTGCTGGACGTGGATTTATCCAATCCTCTTCACTAGAAGCATCAAATGTTGACCTCTCTCGTTCTTTAACACAGCTTATTATCATCCAGCGTGGTTTCCAAGCAAATAGTAAGATTATTACGACCTCTGATCAACTTCTTCAGGCACTTATAGGTCTGAAGAACTAAACAAATAACAGAAATATCATTAATTTTTCGCTATAATTTTCCTAATATTTAATATTAGGAATTTACCACCATGCAATTCTCTGCACCTCTTAAATCAAACTCAAAAAAAATAATGTTACTCGGTTCTGGTGAACTTGGTAAAGAAGTCGCCATCGAAGCACAACGTTTAGGACTTGAAGTCATTGCAGTTGATAGATACCAAAATGCACCAGCACACCATGTGGCACATCGTAGTTATGTAGTAAATATGCAGGATAAAGATGCCTTATTAGAGATCATCTACCGTGAAAAACCTGACTATATTCTTCCTGAAATAGAGGCTATCTCTATTGACACACTTCTTGAGGCTGAAGCTAAGGGCTACAATGTTATTCCAAACGCCAATGCCGTTAGTAAGACTATGAATCGTAAGAATATCCGTACATTTGCTGCTGAAGAACTCTCTCTTAAAACAGGATCTTATGAGTTTGTTACTACTTTAGAAGGACTTCGCGAAGCATCCGCTCGTATGGGTTATCCTTGTGTTATTAAGCCTGTTATGAGCTCTTCTGGACATGGACAGAGCATCTGTAAATCTCCTGAGATGGTAGATGAGTCTTGGGAAATTGCAAAAGAAGCTCGTGGAGATGCTAGTGAGCTTATTGTTGAGGCATTTGTGGCGTTTGATTATGAGATTACAATGCTTACTGTTTGCAATGGTAAAGAGACACTCTTTTGTGAGCCTATAGGGCATGAACAAAGAGATGGTGACTATATATTTTCATGGCAGCCCATGCAGATGAGCCAAAAAGCAAAACAAAAAGCACAGGAGGTAGCAAAGGCTATCACAGATGGTCTTGGTGGTCAAGGGCTTTTTGGAGTAGAACTCTTCATAAAGGGTGATGAGGTTTATTTTTCAGAAGTAAGCCCACGTCCACATGACACTGGGATGGTAACACTGATAACACAAAGCCAGAGTGAGTTTGCTCTTCATCTTCGTGCTGTTCTTGGTTTACCACTTGGCTTTACTTTTTACGGTGATGGTGCTTCAGCAGCCTACAAAACTGAAATAAGTCACTCTAATGCACCAGTAATAGATGTAGATGAATCGCTTTTTTGCGACAACTCTTTTGTCCGTATATTCTCAAAACCAGAAGCGCACAAGGGTCGCCGTTTAGCAGTTGCTCTTGTTTTTGATGAAGTAAAATCTGCACTTGCACAAGCTCGTGAACTCATAAAAGGTATAAAAGACAACTAATGCAGATGGCAGAGATAGCACTTTTCTTCTCTGCTTTTTTTGCAGCAACTATTTTGCCTTTTTCCTCTGAAGCAACATTTATTTTGGCTCTTAAGAGTGGTATGCCTTCTCTAAACGCCATTGTAAGTGCTTCAGTTGGCAATATTCTTGCTACTGTTTTTAACTACTATCTTGGTTATTTTTTATACAAGCAGACAAAAGCAAAACTTCTAACCTCTAAAATAGGAAAAAGATTGTATCTATTTGGGCATCAGTATGGTTACTATGCATTGATTCTCTCATGGCTACCTTTTATCGGAGATCCGCTAACATTAGTTGCAGGACTTGTTCGTCTAAATTTTCTTTGGTTTGTTCTTATTGCAGGGAGTTTGAGGATACTTAGATATTATTTTATACTCATATTTATGGGTACTTAAAACTATTTCTATGGACTTATAAGATATGCTATAATGATTGAAAAGTCATAGATCTAAATATATTAATAAGAGATGAGAAAAAGATATGAAAAAAAAGTGTGATGTTTTAATAATAGGAGCAGGAGGAGCAGGACTAACAGCAGCTCTTAATGCAAAAAAAAATGGTGCTGATGTGATAGTTCTTACAAAAGAGTATCCAACACGAAGCCAAACATGTATGGCTCAAGGTGGGATAAATGCCGCACTTGGAAATATAAGTGAGGATAGTGTAGAGGAACACATAAACAACACACTCAAGTCTGCACATGGTGAAGCAGATGAGAAAGCTGTACGTTTTATGTGTGGGGAAGCAATAAATACAGTGGAGTGGTTAGATAGTATAGGTGTATGCTTCTCTCGTACTAAAGATGCTAAAATTGCACAGAGAACATTAGGTGGTGCAAGCTCTCCTCGTGCTTGTTATGCACAGGACTACACAGGGCTAAAGATTTTACATACTCTTTATGATAAGTGTTTAGAAGAAGAGATAGAGATAGAGGCAGATAAGTATCTCTTAGATCTTCTTAAAGATAAGTCTGGTCGTGTTTGTGCTGCTGAGATTTTAGATATACGAAGTGGTGAGCTTATAGTTTATGAGGCAAACGCCGTGGTGTTAGCAAGTGGTGGTTATAGTCGTGTATATGCTAAGAACTCTACTAACTCTACTGCTTCTACTGGTGATGGTATTGCAGTGGCAAAAAGAGCTGGGGCAGAACTTGTAGGTATGGAGTTTGTACAGTTTCATCCAACAGCTTTAAAAAACTCAAGCATACTCATCAGTGAATCTGCAAGAGGTGAAGGTGGCTATCTCCTTAATACAAAAATGGAACGATTTACTAATGAACTTGCCCCTCGTGATGAGGTAAGTCGGGCTATAAATGCTCAGATACTCAAAGGAGAGGATATATTTTTAGATATTCGTCATCTTGGTGAAGAGTTTATAGAGAGGAGTTTACCTCAAGAGAGAAAACTTGCACAACTCTATGAAAATGTAGATCTAGTACATGAGTTAATTCCCATCAAACCTGTAGCTCACTACACAATGGGTGGAATAGTTGTTGATCATACATCACAAACAACACTAGAGGGACTCTTTGCTTGTGGTGAATGTGCAAATCATAGAGTTCATGGAGCAAACCGACTTGGGGGTAATTCACTCTTAGAGATAGTTGTTTTTGGAAAAGAGGCAGGAGTACATGCGGCAAAATTTGCTAAAAATGTCTCTTCAACAACTCCTGTGATTAGAGAGAACTCAGTAGTAAAGAAGATAGAGTCTTATTCAAATCAGTTGGATTTTTATGCTAAACGCCAGCTAATCGGCGATATCTTTTATGAAAATGTCGGAATAGTAAGAAAGAGAGAAGAACTACTTTTTGCGCGACAAGAGATAATTGATATCAAAGAGAATATCCATCACTTTGGTGTAAGTGATAAATCAAAAATCTATAACACTAATAGAGTAGAGTTTATAGAGTTTCTCAATATCTTAGATGTTTGTGAGTCCATAGTTGAGGGAGCTCTTAAGCGTGAAAAGAGCTGTGGATCTCACTATATGATAGAGGTGGCATAATGAAAGTAAGCATACAGCGTGAAAATGGTTTTGTAGAGTATGATGTTGCGTTAAAAGATACTACACTGCTTGAACTCCTAAGTGAGATAAAAACAAAACAAGATAATACCCTCGCATTTAGTAGTGGTTGTCGTAGTAGTGTTTGTGGCTCTTGCTCTATGAGAGTTAATGAGAGTGAAGTTTTAGCTTGTTCTTATAAAGTACAAGATGGAGACAAAATAGAGCCTTTGCAAAATGTAGAAGTTTTGCGAGACTTGGTAGTCGATATGAACAGAGCTCTCACATATAATACTAAGGCAAAGGCATGGTTGGTTAAGAGTGATAAGTGTGTGAACCTAAATCATGAAGATGAAAAGGTCAATGCACTTCAAAGCGACTGTATCCTCTGTGGATCTTGTTATAGTAGTTGTCCTGTTTATGCTGTAAATCCAGACTTTTTAGGACCTTTTGCACTCACACGTGTTTGGAAGTATGTGAGTGATAAACGTGAGGATCATAAACAAACTAAAATAACAGAGATACAGACTAATGGCGTTTGGGAGTGTACTTTATGTAATAACTGCACAGTAGTTTGCCCACAAAATATCTCTAGTAAAGCAGATATAGAGAAACTTCGTATGAAGTCTGCACAATATGGTTTTATGGATCCAAACTTTGGCTTTTTTGATGGAAGTTTCCCATCTTCATCTATTTTTATGGATCAGTCTTGATTTTGGTTGCAAAAGGGGTTGTAATTTTTTTAAATTTGTAATATAATGTTGTTCTCTTTTTCTTACAAAATTTACATTTTATGTAAGAGACAAGATGATATTTGACTATTTATAGTATCAAATATTCAATACATAGATATAAGAGTAATTAGCAAAGCAGATAGCTCAGATAGAAAACTTTTATATATTCATAAAAAACAAGGATAAATATGTTAGATTTAAGGCACATATCATTAGCAGCACTTTTGATTTTCACAACAGGAATGACAGGTTGTAAGAATAAACCAGTCACTATTATCGCAATAGATAAAAAAAAGACGGCAAGCAATGTCATCGTAGCTTATGTAACTGGTAGTTCAAAAACAGCACCAATTGTTGCAGATTATACAGATATAGGCATAGAAGAGGTAAATGCAACTAATTTGGCAGTAGTAAATGCTCAAATTAAGACCCTTACATCTTTAACTACTGATGAAGTAGTGGCTAAGATTCAAGAGGTAGTAGATAGTGTAATGAATGCATATACTATCCTCTCAAATATAGGTAATCAGCACAGTAGCCATAAATCAACTATAACAGTTGCACAACTAAAAGATATTCTCCCAGCACTTGAAAATATAAATGATGATTATGAAAGTAATTATCAAAAATATATAGCAAGTGCAGAGAGTAGCTTTAGCTTACCTGCTACAAAAGAGGAAGTGCAGAGTATGATAGATGCAGTTAATGCTTCAGAAGCTGCTCTTATGCATATAGCACAAGAGGATAATAGTACTAGTTCAACTATAACAGTTGAAGAGTTAAGGGCTATCTTTCTAGCACTTAATATAGATGAAAACAAAATAGATGAGTATCGAAAATATATAATATCTACTACTGATGACTTTAGCTCACCTACTGCTACAGTAAAAGAGGTACAGAGGATGATAGATACTGTTAATCTACAAGAGCTTGGCTCATACGATATAAAAAATGGGCGTTCAATGAGTGTTACTTTATCAAGTGATGGTACAAAAGCTTATGTCGCTTATGGGGATAATGGTTTAGTTATTGTTAATATAAATGATCCGGCTCATCCAACTAGAATTGGCTCATACGATACAGCTGGGACTGCACGGGATATCACTCTATCAAGTGATGGAACAAAGGCTTATGTAGCAGATGCTGATAATGGTTTAGTCATAATTGATGTAAGTAACCCATATAATCCAAATGAACTTGCCTCATACAATACAGCTGGGAGGTCATATGGTGTTATCCTATCAAGTGATGGTACAAAGGCTTATATAGCTGATTTTACAAATGGTTTAGTCATAGTCGATATAAGTAATCCATCTCATCCAACTAAACTTGGCTCATACAATACAGCTGGAAATGCATGGGATATTGCTCTATCAAGTGATGGTACAAAGGCTTATGTAGCAGATGAGGAGGGTGGTTTAGTCATAGTTGATATAAGCGATCCAGCTCATCCAACTAAGCTTGCCTCATATGATACAACTGGTAAGGCATATGGTGTTACTCTATCAAGTGATGGTACAAAGGCTTATATAGCTGATTATACAAATGGTTTAGTTATAGTTGATATAAGCAATCCAGCTCATCCAACTAAGCTTGCCTCATATGATACTGGAGATACAAGTAAGGTTACTCTATCAAGTGATGGAACAAAGGCCTATGCAGCTGTTTATGAGAATGGTTTAATTATAGTTGACGTAAGCGATCCAACTCATCCAACTCACTTTGCTTCATATGACACAGCTGGAAGAGTAATAGGTATTACTCTATCAAGTGATGGTACAAAGGCTTATATAGCTGATTTTACAAATGGTTTAGTGATAATTGATGGTATAAGATAAAATTCACAATTTTATTTTCAATACTTTGTACTCAAACTTGGTAAAATAGTTGCATTTTTTTAAATTTGTGACTTAATTAAAAAAATGGGGGTTTGAAAACTCATTTTTTTTGATAATTCACCAAATAATAATCAACTAAATTTAGCTTCAAACTTTTACTCAATCCGCGATGTAAATTAATCATATTTTTCATGTGAGAGAACACTCCACCTTCGAGTGCATTTGTAGTGTTTGAAATGGATAAATCCTTGTGATTTTTGTAAGTAAAAAGATATGGTAAATTTGTTCTTAAACTTCTATATGCAGCTCTAATTCTTGGATGAGTATAANAAAACTCATTTTTTTTGATAATTCACCAAATAATAATCAACTAAATTTAGCTTCAAACTTTTACTCAATCCGCGATGTAAATTAATCATATTTTTCATGTGAGAGAACACTCCACCTTCGAGTGCATTTGTAGTGTTTGAAATGGATAAATCCTTGTGATTTTTGTAAGTAAAAAGATATGGTAAATTTGTTCTTAAACTTCTATATGCAGCTCTAATTCTTGGATGAGTATAACGCAGTTCTCCAGTAGTTGAAGATACACTTTTCTCCTCTAAAAAATCTTGATATTTATCATACCACTCATCCAACTTTTCAGTAAAGTTTTTCTCTGTAGTTTTAGTAAGTCTTGAAACTATTTTCTTGAGATCTTTACTAGCTTCAAGTTTAGGTCGCATAGTAATATATCTTTGCACAATCTTTTTCTGATGGAAGTGGCACATTTGTATTGGAATATCTTTAAAGGCTTTGTACAAGCCTCTCTTCCCATCAAGAGTGACACTTTGAATAGTATAGCCTTTGTATACCAACTCTTCTTTCAAATATTTATAGTCTTTTACAAGTTCGCTTTCAATATGCTTCCAAATGAGTATCTCTTTGGACTCATTATCCTTAAAAACTAAAATACCCAACTTGTCTTTCCTTTTGCCATAAAAAGTGGCATCACAAATAAGATTTACAGGTCTTGGATGATGAGTTTTACAATCAACAATATATTCATCTCTTTGCTTCATAATCCAAGGTATAGATCTGTCATATTTAGCTGCTAATTGTTTGAGAGTTTGGCGATGTAAAAAATACTCTTCGAAGATAATTTTTTGGAGTTGTTCTGGTCGCCTTTTGTGTTGAAATTTACACTTACAATCTTTACATAAATATCTCTGTATACCTCTTCTTTTCCCTATTTTAATAATATTTTTTAAAGAGCATTTTGGGCATATTTTAGAGCTTTTTTATAATTCATTATAGAAATACCTTGGTTTCTTACCAATATACCGAAGTTTGTAATGGTTTTCAAACCCCCGTTTTTTTAATTAACTCAATCTTTTAAAACTATATTCTTAACTTATTTTTGATTTATAATGGAAATAGAGTGATCTTTTCTCACTCACTAACAATATGTGCTATAATTGTAAAACAATATACAAGAGAGAAACTATGGCAAAAGAGCACTCATTTGATATAACAGCGAAAATAGATATACAAAATTTTAAAAATGCGATAAATCTAGTCGATAGAGAGGTCTCAAATCGTTATGATTTTAAAGGGACTACTTATGAGGTAACTTTTAATGAAAAGGCAAAGACATTAGTACTTATCGCTTCATCAGACAATAAACTTGATGCACTCAAAGATATTGTGATAGCAAAATTTCTTAAACAAAATCTCTCTTCCAAAGTACTTAATGAGTTAAAAGTAGAAGACTCTAGCGGTGGTAATAAAAAAGCAACTTTTAAAGTAGTTGACTATATTGAGTCCAAAGAGGCAAAGAAAATTGTTGCAGATATTAAGAAGATGAAGCTCAAAATTACTGCAAATATTGAGGGAGATAGTATCCGTGTAAAAGGTGCTAAACTTGACGATCTTCAAAAGGTTATTAAGATGGTTCGAGAGGGTGAATGGGATGCTCCTTTGGTTTTTGAAAATATGAGATGATGATGAAAAAGTTAACTATAGAAGCTGCAGCAAAATATTTTAGTATTTCAAAAGAGGCTATTCATAACCGTATTCGTAGAGGTTCTCTTGAGGTAGTTGTAGAAAACGGCGTGAAACTTGTCAAAGTAGATACTACAAAAGCAGTGCAAAAGCCAAAAGTGACGCCAGCATTAAAAAACTCTAGTAATGATGAACGTTACTACAGACTTCTTCAAGAACAAAATGAAAAACTTCAAGCAAAAGTAGAAAAATTAGAAAACGAAACACGAAGTCTCAGAGATCAAAAAGAGAAGATGCTCATAGAAGAGCGACAAAAAATAGAACAGATTTACAGAGATAAAGATGCACAACTCAAACAAGTTCTTAATACCTTGGCTACACAATTCATGCTTACTCAATCGCTAGAGAGTGAAGAAGATATAGCAGAGACTATCGAAATAGTTGAAACGCCAGAAGAACAATCAGAACCTATTTCATTAAAAAAATATCTTAAAACTAAAAAGTTATCAGAAAAAAAGAGGGTAAAAATAAAAAAGAGGTTTTTAAAAGTTGCCCGTAGTGATGATCGTATAGTGAGTGTAGGTAAAAAACTATATATAGATCCTATTAAGTATGATTATAGCGATTTATTATAGGCTATTAAAATTATGAAAACATTATTTATAGGTGGCATCAAGAGTGGTAAATCTGCTCAAGCAGAAAAATATACACTTAAATTATCAGGACAAAAGCCTATCTATCTTGCTACAACAGAGTTTATAGATGTTGAAATGGAACAGAAGATAGAAAAACATAAGCAAAATCGCAAGTCAGATTTTATAACAGTTGAAGAGCCTTTATCATTAGCTAATACGATAGCACAACAGGAGAGTGTCGTATTGGTAGAGTGTGTGAGTATGTGGGTAAACAATATGCTTTTTCATAAGAAAGATTATGCTGATATACTTCTTGAGATGAAAAAAGTTCTAGCACTCAAGCAGGATATAGTTCTTGTTTTGAATGATGTAGGTGGAAGTGTAGTTTCAGAGAGTATTTTAGCTCGTGAGTTTGTCAATATCAGTGGAAAACTCTCTCAGTATATTGCCTCTGAGTGTGATGAAGTTTATCATATCATCGCTGGTATAGTTAATCGTATAAAATGAAAAATATTTTTAGTGGTTTTGCATTAGCACTCTCTATGCTTACAACACTCCCCTTTTTTCGTGTGCATAATTTTTACAAGGGTATCAATGGTTATGCAGTGATGAGTTATCCTTTTGTTGGGTTTTTACTAGGGAGTTTACTTTACAGTGTATATATGCTGCTCACTCCTTATCTTCCCTCAACACATTTAGGAATTATACTTTTTGCTCTGTGGGTACTTCTTACAGGAGCTCTTCATCTTGATGGCTTTTGTGATACAGTTGATGGTCTCTATGTTCCAAAGGAGAGAGCCTTAGAAGTGATGAAAGATCCTCATAATGGTGGAATGGGAATGCTCTTTGGTGGAACTTTTCTTATCTTAAAGGCCTCTTCTTTAGCAAGTTTTGAACTCTTTTATCTACTCCCTATCATACTACTTATCTCACGTTTAGTAGTTGTCTGTGAGATATACTTTTTTTCTTATGTGAGCAAGCATGGAATGGGTACTCTTGCTAAAGAGGAGTTTACAAAAGAGCAGTTTTTTATTACAATCTTTTACTCACTGCTTCTTGTCATATTATTTGATAGTCTTTTACTTTTAGGAGTGGCGTTCATCGTAATGCTACTTATTAAAAAGAAATTTATCAAACGCTATGGTGGATTTACAGGGGATATATATGGTTTTAGCATTGAGCTAATAGAACTACTTTTGCTAAATATAGTACTCCTTGGGCTAATATGAAAATTACATTAGTACGCCATACAGAAGTAGAAGAGTCCTATCATAAGTGTTATAATGGACACATAGAGATAGGACTCTCGCAAAAAGGCAAAGAAGATGCAAAGAGACTTGCAAAGATCTTTGAAAATAAATACTTTGAAAAAGTTTACTGCTCAGATCTTCGACGCACCAGAGAGACACTAGCACTATTCTCACAAGCAAAAGATGCTATCTATACAGAGCTTTTACGGGAAAAATCTTGGGGAAGACATGAAGGAAAAACTTTTGAAAGTATCATCGCTGAAGGTGAGATAGAGTATGAAAATTTTTTAGAATGGATTTACGCTTTGGATGGAGAAGATTATGAGATCTTTAGAGAGCGAATACGAAACTTTTTTTTAAAGAAGTTAATAGATGAACCTTATGAGTCTGTATTAGTTATAACGCATGCAGGTGTTATAAGAGTATTGATGGCATTAGTACAAAAGCTCTCACTTGAAGAGGCTTTTAGCATAGATGTCCCCTATAGCTCCTATGTGATTTTTGATACAAAAAAGATGCTATTTACCAAAGTGAAACTTTAGTTTTTTTGATCGATTTTATCTCTTTAAAGCTTAGTAAAATATAACTTCAGCTAAAATACCACTCTTCTTACAAACTGGATAGCTGGCCGAGTGGTCGAAGGCGCTCGCCTGGAACGCGGGTATAGGGTAACCTATCTAGGGTTCGAATCCCTAGCTGTCCACCACCAAATCGTAAATGAGAATTTTTTAATAATTACATTATCAAAATTTGTTATAATTCAAATATGAAAAGTAAATTACTGGTATTTATCCAATTTTTTGTTATTTTTTTGATGCTTTTACCTCTTGGTAGTGTTCCTTATACACCTATTTATGGACTTGTACTCCTTGGGATTGGTCTTTTTGTTGGGGCTTTGGCTCTTAGTAAGAATAGGCTAGGAAATTTTAATATCCGTCCAGATATTAAAAAAGATTGTCAGTTAGTGACTACTGGCATATACAGCTTTATTCGTCACCCTATGTACACATCTGTTCTTCTCTGTATGCTTAGTGTTGTTCTTCTTTATCCTATGCCTTATGAATATGGACTTTTTGGCATTTTACTTCTAACACTTTTGGTAAAACTCTTCTATGAAGAGAGTCTATGGATATATGAGAGTAAGGAGTATAAAGAGTACTCAAAAAAAACAAAACGTTTAATACCCTATCTATTTTAAGGAATTTTTTTAATATGAAAACAGCATTTGCCATACTATTTCTCTTTCTTTTTTCATCCTGTTCTACTCCTGTACCGGCTCCAGTTGCAGTTGCTCCATCAGATAAAACAATAAACTATCTCCAGGATGTAAAACCAATTTTAGATAAACGATGTGTTGTTTGTCACTCCTGCTATAACTCCCCTTGTCAAGCAAAATATAGCTCTTTTGAGGGTGTAGATCGAGGGGCGAGCAAGCTCAAAGTGTATGAGGCAACAAGACTTCGTGCTGCAAAACCTACACGTCTTTTCATAGATGCAATTTCTACAAAAGAGTGGAGATCCAAACAGTTTTTTTCCTTAACAAAGAGTCGTGATTCAAATGCAACTCATAATGATTCTATTATGATGCATCTTCTATATGATAAAAAGATACATCCAGAGATGACAGGGGAGTATGCACCAGAGACAGATCATCTTATCTGCCCAAGAGATAAACAAGAGCTTGGAAAATATTTTCAAGAGAAACCAAATCACGGTATGCCATATGGATTTCCTCCATTACAAGAGAGTGAGTATAAAACTCTTGCAGCATGGTTACAACAAGGTGCACACGGACCAACTACACAAGAGCAAAAAGCTCTAACAACTCCTTCAACAAAAGCAGCAGCACAAATACAGATGTGGGAGAAATTTCTCAATAAGAGTGACGCAAAACACAAAATGACAGCCCGTTATCTTTATGAGCACCTCTACCTTGCACATATATATTTTCCTTCTGCAAAGGGTGAGTTTTATAAACTAATTCGATCCTATACCCCGAGTGGTGTAACGGCAAAAAATATCCCAACTCTTCGCCCTTTTGATGATCCAAAAGTAGATAAGTTTTACTATAGACTAGTGAAGATCCATTCAACTATAGTACATAAAACACATATGACTTTTAAATTTGATGACTCTCTTTTTGCACGTTTGCATGAGCTTTTTATAAAACCAAAATGGATGAGTACACCAAAAGTTGAGAGTTACGATACAGCACTGAGCACAAATCCTTTTAGAGTATTTGAGCAGATTCCTGCTAAGTCTCGTTATCAGTTTTTACTTGATAACTCTTATTACATTATTCAAACTTTTATCCGTGGACCAGTTTGCCGTGGTCAAATGGCTCTTAATGTTATTCATGATCATTTTTGGGTTATGTTTAAAGATCCAGAACATGACACAACAGTACTGCATCCAGAACTTTTACATGATGAACTAGATAATTTAGAACTTCCTATACAGACTACAAATGGAAATATATTTAAGGTTTTTAGTGATGAGTATAGAGATAAATATGAAAAATATTATTATAAAAAACGGGAATACCTACTCAATGATGCACCAAATGGTCTAGGGATAGAGAGTATTTGGAAGGGAGAGAAACCTTCAGACACACCACTATGTACTATCTATAGACATTTTGACTCAGCATCTGTACACAAAGGGATATTAGGAAAAGAGCCACGCACACTATGGGTAATAGATTATGCACAGCTTGAGCGTATCTACTATACTCTTGTTGCTGGTTATAATGTCTTTGGAAATGTAACACATCAGACAAATGTACGTAGATATATGGATTTTTTACGAGGGGAAGGGGAGCTTAACTTCCTTGATTATCTTCCTCAAAAGAAGAGAATCTCTATCATGAAATCTTGGTATATTAATGATAATGAGAAAATAGATGAGAAAGTTTTCCCTTTTTTAAGTAACTATCCTACAAAAATTAACTATAAAACAGAGTATCCAAAAGATGAGTTTATAAATCTTGTTGTGAAGAAACAGATTTTAAAAACAACAGGGATAAGATTTGATAAAATCAACTATATAAAACCAGGAGAAAAAGTACCTCTCTTGCCAAAGACATTTCAAAATACTTCAGATTTTTATGAGGGTGCTCGTGCTGCTTCTCAAGCTGGAAGTGGTTTTATCTCTAGTATTACAGAAAAATCTGTCAACAATATCTTTTTAAGAATTGACTTTGCAGATGGTTCGCATATGGTAAAAAACCTTGTTGTCAACAGATGGCATAACAACGTAAACTCTCTTTTTAATGGTGATGATAATCTTGACTCCTCTAAGGATACTATAGATATACTCGACTTTAGTATAGGCTCTTATCCAAATGTGTTTGTCATTGTCAAGGCAAAAGATATGCCAGACTTTTTGTATATGATGAAAAATATGAAACGAACAAAAGAAGATATTGTAAAATTGAAAAAATATTTTATAGGGAGAGGAGACAAAAACTTCTGGGAAGTATATGATTGGTTTCAAGCATACTTTTATAAGAAAGATCCCATTAATGCAGGTCTCTACGATCTAAATCGTTATGCTCCAATGGCATGGAGTAAGGGAGTAAGAAGAATATAGATGAGTTGTTTGATAACTCTAAATAATAAAGCATAATCAAATTTGGTATAAAATTATTAGGGTATAATAAAATGAACTAAAACCAAGAGAGTAAAAATGAAAAAGCTATCGATCTCCATAGACATGGGTGCTAAGAACAATGGTCTGTTTATTGCAAAAACAGAGGGTGAAACTATCCTTAATAAGAAAGCTGGTTGTATTATTATAGATGGCAATTCTATTAAGTTTTCTAAAAAGAGCAGAAGGGAAAATCGCCATAAAGATAGAAATTACAAACGGAAACGATTAGCAAGAAGATTGTTATGTGAAATTATAAATTTTTCAAAATATAATAAAGAAGAGCAAGAGTCTATTATGGGACTTATGAAAAACAGGGGATATACATTTTTGAACTCTACTACAGAGTTTGAAAAGTTAGAAACAGAAACTATCTGTTTTGTAAAATCATACTTGCCTAGACTAGAGTCTTGTACTACAAAAAATGATTTTGAAGAGTTTTTTACCAACAATTTTGAAGATAAAAAAGAGTTAGTTGAGGCTTTGGAAAAATATATAGATGATATAAACGCCATTTCTATGGATCTTGATAACTTCATAGGTAAACAAAAATTTCTATCGGATTTGCAAAGCCTTGAGAGTAGAAGCATCACTAAATTTAACTCATTCTCTTATATTAAAAAAATACTCTTGAAGTATGGATACAGAAGTTTAGGAAAAAATCAAGAAGAGATTATATCTTCGCTCAAGAAAGATAGCTTTGACTCCTCTAAGATAGATTTTAAGGGAGAGATTGCATATCTTGAAAAGCTAGAGTTTAACAAAGAGAGTAAAGATAATAATAAAATAATAACTGCTGATCTAAAAAGTTTAAGAGATTTTTTTATTGGGGTAAGAACAGAGATAGATACCGGCTCAAAGCCTAGAAAAAAATATATTAAAGAGATACGTCATGAAATTGAGAATTTAGATTTTATAAAAGATAATGATAAAGAAAAATACTTAAATATTATAGCAAATATCTCAAATCTTCAGTTAAGAGTTTTAAGAAAATTTTTTAATTTNAACTCTCAAAAGAATGATAGATTTAAGATTTTAAAAAAATACTTCATCTCACATCACTATAATCTTGAGATCGAAAAAGATCGAAAAAAAGAACTTTTTAAATGCTTAGATTCTCATAATAATCTACTCGATTTTCTGCAAAATACTCCTCCAGAATTAACAATACCACCTTATGAGGATATGAACAATCGTGATACCTATAAGTGTAACTCTATGCTTATAAAACCTGAACTAATAGATGAGGATCTAAAAAAAGCCATAGATACTATTTTACATAATTCAAACTTCTCTTCGTTACTCTATACTGAAAACTATGGAGTATTTGAAATGCAAGATGAATATAGAGTTAAACCTGTTAAAGGTAACGGCTATATAAAAGAAGATTTTACATATAGTAAATATTTACAGAGAATTTTAGACGCCACGAAAGAGATAACAACACAAGAACTAAATCCTAGAGAAGTCTTCAAGTATAAGGCGATATTAGAGAGAGGCAGTATCTCTACTGTGGCAATGTTTAAAAAAGAGTTTGGTGAAGAAATCTATAAAATACTAAAACCTATTGCCAGTAAATACTATAAGGAAGAGTCTAAAATTATAAATGGTATTTATGAGCATAGTACTTCCCTCTTTGTAAAATGCAATACAAACACACCATATAAAGAGAATATCAAACATACACTTCTAAAACCTATCTACTCCTACAATTTTACTAAAGGTGATGCTAATAAATTTTTAAATGCTATTAAAGATAAAAGAGGTTTGAGGGTAGCTCTTGAAAATATCTCCACTGAGGCTAAAAAATATCAAAATAGTTTTTATACAACAATTTTAGCTTGTTATGAAAATAAGGAGTGTGCAGATGATAAAGAGCTAATAAAAATAGTAAAAAATCTTGATGCAAATATAAAGACAATAAAAGAAATTTTTGAAGAGATGGGGATAAAAGGTAGTTATTTTGATACAATAAAAGAGATTGACAATAAAAACATAAAAAGAGTGTTAAATATACTCAAACAGACTTATGAGATTCTCTTTAAAGGACTAGATGGATTTTCTAAAACATGCAAGCATTGCACAAAAGAGAACGCTATTCGAAGCGATGAGAAGCTAGTACTAGCTAAAAGACTTTTAAGTGATGTGGCTAAGCCTATTGATGGTATGTTAGATATGATGTTAGATAGGTTGGCTTATGAGATAAGTGAGCAGATAGACTCAAGTGATATAGAAGAGATAGCAGAGCTAGAGATACTCATAGAACAAAACAGGTTTGAATTTGAAGAAAATTTAAACACCATCAAAAGAAACTCAAATTCTCAGATAAAAAAATATAAGAGAGACATCAAAGATAGTTTAAATATCTCTATCTGTCCCTATAATGGAAAGAGTATTAATAAGGGTGATTATGATCATATTTTACCACAGAGCAAAGGAGTTTATAATTCAAAAGCAAATATGATTTACTGTTCAACTGATGCAAACAGAGAGAAAGGTTCTACCATTTATACACTAGAGAATCTTCATAAAAAACATCTAAAAAAAATCTTTAAAACAGATAATATTGCTCAGATAAAAGAGTTTATAACCCAGCATTTAAATAGTATAGAGAGTAAAAATTTTACAAATTTTGAAAATTTAAAACTCCCTCAGCAGATCGCTTTGCGTTATGCTCTGTTTATGCAAAGTGATAGCAAAGAGTATAAAAAAGCATTTACATTAGTGAAGCTAGACAAGATCAAGACAATCACAAATGGAACACAAAAAAGATTAGCAAGAAAGATATATGAGAAACTAGTTGCGAAATATTCTAATGAGTTTAAAACCATAGAAGTAGATAGCAAAACAGTAGGCAGTGAGTTGGTAAGTAGCACAAGAAAACTGCTCTCTACAACAAAAGAGCAGATACAAAAACAGACTATACAAGATCCTCACTCTCATTGTATAGATGCAATGGTTGTCTTTTATCTAGCAAATGCTAAAGTAAAAAAGGGCAAACCTCTTGATGCTAAATATGACTTTGATGATATCTATTTAGCAGAATCAACAATAAAGAATCTCAAAAAGAGGAAAACATTTATAAACTCTTCTTTTAAGGAGAGTGCATCAATAGTACTTTTTCAAAGCACAATATATAGTGAAAACTATTATTTAATAAAAAGAGAGGATGACAAATTTAAGGCAAAGATAAAGGCTAAGTTTAAAGAAATAAAGAAGAAAGATATAGATACCCTTATAGAGTGTAAGTTACTTTATAAAAATAAAAAAAATAAAAAGTACTTTATAAAAAATAGTGATGAGATAGGTGATAAAGATAGTATAAAGATAGATGTGCTACAGCTCTCAAATAGACTTTATGAGCTTTTTAATGCTAAAGACTCCAAGGGTCTCAAAAGTTTAAAGTTTTTAGATGAGCTAAGATATAACACGATAAGAAAAGAGGTAGAGGATATCTTTTTTCATGAGAAAAGCAAAAAATTACTGGAGCTTGATAAGATAAAAAATATACCTAGTGCAAGCGAGAATATCTTTAAAGCTATACATAAAAAACTGAGACTATCTAGCAACTTGTTTAAAGTAGTTGATGATAAAAAGGTTTTGGATTATTTTGAACTAAACAAGCTATTAAAAGATATCTTCTCATCAAAACAAGAAGAAGAGTATAAGAAAAAGAGAAAAAGAGAGAAAAAAAGGCACAAATATACTCTTCCTGTAATCGGTCAAGCAAAATATAGGATAAAAAGAGGTGAGAGCTGGCAAGTATTAGGTGGAGAGAATATAGCAACTAAACAGTACTTAATAGATGGAGATATAAAACCTGTTCCATACTTTACAAAAAACACACTTCCTCTTAAAATATCCGATTTAATTGATTGTTTATTGATAGAAGAGGATACGAAAAGTGTTTATGATGTTAAGATAAAAGTAGATGAAATTAATGAGTATGTAAGTGAATTGAAATATTTTCTTACTGAAGCAAAGAGACATACAATAGTTGTTACATTTATTAAAAAATCTTTTAAAGATATTGATTTTAATAAAATAGAACAATATGATACTGCAAAAGATACAATATTTAAAAAACTAATAGAGGATTATATAGAGAACAAAGATTTGAAGCTCTTTGAGTATATTGGCTCCATAAGAAAAGATGGGGGTAAAGCAAACGCAATAGTTGTTAATAAGAAAAAGGATACGATAACATTGGAATATAAAGCTGAATTAAATAAGCATAAAAAAGAGAAAATCTTGCAAAACCTAAAGAGATAGAGGTTTTAATATGCTCAAAAATATTTTTTCTTTAGAACTTTTTTTATGAAGCATGTTATTGTAAGTAACTTCGGTTTTTTCTTAGGTCTGAAATCACAAAGGTTGACCATTAAAGAAAATGGAAATATAAAGCAGGAGATAGCACTCAATAGAATCAAAACTATTCAGATCCTCTCTCGTGGGGTCTCTCTTTCATCAGATTTAATAAATGCTTGTTCACATAGAGGTATAAAGATATTTTTTAATACCTTTAACTCTTTTGCGGCACTTCATACACTGTATGAACACAAATCAGTTATGGTGAGAAAAAACCAATTTTTAAAATGTGATTCTATTGATGGTCTTGAATTGGCTAAAAGACTTATACTAGGTAAACTGAAAAACCAAAGAGCAACACTGCTCTATAGTAGTAGAAATATAAAAGATAAAAGAAAAGATAAAGTTATAGAGTTTTTCGATAAATCAATACTGCAACTGAAAAATAAAAAAGAGATAAGTAAAGAGTTTATAATGGGTGTTGAGGGAGTTAGTGCTTCTTACTATTTTGAATATTTACGAATCATGAATCTTTTTCCAGCTACATTTGAATATAGAACAAAAAGACACTCTGAAGAGATTACAAATATAGCACTTAATTATGGATATGCGATACTTTTCAATTTTATATATAAGTCATGTATAAATGCAGGATTAGAACCTTACTATGGAGTACTCCACAGTACAAGAAGTGCTAAGCCATCTTTAGTCCTTGATATAATGGAAGAGTATAGAAGCTTTGTAGTAGATAGAAACATTATAAAACTACGAAGCAAATTAACTAATGCTAATGAGTTTGATAAGGTAAAAAAAGATGTTGCAAAAACTATTTTAACAACACTTACAAAAAAATATAAATATAAACATAAAAAACTAACACTTGAGAGTATTATTCAGAGGCAAGTGTATAAAATTTCAGGCTATTTTTCTGGAATAACAAAATATAAACCATATATTTTTAGGTGGTAAAATGTATAGCCAAATAATAGTAAGCTATGATATTAGCGACACAAAAAAGAGAAATAAATTTTTTGATGAACTTAAAGACTTAGGGCTTATTTCTATACAAAAATCCGTATTTTGGGGATATGTTCTCGGGAGTGAAAAGAGAATTATAAAAGAGCTATTTAAAACGTATTGTGATAAAGATACAGACAAAGCTTTTATCTCAAATGCCTCATTAGACAAAGATTTAAAAAACTGTTTCGGTTATGATGCAGATGATTTTAAACATCCTGAGAATTTTGAAATAATATGATACCTATTAATCTCATTAGACAATATACATTCTGTCCTAGAATTGTTTACTATAATCTACTTACCAATATTAAACCAAGTTTTCCGAGACAAGTCAGTTTAGGAAGTGATTATCACATTTTGCAAGAAAAACTTTCGGTAAATAGAAAATTTAAGAAGTTAAATATTCAATACAGTGAAGTAATTTTAGAAAAATATATAGAAAATGAAAAACTAAATATTTGTGGTATAGTAGATTTAGCTTTATTGTCTGATGATGAGGTGACCCCTATAGAATTTAAGTTTGTTGATTCCAAAAAACCATCTTATTCTCATGTATTGCAACTTTATGGCTATGGAATTTTACTCAGTGAAAAATATAACAAAGATTTCAAGAGAGCATTTATAAGTTACTCAAATAATATGAAAATTTTCAAGATAGAGATAACACGAAAAATCGAAGAGGATTTTTTTAATGTACTTAGTAAAATAGTGAAGATAGTAGATGCTAACATGTTACCAGAGAGTAGTGCAGACGAGAAAAAATGTAGTCAGTGTGAATATTTGAATTATTGTGATGATAGATTTTGAGAAAGTTACGGATGGGTATGCTCCCCAAAGAGAGCAGATGACCCACTTCATTTGTATTTATCCGTAATTATGATTTCAACCAGAGGTAAAAACCAGATATAATTTGTTAGATGCTAATTCTATCATTTTTTCCACAAATAAACAAGTTTTTGCACTTATTTTGTTTATGGAAAAAAATAATCTATTTGAAGCCTATAAATCCCTATAAATAGGAGCTTTTTTTTGCTCTAACAAATTATACCTAATCTCTACTTAGTTTGAAACTCCTTGACGGTATCTTCAGTTATGATGACATCATAACTAACAAATTATACCTAATCTCTACTTAGTTTGAAACAACTGACAAACCCAAATAAAAAGACAAACCCAATTAAACTAACAAATTATACCTAATCTCTACTTAGTTTGAAACGTAAATTTTATTACAGTAGAGTCTGAAGTATTGATCTAACAAATTATACCTAATCTCTACTTAGTTTGAAACTATCGAGCTCTAATCTGCTCTTTCAGCAGTTCTGCCTAACAAATTATACCTAATCTCTACTTAGTTTGAAACATTGGAGTATCTATTTCATAACATATTTCTATCTTTCTAACAAATTATACCTAATCTCTACTTAGTTTGAAACACTTTTGTTAAATTGACAAGAGACTCCTCAAAATTCTAACAAATTATACCTAATCTC
>JAICBP010000083.1:349015-411782 GCA_021766785.1 Sulfurimonas sp. endosymbiont of Alviniconcha boucheti
TTACATGATGAACTAGATAATTTAGAACTTCCTATACAGACTACAAATGGAAATATATTTAAGGTTTTTAGTGATGAGTATAGAGATAAATATGAAAAATATTATTATAAAAAACGGGAATACCTACTCAATGATGCACCAAATGGTCTAGGGATAGAGAGTATTTGGAAGGGAGAGAAACCTTCAGACACACCACTATGTACTATCTATAGACATTTTGACTCAGCATCTGTACACAAAGGGATATTAGGAAAAGAGCCACGCACACTATGGGTAATAGATTATGCACAGCTTGAGCGTATCTACTATACTCTTGTTGCTGGTTATAATGTCTTTGGAAATGTAACACATCAGACAAATGTACGTAGATATATGGATTTTTTACGAGGGGAAGGGGAGCTTAACTTCCTTGATTATCTTCCTCAAAAGAAGAGAATCTCTATCATGAAATCTTGGTATATTAATGATAATGAGAAAATAGATGAGAAAGTTTTCCCTTTTTTAAGTAACTATCCTACAAAAATTAACTATAAAACAGAGTATCCAAAAGATGAGTTTATAAATCTTGTTGTGAAGAAACAGATTTTAAAAACAACAGGGATAAGATTTGATAAAATCAACTATATAAAACCAGGAGAAAAAGTACCTCTCTTGCCAAAGACATTTCAAAATACTTCAGATTTTTATGAGGGTGCTCGTGCTGCTTCTCAAGCTGGAAGTGGTTTTATCTCTAGTATTACAGAAAAATCTGTCAACAATATCTTTTTAAGAATTGACTTTGCAGATGGTTCGCATATGGTAAAAAACCTTGTTGTCAACAGATGGCATAACAACGTAAACTCTCTTTTTAATGGTGATGATAATCTTGACTCCTCTAAGGATACTATAGATATACTCGACTTTAGTATAGGCTCTTATCCAAATGTGTTTGTCATTGTCAAGGCAAAAGATATGCCAGACTTTTTGTATATGATGAAAAATATGAAACGAACAAAAGAAGATATTGTAAAATTGAAAAAATATTTTATAGGGAGAGGAGACAAAAACTTCTGGGAAGTATATGATTGGTTTCAAGCATACTTTTATAAGAAAGATCCCATTAATGCAGGTCTCTACGATCTAAATCGTTATGCTCCAATGGCATGGAGTAAGAAGAATATAGATGAGTTGTTTGATAACTCTAAATAATAAAGCATAATCAAATTTGGTATAAAATTATTAGGGTATAATAAAATGAACTAAAACCAAGAGAGTAAAAATGAAAAAGCTATCGATCTCCATAGACATGGGTGCTAAGAACAATGGTCTGTTTATTGCAAAAACAGACTGATTTTACTCAGGTCAAAAGAAAGCAGATTAGATTTATTCAAGACAGACTCAACAACAGACCGAGAAAATCTCTTGGCTTTAAAACTCCTGCTCAAGTTTTTTATGCTAGAGTTTCAAAAGTAATGGCTGCTTAGTTAGGTGGAAATTGCATTTATTGGTTGAATGGGCGTTATAATATTAGATTTCTGCCGCCCATTTCAGAGTATCTATCCCATACTTTTCTCTGAGTTTTTGTGTTTTTTCTGTGAGCAAACGCATTCTTTGATCTTCTGCAAAGCCTATAAGTGAGAGTTCTTTTTTTGAATCTCTAGTGAAACTTGAACAGTTTATACTGAGTCGTATGACATGTAAACGCCGTTGTGAGTCTGCTGCAAGAAAGAGTTCTTGGCAAAGAGCATTGAACTTAGGCTCTGTAAAAACTTCAGCAAGAGAGATATTTTTGTGGCTAGATTGATTGAGTTCATAAGAGATACTTAGATGAAAGAGAGTAGGAATGACATTGAGTTTGAGTATAGCAAATGCGAGATGACGAGCTAGAACTCGTACTCGGCGTTTGAGTTCTACTCTATCATAGAGTGCATCAAAGGTTCTACTTATACCGATAGACTTTCTTTTGTGAGTTGTGATGATGGGTGCATCGCTCTCTCCATTTACACGGTGGTAGAGATCTTTAGCATAAGGACCCCATGACTCTACTATACCTCTTCTTTTACGAAGATCACCAAGTGTAAATATTTGTACACTATGAAGTTTTGTTTGCATACTTTTCCCAATACCTGCAAAATTTTCAACTTTGATGGGGTTTATAAAAGTGTTAAAATTGTACTTATCTATTATCTTTGATCCAAAAGGTTTGGCATAGGTCGTAGCAAGTTTTGCAATATACCTTGTGGGTGCCGCACCTATGGAGACTGGAAGTTTTAGTTTTGCTTTTATCTCATGGCGTAGTGTATCTAAAAAAGAAGGAAGTGCCTCTTCACTTACCCAACCTGTTAAATCTCCATAAAATTCATCAATACTTGCCTGTTCTACTAAGGGAATCCTTTCGCATAAAAATTCATGGAGCTGATGTGAAAGCTCTTGGTAAAGGGACATATTCGGTGCTTTGATGATGAGATGTGGGCAGAGCTGTAAAGCTTCTCGAATAGTCATGGCTGTTTTTATTCCATAGGATCGTGCTTCATAGCTAGAGGTTGTCACTATTCCACGTATCTTGCCATTTTTGTCTATAAAAGAAGCTATATTGTCATCTCTCTCTTCATACTCCTTATAAAAAGTAGGTACAAAACTTCCAGAATTTTTAAAGCTAACTGTCTGTTTTTTTGCACCTGTATCAAAAATTTTCATATCACTTCTTCCACCAATGGCTACAGGAAGATGCTCTAGTGAGGGCTCTTTTATACGAGCGGCACTAACAAAAAAACAATCTATATCTATATGTATTTTCATGCTCTAAGGATATATTATTTTTGTTAATAAGCATAAAAAATTTGCAAAAAGTAAACATTTTACTATAATACCACTATGCAAACAATAGAAAATATAAATAAAACCATAAAAAAGAACTTAGCTGTGATGGTCTATTTTTCTGCACCTACATGTAGTGTCTGTCATGCTCTTAAGCCAAAACTTTTTGAAGAGTTAGAGAAGAATTTTCCTAACTTTATAATAGAAGATGTAGATATATCTATAGAAGAAGAGATAGCACCATATTTTGGTGTCTATGCTATTCCTAGCGTACTTATCTTTTTAGATGGGTATGAGTTTATTAGAAAGTCTCGCTATATATCTGTAAGTGAGGTGATAGAGGCGACACGTCGTCCTTATGAAATGATGATATCTTAGTTATTTCATAAATGCAATAAGTGAAGCAGTCACTGCTACATTGAGAGACTCTACACCTCGTTGCATAGGAATAGAGATAGAGTTGTTACATAGCCTTTTTATCTCTGGACTTACTCCATCACTTTCACTGCCTAAAATATATATACTTTTTTTTGCTGGACTTACATTATATATATCATTGGTAGCATGGGAAGAGAGAGCATATATCTTTGTATCTTTAAGAGATGGGAGTATATCTTCTAATGTATTACAGAAGTAGATAGGGAGCTTAAAGAGTGTACCTGCACTTGCTTTAATAACCAGTGGTGAAATTTTTGCAGAGTTTTTTTTGGGAAGAATGATACCATCTATATTGCCTGCGGCACAGCTTCTAATAATCATACCAAGATTTTGAGGGTTTTGTATGCCATCAAGTGCTAGAAGCTTAAATTGTGATATATTTTGTAACTCTTTGGCATTTTGATAACTTTTTGCAATAATATCTATAGCGACACCTTGATCTTGTTTTGCATTTTTAGAGATACGTGAGAGAGAGTTCTTTTCATGATAAGTTACTTCTATCTTACGACTTTTTGCTAGGGAGAGGATGGTCTTTATCGCTCCATCTGTTTTATTTGTTGTTGCCATATGGAGTTTATGAATTGTAATACTTTTATCTTGAAGTACTTCTATAAGGACATTTCGTCCATAAAGTGTAATTATTTTCTCAAAAAAAGCTTTTTTTTCTTTGTATTCCTGTGAATCCTGCATATTTATCCTTCTACTATATCATAGACTATTTCACACTTGTCTTTTATCTTTTTGATCTCTTTTACTTGTAATCCCTCAATCTCTAACGCCATAAACTCTTGAAGTGAATCTACCTGATGCATAGCTAATTCACGAAGAACTATGCCTCTATAGGCTTTTGCCCAGTGACTAATACTCTTGCCATCTTTTAAAAACTTGAGTGTAGTGTATGGCTGTTTAAGCTTGTAAAATTTATGATAGTATCCAGCACGTAGGTCTAAAATCTCAGCCTTATTAAGAAAGAGATCTAGCTGGTGGCTAAATCTCTCTTTATAATACTTGTCGGGTATTATTTCGCCAATATTGTTTCCCTGTTTTACTTTGTAGTTTGGAATGAGATTTTCACCTAAAATTGGACCAAAGAGATTAGAAAAAATGAGAGTATTTTTTTGAAGATACTCTTGCGCATGCTTATTGAGTTGGCTATATTTGAGATAGTCATAGGCAACTCCTTGGTAGCGTTCTATCGCTTTGAGTGTTGGTGCTGTTAAAATATCATTTATATATGGTGTACAATCTTTATAATTTTTTATACCAAAGAGTGCTTTGATACTCTCCTCATCTTCTGAAAGAACAATTTTATTATAAGCATGAAGTATATCTTTTCGTGTAGAAGAGTCTCCAAAAAGCTCTTTTTGTTTAGGAGTACCTCCACTGTTTTTTCCCTCTGATGGTGAAAAAAGTATTTTTAACATAATAGTAAACTCCTTAGTTATCATGCAATTGTAGCAACTAAATGACAAAATTTGCTTAAGAGGAGCAGAAATGTGAAGCGATAGAACAATGTAGGCAAAAAAGCTAAAAAGGTGAAAATTTTATATATTTTTTGTAAAAATCCTTGACATTAAAAATGAAAAGGACTATAATTCTGTCTCAATTTCGATGCCGACATAGCTCAGTTGGCTAGAGCAGCTGATTTGTAATCAGCAGGCCCGGGGTTCAAATCCTCGTGTCGGCACCATTGAAATTTGAATATTAGAAACAGTGTTAGACCAGAATAGATATAAATTATTTATATTTTGTGGTGAGATAGTCAAGTGGCCAACGACGGCGGACTGTAAATCCGCTCCCTACGGGTTCAGAGGTTCGACTCCTCTTCTCACCACCATCAGTTTAATGCGGGTGTAACTCAGTGGCTAGAGTTCCTGCCTTCCAAGCAGGCTGTCGAGGGTTCGAATCCCTTCACCCGCTCCATAAATATGAAACTTCTGGAAGCTGAAGTACAATTTCGTCCTTTACTTCATAATTATATGATATGATTAGCATATCTATATAAAATTCTAAACACAAAAACTAAATATTTAAAATAAAGAATTATTCAATTATTGCTTAGATGCTCTCGTGGCTCAGGGGTAGAGCACTTCCTTGGTAAGGAAGAGGTCGGCGGTTCAAATCCGCTCGTGAGCTCCATAAAAAAGAGTTTATGTTTAAATTAAGCAATAATTGAATGATTTTTGGATATAATTCCATTTCAATTCACAAACTAATGTAGGAGAACACAATGGCAAAAGAAAAATTTGAACGTGGTACGAAGCCCCACGTAAACATCGGTACGATTGGACATGTTGACCACGGTAAAACAACATTAACAGCTGCGATCACAGCAGTACTAGCAGTAACTAATGGTGCTGCACTTATGGATTATGATCAGATCGATAATGCTCCAGAAGAGAGAGAGCGTGGTATTACTATCGCTACTTCACATGTTGAGTACGAAACTGATAAACGTCACTATGCACACGTTGACTGTCCAGGTCACGCGGATTATGTTAAAAATATGATTACTGGTGCTGCTCAAATGGATGGTGCTATTCTTGTTGTTTCTGCGGCAGATGGTCCAATGCCACAAACTCGTGAGCATATTCTTCTCTCTAAGCAAGTTGGTGTTCCTTACATCGCTGTTTTCATGAACAAAGAAGATATGGTTGATGATGAAGAGTTAATGGAATTAGTAGAGATGGAAATTCGTGAACTACTTGATATGTATGATTTCCCAGGTGATGATACTCCAATCACTGCAGGTTCTGCACTCAAAGCACTTGAAGAAGCAAAAACTGGTACTTTAGGTGAGTGGTCAGATAAGATTATTGCTCTTATGGCTTCTGTTGATGAGTGGATTCCTGATCCAGTTCGTGAAACTGATAAAGATTTCTTAATGCCTGTTGAAGATGTATTCTCAATCTCTGGTCGTGGTACAGTTGTTACTGGTAAAATCGATCGTGGTACAATCACAGTGGGTGAAGAGGTAGAAATTGTAGGAATCAAAGATACTCAAAAAACTACTGTAACTGGTGTTGAAATGTTCCGTAAAGAGATGGATCAAGGTATGGCTGGTGATAACTGTGGTATCCTAGTTCGTGGTATCGCTAAAGAAGAGGTACAACGTGGACAAGTACTTTGTAAGCCAGGTTCAATTACACCACATACAACATTTACTGCAGAAATTTATGTTCTAAGTAAAGATGAGGGTGGTCGTCATACTCCATTCTTCTCAAACTACCGTCCTCAGTTCTATGTACGTACTACTGATGTTACTGGTGCTATTACATTACCAGAAGGTACTGAGATGGTTATGCCAGGTGATAATGTAAGCATTACTGCTGAATTAATTCATCCAATCGCAATGGAAGAAGGTACTAACTTCGCTATTCGTGAAGGTGGTAGAACTGTTGGTGCTGGTGTTGTTGCATCAATTATCAAGTAATTCGCTAAAGCGAATTACTTGATAAGTATTAAAGGTAAGTTAAGATGAGAGAAGCAATTCACTTAGGTTGTGAGAAATGTACAAGACGTAATTATCACACAACAAAAAATAAGAAGACTCATACAGAAAAATTTTCAGTGCGCAAGTATTGTAAATGGTGTCGTGAGCATACACAACATAAAGAGATGAAACTATAATTTTTTAATTTTTATAGTTTCTTTGTGAGTAGTGAGCCAGAAATATCTGGTTCTTTTATAGGCGCATAGCTCCAATGGTAGAGCACCGGATTCCAAATCCGGGTGTTGCGGGTTCGAGTCCCCCTGTGCCTGCCACTATTTATTATAAGTCAAACTTTAGAGTTTCACTTATAATAGATAATAATTGAATTTTAAAATGGAAAATGATTATGAACTTAGGTAAACATATTAGACAAGCGAAAAATGAGTTAGACAAGGTAATCTTTCCAACATCTGGACAAGTAAAGCAAGCATATATATCAGTAATCATAGTGGTGAGTGTTATTGCTGCATTTTTAGCTGTAGTTGATTTATTAATGTCATCAGTGATGACAACAATTTTAGGATAGGAAAGAAAATGGCACAGCAATGGTACTCTATCCAAACTTACGGTAGTGATAGACAAGTAAGAGATGCGATCTTTAATATGATTGAGGAGATGGGACTTCAAGAAGCTATTACTGAAGTAATCGTTCCTACTGAAGATGTAATTGAAGTGAAAGATGGAAAGAAGAAAGTAAGTGAACGTTCACTCTATTCTGGATATGTTTTTGCAAAATTAGAGCTTACTACAGAGATTCAGCACCTTATTCAATCTATTCCAAAAGTTTCAGGATTTATTGGTGAGTCAAATGTACCAACACCTTTAAGTGAACATGATATTAATGTTATTCTTGATCGTGTCAATAATCGTGCTGCACCAAAACCAAAAGTATTTTTTGATAATGGTGAAACAGTTCGTATTATAGATGGACCATTTGCAAACTTTACAGCAACAGTAGATGAATATGACCTAGAGCATGGGACACTTAAACTAAATGTTTCTATCTTTGGTCGTGCTACCCCTGTTGACATCTCTTACACTCAAGTAGAGAAAATCATTTAATACCCTTTAACTGTGCTAAATTTAGGTTTTTTAAGAGACTTAAGTTTAACACAGTTAAGCGAATAAAATAAACACAAAGGACATATCATGGCAAAAAAAGTTATGGATTATATAAAGCTACATATTGATGCTGGTAAAGCAAACCCAGCTCCACCAGTTGGACCAGCATTAGGACAACGTGGTGTTAACATCATGGAATTTACAAAAGCATTCAATGAAAAGACTAAAGATAAGATGGGCTTTAAAGTTCCAGTTGTCATTACAGTTTATACTGATAGAAGTTTCTCTTTTATCACTAAAGAGCCACCAGCATCTGCTTTACTTATGAAAGCTGCTAATCTTAAAAAAGGTACAGATAATCCACTTAAAAACAAAGTTGGAAAAATTACTCGTGCACAGCTTATGGAAGTAGTTGAAGCAAAAATTGCAGACTTAAATACTGATGATAAAGATATGGCTGCTAACACTTTAGCAGGCACAGCACGTTCAATGGGTATCGAAATAGTAGATTAATCACTTTTAAAGTATTAATGTATAATCATAAACCACAATGATTTAAAATATGTGGAAGAATTTAGATGGAGAATTTGACTATGAGTAAAAGATATAAACAATTAGTAGAAAAAATAGATACTAGTAAGGCTTACAGTGTAACTGAAGCTGCCGCTACTGTAAAAGATTTAATAAGTGCAAAATTTGATGAGACTGTTGAAATTGCTATGAATTTAAATGTAGATCCCCGTCATGCTGATCAGATGGTTCGTGGTGCACTTGTCCTTCCACATGGTACTGGTAAGAGTGTTCGTGTCGCAGTATTTGCAAAAGGTGTTAAGGCTGATGAAGCTAAAGCTGCTGGTGCTGATATTGTCGGAACTGATGATTTAGTTGCTGATATTAAAGCGGGAATATTTAACTTTGATGTAGTTGTTGCTGCACCAGACTGTATGGGTCTTGTTGGACAAATCGGTCGTATTTTAGGACCAAAAGGTCTTATGCCTAACCCTAAAACAGGAACTGTAACTCCTGATGTTGCAACTGCTGTTAAAAATGTTAAAGGTGGTCAAGTAAACTTTCGTGTTGATAAAAAAGGTAATATCCATGCTGGTATAGGTAAAGCAAGTTTTACAGCAGAGCAAATTGCTGAGAATATCAACTCATTTGTTGTTGCAATTAATAAACAGAAACCAGCTTCTGCAAAGGGTCGTTATATTAAAAATGCTGCTCTTAGTTTAACAATGAGTCCAGCTGTAAAATTTGATTTAGTTGAATTAGCAGATATTAAATAAACTAAACGCCATTATGGCGTATGGTTGGTAAGAAATTTTTATTGTTAGATATATAAAACTCTTAAAAGTTTGAGATATTTTAGTCTCTGATGTTAAATAGATTTTATCTATTTTGACAAATATCTAATAGTAAAGATTTTCAAATTTTGGAAATCTGAATTTACTTGGACTAAAGATAGTTGGGGGTATATGCCGTGTTGGTAGTGAGCTTAATCGAGCCTTTCTCGCCCCTCTTGAAGTTATGTCTGGAAAGGAGAATTATATGTTAAAGTCTAAAAAAGTTGAAGTAATTGCTGATCTTACATCTGCGTTTGAAAACACAACTGCTGTAGTTATATGTGACTACAAAGGTTTAACTGTTGGTAAACTAGAAGCATTAAGAAAAGCTGCTAAAGCAAAAGACACAAGTGTTCAGGTTGTAAAGAATACTTTAGCTACAATCGCATTAAGTAATGCGGGTATGAGTGGCGTTGAGATTAAGGATACAAATATTTTTATTTGGTCTGATGATGTTATCTCTGCTGCGAAAATATCTGCAGATTTTGCTAAAGATAATGAACAATTTGTTATAAAAGCTGGTTATTTAGATAAAGAACCTGCAGACATAGCTAAAATTGAAGCGTTTGCTAAACTTCCTGGTCGTGAAGAACTCCTTGGTATGCTTGCAGCTACTTGGATGGCTCCAGTCACGAATATGGCTATTGGAATTGACGCTCTTAGAAAGAAGTTAGAAGAAGCATAGGCTATTTGCATGTGCCATTGAGGCACTTTAAAAATTAACAAAAGTTAATTTTAGTTTCAGAGTGTTTTAATACACTTAAAATAAAATATTATTAAAGGATTACACATGGCTGTAACAAAAGAAGACGTATTAGAGTTTATTTCAGGACTTTCTGTTCTTGAGCTTTCTGAGCTTGTAAAAGAGTTTGAAGAAAAATTTGGTGTATCTGCACAACCTGTTGCTGTTGCTGGTGGAGCTGTTGCTGGTGAAGCTGCTGCTGAAAAAACTGAATTTGATGTTGTACTTACTGATGCAGGTGCTAAGAAAATTGGTGTTATTAAAGCTGTTCGTGCTCTTACTGGTCTTGGACTTAAAGAGGCAAAAGAGGCTTGTGAATCACTACCATCTACAATCAAAGAGGGTGTAGATAAAGATGCTGCTGAAGAAGCAAAAGCTGCTTTAGAAGAAGCTGGTGCAGTAGTAGAAGTTAAGTAAAACTTTTATTAGCACTACTGGAGAGTTCTTGTGACTCTTCACCTTTGGGCGCTTTTACAAAGAGATAGAGTCTCTTCGTAAAAGTGCCCTTATGTCGTTTATAAGCACTGTAACACATCGAGTCATTTTGTATGGCTCAAAATCTATTTAGAGACGTCTAAATATGATACGCTTAATCCCAATATTAAGCCCTTAATTAACTTATTATCGAGGTAACTATGTTAAACACTTTATATTCTGGAAATCGTCTACGTGTAGACTTCTCAAAAACACCTCAAGAAATTGAAGTACCAAATTTACTCCAACTACAACAATCATCTTATGACACTTTTTTAATGTTAGATGCCAAAGATAGATCTACTAGTGGTATCGAAGAGGTCTTCTCATCAGCCTTTCCTATTCACGATGCGCAAAACAGATTAACTATTGAATATGTTGGAAGCGAAGTAACAAATCCTAAGTACACAGTTCGTGAATGTATGGAACGTGGTCTTACTTATGCAGTAAGTCTTAGAATGAAAACTCGTCTTGTTCTATGGGACAGAGATGAAAACACTAAAGAAAAGCTTGGTGTAAAAGATATTAAAGAACAAAATATCTTTGTTCGTGATATTCCACTAATGACAGATAGAACCTCTTTTATTATTAATGGTGTTGAGCGTGTTGTTGTAAATCAACTACACCGTTCACCTGGTGTTATTTTTAAAGAAGAAGAGTCTGTTACATCAGGTAATAAACTTATTTATACTGGTCAAATTATTCCAGATCGTGGTTCATGGTTATATTTCGAGTATGATCCCAAAGATATTCTTTATATGAGAATTAATAAACGCCGTAAAGTACCAGTAACTATTATGTTCCGTGCATTAGGTTACTCAAAGCAAGATATATTAAAACTTTTTTATCCTATACAAACAATAAAACTTAAAAATGAAAAATTTATAACGGATTTTAATCCTAATGATTATAGTTTCCGCATCTCTTATGATCTAGTAGATGTAAATGGTAAAGTCCTTGTGAATACAGGTAAAAGATTATCGGCGAAAAAAGCACAAAAATTTATCGATGAGGGTATAACTGAAGTAGAATATCCTTTAGAAGTACTACTTGATCGTTATTTAGCAGAAGCTATCATTGACCCAGAAACAGGTGAAATACTTTTTGATACTATGACTCATATTGATGATGCTAAGTTAAAGAAAATGCTTGAAATTGGTGTGAGTGAATTTAAAATTGCTAATGATTTAGCAGAGGGTGTTGATAGCTCAATAATAAATGCTTTTATCGCTGATACAGACTCTCTTAAACTGCTTAAGCAAACTGAAGAGATAGAAGATGAAAATGATTTATCAGCTATTCGTATCTACAAAGTAATGCGTCCCGGTGAACCCGTAACTAAAGAGGCCGCTAAAGTATTTGTCAATCAACTCTTTTTTGATCCAGAGCGTTATGACTTAACTCGTGTTGGTCGTATGAAAATGAATCACAAACTCAATATGAATATCCCTGAGTATGTGACAGTACTTACAAATGAAGATATTATTGAGTCAGTAAAATATGTTATTAAGGTTAAAAACGGACAAGGTCATCTTGATGATAGAGATCACTTAGGTAATCGTCGCATTCGTTCTATTGGTGAGCTTTTAGGAAATGAGTTGCATAATGGTCTTGTAAAAATGCAAAAAGCTATTCGTGACAAACTCTCTACTATGAGTGGTCCAATGAGTGAACTTATGCCGCATGATTTAATTAACTCAAAGATGATCACTTCTACTATTATGGAGTTCTTTTCTGGTGGACAACTCTCCCAGTTTATGGATCAAACAAATCCACTCTCTGAAGTTACTCACAAACGCCGTTTATCAGCTCTTGGTGAGGGTGGTCTTGTTAAAGAGAGAGCAGGATTTGAGGTACGTGATGTTCACCCAACTCATTATGGTCGTATATGTCCAATTGAGACTCCAGAGGGTCAGAATATTGGTCTTATCAATACTTTAGCAACGTATTCTAAAGTAAATGCACACGGATTTATTGAAGCACCATATAAAGTGATGAAAGATGGTCAAATTACTTCTGAAATTGTTTATCTTACAGCTACACAAGAGGAGGGAGTTAAAATTGCTGCCGCTTCAAATAAGTTGAATGAATATAATCAATTTGAAGAAGAACTCATTACCGTTCGTCAAGATGGTGAGATTTTACTTCAGAGCCCTAAAGAGTGTCAGTATGCTGACCTTTCATCACATATGGTTGTTGGTGTTGCCGCTTCACTTATCCCATTTCTTGAGCATGATGATGCCAACCGTGCACTTATGGGATCAAATATGCAACGCCAAGCAGTACCACTTTTACGTGTAAATGCTCCGATGGTAGGAACAGGTGTTGAAAAACTTGTTGCTCGTGATTCATGGGAGTGTGTAAAAGCAAAACGTGGTGGTAAGATAGAAAAAGTAGATGCGAAACACATCTATGTAATGGGTGATGAAGATGGTGAGATTTATATTGATTATTATCCATTACAAAAGAACTTAAGAACTAACCAAAATACTTCATTTACACAAAAACCAATTGTTCAAGTTGGTGAGATTGTGAGTAAAGGTCAAATAATTGCTGATGGTCCAAATATGGATCAAGGTGAACTTGCACTTGGTGTAAATGCTATGGTTGCTTTTATGCCTTGGAATGGTTATAACTTTGAGGATGCTATCGTTATCTCTGAACGTATGATTCGTAAAGATCAGTTTACTTCTGTACATATTTATGAGAAGGAAGTAGAAGCTCGTGAGCTTAAACATGGTGTAGAAGAGATTACTCGTGATATACCGAATGTTCGTGATGATGAGCTAGCTCACTTAGATGAGTCTGGTATTGTTAAAATTGGTACAAAAGTAAGTGGTGGTATGATTCTTGTCGGTAAAGTTTCTCCAAAAGGTGAAGTGAAGCCAACACCAGAAGAGCGACTTTTACGTGCTATCTTTGGTGAAAAAGCTGGACATGTTGTTAATAAGTCACTCTATTGTGCAGCATCTATGGAGGGTGTTGTTGTGGACATTAAAGTCTTCACTAAAAAGGGATACGATAAGGATCCTTGTGCACTTGAACTTGAAAAAGAGGAGAGAGATTACCTAGAGCGTGAGCACTATGATCGTCTTCTTATGATAGACAAAGAGGAGATGCTCCGTGTAACAAAACTTCTTACTCGGCAACCTCTTTTAGCTGATATTACTATTTCTGGATGTGATTACAAAAAGGGTGACATTATTAATGGTGATGATCTTAAAAAAGTAAATCGTTTTGCTATGAATGCTATTGTGAAGTCATTTAGTCAAGAGGTTCAAGATGAATACATTAAGACAAAAAATCACTTTCAAAAGCAGAAGCGTGTCTTTAGAGATGAACATGAGGAAAAGCTTACAATACTTGAAAAAGATGATATTCTTCCAAATGGTGTTGTCAAGTATGTGAAGATTTATATAGCTACTAAACGCCAATTAAAAGTTGGTGACAAAATGGCTGGACGACATGGGAATAAGGGTATTGTCTCTAATATCGTTCCAGAAGTTGATATGCCATATATGGAAGATGGGCGTTCAGTCGATGTATGTCTTAATCCACTAGGTGTACCTTCTCGTATGAATATTGGTCAAATTTTAGAGATGCACCTTGGTATGGCTGGTCGTGAACTTGGTAATCAGATTCAAGAAGAGTTTGACAACAAGCAAAAAGATTTTATTGATAATTTACGTGCAAAAATGGTGGCAATATCTGATGTGGCTGGTCTTATGAATGCTGGTGAAGTTGTAGGTGCTATGAGTGATGAAGAATTTTTAAAATATGCACGTGATTGGGCTAAGGGTGGTGTCCGTTTTGCAACTCCTATTTTTGAAGGTGTAAATGCAGGTGAATTTGAAAAACTTTATGAGTTAGCAAAGATGGATCAAGATGGTAAAGTTGTTCTTTATGATGGTAAGACAGGTGATCAGATTAAGGAGCGTGTAAATGTTGGTTTTATGTATATTTTAAAACTACACCACCTTGTTGATGAGAAGATCCATGCACGTTCAACTGGACCATACTCTCTAGTAACACAACAACCAGTTGGTGGTAAAGCACTCTTTGGTGGACAGAGATTTGGTGAGATGGAAGTATGGGCTCTTGAAGCTTATGGTGCATCTGCAGTTCTCAAAGAGATGCTGACTATTAAGTCTGATGATGTTGATGGTCGTGTCCGTGCGTATAAAGCACTTACAAAAGGTGAGTTAGTACCAGCTTCTGGTATCCCTGAAACACTATTTGTTTTAACAAAAGAACTTCAAGCACTTGCACTTGATGTAGAGATTATGGATGAGGTAGAAGAGAATGAGTAAATTAGTACCAGTAGAAGTTACTGAAGATAGCAGACCAACAGATATAAAACAGCTCCAGTTCCGTTTGGCATCACCTGAGAAGGTTTTGTCATGGTCAAAAGGTGAGGTGAAAAAACCTGAAACTATTAACTACCGTACACTCAAACCTGAACGTGATGGACTTTTTTGTGCGAAAATTTTTGGACCAGTACGTGACTATGAGTGTCTCTGTGGTAAATATAAAAAGATGCGCTATAAGGGTGTAGTATGTGAGAAGTGTGGTGTTGAAGTGACATCTACTAAGGTTCGTCGTACTCGAATGGGGCATATTGAGCTTGTAACTCCTGTCGCTCATATCTGGTATGTTAGTTCATTGCCATCTCGTATTGGTACTCTTTTAGGTATTAAGATGAAAGATCTTGAACGTGTACTATACTATGAAGCATATATCGTTGAATCTGGTGGTGAAGCATACTATGATGCTGAAGCAAAAACTCCAGTATTACAATATGATGTTTTAAATGAGGAGCAGTATAGAACACTTATACAACGCTTTGGTGAATTAGGCTTTAAAGCTCGTATGGGTGGTGAAGTTATCCGAGATTTGCTTGATTCTATTGACTTAGTGGATCTGTTTACAAATTTAAAAGAGGCATTAACACAGACAAAATCTGAAGCAAAAAAGAAGATTATTAATAAACGACTTAGAGTTATTGAATCTTTCTTAAATAGTGGAAATAATCCTGCTTGGATGATGCTTACTATTTTGCCAGTCCTTCCACCAGATTTACGTCCACTTGTCTCTCTTGATGGTGGTAAGTTTGCTGTATCAGATGTTAATGATTTATATCGTCGTGTTATTAACCGTAATCAGCGTTTAAAACGTCTTGTAGAGCTTGAAGCTCCAGAGATTATTGTGCGAAATGAAAAACGTATGTTACAAGAGTCTGTAGATGCTCTCTTTGACAATGGTCGTCGTGCTAATGCAGTAAAAGGTGCTAATAAACGTCCTCTCAAATCTCTCTCTGAGATTATTAAAGGGAAGCAAGGACGTTTCCGTCAGAATCTTCTTGGTAAACGTGTTGATTTCTCTGGACGTTCTGTCATTGTTGTTGGTCCATCTTTAGCTATGGATGAGTGTGGACTACCTAAAAAGATGGCTCTTGAACTTTTTAAGCCACATCTTATTGCAAAACTTGAAGAGAAAGGATATGCTACAACTGTTAAAGCCTCTAAGAAAATGATAGAGGAAAAAACAAATGAAGTTTGGGAGTGTCTTGCTGAAATAGTTGATGGCTATCCAATTATGCTTAATCGTGCACCAACATTACATAAACTCTCTATTCAAGCATTTCACCCGAAACTTATAGAGGGAAAAGCTATTCAGCTGCATCCACTTGTTTGTGCGGCGTTTAATGCTGACTTTGATGGTGATCAGATGGCAGTGCATGTACCTTTATCTTCAGCAGCTATTGCTGAGGCAAAAGTTTTAATGCTTGCATCTATGAATATCCTTCTTCCTGCATCAGGTAAGGCTATTGCTACACCTTCACAAGATATGGTTCTTGGTATTTATTATATCTCTTTAGAGAAAAATGGTGTAAAAGGTTCTAATAAATTGATCTCGAATGTAGATGAGATTAATATTGCACTAGAGCAGGGTGCTCTTGACATTCATGCAAAGGTAAGAGCTCGTATAGATGGTCGCCTAATTCATACAACTGCTGGACGTCTTCTTATTAAAGCTATTCTTCCTGATTTTGTTCCTGCTGAGTTATGGAACAGGACTATGAAGAAAAAAGCGATTAATGAAATCGTTGATTATGTACAAAAACATGGTGGAATTGGTGTAACTGCTGGTTTCCTTGATAGTCTTAAAAATCTTGGTTTTAAACATGCAACTGAGTCTGGTGTCTCTATCTCTGCCGATGATATTCGTGTTCCAGATATGAAATCTGCAAAAATTGCAGAATCTAAAGCGAAAGTTATTGAGATCCAAAAACAGTTTGAAGCGGGTCTTTTAACAGAACAAGAGCGTTATAATAAAATTATTGATGTTTGGACAGATACAAACAACACACTTGCAACTGAAATGATGGAACTTGTGGAGACTGATAAAGATGGATTTAATTCTATTCACATGATGGCAGATTCTGGTGCTCGTGGTTCTGCTGCACAAATCCGTCAACTTGCTGGTATGCGTGGTCTTATGGCAAAACCAAGTGGTGATATTATTGAAACGCCAATTATCTCAAACTTTAAAGAGGGACTTAATGTTATTGAGTACTTTATTTCAACTCACGGTGCAAGAAAAGGTCTCGCCGATACAGCATTAAAAACTGCAAATGCTGGTTACCTTACTCGTAAACTTGTTGATGTCGCACAAAATGTGAAGATTGTTGAGCATGATTGTCATACACACGAGGGTATAGAGATTAGTGATATTCAAGATCAAAACACTCTTATTGAGTCTTTAGAAGATAGACTTGATGGTCGTGTTCTTGCTGATGATATTATTGATCCTATCTCTAACGAAATTCTTTTCTCTGAAGGAACACTCCTTGATGAAGTTTCAGCTAAGATAATCTCTGAAGCTGGAATTAAAACAGCACGTATTAGAACACCTACAACTTGTAAAAGCACAAATGGTATCTGTGCTCTTTGTTATGGTGTAAACCTTGCAACTGGTCATATAGTTCGTACTGGTGAAGCTATCGGTATTGTTGCGGCACAATCAATTGGTGAGCCAGGAACACAACTTACACTTCGTACATTCCATGTTGGTGGTACTGCAAGTTCAACTGCACAAGAACGCCAAGTTATAGCAAACCGAGAAGGTTTTATCCGTTATTACAACTTAAAGACTTATATATCAAAAGATGGTAAAAACATTGTGGCTAATCGTCGTAATGCTGCTATTCTTTTAGTGGAGCCAAAAATAAAAGCTCCTTTTGCTGGAAAGTTTAAAATACAAACTATTCATGATGAGGTATTAGTGAGTATTGTTGGTAAGAAAGATACACAACGTTACTCACTTCGTAAGAGTGAAATAGCAAAACCTAATGAGCTTGCTGGTATCTCTGGTCAGATAGAAGGAAAATATTACTTTCCGTATGCAAATGATGATGTAGTTGCAGAAGATGAGTCTATTGTAGAGACTATTAAAGATGGATGGAATGTTCCTTCACGTATCCCTTATGCATCTGAACTTTTAGTTGCAAATGGTGATCCTGTGACTCAAAAGTTGTTTGCAAAAGAAGAGGGTACTGTAAAGTATTTCTTACTTAAAGGGGATTACCTAGAGAGATTTGAAGGTGTTAAAGCTGGATATGAGGTCAAAGAAAAAGGTCTTTTTGCTGCAGTAATTGATAGCAATAACCGTGAAGCAGTTCGTCACTATATTGCTCGTGGATCTGTCATCGTTGTAGAAGATAATGAATTAGTAGATAGTACGACACTTATCGCAAAACCTTCAAGTGATGAGTCAGTTATAATTGCAGAGTGGGATCCATACTCTAATCCAATTATTTCTGAATCAAGTGGTGTTGTAAAGTATGAAGATATTATTGTTGGGACAACAGCTAGTGAGCAACTCGATGAACTTACTGGTAAAACTCGTCTTATGATAAATGATCATATATCTAGTGAGTATAAACCAGCTATTATTCTTGCAACTGATAATGGTGAGCTTTTACGTTATTCTATTGATCCTAAATCTTCTGTATTTGTTGCAGATGGTGCAACAGTGAAGATTGCAGATATTATAGCAAAAACACCAAAAGCACTTCAGAGATCATCAGATATTACAGGGGGTCTTCCTCGTGTATCTGAGCTCTTTGAGGGTCGTCGTCCTAAAGCTACTGCACTGATCTCTGAAATTGATGGTACAGTAAGTTTTGGTAAGATGCTTCGTGGTAAGGTTCGTATTGTTATCTCTAACTCTGAAAATGGTATTGTTAAAGAGTATTTTGTAGATAAGTCTCATGAAGCTGTGGTAAATAGTGGTGACTTTGTACATGCAGGTGAACGTTTAACTACTGGTATTTTATCTTCTCATGAGTTACTTCGCATAATGGGTGTTAAAGCACTCTATAACTATCTAGTATCAGAGGTGCAACAAGTGTACCGTTCTCAAGGGGTTAATATCGCTGATAAACATATTGAGGTTATCTTTACTCAAATGCTACGTCAGATTAAGATTGTGCACTCTGGAGATACGAAATTTATTGAGGGTGATCTTATATCCAAAGCAAAATTTGCAGCAGAAAATGAGAAAATTATACGTCTTGGTGGTCGTCCTGCAATTGCAGAGCCTTTCCTTGTTGGTATTACAAGAGCTGCTGTATCTGCTGATAGTATTATCTCAGCAGCATCATTCCAAGATACAACAAAAGTACTTACTGAAGCGGCAGTCTCAGCGAAAGTAGATAACTTAGATAACCTAAAAGAGAATGTTATTATTGGTCGTACTATTCCTGTTGGAACTGGTATTTATAAAGATCAAGAAATTCAATTTCAACTAGAAGAAGCATAAATCCTCTTTTTTCTTATACGGGCATTTGCTCGTATAGTTCCCATCTCCTTTTTTAAAATTAATTTCTACTTAAATTAAAGCAAACTTTAATGACAATTTTTGTACTATTTCGTGTCTATAATACTCTACAAATTTTAGAGTATTACATTCTACTGGAAAATTATATAAAGGAATTGTATGCCTACAATCAATCAATTGATTCGTTCTGAGCGTAAACGTGTGATTAAAAAGTCAAAATCACCGGCTCTTGTTTCATGTCCACAGCGTCGTGGTGTATGTACACGTGTCTATACAACTACACCAAAAAAACCTAACTCGGCTTTAAGAAAAGTTGCTAAAGTAAGATTAACATCTGGGTTTGAGGTTATTTCATATATCGGTGGTGAGGGTCACAACCTTCAAGAACACTCTATTGTACTTGTTCGTGGTGGTCGTATTAAAGATTTACCTGGTGTGAAGTATCATATTGTTCGTGGTGCGCTTGATACTGCTGGTGTTGCTAACAGAACTGTTGCAAGATCTAAGTACGGAACAAAGCGCCCTAAAAAGTAGTTCCTAATTTATAGGAACATAAATATCTATTAGTATGCAAGACGAGTACTATATTTGACATATATTGTCAGAGAAAACCGTTTTATTATGCTAACGCTTGGTTCACTTCAGCGGTGAGCTCATGAAACAAGTTTCATTTTTTGAGATTAGTTCACAAGCGAATAATGAGAGCTGAATAAGATACCATTGAGTATTAGCCTTTGGCTAAGAAGCAATGACAGAGAACATATATTCTCTGAGTAAATTTTAAAAAAATTGAAGGAAAAACAATGAGAAGAAGAAAAGCTCCCGTTCGTCCAGTTATGCCAGATCCAGTTTATGGAAGCAAAACTTTAACGAAATTTATTAACAAAGTAATGTTAGATGGTAAAAAATCTGTAGCAGAAAAAATTATCTATAGTGCATTAGATATAATTAGTGCACGTGGTGAAAAGAGTGGTATAGATACATTTAATGAAGCTATTGAAAACATTAAACCAGTTATTGAAGTAAAATCACGCCGTGTAGGTGGTGCTACTTATCAAGTTCCAGTAGAAGTACGCCCTGTACGTCAACAGTCATTAGCACTAAGATGGCTAATTGATGCTGCTCGTAAGAGAAATGAAAGAACTATGGCTGAGAGATTAGCTAATGAGTTCATGGATGCTGCAACTGATAAAGGTTCGGCGTTCAAGAAAAAAGAGGACACCTATAAGATGGCAGAAGCAAATAAAGCATTTGCTCACTATCGCTGGTAGGTGTAATGTAACGGCTTGGGAAGGTAATATATTTAGTAAAATTTTTTCCTTCTCTGCGTTCATAATGGTTTTATTTAGAGTAAGACTCAGTTAACAGATTTTTAAAACCGTAAAAAGGGCATTAGTCTCTTTACAACTTATATTTATTGACAAAAGAGCTTATCTCTCAACTTAATTAACAAGGTACATAACTATGGCAAGAAGTCACAAATTAAACGACGTAAGAAATATTGGTATTGCTGCACACATTGATGCAGGTAAAACTACAACTACAGAGAGAATTCTTTTCTATACTGGTGTTGAGCACAAAATTGGTGAGGTTCATGATGGTGCTGCTACTATGGACTGGATGGAACAAGAGCAGGAGCGCGGTATTACTATTACTTCAGCTGCAACTACTTGTGAGTGGGCTGGAAAGCAGATTAACATTATAGATACTCCGGGGCACGTTGATTTCACTATTGAAGTTGAACGTTCTATGCGTGTTCTTGATGGTGCTGTTTCAGTGTTTTGTGCAGTTGGTGGTGTTCAGCCTCAATCTGAAACTGTATGGAGACAACGTAATCGTTATAAGGTTCCTTCTATTGTTTTTGTAAACAAAATGGATAGAACAGGTGCAGATTTTTATGAAGTTGAACGCCAAATCCGTGATCGTCTTAAGGGTAATCCAATGCCTATCCAACTTCCTATCGGTGCAGAAGCTGAGTTTGAGGGTGTTGTTGATTTAGTAACTATGAAAGAGATCGTTTGGGATCAAGATGCAGCTATGGGTTCTAACTATCATGTTCAAGATATTCGTCCTGAACTTCAAGAGATCGCTCAAGAGTATAAAGAGAAGATGCTTGAAACTTTAGCTGAAGTTGAAGGCAATGATGATTTTGCTGAAAAATTCCTAGAGGGTGAAGAGATCCCTGAAGAAGAGATTGCAGCTGCTATTAAGTCTGCAACTCTTGGAATGGCTGTTGTTCCGATGACTCCAGGTACTGCATTTAAAAATAAAGGTGTTCAAACACTTCTTGATGCAGTTGTTGCATACCTACCATCTCCTGTTGAAGCGGAAGCTATTCGTGGTACACTTATGGATGATGAGGAGCAAGAAGTAATCGTAGATTCTACTGATGATGGTGATTTTGCTGCATTAGCATTTAAGATTATGACTGATCCATTTGTCGGCGTTCTTACTTTTATTCGTGTTTACCGTGGTTCACTAGAAGCTGGTTCTTTTGTTCATAACTCTACAAAAGATAAAAAAGAGAGAATTGGGCGTATTGTAAAAATGCATGCAATCAAGCGTGAAGAGGTAAAAGAGATCTATGCTGGTGAGATAGGTGCAGTTGTTGGTCTTAAGTCAACTACTACTGGTGATACTTTATGCACAGGTGAAGAAAAAGTTGTACTAGAGCGTATGGATTTTCCAGAACCAGTTATCTCTGTTGCCGTTGAGCCAAAAACAAAAGCTGACCAAGAAAAGATGGGTATAGCTTTAGGAAAACTTGCAGCAGAAGATCCATCTTTTAGAGTAAATACTGATGAAGAGACAGGTCAGACTATTATTGCTGGTATGGGTGAGTTGCATCTTGAAATTCTTGTTGATCGTATGAGACGTGAATTTAATGTTGATGCGGAAGTTGGTGCTCCACAGGTCTCTTATCGTGAGTCTATCAAAGATGAAGTGCAACAAGAGTATAAGTATGCGAAACAGTCAGGTGGTCGCGGTCAGTTTGGTCATGTTTATCTTACTGTTAAGCCAGGTGAACCTGATACTGGTTTTGTATTTCACAATGAGATTAAGGGTGGAACTGTTCCAAAAGAGTATATTCCAGCTGTTCAAAAAGGTTGTGAAGAAGCGATGCAAACAGGTGTTCTTGCTGGATATCCGATGGAAGATGTAGATGTAACACTTTATGATGGTTCTTATCATGATGTCGATTCAAATGAGATGGCGTTTAAGCTTGCAGCTTCTATGGGATTTAAAGAGGCTTGTCGTAAGGCAAACCCTTCTATCCTAGAGCCAATGATGAAGGTTGAAGTTGAAGTACCAGAAGAGAATATGGGTGATGTTATTGGTGACCTTAACCGTCGTCGTGGGCAAGTGAACTCTATGGGTGATCGTGCTGGTAACAAAATTGTTGATGCATTTGTTCCTCTATCTGAAATGTTTGGTTATTCAACAGATCTTCGTTCAGCTACTCAAGGTCGTGCAACATATGCTATGGAATTTGATCACTACTCTGAAGTTCCAAAAGCTGTATCTGAAGAGATTCAGAAAAAACGTAACGGATAATTTTATTTAAAGAGAGTATTTTTCTCTATCTCTTCCTTAGAGGGAGAGGTGCTCTCCCTCTATATTTTCTACTCCTATAATCTTATACTCATTTGATAGAACTGAATTATTGTCTATTTTGTACTATTAAAACATCTTCTATTAGTTTATCTATATCTCCATCTAATATGCCAGAAATATTTGAGTATGCTTCATTTGAACGAGTATCTTTGACCTGTTGATAGGGTTGCATAACATAAGAACGGATTTGGTGTCCCCAGCCTATTTCACTTTTACAGACTCCTTCTTGTTCTGCTTTTTGTTCTTCTAACTTTAGTTCATAGAGACGGGATTTTAGCATTTTCATAGCAGTAGCCCTATTTTTATGCTGACTTCTATCATTTTGACACTGTACGACAACACCAGTTTCTATATGTGTGATGCGAATAGCTGATTCAGTCTTATTGACATGTTGTCCACCTGCACCACTAGAGCGATAGGTATCTACTCGTATCTCTTTATCTTCTATGACAATGTTAATAGCATCATCTATTTCTGGTGAGACCATAACAGAACTAAAAGAGGTATGGCGTTTGGCGTTTGAGTCAAAAGGTGAGATACGGACAAGTCTATGTATGCCATTTTCTACTTTAAGATAGCCATAAGCATTTTCACCTTTTACGATAAATGAAACATCTTTTATACCAGCTTCATCACCATTTTGATAATCAAGAATTTCTATGCCAAAACCACGGCGTTCAGCCCAGCGCTTATACATACGAAGAAGCATCTCTGCCCAGTCTTGGCTCTCAGTTCCTCCAGCTCCTGGGTGTATAGATACGATGGCATTATTTGCATCACTCTCTCCATCGAGAAGGACTTCTATCTCCATACTTCGTATCTGCTTAAGAAGTATAGGAGCATCTGCATAAAGAGACTCTAGGGACTCCTCATCTCTCTCCTCTTTTGCCATTTCATAAAGTTCTTTCGCATCTTCTACTGCCTCTTTTGCTACAGTGTATTTTTCGAGTTTTCTCTCAAGTTGTCTCTTCTCTTTTTGGATTTTAGCGGCATTTGCAGAGTCACTCCAAAACTCTTGCTCATTTTCAAGTGCTTCAATCTCTTGGAGTCTCTTTTGAATCTTGTTAGGCTCTACAACATTAGTGATATTGCTCATTTTTAGTGTAATGCTTTTTAGTAGTTCTGTATATTCATAATTGTCCATTATTAGCCTCATATTTGTTATAATTGTGATTATATTATATATGGACTTAAAATGAAGATTTTCTCAGATGCTTTAGAGTTGAAAACTTATCTTAAAGCTATTACAAAAAGTATAGGATTTGTTCCTACTATGGGTGCTCTTCATGATGGGCATCTCTCACTCATAAAGGCAGCAAAAAAAGAGTGTGAGTTTGTTGTAGTATCTATCTTTGTAAACCCTACACAGTTTTTAGAGGGAGAGGATTTACAGAAGTATCCCTCAAATAATGAAGCTGATAAAAGAGTTTGTACTTATGCTGGTGTAGATGTTCTCTTTCTCCCCAAAGCAGAAGATATTTATGAGAGTGATGAGATAACTCTTATAGCACCACCTATAAGAGGGTATGTTTTAGAAGGTGCTACAAGACCAGGGCATTTTAATGGTGTCCTAACAGTAGTAAATAAACTCTTTAATATAGTAAATCCAGATTATGCCTATTTTGGTAAAAAAGATGCTCAACAACTTCATCTTATTGCTCTTATGGTTAAGCAACTCTTTATGAGTGTTAAAATTGTACCAATTGATACAGTAAGAGAAATCGATGGTTTGGCATTAAGTAGTCGTAATATATACTTGAGTAAAGAGGAGCATAAAGAAGCCCTAAAAATCTCACGCTCACTTTATGAGGCATCAAATATGTTACGTAGTGGAGAGTTAGAAGTTCAGAAGATAAAAGAGGTTATGAAGAAGATTTTAGAGCCATTAGAAATCGGTTATATTGAGATTCTTAATTATGAATTTGAGGTAATTGATGAGATTGAGATTGGTAATACTATCATATTAGTGGAGGTCATTGTTGGCAAGACTAGGTTACTTGACAATATTTGGCTTTAAATACCCATCTTCTATCATTATCTCTATAGCCTTTTTAAATACTGGTACCGCAGTTTGTGAAGCATAGTGACTCTTTTGAGGTTGCACTACAATAACACCTATAGAGTATTTTCTTTTTGCATCATTTGCAAAACCTATAAATGCAGTGTTATACTTATGTACATACTCCCCTTTTTCTACTATATGAGCAGTTCCAGTTTTCCCGCCGATGACTAAACCAGGTGTTAGTGCTTTTTTCCCAGTTCCTTTATTGACAGTTTTTATAAGGATTTTTTGTACTTTTTTTGCTGTAGTACTACTGATAGCTTGTAGTTGCTCTTTGTAAGGGAGTTTGCTCTCTCTATGATACTCATCTATAAAGCTCTCAACGAGTTTTGGATAGACCATTCGACCATTGTTGTTAAAGGCTGAGTAAGCACGAAGTAATTGCATAAGATTTGCTCGCATTCCATAACCATAAGAACAGGTTGCCTTATATATCTTATTTTCTAACCGTTTAGGAGTAGGGATAGAACCTCTCTTCTCATAAATAAGATCAGGAGTAGATTTTTCTGTAAAACCAAATCTTTTGAGTCCCTCATAAAACTCATATCCAGAAAGTTTTTGTGATAACTGTGCCATACCTATGTTTGAAGAGTACACAATGACATTCTCTGCACTAAGCCAATTAAATTTATGCTCATCTGTAATAACTTTTCGTCCCATTTTATAGCGTCCATTATGTCCATTAATAAGGTCATAAGGGTTGATAAGTTTTTTTTCTAAAAGAAGAGAAAAGGTAATGGGTTTAATAACACTACCTGGTTCAAAACTATACTCTATCATTCCAGAGTTTAAAGATGGATAGTCACTACGTTTAATATTTTTTGGCAGATAGCGGTTAGAGCTTGCCATAGTATAGATCTCTCCAGTTGTAGAGTTCATAATAACAAGCATAATCTCTTTTGCAGTTAAGTTTTTTTTCATCTTGTCTAGCATACGTTCCATCTTGATTTGTAATGCTACTGGAATAGTGAGTTTTATATCAAGTCCATTGATTTTTGCTTTTGTAAAACTATCTTTGTTGAGAATAATGTAAGAGTTCACATCTCGTTTTCCACGGCTAAAGCTATTTTGTTGTGCAGAGAGTTCATTGTCAAAGCGCTTTTCTAAACCTTTAACACCCTGTATAGATGTGTAGCCATTATTTTCAATTTTATGGGGATAGCCGATAATGGGAGTGAGTAGATTACCATAAGGATACGTTCTACTCTCTCCACTCTCTATAATACTTAATCCCTGTATAGAGCGCAGACCTGTTCTTGCATTTTTTAACTCTAAAAAGACTTTAAATTTATGAAGTTCTCGTGCAAGTTTTTTGAGGTAGTGTGCTTGAATCTCTGCTATATTGTAACTTAGTACAACAACACCTTTATGTCCTGCTAAACGTTTTTTGATCGCTTGGGGTTGCATACCTGAGTAGATACTAAATAGCGCTACAAAAAGCTCTTTTTTTTCGGGATCGATATAGCGTGTGTTGACTACAGCTTTGTAGAGTTTTTTTGTAGTAGCAAGATGAAATCCATCTGCACTGATGATGCTACCACGCTGGGCACGAGAACTCTCTTTTGTGTAGAGAGAGGGGAGATGTCTCGGTTTGATGATATTTAAAAACATAACAGAGAGAAAAATAAAAAAACCGAAGCTTATTAGGGCATATAGTGAGAGAACCTTTTTACTATTGTTATTTACCATAAATGACTAAAGTTGTGTTCTACCTAGCTCTTTGTATGCATTTAAAGCCTTATTTCTTATCTCAAGCATAAGTTTCATATTGAGTTCTGCTTTATCTATAGCTATTGCAGCTTGATGCAGATCTTTTACCTGTCCTGTGGCAAGATCAGCTACAGCAATTTCTTTCTCTTCTTGCAGTTCATTCACTTCATTGAGAGCAGATTTGAGATGCTCCATAAATGCTGAGTTACCTGTAGGTTTTACAGAAGATTTTCCTTTTAAAAGGTCAGAAGTTGAGCCTATACTTGAAAGATCTTTAATAGTATTCATAAGTACTCTCCTTGTTAAAATTATTGAAGTAAAGAGATAGCAGAGGATGCCATATCTTTACTACTTTGAAATGCGGCCACATTTGCTTGGTACGATCGTGTTGCCTCTACCAAATCGGCCATTTCGATGACAGGATTAATATTTGGATACGCAACATAGCCTTTTGCATCAGCATCAGGGTGGTTTGGTTCAAACTTCATCTTCGGTTTACTATCATCTCTAGCTATTTTATCAACTATTACACTCATGATAGCAGGATTTACTCTTTTTCCAAAATCTCCTTCATCGAGAGGATCTCCATAAGAAGCACTCTTTGTCATACTATTGAGTGTTTTATTAAATTGATCATTAAAGTTTATGGCGCGAAAGAGAACCTCTTTTCGACGATAGGGTCCACCTTCTTTAGTACGTGTTGTTTGTGCATTAGCAATATTGCTTGATATAGTATTTACTCGTACACGCTGAGCAGAGAGTCCATACCCTGCAATATCAAAACTACTTAAAAAATTACTCATTTTTTTATCCTTAAGCTACTTTAGTTTATCTTCTGTGATGCTTCTATGACACTTCTAAAAATAGCACTATCTTTTTTCATAGCACCGATGAGAGCATTATACATGATAGAGTTTTTACTCATCTCTGTAGTCTCTACATCTATATCCACACTATTACCATCATTACGAGCCATATGCCCATCTCTAAAGAAGAGAGTAGGTTTGTAAGAGCTGGTTTTTATTTTTGGTTTTATATGTTTAGTATCTGTAAGCATCATTTGAAGTTGCTGTTTATCTTGAAGAAGGTCTGCTTTTTTTGCAATAAGTGCTTTTTCAAAGCTTATATCACGAGGTTTGTAAAAAGGAGTATCAGCATTAGCAATGTTCGATGCTATCATGTCTTGACGCATAGAACGGTAGTCTAAAGCATTCTCTAAAAGTAGAGCCGTTTTTGAAATTTGAATACTCATAATCACTCCTTTTCGCATATATAAAATAACAAGCAAAATTTATTCCAAAAATGCTTAATTTTAAGATTTTTGAGCAAATTTATAATAAAAAGTAATAAAAAGTGCATTTTTTAAGCAAAATTTAAGATAATTGAGCTTATAGTTCGCCTTAAGGTTACAAGTGTAATCCAAATTTTTTATTTACAAAGGAGTTCTTATGAAAAGAACTGGTTTTACAATGATCGAATTGATCTTCGTTATCGTTATTTTAGGTATTTTAGCAGCAGTTGCTATTCCAAAGCTTTCAGCTACACGTACAGATGCTAAGGTCTCTACATATGCTTCTGATGTTGCAACAGCACTTTCAGATATGGGTTCATATTATACGGCACATGGTGAATTTGGGACAGTTGAAGAGATGACGAATGTTAAGTTTTATAAACGAGATAATAGTTCTAGTGCTGTTACTCTGGATCCAAGTAATGATTATGTCTATTTTAATGATTCTGCAGATACATCTTGTTTAAGCTTTAAAGGAGGATTAGATGGAAACATAACTATAAAAAGTGAATCAAATACTTCATCTGAGTGTAAAGGCTTAAATCTTGCTGTGGCTAATCTTACTAAAACCCATTCATTTGGTGGGTCTTCAGTAGAGTACTAAGCTACTAACTTCATCTTTTAGTTCCCATGGTCTCCATGGGAATGCATATATAACGCAACCTAACTCTTTACTCTTTCTCATATATCCTTGAAAATCAATTTTTTCTACTACAATAATTTCATACCAAATTAGACAACAAGCTGACTTAGGCGGATTCGACTCATAATGGAAGAGTTATTTAAAAAAAGATGGACTTTTATGAATTTGGAGCTCTCTTGATTGTTATAGAATAATTTGGGTTTTAAATCAAAATAATGTAATTTATGATATTATCATATAATCTACTTATTTATATGAAAGAGGTTTTTTTATGAGAAATGCATTTACGATGATAGAACTCGTTTTTGTCATAATAGTTATAGGTATCTTATCTGCAATAGTTATTCCGAAGTTTACAGCAACAAGAGAAGATGCTCAGATAAGCAAAGGTCGAGCTGATATATCTTCCATACGTTCGGCGATTATTACTGAACGCCAAAGCCGACTTATTACTGGTGATAGTAGTTTTATTACAGGTTTAAAGATAAATGGAACGAAGCTGTTTGATGGAGTTTTAACATATGGAATTACAGATAATGCATCAGCTGGACACTGGACAAGCATAGGTACAGATAGTGTTGCCTCTGCTCACTATAGATATAAAATAGGCAATAGTAATTGTGACTTTACATATACGAGCTCAGATGGTACACTAGTACTAGATGTAGCTCAAGCGTCTATATGCAGTAAACTAGTAGAGTAAATGTCTATAAATAGATGGAAGATCTGAAGTACTTCACTCTTGCTATAATAGGTTCGCCACTAGGTGAGTTTACTTATGAGTCATCACAAACTATAAACATAGGCACAGAAGTAACAGTGGAGTTTAACACAAGAGTGAAACGTGCTGTTGTCCTCTCTTTGTGTAAGCAACCTGACTTTGAGACAAAAGAGATTTTAGAAGTTACTAAAAGTTTTTACTCCTCCCAACAGATGGCATTGGCACACTTTATCTCTACCTACTATATTTGCTCTTTAGGGGATGCTTATTCTCTAATGATGGCGTTTGATGGTGAAAAGAGTGCATTGTACTCTAAAAGTGATAAAGTGGAGATAGAATCTAAAATAACACTTTCTAAAAAACAGACACAAGCCTTAGCATTTTTACAAAAACAAAAAGTTGGACTGCTCTTTGGCGATACAGGAAGTGGAAAGACTGAGATATATATGAAGTATTTTGAGAAGATGATAGAAGAGGGTAAACGCAGTATCTTTTTGATGCCAGAAATATCTTTAACACCACAAATGAGTATTCGTTTACAAGAGCATTTTGGTGAGTCTGTTGTGATGTGGCACTCAAAACTCTCTACACAACAGAAAAAATTAGCACTAAAGAAGATACATAGTGGTGAAGCGAAGATAGTAGCAGGTCCACGCTCGGCACTCTTTTTACCTATTTATGATTTAGGAGTCATAGTTGTTGATGAAGAACACGATGATAGCTATAAGTCCTCATCACGACCAAGATACAATGCTAGAGATTTAGCGATCTATATGGGAAAACTCTGTAATATAAATGTAATCTTAGGAAGTGCTACTCCCTCTTTGAGCTCTTATGTAAAGTTCCCTTTTATAAGACTCAAAGGTGGATACTTTAACTCAAGTAAAAAGTTTGTTTATGAGAAGAGTATAGAGAGACTTTCACCTATGATACTCTCCTCTTTAGAGAAAACACAGCAGGCAAAAGAGCAGTCGATACTCTTCTTGCCAACTCGGGCAAATTTTAAGTATCTTATTTGTGCTGATTGTGGGTATACTGATGAGTGTACCTTTTGTAGTGTTGGTTTAAGTATTCATCAAAAGAGTAGAGCGATGAAGTGCCACTACTGTAACTTTACTCAGCCTATTCCTAAGGTCTGTAGCAAATGTTTTAGTCCAAATCTTACAAGCACACGTTTAGGAACGGCAGAAGTAGTAAAAGATATTTCAGAAGCAATTCCTAATGCAAATATAGAGCAGTTTGATCGTGATACCATCACCACACCTACTAAACTTAAAAAAGCACTTAAGAGATTTAACGAACATGAGAGCGACATACTCGTAGGTACACAGATGCTCTCAAAAGGGCATGATTATCATGATGTAACCTTAGCTGTTATAATGGGTATGGATAATATACTCAATATGGGAGATTATAGAGCAAGGGAAAAGGCACTCTCTTCTCTTATTCAAGTCTCTGGAAGAAGTGGTCGTAAAAAAGATGCTCTTGTTCTTGTACAGAGTTTTAACGAGCCGTTTTTTTCTGCTTATTTAGAAGAGTATGAAGCCTTTTTAGAAGAGGAGAAAGCATATAGAAAAGAGCTCTATCCCCCTTATAAAAAACTTTGTCGTGTACTTTTTTCACATAAAAATGGATTGAAAGCTCAAGAAGAGATGAGAAAAATGAGTGATGCTCTTATGGCGTTTAGTGATGTAGAGATAGTAGGATCTGGTAAATGTATCATTGAGCGAGTTGCAAATAAGTACCGTTTTGAGATACTTCTACGTTCAGATAAGAGTACTTCTATCATCAGAGCTATACATGCGACGAGAGTTACCTTAGCTGAAATAGATATGGATCCTATAGATTTTGCATAGGTGCTTGTGAGAGAGTGATTAATCCTCTCTTTTAACCTGTTTTAGAGTTAATATTGTAAATATTGTTACATTAAATGAATATAACATATACCTTCAAATTTACTCATTCTTTTAAATTTGGTTTGATTTTGTAAATGGAGTGCAATAGTCGCATCATAATCTTTCTTAAGCTTTATAAAAGCTTTATACTGCTTACCTTTAAGCTTTTTCGTGGTGACCTGAACTACTCTCAGTGGGTTGAGGGCACGACTATGTTTACGGAGTTCAAAGTGTAGATGTGGTCCAGTTGAACGACCTGTTGTGCCTACATAACCGATAATTTGTCCCTTTTTTACATGTTTACCTCTGTAGATACCCCGACGAATGGATTTCATGTGAGCATAGCGTGTCTCATAGCCATCTGTATGACGAATTTTAACGAGATTGCCATAAGTTCCCATACGAGCAGCCCAGACAATAGTACCACTTCCTGCAGCATATATGGGAGTACCTCTTCTTGCTACGTAATCTATGCCTAGATGTGCTTTCCATTTATGGAGTATGGGGTGCCATCTACGTTTGGTAAAATAAGAGGATATCCTAGCTCCTCTTACAGGGCGTGCAAGTAAAAATCCTTCGACTTCATGTCCTCTCTCATCATAGTAGCGTTTGTCATCATTAAGATAGATATAGTGTTTTTTGTGTCGCATCTCTATCATAGCAGCATGTAAGATAGGCATAGAAAAAACTTGATTTAATCTATACTTTTGTTCATAAATCATCACAAGATTATCGCCAGTACGGATATCATTTTTAAAGTTCAAAGAGTTTCTAAAATTTGCTACAAATATCTGTGCAAGTTTACGAGAACCTGTTTTTTTCATAATAGTATAGTTTGGCGAGCTTACTATCTTAGTGGCAAAGGCTTCTATCTTTGTTGTACAAATGATAGGAATGGCTTCAAATCTGTAAGTATCATTTTCTTTATATATATGGATTTGGAGTTGATCATTTAATGGGAGGAGCATCTGGAGTATTTCTCCCTCTGTACTTTTTAGAATCTGCCCATGAACTCCAGCTCTTATCTCTTCTGTAAGTCGTTGGTCATCTTTGTCAAGATTATAATAAAGAGGTACTACGGGAAGTCTGTTCTTTTCTAAAAAAACAAGATATGTCTCACCATCTTTCCAGCGAAAACGCTCTACCTGGGATGCAAACATTGTTGTTGTAAATAAGAGGAGTAAGAAAATTCGTATCACTAATATATGCCTAAAATAAAAAATTGTAAAACATTAGCAAATTTTTGCTTAGTCTGAGGTTTGTTTGATATAATCGCATTCAATCTATTATAAAAAGAAGAGATATGAAACAGATAATTTTAGTATTACTTATGAGCTTTGAACTTTTTGCCACTATGATTAAAGCTCCTATAGTAGGTATAAATGAAGAAGATGGGACAGCTACTGTTAAGCTTGATCATATAGATGTGGGCGTGAGTGGATTTATAGTCCATAAAATTACAGAACAACATACAACAATTCTTAAAAATGTATATGTTGTGAGTTATGATCTAAAGACAAAGATAGCTACATTAAAGATGACTCCCTTTAATGCATTGAGAAATAACTCTTTGCCAACAGGCAAATGGAAAGTGCAAGTAGGTGATGAGGCTCAGTTGGCGTTTGGCTATACTAGAGCAGTTCTAATCGCTCCAAATGAAGAGATCTATCACCGTATCACCAAAAGTGTGAAGATTCAGTGGGTGCATATAGACTTTTTTGCTACAGTACTCTCCTATCGTGGACATCCAACCCCTCTTAAAGAAGATTTTGAAGCAATGAGTATAGCCTCTGGTATTGGTTTGGTTTTCTTCTACTTAGATCAAAAAGTTTATACTGTAGATATAAAAAGTTTTGCTATCTTGAGTATTAACGATGCAGTATTTAAGCAAGATAGTGTTAAGTTGCCATTTTACTCACGTGTAGAGAAGATAGAGGCTAACTTTTGGGGTGCAGGAAGTGATAAGCTCACTGAATATGCACTACACTATTATGAGCTTTTAGTAAAATATAATCCAAAAAATAGAGAACTGTATGAGATTATAAAAAATGGCGATGAAAAATTACATTTTTTGCTTGATAGATTTGAGATAGGAGAGTAGATCATGATTGATAAAAAAGATATAGAATTTTTTACATCTATAGTGGGTGATGAAAATATTTATAGTGATAAAGCACACCTTATAGCATACTCTTATGATGCTACAAGAACAAAGTTTGAGCCAGACGCTGTAATTTTTCCTCGAAATGAAGAGGATGTGAGTAGAATTCTTAAGTACTGCAATGAGTATAAAATAGTGATCGTTCCTCGTGGAGCAGGATCAGGGTTTACAGGTGGTGCACTCCCAAGTAATGGTGGTATTATTCTTGGTTTTGAGAAACATATGAACAAGATACTAGAGATAGATATGAAAAATATGGTAGCCATAGTACAACCAGGAGTTATCAATATGGATCTCCAACGAGCTGTAGAAGCTGTAGGGTTATTCTATCCACCAGATCCAGCATCGCAAGACTACTCTACCATAGGTGGCAATGTCAGTGAAAATGCAGGTGGTATGCGTGCCGCAAAGTACGGCATTACTAAAGACTATGTGATGGCAACTCGTGCAGTTTTGCCAAATGGAGATATTATAAAGGCTGGTAAACGCACTATTAAAGATGTAGCAGGGTATAACATTAGTGGCATACTCATCGCTAGTGAGGGAACATTAGCAGTTCTTACAGAGATAACTCTTCGCTTAATCCCAAAACCAAAGATGACAAAAACGGCAGTTGGTGTTTTCCCAACAGTAAGTGAAGCTATGGAGTCAGTCTATAAAACGATGGCAAGTGGTATAACGCCAGTTGCTATGGAGTTTTTAGATAATCTTACTATCCGTGCAGTTGAAAAGACATTTAACAAAGGACTTCCTATAGATGCAGGAGCACTTCTTATAACAGATGTAGATGGAAACCTAGAAGATGATCTTAACTTTCAACTCGCTCAAATAGAGAGAGTTTTTAAGGAAAATGGCTGTAGTGATTTCAAAATTGCTAAGGATGAGAAAGAGGCCGCTGATATCTGGTTTGCTAGAAGAAATGCCTCGCCAGCACTTAGCGTTTATGGAAGTAAAAAGCTTAACGAAGATGTTACCGTTCCTCGTGCAGTACTGCCTGAACTTCTTGAAAAGTTTTATGCCATAGCTGATAAGTATAAGATAAACATTCCATGTTTTGGACATACTGGCGATGGAAATGTTCATACAAATGTTATGGTAGATGGCAGTGACCCACAACAGGTCAAGATAGCGTATAAAGCAATAGAAGAGGTTTTTCAGGCAACAGTAGATCTAGGTGGTACACTTAGTGGTGAGCATGGTATAGGTCTTGCAAAAGCCCCTTACATGAATATGGCGTTTAGTGAAGAGGAGATGAACCTTTTTAAGTCCATAAAGATGGCGTTTGATCCGAACAATATTTTAAACCCTGCAAAAATGGGTTTAGATTAAAAGGAATTTTTCAGTTTTATCATAGAAGCACTACTCAAAATTTACTAGGATTTAGGTGCAAAAGTTAAGTATTACTAGACAAAGAGTTTTCAAATTTTTTTATGATATAATCATCTTATAGATAAACTATGGGATTTTTATGAACTTTATACTACAAGAACCACCGATAAATAGTGGCGAGGCAATTAGTGTCAAATCTTTTGAGATGATTCATGCTGAAGCTGTGACATATAAGGGTTTTGAGAGATTTGATGCAAATGAGAGAGCCTTAGTTGAACGCCTTATTCACACCACTACCTGTTTTGAGCAGGTGATAGAGAATATCTACTTTAGCCCTAATGCCATACTAAAACTCAAAGAGTTACTAGAGAGAAAAGCAAAACTTATAGTAGATACAAATATGATACGTTCAGGATTGAGTAAATTTTATCTTGATAAATATGAAAATGAGGTTATCTGCTATGTAAATGAACCAGAAGCTTTTGAGCTGGCAAAACAGAATGAAACAACTAGATCTTATGCTGCAGTAGAACTTGCTATAGAAAAGTTTAAAGATGAACCTATGGTACTTGCATGCGGCAATGCTCCGACATATATCTATGCTGCTATAAATGCACTTATAAAACATAAAATAAATCTTGATAATATTATACTTCTCCTTTTTCCTGTTGGTTTTGTCAATGTGATAGAGTCCAAAGAGTATGGACGAGCATTCATAGAACAATTTGGTTGTGAAGGGATTATATTAGAGGGGCGTTATGGCGCATCAACTATGGTTGTTGCCTCACTGCATGCTGCATACAGACTTATAAAAGATTATGATAGTGAATTTGGGAAGTACAATGGTAAGTAGTCTTTTGTAGAAACTATTTGACTCTTAGAATTTTTCCAAAAGAGAAGTCGTACTTCTTTTTAGGTATAATTTCACTAATAAAGAATTAGAGGAGCCTTATTTTGAATTTTAAAGAGATGTTTATGAACTATGGTGAAGAGGTACCTGGTTATGATATTCGTGTTATAAATGAAAGAGAGGCGAGAGCTGCTGCCGGAATTTTGGGTATGCTTGGTACTATTGTTATCTTTGTTGGCATAGGTTTTAACCATATTATAGTAGCTAAAGTTTATCTCTCATTTTTATTTTTAGATTTTGTTGCAAGAGTGTTTGCTCCGAGTTACTCACCTTCTCTTCTAATAGGAAGATTTATAGTCCGTGATCAGAAACCTGAATATGTGGGAGCAGCGCAAAAGCGTTTTGCATGGGCACTTGGATGGATGATCTCTTTTCCTATGGTCTGGTGGTTTGTACTTCACTGGGATATTACTTTTTATAAAGTTTTAATCTGTGTTCTTTGTATCTCACTTATGTTTATGGAGAGTGCTTTTGCTATCTGTGTAGGGTGTATCGTATATAAATGGGTTATGAAAAATGCTCCCCAATACTGTCCTGGTGGCGTTTGTGAAATGAGGATAAAAGAGCCTATACAAATGTTTAATCCTCTGCAAGCATTTATCGCTACTATAACATTTATCTCTTTACTTATTGGAATATATCTCTTTTTGGCGAAGACAGAATCAAAAACATTTTTTGGTCAGTTTTTACATGAAGCAGTACTCACAAAAACAGAATTTAAAAAAGAACAAGAGGAAAAATACCAACGAGAACTTGACAAAGAGTTTGAGGATGATGATTTTTAGAGTGCATATATCTAGTTAAGTGCTGGATCCTCTAGGATCATAAAATCCAAACACTAAACCTTTTGCCTTTAATTTTTCCTCGTTGAAGGGCTGCATGAGCGTCATCTATAAATTTAGCCTCTATAGCTACATAAGCTTGTCTATCATAGATATCTATCTTGCCTATACTGCTTCCCATTAGAGCTGCATCACCTGTTAAAGCACCTAATAAATCTCCTGCACGTAACTTATCTTTTTTCCCGCCCTCTATGACAAGTGTCACAAAGTGTGATTTGAGTTTATAGGTAATGCTTCCTTTTAGGTCTGCATCTTCTATAAAATCTCTTTTGCCATCTCTATACTTATTAGCCCTCTCTTGCTCATATGAGGAGTAAAGAGTAATAGCTATACCCTCAGCACCTGCACGAGCAGTTCTACCTATTCTATGTGTATAAGTCTCTATTGCATGAGGAGTGTCATAGTTTACAACCATAGAGAGCTCTTTTATATCAAGTCCACGAGCAGCTACGTCTGTTGCTACTAAGATAGGAGAAGATTTGTTAGCAAACTGTACTAGTACATCATTTCTCTCATACTGCTCTAAATCACCATGAATAGCTATAGCATCAATTCCTCTTCTTTGAAGATTCTCTGCTAGCTCCTTGGACTCTATCTTTGTGTTTGTAAAGAGTATGACATTTGTAGGTTTATATTCTGAGAGGATTTTTACGAAACTATCTTCTTTATTTTGTGTAGCGATGAACTGCTCTTTTATCTTATTTGCCGCTTCTATCTCTGTTGTTTTTACACACACTGCATCTTTTTGTATATGCCTGCTAACAGCTAATACTTCATCATTATAAGTAGCAGAAAAAAGTAATATTTGCTTCTCTTTTGGAGTAAACGCCATCACGGATTCTACTTCTTCAATAAATCCCATATCAAGCATTCTATCAGCTTCATCTAACACGAACATTTTTAAATTTGTTAATTCTAAACTCTTTTTGTTTAGGTGCTTGAGTACTCTACCTGGTGTTCCTACAACAATATGAGCTTGATGCGAAAGAGATCCTAACTGTTTGCCAAAACTTTCTCCACCTGTGAGCATCAATATCTTAATATTATGTTTAAACCTTGCAATACGGCGAAGCTCTTTTGCTACTTGGTCAGCTAATTCACGAGTAGGGCAGAGCACTAAAGATTGGACACGAAACTTTTTTACATCAAGTTTAGAGAGTAACCCTATTCCAAATGCGGCACTCTTCCCACTTCCAGTTTTAGCCTCAGCTATAATATCTTTTCCCTCTAATATAAGCGGTAATGTCTCTGCTTGAATAGGTGTTGCATTTTTATAGCCAAGAGCATCTAATGTAGTAAGCATCTGCGATTCAAGTGGGAGGTCTTTAAAATTCATACTCTTCTCTTTTTTTGAAATTATATCTTTTTTTATTTATGATATACATTTGCTTATTTACAAACTTTGCTTTAAAAGTTACAAAATTTGCTATAATTGCACTTATAATTTAGGATTAGTTAAAATCACCAAAGGACAAAAATGGCTTTTTCAGCAAAAAATAGAAAAGGTACGATCTCTGGTATCATATTTGTTGCAATTTTTGCAGCGGCAGCAACTATGATAGCAGGTTTAGCACCAGTAAAAGCACTTGGAATTTCTCCACTTGTTATAGGTATAGTTATGGGTATATTTTATGCAAATACCCTTCATCAACATATTCCTAGTGAATGGGGAACAGGTATTACTTTTTCTGGGAAGAAAATTTTACGTTTTGCAATTGTCTTTTACGGTTTTCGCATTACATTTCAGCAGATTATGGAAGTTGGTATGAGTGGTTTTATGGTTTCGCTTATTATGCTCTCTACAACATTTATACTAGGGACATATCTTGGTACAAAAATATTTAAGATGGATAGAGATACATCTATGCTAACAGCAGCAGGTGCTTCAGTGTGTGGTGCAGCAGCAGTTTTAGCAACCGAACCAGTTCTTAAAGCAGAAGGTCACAAGACAGCAGTTGCTGTCTCTATGGTTGTTCTCTTTGGCACTATCTCTATGTTTTTATACCCAGTTCTTTATGCATCTATCATTGAATCTGCAACAGGATTTTTACATATGTCTCCTGAGCAATTTGGTATCTATGTTGGTGGTACTATCCATGAAGTCGCACAAGTAGTAGCTGTTCCAGCTTCAGTTCAAGGCTCACCTGAAATAATGGCAAACTCTGCAGTAATTGTGAAAATGACTCGTGTCATTATGATTGCTCCTATGCTTATTGTTCTTGGTCTTTATCTCTCTATTCAAGCAAAAAAAGCTGGTGGAACAGGAAATGGACTAACTTTGAGTATTCCTTGGTTTGCAGTATATTTCGTTGGTATGGCAGGTTTTAATTCGTTAGACTTAGTACCACATAATATCGTTGCTACCATTAATCAAATAGATACATTTTTGCTTACAATGGCTATGACAGCACTTGGGATGGGGACAATTTTTGCGAAATTTAAGGGTCTTGGTCTTGCACCACTTTATACTGCAGGCAGTATGTTTGTATGGCTTGTTGTTGGTGGATTTGTAGTTACTAAAGTTATTACTTCTATCTTTTAGCAAACTCTTTAAGTCTTGTCTGACAAAAAAGAGTATATAATCTTATAAGATTAATTTCTCAAGGAGTAAAAAGTTATGTCACACTTATCAAGTACTTTTAACTCTTTGTGGCTCTGGAGAGAGATCTCCTTAAAATTCGGCGTTTTAAATTTAGTATGTAGATACTGGAAAAATTCTTTTATACAATTTGAGAAACTTAAAGACAACTATGCAGCAATGGTTTACTAGGAATGAACTCTTTTTTTATTGAGTATAGGGATCCACTATTTTCTATAATAATCTTTTTTGTTATTATCTTTATGATAGCTTTTTTTTCCTATTGGTGGAATAAATACCGTTTTAATAGGGATACGGAGTGTTTAACAAATTTTCTTAACCAATTTTCAACATCTACATCGCAATCAGAATTATATACTCTAACTAGCAGTGGAGAACTTTCTGAGGGGTCATGGTTACTTCTGGCAAACTTTTATTATAAAAATGGTGATTATGAAAAAAGTATCGAAATTTATAATGAACTTCTAAAAATTTGTACCTATAAAAATAGACTAGATATAATGAATTTACTTGGAACTACTTATTTCAAAGCTGGTTTTTTAGAGCGTTCGAAACAGATATTTTTAGAGATTCTCAAAACTATGCCTCGTAACCAAGAAGTACTGAACTACTTACTTTTAGTGTATGAATATATGAGAGATTATGAGTCTGCTTTAGAAGTTTTAGAACCTTTAGAAGAGCTTGGCAGTGATGTAACGCTAGATCGTGCATATTTAGAAATTTTAGCTCTTTTATGTGAACCTAAATACTCTATACAAGAGAAGACAACATTTTTGTTAGCATCTTATAAGAAACATCATCAGCTCTCTTATATGATTTTTGAGTATCTTTTTAGAGTAAATCCAGTACTTGCATGGGAACATCTTGATAGTTCAAAAAGTGAGTTATTAAGTGATATCTTTTGGCGCATAGATGAAAAAGATTTGAATTTAGATATAATTTCAAAAAATGGCTATTTACGAGAACTATTTAGTGCACGTGGAGATATTGATCTTGCTAAAGGAAGTTCTTTATTTGAACTTGATGTATTAATTAAGCTACAAAATAAAGCAAACGCCACACTAAATTTTGAATATATTTGTGAAAATTGTAAAAGAAGATATCCTTTCGCATTTAATAGATGTGCCTCATGCCATAAGCTAGATACAAACCGTGTTGAGTGGAGCTTAGTGAAGAATTACCATCAAAATATTGGAGAAGAGCATAACTCTTTTCAATAAAGAATAAAAGAGGTTTTATGAATAAGAATATAAAAATATTACAAGAGCAACTTGGCTATGAATTTCAAGATAAGTCACTAATTGTAGAAGCACTGACACATAAAAGTTACAAACAGCCCTATGATAATGAGCGTTTAGAGTTTCTTGGTGATGCGGTGCTAGATCTTGTTGTAGGTGAGTATCTGTTCTTCAAATTTAGAAAATCTGATGAGGGGAAACTCTCAAAGATCAGAGCATCCCTTGTCAATGAAACAGGCTTTGAAAAATTAGCACGTGCTCTAAATTTGGGTGACTACATACTTCTGTCTAATGCAGAAGAAAATAATGGTGGCAGAGAAAAGTCTTCACTTCTCTCTAATGCTTTTGAAGCAGTAATGGGTGCAATTTATCTTGAGGCTGGACTTGAGGTAGTGAGTAAAATTGCCATAACTCTTATAGAGTCTAACCATGATGAAATATCACTTGATTCACTCTTTCGTGACTTTAAGACTATACTTCAAGAACTTACACAGGCTCGTTTTGGTATTACTCCTGAATATAAAGTACTCTCAAGCAGTGGACCTGATCATTTAAAAGAGTTTGAAGTGGGTGTATTTATTGAAGGAAAAGAGTATGCTCGTGCTATAGGGAAAAGTAAAAAGATAGCACAACAAGAGTCCGCTAAAATTGCAGTACAGATACTTAAAGAGGAGAAGCAGTAGTGAACAGTTTTGGTAATAAGCTACGTTTTAGTACATTTGGTGAGTCACATGGCAAAGCACTAGGATGTCTCCTTGATGGCGTTCCTGCTGGATTAGAGATAGATGAAGTTTATATTCAGAGTGAACTTGATCGTCGTAAACCAGGGAAGAGTGAGTTTGAAACTGCGAGAAAAGAGGCTGATAAAGTAGAAATTTTAAGTGGTGTTTTTGAGGGTATAAGTACTGGTACTCCAATAGCTATGATTATTTTCAACACAAATCAAAAATCAAAAGATTATAAAAATATCAAAGATATTTTTCGCCCTGGTCATGCTGACTTCACTTATTTTCATAAGTATGGCATAAGAGATTATCGTGGTGGTGGGCGAAGTTCAGCTAGAGAGACTGCTGCTCGTGTTGCTGCTGGAGCTATCGCAAAATTAATGCTCAAAGAGTTGGGTATATCTTTAAAGAGTGGTATTAGTGAGGTTGCTGGTATTAAGAGTAAGGAGTTCAACTATGAATATGCAAAAAGTAGTATTATCTATGCACTTGATAGTAAGGTTGAAATTATTCAAAAAGAGGCTATACTAAAAGCAAAAAATGAACATGATTCTGTAGGTGGTGTTTCTCGTATAGTTATAGAGGGTGTCCCTATTGGTCTAGGACAACCCCTCTACTATAAACTTGATGGTGTCCTAGCCGATGCCATGATGGGCTTAAATGCTGTAAAAGCAGTAGAAGTAGGTGATGGAATTTTAAGTGCACGTGCTAAGGGATCTACCAATAATGATGCTATCTGTTTAGATGGGTTTGAGTCAAACCATGCAGGCGGTATATTAGGTGGTATAAGTAATGGCGAAGATATAATCCTCAATGTTTACTTTAAGCCTACTCCTTCTATCTTTCAAGAGCAACATACAGTGACGACAAATAATGAAGAGCTTGAGTTCTCTCTCAAGGGAAGACATGATCCTTGTGTAGCGATTAGAGGGAGTGTAGTGTGTGAATCAATGGCTGCACTTGTTATAGCAGATATGATACTGCTTAATATGGGATCAAATATGAAAGGCTTGTTGAAATACTATACTTAAGCAGTTCTCTTTATAGTATTAATCAAGGATTTTTACTTCATCTCCAATATGTATTTCACACTCTTTATTGATAACTTTTGCAAATATTCCTCTGTCGTTTTTTAAAAGTTTAGGAAGATGCGTATTAATATTTGAGAGTCCCTTACAAAGTGTACAATTTTGTGTTATTTCTAAGAGGACTTTTCCGATTTTTATTCTATCTCCTGACTTTAGATGGTATGGGTTTATATCCATTAAAATATTTTCCCCTAAAGATCCTTTAGAGAGATTGATAGCATGCTCTTCTGCAAGTTTATAGCTTTCAAGAGAGGTTAGTAATACAGAACGCATAAGGTCTTTATTATAAAATTTATCATCTTTTATACCAAATTTATCAAGAAAAATCTTATCTACCGTAAGTCTAGTTTTATTTGTATCACCTTTTGTTACAAAAAGTTCTAATACCTTTCCTGTCATATTTTGCTCTTATATTGAAATATTTTATGTAAGTTATAGAGAGTGGAACGGAGTATATGGAGTAGTAAGAAGGTAGTGTATATCTTACAACACTACTTTCTTTATAAAATCATTATTTGATTTTTGCTTTACCTTTACCAGTTTTCCCTTTGCGATCAACCCAACTCATAAGGAATTTGTCACCTTTTTTAAAGCCATCAGCTTTGATTTCAAATTTAAAGATAGGGTTTTTAGATAAAAACTGTGAAGTTGAAAAATCGATAACTTGTGTACCATTGATTTCACCATTCATATGAACGATAAAATTTGCATCTTCTCTGTTTCCAGTTTTCTTTTTCATCATATCGTATGTAGTCATACCATGTTTAGCCATCGCTTTAACTTTTATAACACCGTTTTTTAGTTTTGCTTTTATTTTCATAATATACCTTTTTTAATTAATTTTTTGTAAAAAGAGGAAGGGATTAACCTTCACAACCACCAAGTGCAACATCTAAAGTTTTCTTAGCGGCATATAGCTTACCATCTTTACCTTTAGCAACAACAATAATACCACCTGATTTTCCCATTTTAATTTTTATAGAGTATTTGTTTACACTATACTTATTTGTTGTAATAGCCATTACTGCTGACTCTGGGTTAGCATCTTGAAGTACTAGAATACTTTCAACATCTTTATCAATTGAGAAATCAACAGGAATTGCACCACCATTACTCGCTACATCTGGTGCTTTTAGTTTAACACCCTCCATCACTAACTTACTACTACCATACATTGCTTTTATAGCATCATCAACAGTGTGTGCAGACCATACCGCTGGCTTACTTTTTCTATAGTCTTCTGCCTTTACACTAGCAGGTACAGTAGCTAAAGCTAATGCACCAAGAGTTAAGTTTAAAAAATTTCTTCTTTCCATAATTATTCCTTTTGTTAAGTTTATTTGCCGTTGATTAAATAATCAACTACCATTTTGAAGTCTGCATCAGAGAGTGAAGAACCACCCTTTGCTGGCATACCACTATTTGTACCTTTGATACCTTTATCATAGACACTATCTTTTCCATCAGCAAGATAGGGAGCCCACTCAGATTTAGAACCTGGAGCAGGACCAGAACCATTGCTGTGGCACATTGCACAACTATTCTCATAAGCTGCAGCAACATCTAAAGAACCCTTCTTCTCAGCAGGAAGATCTCTTACATCACTTAGTGGTGGCAAGAAGTCTTTAATTCCCCCATTTTTAATACGGATAGTTCTTGCTGTCTTCTCTTGACAGTTTTTCATACAACGTTCATTTGCTTTTACTTTCTGTCCACCAAAATTTGCAGGATTTGCATAATATGCACGCACATCATCTAATGCATGTGGACCAGCTATATTTGGCTCAAAACCATCTCTATTTGGCATCTTGATTTTTAAGAATTTCTCACGATCAAGAACATAATTATCATCAACTTCAACGCCATCAATTTTCATCTCATTGACATTTAAGATATATGCAACCAAAGCGTAAACCTCATCATCAGTTAAAGATTTACTAAATGGGTGAGGCATACCATCTTGAATATACCAAAAAAGTGTACTAACTTGTGGCCAGTAAGAGCCAAAGACGCGTACAGGTCCATCAGCTTCTGGATCCTTCCATCTATTGTTTTTTAAGGTCTTATGGACTTCATAAGCATTACCTTTTGAGAGTGCAGGATATGTACCAGAACCAGAACCAAAATCACCATGACAAGAAGCACACTTCTCATCATAAATATCACTACCCTCTTCAGCAGTACCACTCCCTTCTGGTAAACCTGTACCATCAGCCATAACATCTTTATCCCACGCAGCTAATTCATTAGCAGTTGGAATTCTACCATTGTAGAGTTTTGGTGCGATTGCCTTTACCTGAGGGTTAACATAGTATGGACCTGTTTTACCATTAATAACCGGATATATATTTCCACCATCTATAGTTGCTTTACCATTGACTTGGTTAGTAGCTAATATTACTTTATCAGTTGATGTATTACCCATACAGCCAACAGTTAGTATTGCTAATGCAGCCGCTGTAGAAGTACTAAGAATGAGTTTACTATTGAACTTAAGCATCTTTTACCTCTTTCATTGTTCTAATTTCAACGTGGTTCACTTGACCGCTTTGTGTCACTTCCCAAGTCTCTACAGCATTTCTATGGTAAACTGCTTCAACACCCATTACACTTACCTCTTGATCGATTGTAGGCTGAATATATCCAGCATCATCCATAGCTCTTGAAGTAAGAAGAAGTCTCTCTCCTTTTTTGTATGTGTGTATATAAGACCAACGGGTCCATGATTTTGGAAGTACTAAGCCTTTTAATTTCGCCTCAACATAGTTACGACCACCATCAAATGATAAATCTACGCCTGTTATTGTTCCCATTCCAGACCAAGCAAGTCCTTCAATCTCTACAATATCACCATCTTTTAATGAAGTCCAATCGATTTCAGGAGATGGGGAGGTTACTGTTGAGTTTACCTCATTTGCATAGAAGTGTTGAATTGCTTTTCCTGTTGGCTTGAGATCTGTATATTTTGAGGTTTCCTCTTTACAGTACCAAGGTTCAGTAGCAAACTCTAAACGCTTCAACCATTTAACACATAAATTACCTTCCCAACCAGGAAGTAAAATACGGACTGGATAACCTTGCTCTGGACGAAGAGCCTCACCATTTTGACCCCAAACAAGCATAGCATCATCTAGTACTTTATCAACAGGAATAGTTCTCCCCATCTCTGAGTTGTCAGAACCCTCTGCTAGCATCCAGAGTGCCTCTTTTTTAAGTCCTAAATCAGCAAGAATAGTCTTTAGATATACACCTGTCCATTCAGCAGAAGACATAAAGCCTTTTGCAAATTGTACAGAGTTAAACTGTGGTCCACGCCACTCTTGTCCACCATTAGCTGGACACTCAATAAAGTGAGTACGTGTTACTGATGGATACTTCTTAAGCTGCTCTAGTGTAAGTACTATAGGTTTCTCTACTAAGCCATGTATCATTAGACGATACTGATTAGGATCTACATGAGCCGTACCACCATGTGAACGAGAGAAGAAGAGACCATTTGGTGTAATGATCCCCATTGACTCTTGAATTGGTGTTACAGCGATAGAGGCTCTATAGTTACCAGAAGCGAGTAATGCGGTATTTCTTCTTAATACATTATGCTCATATTTTGATGGCACACCGTATCTATCTTTAGTAACTGGATCACCCCAAGTCTGTCCCCATGGGACATGTTTCATAATGGCTGGATCGTCAGCTCTAGCATTTGATGAGATAAGAGATGTTCCAGCAATAGCAGTCACAGATGCAGCCGCTTTTTTGAAAAAATCTCGTCTATCAATATTTTGATTAGATTTTTTATTATCCAAACTTACTCCTTTATAATATAAGGTTGTTTTTGCTTATTTTAAAATCATAAAGCTTTTCACTCTCAAATTATGCCATTTTATACTTAAGTATATATTTATGCTTAAGGCTACATCTGACCTTTTGAGATAAAAGCATAATATTGATGAATTTTTAGGCAAATAATGCTACAAAATGTAACATCCTGAAAAAATTCTATTTTTCTAAAATTCCTAGTATGAGATAATTATTGTTAGCTTTATCCTCATAAAATATTACATTATATGATTCATGTGGAATTTCTTTAATATTTTCGTCATTGAAGAGTGGTGAGCATTTATACTTATGTGCTTTTGTTGGAATATTAATCAAGATGGTATCGAGATATAACTTGAATTTTTTTGTTGCTTCAAAATCTTCTAAAATGAATTTTTTTAGGATTTTTTTGAGCTGTGTTTCATAAGTTGGAGTGCAGAGTATTTGCATTATTTTCTCTGCGTTTTAAGCCAGTCTGAAATCTCTTTCATACTGACAAAAAGTTGTTTTGCACTGCTACTACTTGCCTTATAGGCTTCTAAATCTTTCTGCATAGCCTTGAGAAACTTTTCTTGTTGCATTTTACTCTTCTTCCTCAGTATCTGCTGGTTTTGGGTTACCAAGCACTTCATCTACTTCTTCACTAAGCGACATGATATTATCAATAGTATCTTGATATATCTCAACTTGTGTATCAGCATCATCTTCCTCATCAGCAGCACTATTGGCTTTGTTAAGTGCATTTAATATCTTCGCTGCTTTAAAAGGCATACCATGCTTATATACTATCTCTCCACCCTCTTTTCCTTGATGAAGAGTCGCTGCAGTAGCACCTAACAATAAGAGAACAGATAGGGCTTGAAGTGCAAAGCTATTTATTCTACATCCAATAACTTTAATAAGTGCGATAAGAGCCATAGCTATAGCAAGATAGAGACCTAAAGTTTTATGTTCTATTAGTGTTGCTTGTCCTGCTTGAGTGAGATGTTTATAGATCTCGGCTCCTGCTTGACTTCCTGTGTACCATACCACTCCAGTGGCAATAGCACTTATAATAAAAGCAAATGAAGAGATCTTTTTAAAAACCTCTGATTTAGTATATAGGTATATTCCGCCAAAAACTGAGGCAACAATTGGTAAAACCATAGCAAAATGTGCTGTAGCTGGGTGTATCATCATAAAGAATCCTTTGTATTGTGTGTTTTATTTTTTATCTATTACATCTTTTGCAGACTTGAGTGCTGTTCCAAGTGCTTTGCATGCAACACCTAGGGCTTGAATACCCATGTGCTTTGCCTCTTTTGCTTTAGATGAGTTCATTGCAATATCTGCTTTTTTCATAGCTATTTTTGCTAGCGATGAAAATTTTGCTTTCATAACATCGGCTGTCTCTTTAGAAATCTGAATAAGTTCTTGAAGATCATATGCCATTGCTTTGTTAAGGTCAATAAGAATTTTTCTTATTTCACTTGAACTCTCAGAAGCTTGCGTTGTTACAACTTGAGAGAAGAGTGCATCAGTCTGATTAAGATCTTCTATAATTATATCATAATCTTCTATAAGAATATGTTTTGCTTCGACTGGCATAAACTCAAGGCGTTTTTTAAACCTGTCAATAGAGTTTACAAGACCTCGTCGCATACCATGTAGTGTTGATTTTAAGATTTTTTCTGCTCTATTTGGTGATGCTTCTGCAACATCAATAGCTGTTGTAAGTATAGTTGAGAGAATCTTACGGATACGAATTGTATTGAGTGAACCCTCTTTAATCACTTCAAAAGTAATCTCTTTAATGACTTCAGTATTGGATTCAACTATATTACTGCCTGTATCTTTCTCAAGAGCTGAAATGATGGCAGACTCTACCATTTCACTTAAGATATCATAGAGATCAATAGATTGGAGTTTCACTTGATGCAGTTTTACTAAAACATTTTCATTTTCAGTAAATTCATCTTCAAGTGCATTAAATATCTCATACTTTGTACTTTGAAGAGCCTCTGCGGCTCTCTCAAGTTCACGTTCTATAGCCTCTTTTTTGGCTAAAAGAGCTTGTACATCTGCTTGAAGCGTCACTGTCTCTAGCTCTATTATAGTAGTTGTTACTTGGCGAACTTCATTGAGAGAGAGTTTTTCTATATCAAGTTCACTCTCTTTGAGAACGGCTGAAACACGCTTACCAATACTTCTGAATTTTTTCGAGTAGTTAGCTTGTAGGTTTTCATGTAGCTTAGTGTTGTTCATCTTATCTCCTTAGAGTACCATTTTTATATTTTGATGCCTTTTAAGTGCATCAAATAAAAAGGTTCGGTCATTTTCGTTATGTACAAGTATATCTAAATTCATACTCACATATTTGCCAGTTTTAGATTGATTTGAGTGTTCAAGTTTGTAGCCTGAAGTACTCTCTCTATCTTTGGCATTTGTTTTCTGTTCTCTCTCATCTATAACATCAGTAATAGCTTGTTTGAGAGCTTCCTCTTCAGTTGCTATTACTTTATAGCACCAGTTACAGGGATACTCTAAAACAATTTTTTGTTTACTATCGTTTATAATCTCCACTTTTACCTCCTGACTTAGTTTCTAGCTGTATATTACGAATAATCATTCCCTTATCGATGGCTTTGACCATATCATAGATGGTAAGTAAGCCAATAGTAGTCCCTGTAAGAGCTTCCATCTCAACACCAGTCTGTCCTGTAAGTTTAGCTGTGACTATAAGTTTAAATCCAGGGAGTTCTGCTAACTCATTGACATCACAGTTAATACCACTAAGGTTAAGTGGATGACACATAGGAATAAGTTCACTAGTCTTTTTTGCTCCCATAATAGCAGCAATAACTGCAGTTTGTAGAACTGGTCCCTTTTTTGTCTTTTCACTTACTATTGCCTGAAAAGCTTCTTTACTCATCTCAATAATACCACTAGCAACAGCTACTCTAGTTGTACTATTTTTATCACTGACATCAACCATCTTTGGTCTCTGATTTTCATCTAAGTGTGTTAGGTTCATAAGTTTATCTTTTATTTTATTTTTATCATTATAGCAAAGTGCTGTTAATAATTCGTAGTGCTTTTTTGTATTCGTAAGGATGATTGAGGTTTAAAAACTTTTCTTTCTCTTTAAAATTTATAAATTGAGTCTTTGAGTTTTTGAGTAAAAGTCCTAGTTTGTGCTGTTTCTTCATAAGCATTTTTTGAAAATGTAAATGCAAAGATGGATGGTAAACGCCACAAAGAGGCTCTATTCCTTCTATAGTTTTAGCAACTGTTGCATCATCATTTTTTCTATCCATCTTTAATAATTTCTTTATAATCTCTTCATCAACAAAGGGAGAGTCAACACTTAAGGCAAAAAAACTCTCTCCAAGAGACTCAAACGCCGAGATAAAACCTAAAGTGGGAGCATAGGTATTAGAGATTTTACTATCTTCTATAAACTCTGCATTAAAAGGAAATTTACTTTTGTCTTTACAGGAGATATAAATATGAGAAAATATTTTAGAGAGTCTAACATATTGAAATTCAGCAAGAGTTTCAAAGCCACCAAAGGGAAGCAGTGACTTATCTGTACCCATTCGGGAACTTCTTCCACCAGCAAAGAGCACACATGGCGTTTGAAGCATACTATCTTGGATCTGTAATGTAACCAGTAATAGCCGAGATCGCAGCAACTGCAGAGTTAGCAAGATAGACTTCAGATGTACGACTTCCCATGCGACCTACAAAATTGCGATTTGTAGTACTTATAGCTTTTTCTCCATCACCTAAGATACCCATATAACCACCTAAACAAGCACCACATGTAGGGTTAGAAACAACACCGCCCGCATCAATGATAATATCCATATAGCCAAGTCTATAAGCCTCTTTAAGAATTTTTTGAGTCCCTGGAGTAACGATAAGGCGTACATCTTCATGTACTTTTTTGCCTTTTAGTATCTCAGCCGCAGTTTTAAGATCGCTTAGACGTCCATTTGTACATGAACCAATGAATGCTTGGTCTATTTTGATTTTATCTGCTACTGCTTGAGATATAGAGTGTCCATTTGATGGTAAAAATGGATATGCGATTACTGGTTCTAATGCAGTTACATCTATATCTAACTTCATACAGTATGTAGCGTCTTCATCTGAGTAATGGATTCTAGGTTCACGAGCAAGATTTTTATCTGCTAAAAACTCTTTTGTAATATCATCGTAAGCTACTATTCCAGACTTTGCACCCGCTTCAATAGCCATGTTACACATAGAAAATCTATCATCCATAGTAAGGTGTTTAATTGTAGAACCTGTAAACTCTAAAGTTCTATAAAGTGCACCATCAACGCCGATCATACGGATAATTTCCAAGATAATATCTTTTCCTGTAGTATGTTTATTAGGTTTTCCACTAAGATTTACCTTAATAGACTCAGGTACTTTAAACCAGTTCTCACCACTTATCATCGCAAATGCAAGGTCAGTGGATCCCATACCTGTTGAGAATGCTCCAAGAGCACCATGTGTACATGTATGTGAGTCTGCACCGATGATAACATCACCTGGGACGACAAGCCCTTTTTCAGGGAGGAGTGCATGCTCAATCCCCATATCTTTTTCATCAAAAAAGTTTTTCATTTTATGCTTTTTTGCGAAATCACGTGATATTCTCGCTTGGTTTGCCGATGCTATATCTTTTGCAGGAATAAAGTGATCAAGAACAATAGAAAATCCATCAGGATTAGCAAGTTTAGTAGCTCCACTTAGGTTAAACGCCGAGATAGAGATAGGTGTAGTAATATCATTACCGATAACCATGTCAATGTTACTACGGATGATTTCTCCAGCGAAAACATCGTGACCTACATGTTGTGAGAATATTTTTTCAGTTATTGTTTGAGCCATAATGTATGAACCTCTTAAGTGTTTTATGAGTAGGATTATAGCATAAGAGAATTAATTGTATTTGAGTGCTTTTTTTGTAAACTCAGCAGAGCAGAAAAATATCGCTATGAAGATAGGGTTTAATTTGACATTTTCTTTTGCAATAGTATCAAATATCTTAAAACTAAAACCACTACCATCATTTTTATTTTGTGGTGTTACTACAAACTCTACAGGAGAGAGAGCACAAATAGCATTCATAATATTTTTTTTCATTTTTGTATTTTCTATAGTAAGTATGTTAAAATCAGGATCTTCAGAATTTCTATGCATAGCTAAAATCTTTTCGATAAGATCCACTTTATCTTTAAAAATAACCTTGTTCCATTTTATTATAGTGTTGTTTGATGCAACTTGCTTCACTCCAAGTGTAAGAGCATTTGGCTTGTTAGCCTTGATTGCTTCTATAAGTGCTAGTAAGTAATTTATTCCACCAACATTTTCTGCCGCTTTTTTCATGAAGAGATGGATAAACTCTTTTGTCTCTTTATTCTGTTTGTTAAAATTACACATATATGGTAACTCCTTTGTCAATAATGTAATTATAACATTATTTAAGAGCTACCCAATTGAGTAACTTTTCAATTCTTAAAGTAAATTGGCAGTCAGTTTTATTTAAGCTAATCATAATAACAAAGCTATTATTATGTTGTTAGATGAAAAGAGGACAAAAAATGTCTTATTTCAATAAGAGTGATAATTATTCTTAAAAAAGGAAGTTAGATGCAAGTATATTTAGATAATAATGCTACTACAATGTGTGATCCACTTGTTGTGGAGGCTATGTTACCCTATTTTAGTGAGCTTTATGGTAATCCCAATTCACTTCATAAGTTTGGTACTGCAAGCCATGGCGCTATATCAAAAGCTATAGACCAAGTATATACTGCTATTAATGCAGCAGATAGTGATGATATTATCTTTACTTCATGTGCAACAGAGTCAAACAACTGGGTCTTACAGTCTGTATTTACTGATCATATAGTTAATGGTGAGAAAAATCATATAGTAACAACAGAGGTAGAACATCCATCAGTTCTTGCAACATGTAAGTTTTTAGAAGAGCAGGGGGTGAAAGTAACTTACCTCCCTGTAAATGATCAGGGAACTGTTGAGGCACATACTGTGAACTCTTTTATTACAGATAAGACAGCACTTGTCTCTATTATGTGGGCGAGTAATGAGACTGGTATGATTAATCCTATCGCTGAGATTGGCGAGATTTGCAAAGAGAAAGGTGTACTTTTTCACTCAGATGCCGTGCAGGCTGTGGGAAAGATTCCTGTTGATCTACAAGCTGTTCATGTTGATTTTATCTCCTTTTCTGCACATAAGTTTCATGGTCCAAAAGGTATAGGGGCTTTATATATTAAAGATTCACAAGCCTTAAGTCCACTTCTTCATGGTGGTGAACAGATGAATGGACGCCGTTCAGGTACACTGAATGTCCCTTTTATCGTAGGGATGGGATTAGCTATGGAACTTGCTACAAAAGAGATAGAAAAAACAATGGCAAAAATCCGTGCAAAACGTGATCACCTAGAGGATGAGTTAGTCAAACTAAGTGATACTTTTGTAGTTGGCAATAGAGATAACCGCACACCAAATACTATTTTGATCTCCATTCGTGGTGTTGAAGGTGAGGGTATGCTTTGGGATCTTAATAATGGTCAGATAGGTGCATCAACAGGTTCGGCATGTGCAAGTGAAGATCTTGAGGCAAACACGGTAATGCTTGCTATTGGGGCTGATAATGAACTTGCTCATACAGGTATAAGACTTTCACTCTCTCGTTTTACAACAGATGAAGAGATAGAGTACACTATCAACCACTTTAAAAAAGCAGTTGCAAGACTTAGAGCAATATCTAGCTCATTTGCAAAACAGCAACCAACGAAAGGTGGAGAAGTTCAAGAGTCTGAACTTCATTAGTAAATAAAAGAAATAAATATAAGGAAAATATTATGGCAAAAGCAGATATATTAGGCGATTCACTTTGGGATGCATACTCTGATAAAGTAACAACACTTATGAATAATCCTCTTCATCAAGGAGAGCTTTTTCAAGGTGAAGTAGAGAAACGTGGGCACACACTTATAGTAGCAGATTTTGGTGCTGAGTCTTGTGGGGATGCGGTGCGTTTGTACTGGGAGATTGACCCTGAGACAGATAAGATTATAGACTCTAAGTTTAAATCTTTTGGATGTGGTACAGCTATCGCATCTTCTGATGTTATGACTGAGCTTTGTATTGGTAAAACAGTACAAGAAGCTGTAAAAATTACAAATATTGATGTTGAATTGGCACTACGTGATACTCCTGATGTTCCAGCTGTCCCACCTCAAAAAATGCACTGTTCTGTGATGGCTTATGATGTTATCAAAAAAGCCGCTGCTCTTTATATGGGTGTTGAGGTAGAGAGCTTTGAAGAGGAGATCATTGTATGTGAGTGTGCTCGTGTAAGTCTTGGAACACTTCAAGAAGTTATTAAACTCAATGATCTTAAAACTATTGAAGAGATCACAGATTATACAAAAGCTGGAGGTTTTTGTAAGTCATGTATTAAACCTGGTGGACATGAGGCTCGTGAGTACTACTTAGTTGATATTTTAGCTGATACACGTAGAGAGATGGATGAAGAGAAGATGAAAGCTGCTGCAGATGCACAGGCCGCTGGTGGTAGTAATTTTGAAGAGATGACTTTAGTGCAACAGATTAAAGCTGTTGATGCTATTATCGATGAAAATGTACGTCAGTTCTTAATCATGGATGGTGGTGATATGGAGATTATTGATATTAAAAAATCTGATGAGTATATCGATATTTATATTCGCTATCTTGGTGCTTGTAGCTCATGCTCTACTAGTGCAACTGGTACACTCTATGCGATTGAGTCCACTTTAAAAGAGAAACTCTCTTCTAATATCCGTGTTTTACCTATCTAATGTTTTTATATTACTTGACACTTTTAGGGGTGTCATAGTACAATATCTTTATGAATGAAGAACTCTATGCAAAAATTATTGATGCTCTTGTTGATGATGGCTATATTCTCTTAGAAGAAGCACTCCCCCAAGAGCTACTAAGCAGACTCACTCATTATGCTACTACAAGCACAAACTACAAAAGTGCAGGTATCTCAAATGCACAAAACTTTCATATAGATACTACTAAACGCCGTGATAAAACAGAGTGGATAGATGAAGATGGTTCATTATTCAGTCAATATCTCAGCTTTTGTGAAGGACTTCGTGTCTCTCTTAACCGTTCTTTGTATCTTGGATTGACCTACTATGAGGCACACTTTGCTCGGTATGAGAAAGGTGATTTTTATGAGAAACATTTAGATGCTTTTTTTGGGAGTAAAAATCGTGTAGTTACAACAGTACTCTATCTTAATGAAGCATGGCAAGAAGATAATGGTGGTGAGTTATTACTCTATGAAGAAGATACAAAAGTCATAGAGAGAGTAGTGCCAAAGGCAGGAACATTAGTTGTTTTTTTAAGTGATAAGTTTCCTCATGAAGTCCTTCCAGCAAAAGTTAGACGCCACTCAATAGCTGGGTGGTTTCGCGTCGATAGAAGATAAAAAAGTCTATGCTACAAAAGAAAATAGTTGTACCCTAAGTAAATAGTCTGTATAATATCTCTATGAAAAATTTCGATAAACAACATCTGCTCCACCCCTATGCTCCTTCTGTTCCCGCAAGTGATATGCAATTTGTAAAGTCTGCTGTTGGCGTTTACTTAGAGCTTGAAGATGGTGAGAGAGTAATTGATGGAATGAGCTCTTGGTGGTCTGCTATTCATGGTTATAATGTCGCTGAGTTAAATGCAGCTGCTAAGAGACAACTCTCAAAGATGAGTCATGTAATGTTTGGGGGGCTTACACATGAACCAGCGATCAAACTTGCGCAAACACTTCTTAGTATTACAGATGAGAGCTTAGTACATATCTTCTTTAGTGATAGTGGCAGTGTGAGTGTTGAGGTAGCTCTTAAGATGGCGTTTGAATATTATAGTTCGCAAAATATTCCAAATAAAACAAAAATATTGGCGTTTAGAAATGGCTATCATGGTGATACTTTTGGAGCGATGAGTGTTTGTGATCCAGTGACTGGAATGCATACGGCGTTTGAGGGAATTTTGCATAAAAATATCTTTGCAGATGCTCCTGTTTGTATGTTTACTGATAAGTGGGATGAGAAGTATATAGAGGACTTTAAGAGAAAATTACAAGCAAATCATAGTGAGATTGCTGCCGTTATTTTAGAGCCAGTTGTCCAAGGTGCTGGGGGTATGAACATCTATTCACCTGAGTTTGTTCGGCGTGTAGCTGAATTATGTAGAGAGTATGAGGTACTTTTTATTCTCGATGAGATAGCAACAGGTTTTGGACGAACAGGAAAACTTTTTGCTTATGAGTATGCAGGGATTGCGCCAGATATCCTCTGTGTAGGAAAAGCTCTCACTGGTGGTTATATCTCTCTTGCTGCAACACTTACGAGTAAAAAAGTGATGCAAGGAGTAGAAGCTAATCATAATATACTTATGCATGGACCAACTTTTATGGCAAATCCTCTTGCATGTGCTGTGGCAAATGCAAGCTTAGAACTTCTACTAGCTTCACCATGGCAAGAGAGAGTAAATAAAATAGAGAGACAACTAGAGTATGAACTGAGCCGATGCCAAGAGCTAGAGATAGTCAAAGAGGTAAGGGTGCTTGGTGCTATAGGTGTGGTAGAACTCTATAAAGATGTTGATTTAGTTTGGATGACACCTGAGTTTATCAAACGTGGCGTTTGGGTGCGGCCATTTTTACGATTAGTCTATATTATGCCACCATTTGTGATAAAAGAGAGTGAGCTTACACATCTCACTAACGCTATTTATGAAGTTATAGAAGCTTTTGCAACCTCTCTTGAGGTGTAACAAAAAAAATTTAGATATTTAAGGGGAGCAATTATGCAGTACCAATCACTACCAAATGCTACACTACAAGAGGCAGATATTATTATCCTTCCTATTCCTTATGAGAAAACAGTCTCAGGAAAATTAGGAACTGCTGGAGGTCCTAAGGCTATTTTAGAGATAGGTGATGATCTTGAGTTTTATGAAGAGGATGCAAAATGGTCACCTACTAAGTATATGAAGATTCGTGTTGAAAATCCAGTAAGTGAATATAATGCTATTACTAATGTTATTGATACATTGGATATAACAGATTACAAAAAGCTACTTATTTCACTTGGTGGTGAGCACTCTATAACGCCACAGATTACCGCAAGTGTGTTAGATAAAAGGGCTACTATCCTCTTCCTTGATGCTCATGCGGATATGAGGGAGAGTTATCAAGGTTTTAGCTACTCTCATGCCACACCAACACACCATCTACTTGAACAGGGGCATAAGATTATTTTAGTTGGGGTACGTTCTCTCTTTGAGAGTGAGGCAAGACGTATAGAGGAGGATCAAAATATCACATTTTTCTCTGATCGTATTCTACAACGCCCTCAAGCACAAGCTGAACTTTTACAACAGATAAAAGAGTTAGAGGGAGATGTTTATCTAAGTATAGATATGGATGTTTTTAATCCTGCCTCTGTTCCAAGTGTAGGAACGCCACAGCCAGGTGGTATAGATTGGTTCTTGGCATTAGATATTTTAGAGACTCTTTTTAGAAACAAAAATATAGAGATAAAAGGTACCGATATTGTGGAACTCATTCCAGAATCTTCTCATGTCTCTCAAATCTTTGCTGCAAAACTTCTACAAAAAATTATTTCTTTTTGGGGAAAGTCCAAAGGCTTTGATAAAGGCAAGATGAATGGTTCGCAGATGCAAGTAGAGTATCAATAGTGCCAAAATTTACAAAAATCGCTCCCATCGAAGATGAACTTTTAGAACAAGTAGGCTTTAGTTGGCATCATGATGGTGAACTAGAGTATCTTGTAAAAGAGCGACTCATAGAGATTACAAAAGAGGAAGCTGAAGCTTATGCTCAAGCGAGTGAAGAGCTTTATGCTATGTATGAAAAGGGCGCTGAGTTTGTTATAGAAAATGAGCTTTTTGATCTACTAGAGATTCCTCAAACACTTATTTCTCAGATAAAAAAGTCGTGGATAGAAGATAGAGATAAACATATTTATGGACGTTTTGATCTCTCTGGAGGTATAGATGATAAGCCTATAAAACTTATAGAGTTTAATGCTGATACAGCGACACTTCTTTTTGAGAGTTGTGTTATTCAAGCGATGCTTTTTGAGTATAATCATTTGCAACAGTATGAGCAGTTTAATAGTATTTATGAAGCTATTTCTACAAAGTTTCACAAAATAGCAAAAAGAAAAAAAGGTGATTTTAGTCCTTTTGTATTTGCAAGTGTTGAGGGTATAGATGAGGAGGAGGTAACAACAAAACTTCTCAAGAGTATGGCAAGTGATGCAGGAGTTCCTACAATTTACTCTAGCTTAGAAGATATAGATCTAAACGCCAGATATGATTTCTTTTTTAAACTTTATCCTTGGGAAGATATGCAGGAGTTTAAACCAAACGCCAACACTACTATGCTCAATCCTGCGTACACGCTACTCTATCAATCAAAAGGCATGTTAGCTATTCTTTACAAACTTTTTCCAGATTCACCATATCTTTTAGAGACAAGTTTTGAACCCATAAAGCAGAAGTATGTCCGTAAAAGAATGTTTGGTCGTGAGGGTGCAAATATTGAGATAGTTGAAGATAATAAAGCTCTTTTTGCAACAGAGGGAGAGTACGATCACTATAAGTCTGTCTATCAAGAGTATATACCTTTTGTGCGTGATGAAGAGGGACTCTACTATCAAGCAGGTGTTTTTTATAGCGACTATGCATGTGGATTAGGCTTTCGCAGAGGGAAAGAGATATTAGACAATATGAGTCAATATATTGGGCATATTATTATACCACCTCAATAAGTCAAGACAACTTTTTTGAAAATAGATTTACCTAAAAATGATTACTAAAATTTCTAAAGTTATCGGACTGAACAAGCTTCACTTCAGTTGAAATCTCTTCAAAGTGCTTTTTAGCACAAGCTATTTTTGATGACTCACTTGTCTTTATATCTAAGCCTAAATCACTTCCTTTACTCTCTACTACAAAGTAAAGTTTTTCTTGATTTTGCTGTTCTATCACTACAGCCCAATCTGGATTGTATGAGCCTAATGGAGTATTTATCTTAAACCAATTTGGTAGTTTTGTAAAGAGCTTGACTCTCTCATTTTGGTTAAACGCCAAGGCAAAGTTTTTCTCAACATTAGAGTCATAAACAGTATGAGTATATATAGATTTGTCTGTTTCATTTTTTACCATATTTGATGATAGGTAGCCATAGAGTTCTTGATTTTCAAAACACTCTTGAGCATAGTAAAACTCATCTCCTAACTTCTGATATTTTATACCATCAATGACAAACATACTCATCACTTTTTTTATGATTTTTATCGCACCATCTATGAACCTTTGAGGGTTGTTTTGAAACCCTTGTAGTTTGTCACTTTTTATCAAAATATCTACAATAACTCTTCTTGTAAGATTTGTTTCATTTTGGATATAAGTTACAATATCAGGTAAAGTAAAATCTATAATCTCACTATTTAATGGGTCATTTTTAATTGTATCTTCTACTATTTCTACACCAGCTTTTGTAATCTTATTTGTAGCTTTTGAGTAAATATACTTTATCTTTCCAACTGTCAAATCATTTTGTATATGCTTCACACACTCATCTATAAGTTTAGCTTCATCAAACTCTACTCTATAAGTGGTTTTATATTTTATCTGCTCCCATAGTGCTTTAAAATCGTCACTAAGATAGACCTCTTTGTTTAGAGTGATAAGTTTTTTATCATCTGCGTTTTTTATATTTATGATATCAAACTTGATTCCCTCTTCATCCTCTATCTCTTTTTGTAAGGCTCGTGCAAAATCTTCATAACTCTCATTTGCCATTACTGTTAAAGTATTTACATCAAAGCCACGAACTCTTTGCCCATCTTGATCTACACATATACGAAGTCCTCGACCTATCTCCTGTCTTTTTTTCATAACAGAGTTAGTTTCGTTTAGAGTACAGATTTGAAATACATTTGGATTATCCCAACCCTCTTTTAAAGCACTATGAGAAAATATAAATCTCAAAGGCTCTTCAAAGCTAAGTAGTCTCTCTTTGTTTTTCATAATCTTATCAAAAGCACTCTCATCATCTTTATTTTTACCTGTGCTATCTTTAGCGCGACCTTTGCTGTCTTGTGCAAAATATCCATCGTGAACACTCTCTACATCATCATTATCAATTTTCGTAAAAAGAGTTTGGTATTTTGGTCTCTTAGAGATAGTTTTAAACTCCTCTTCAAACCATAATGCAAACTTGCCTTTTATAGGGTTGTTCTGCTCATCATAAGCTCTATAGTTAGCTACTTTATCTATAAAAAAGAGGCTTAAAACTTTTATACCTTTTTGTTTAAGTCGTAGCTCTTTATCCAAATGCTCCTCTATTGTTTTTCTGATTTGTAGTCGTTTTATAGAGTCACTCTCTGCATCACCAATACTCTCACCAAGTTTTACAATCTCCCCATTTAAAAACTCTATATATTCACTTTCTTTTTCTATGTAGATGTCATTTATAATATAGCCATCATAAACATCACGACCTTTTGACTTTTCGTAAAGGTCATCACCATTTTTTAGTGTTAGCACTTTTCTCGTAGTTCTTCCACTTTGGTTCAGGTCTATCTCTACTTTTGCACTTCTAGGATTTGTTTTTACACTTACTACTCTTATGTATGCTTTGTTTGAGGTGTCTTCTAGTTGCACATTTGCTACTTCTATCTGTTTTACAAGTTGTTGCTCATAAGCATCTATAGAATCAAGTTTATACATCAGGTTAAACTTTTGTGAGTGTGTAGCACTATATCGAAGCCTACAGAGAGGATTAAGAGTCTCTATAGCCTCTTTTGCTTTTGAGGTGTTATCAACACTCTGAGGCTCATCTATGATAAGTATAGGATTAGTCGAGGCGATAAACTCTATAGGCTTCTGCCCACCCAGTCTATCGTTTTGTCTATGTATAATATTTGCTTTTGTCTCTTTGGACGGGTCACTAAAACTTTTTCTAAAGGCATCTATATTTATAACCATAATTCTTATATCGCTACTTGTAGCAAAGTCTCTTACTTGTTCTAAGTTTGAACTATCATATACAAAGTAATCATAAGGAGTGTTGTCAAATAGAGTTTTAAAATGCTCACTTGTTATCTCCAGAGTTTTTTTCGTTCCCTCTTTGATAGCAATAGATGGCACAACGATTATGAATTTTGTAAAACCATAGCGTCTGTTTAACTCAAATATAGATTTTAGATAAACATAGGTCTTACCAGTTCCAGTCTCCATCTCTATACTAAAGTCCATAGAACCTAGTTTTTTAGACTGAGGGAGTCCATTTCGTAGTTGTATCTTTTGAACATTTGCTAAAATCTCATCATCTAGTAGTTCAAGACGATTTCCGATACCTAAGTCATCATAATCACCCATAGTTTTTTGACCTTTGCTATGCTCTCTAACAATACTAAAATTACTTTGACAAATCTCTTGCCCTTCAAATATATCTACTATGGAGCTTATTGCTCTGTCTTGATACTCTAGGTTGTTTTCAAATTGTATCTTCATTATTTATACCCCATCATTGTTCTATCTATATTATATTTTACGATTAGTTTTTCTAGCCTATTTTTCCAAACATTATCTGTATCTATTATATCCATCAGATGTTCACACATAACTATCGTATTGTAAATATTTTGCTTATTGTCAACATTCATTTTTGTATGTAAAAATTTTGGATAGGTAAAAGGGATAGGTAGTTTTCTATTCCATAGTCTTGAGTGGTGTGCTGATATGTTTCTAATGACTGTAAGGTTGTGTAAAAAAGAGAGCAATACTTTTTCATCTAAGTTATAGTGCTTGGCTATGCTCTGTCTGTCTTTTCTTGCTTTTATATTATTTAGCCAGTTAGATACTTGCCCCATTGTCATAAGTTCTGCACTTATCCATAGTGGAGGCAACTCTTCTTTATACTTGGTCTTAAAATGTTTTGAAAATAGTTCTTTAGATCGTTTAAAATCTTCTTTTAGTTTTTCAATAAGAAAAGAGTGTCGTTGCTCATTATGAAAAACGGTAGTATCTAAGTGAGCAAATAATCCATATTTACTAGATAGTTCAGTGATAAATCTATTGCGTATAGAGATTTCAATCCTCTCTATTGCATTTAACATATGAAGTCTAAACTCTCTATCAAAATTATAAATGTTAAGTATATCTTCAAAGTAGATATTGTCTTGAAATTTACCATCTTTTTTGAAGATAAACCATACACCACTAAGTCTATAAAAGTTTATATTTTCAAGTGTGTTTTTGGCTTTTTCTTCATTTTTAAATAGCATGCCTAATGCTTTTAAGTTTAGCATTTGCTCGTTAATAGTTAAAAATGATTTGTTAAAGGATTGTTTTTGTGAAGTTTTCATTAAACGACCTCTCGGGGTGAGCATTGTAAAGAGGCTTGAGAGGTACTGTTAAGAGTATTATAGTATAAAATTTCTAAATTGTTGCTTTGTTTTATAAATAATAACTTCATGCTCTTTCCTCCAAGTAAACTACTATCATCTTTTAATTCATCCGTTAATTTAAAAATTAGATTGTATCTTGTCGCATTAAAAGAGGCACTATCTGGAATATCTATCGCTGATGATTCAAGATCAATTTCAAATACTTTTTTTATGTAGATGTCATTTATAATATAGCCATCATAAACATCACGACCTTTTGACTTTTCATAAAGGTCATCACCATTGGAGCTTATTGCTCTGTCTTGATACTCTAGGTTGTTTTCAAATTGTATCTTCATCTATAATCTCCAACTCATTTTTCAACTCTTCTAATGATGGAAGATAGAGTTTGTACTTGCTTGCAAATATCTGCTCATTATCTTGGGGCAATGTATATTTCACAACACTATCATTTTTCTCACTACATAGTAAAATACCTATGGTTTTATTATCATCATCATTTTTTACTTCTCTATCAAAATAGTTTACATACATCTGCAACTGTCCCAAATCTTGATGTTTGAGTTTTCTTGTCTTTAGCTCTATAACTACATAACATTTTAAAGGAATATTGTAAAAAACTAAGTCTGCATAAAAGTTATCTTCACTTAAAGTAAGTCTGTATTGTCTTTTTACAAATGCAAATCCACGACCAAGTTCAAGTAAAAACTTCTCTAAATGCTCAATGAGCTTAGATTCTAAAAGTTTCTCATCCCCTTGTTTGACTTCATCTAACCCTAAAAAGTCTAAAATATAGGGGTCTTTTACAATCTCTTTTGGTTTGAGAGGTGTTGTAGCTAACTTTTTTGGCTCATTCTCAACTCTAATCATAGTGTTGTTTTGAACTGCTTTTTGCAACTCTCTTACACTTAAATGTTGCTCTATGGCATAGCGTTCATAAAATTTAAACTCTTTGTCATCAAGTCGTATTAAGTAGGTGTAGTGTGTAAAAGAGAGTTTAAAATTTAATTGGTCAGTCAGTGATTGGCTTTTTATATAAAACTTCCTACAATCTTTTAAAGTCGATAAAGAAAACCCTTTTCCATACTTCAAAGTAAGCTCTTTAGAGAGATTTTCAAGAACTTTTTTACCATACTTTGCTTTAACGTCACCATGTTGCTCATCTTCCACTATAAGCTTACCAAGAAGATAGTAACTCTTTGTAGATTCATTGTATATAGCCTCTACTATATTTTTTCTACCATTGTCTATGATAGAAATGGCTTTGTTTAGTAAATCACTATTTTGTAACTGCATTTTTAAACCCGTCAAATTCGATAGTTTGTATGTGGCATATTTACCATAATAAAGTAATATTTTATCTCATTTACATCTATATCTGTATGGCAATTTGGGCATTT
>JAICBP010000083.1:413861-414625 GCA_021766785.1 Sulfurimonas sp. endosymbiont of Alviniconcha boucheti
AGACTCTATAAGTCTTGACATATTTGTAGGAGACCATAAATTACCTTTTCGTTGAAAATCAGGATTTAAATCTATCTCATCATGTTCTAATCTATTTACTAAACTTGGTAATGCAAAAACTTGATTTGTTATCTTAATATCTTTTGTAGAAAATGGATTACTTATATAACCATTTCTATCATTTTCCTCTTTATCATCTTCTATCTCTATAAAATTATTATTTTGCATAATCTATTTCTCCTTTTTTATTTTAACAAATATATTATTAGTCATCCCTACACACTCACAACTTCATCAATATGAGCTTGTTTCAGCTCCTGCAAGGCATTAGTCTTTACAACACTATCTTTAAAACTTCCATCTTTGAAGACTACACGGGAGTGGCGTTTGTTTTTCTCTTCATCGTAAATCACTTGTTCTTTTATAAACTCGACTATCTTTTGGACTACATTTATTGTTACCTCATCATCAAGGCAGACTACCAATGCACCGAAGCCTATGTTATAGACTGTTTTGTTTTCTATAGTCATCTCTTCTATAGGGAGGGTTAAGTCTAAGCCGTATTTTAGGAGGATTTCATAGAGTAGGTCTTGACTACTTCTATCTTCTTTTATATTATCTACTGCATCTAGTAAGTTTTGTTCTAGGTCTTCAAAGTCACTATCCCACTCTTTTATGTTGGAGCTATCTAGTTTATAGACTTTAAAGCCTCTGTCTAAATGGCTTAAATCTTTATCGCTGTTATCTTCTACTATCTTTTTACC
>JAICBP010000083.1:415550-418261 GCA_021766785.1 Sulfurimonas sp. endosymbiont of Alviniconcha boucheti
TTTGTATCGGCGTTTACACTTAGCTTATTACCCTCACTATCTACTTGGTTTGTCACTTCAAGATAGTTTTTTATATTGTCTTTGAAGTTGTCTTTATATACAAAATCTTTCCCTGTGTTGTATGGTGGGTCTATGTATATCATCTTCACTTTTTTGTGGTAAGATTTTTGTAGAAGTTTTAGCACCTCTAAGTTATCGCCCTCTATGTAGAGGTTTTGTGTAGTATCCCAATCTTTGCTCTCCTCTTTACAAGGTCTTAGTGTTCCAGTAGATGGCGTTTGAGCAATCTTTTTGGCGTTTTGTTTGCCGTTCCATGTGAAGTTGTATCTCTCATTTTCATCATCGCTAAAGCTACCCAGCTCCTCTTGAAGCTTTTTAAGGTTTATCTTGCCTTCGCTAAAGACTTCAGGAAACAGCTCTTTGAGTTGTTCTATGTTTTGCTCTTTTATATCCAAACTTTTACCATCTAACTTTTTCATATTTTTTACCTCTTGACATTGTAACGTTTATATTAGGTGGGAGCAAATATCTTCTGTGATTTTTCAAGTATTTTTTCAAATTCTACTTTATTTACAACACCTATTTTGTTCATTATTCTTTTCATACCGCCCATTCAACCAATAAATGCAATTTCCACCTAACTAAGCAGCCATTTCTTTTACCTTCTCTAACTCTAAATTAGCCATTTCTATTATTTCTTCTTTAATGTGTTCCATACTTTTTCCTTTTGGTTTGTTGTTAAGATTTTATCTCTTAATCTATATCTATTATATGAAGATTTTACTTAATTTTTTTGGGTTTTTTATGTGGCTGAAAAGCCCTTAGTATAGGGCTTTGAGAGGTGTACTAAAGAGTTTAATATCTGCTCTTGAGATGGTTTGATGTATCTGTAGCTCTTTAGCTCCTGACTCTGTAATATAAACAAATTTCTCTATTTTCTGCTTATGAGCTATAACTTTAGTAACTCTATTATCTACTAGCTCTTTGATGAGTGTCAACCGCGGAGTTAAAATAGGCAGTATGAAAGATGCTTAACAAACAGTTTTTACAACCCAAAGCTTAAAGAAACAGATTAATTCTGTTAAAGTCTTTTTTGAATAATTTCAAAGGAGGCTTATGCTAAAAAAAGGTGAAGTTAATAGGGCATTATACGTTATACTCACAGCCAAGGCTGATTCATACAAAGGAATAAAAATTGCCAGAACTTAGGTATGAGAGAATTTAACCTAAGAGAAGAATTAAGAACACTAAAAGATAAACGTAGAAAGCAAGCACAACAACATCCTGTTGATGTGGTGCTAATGATTACAATAATGGCTACAATGAGTGGATATCAAGGATATAGAGCGATAGGTGATTTTGCACAAAGATATAAAAAAGAGNCAAGGCTGATTCATACAAAGGAATAAAAATTGCTAGAACTTAGGTATGAGAGAATTTAACCTAAGAGAAGAATTAAGAACACTAAAAGATAAACGTAGAAAGCAAGCACAACAACATCCTGTTGATGTGGTGCTAATGATTACAATAATGGCTACAATGAGTGGATATCAAGGATATAGAGCGATAGGTGATTTTGCACAAAGATATAAAAAAGAGCTTGTAGAATATTTAGAATTGAAAAAAGAGAGAGTACCAGCATATGCAACAGTAAGAAGAGTAGTGCAAGATGTAGATCATAAAAAGTTTGGAGATATTTTCACAAAGTGGATGAAACACTATATGAAAGAGAGTAAGTCTCAATGGATAGCAGTTGATGGTAAAGCTATCAAAGGAACGAAACAAAAAGAAGGAGATAAAAAATTAGCACATCTTGTCTCGTTTTTTGCAAGTGATTCTAAAGAGATACTAATAGCTCGAAAAACTGCTGATAAAAGTAATGAAATACCACTTGTACAAGAGATGATGCAAGAGTTTCCTCTTCAAGATATGATTATCACACTTGATGCCTTACATTGCCAAACAAAAACACTTAAAACTATCAAAGAGAGTGGAAATGACTATGTTGTTCAGGTTAAAGAGAATCAAAAAAACTCTTAGAACAGATAATTTTTAATACCAATCTCTGTGATGTTATTGATACACATACAACTAAAGAGCCAAATAAAAATCGCTTTGAAGTTCGAAAAGTAGAAGTGTTTGATGATTTTTATAATATTGATAGGAATAAATTTTTTGGACTCAAAGCAATTGTAAAAGTTACAAGGACAACATACTTCAAAAAAAGTGACAAAGTCACTTGTGAAGAATCTTTTTATATCTCAAGTAAGATTATGAATGCACAGGATTATAACTTTGGAATCCGTGCTCATTGGGGAGTTGAAAGTATGCATTATGTAAAAGATGTAACATTTGGAGAAGATGCTTCACTCATTAGAACTAAAAATGCTCCTACAAATTTTTCAATCATGAGAAATATCGCTATGAATGTGCTAAGAAGAGAAAACTATATCAGTTTTCGCCAAGCTATTCGTATGCTTAGCGGTAATATTCAAAAGCTATGTTACCTTTTAAAATGAATCAGCCGTGCAACTGCAAGGCTTATTAGATAAAGTTTGGTGCATCATTTGCAAAAAGGATAATATCACCCGACTTTGTCTTCTTAGCTAACACAGCAGTAAGGTTCGTCTTATCTGCCAACATAACTTTTTGTTTCACAGCTAAATGCTTCTCAAATAGCTCTGCATTTAGTGAACCTGTTACTATAACTA
>JAICBP010000084.1:0-22755 GCA_021766785.1 Sulfurimonas sp. endosymbiont of Alviniconcha boucheti
GTTACATGGGAGAGTGAAGATTATGTAGGTGCTTATGATAGTGAGCTTAAATTGACTCTCTCAGGATGGCGTGATTCAAATGGTAATAGACAATATGCAGGAACATTATTTGGTATCTACTGGAGTAGTTCAGTGGCTTCAGATGGGAAGATTTATAGATTTATAAATCTTCCTTCTAATTATCATACAACATATTGGAATACAGATCGTATCGCTGCGTCTGTTGGGCAATCTATTCGTTGTATTAAAAACTAACACTTTCGTGTTATTAATCCTTTGATTCCCGCTCTCGCGGGAGTCAACTTTTTTATAATTTTCATTCTCTATTAACTCTATTTACAGATAGAAACATCACAGAGACAAAGTAATCATCTGCTAAATCTTTTAAAATTTGCATTACTATTTACCATATCTTCTCACCCCAATAGTTGAAAAAAGTAAAATTTTATAGTAAAATATGGTTTGTAAACCCGAGTTGATATTTGATTATTTAACACAAAAAAAAGGAAACACGATGAACATAAGACAGAAAACTTTAGCGGCACTTCTTGTGCTAGGAATAGGAGTGAGTGGTTGTAATACTACAAATACTCCATCTACGATAAAAGTAGAGAAAAGTAAAGAAGAGGCAAGTCAAGTAATTGTAGCTTATGCAGTTGATAATACAAAGCCAGCACCAACTGTTAAAGATTATACAGATGCAGGTATAACAGGGGTAAATGCAGATAACTTAGCAAAAATAAATACTAAGCTAAACACCCTTAAATCTTTAGCTATTAGTAATGTAGTAACCAAAGTTCAAGCAGTAGTACATAGCATTAATGGAGATACTATTGAGATTCTCAAAAAGATAGGAAACGAACATCAAGATCATAACTCAACCATAACAGTTGCACAACTACAAGCTATTACCCCAGCACTTGAGAATATAAAAGATGATTATGAAAATATCTATAGAATGTACATAGCAAGTGCAGATAGTAACATTAGCTCCCCTGCTACAGTAGATGAACTACAGAGTATGATAGATGAAGTGAATAGATTAGTACCTGTTTCAGATGCTACTCTTGCAGATATAGCAACACAACACAGTAGTCATAAATCAACACTAACAGTTGCACAACTAAAAACTATTCTTCCAGCACTTGATAATATAGAAGAAGCTAATGAAAAGTGGTATCAAAGCTATATAGAAGCTACAGATACTACCTTTAGCTCCCCTGCTACAAGAGCTGAAGTGCAGCATATGATAGGTGAAGTAAATAGTTTTAATCTACCTGAACATGCGATACTAGATAAAAACTTTTACAAAAAGACACATAACAAGTTTGAACATAGATTTGTCTATCTTCCAGTAGAGAACAATACTACAGGAAGAACATGGCTAAACAATAACCTAGGAGCATGGTATGCAAATGTGGGGAGAAATATCTATAATCCATCACAACAAGCTAAAAATGCAAATGATAACTATGCAAAAGGTTCACTCTTCCAATGGGGGAGAAAAGCTGATGGACATGAACTTGTCACTAGATGGTGGAGTAATGGGACTATTGATCAATTAGCAACAACCACTACAAAAAGTGATAATCCAACTGATGGAAAATTTATTGCAGTAAACAGTGATTGGAGAGTACACCCAAATGATGATCTTTGGAAAGGTATAGATGCCCCAAATAATCCTTGTCCTGCTCACTATAGAGTACCAACAAAAAAAGAGTTAGATATAGAGGCGCAAACATGGAACTCTTTAACTGCTGATGGATCAATGAGTAGCAGACTCAAAATACCTGGTCCAGGATGGCTTAATTCAAATGGTTATGGTATGTTTTACCCTGGAGGTGCACCACGTATATGGGATACAACTCCAGGAGTAGCATGGAGACCTCATGAGACTCACTCTCTTGAGAGGACAAACGGACTACCTCTACGCTGTATAAAAGAGCAAACGCCAGCAGAGAGATCAGATAGTATCCTCTTAGAGATAGGTAATGAACATAGTAATCACAAATCAACTGTAACAGTTGCACAACTAAAAGCTATTACTCCAGCACTTGAGAATATAAATGATGAATATGAAAATATCTATCGAACCTATATAGAAGGTGATATTTACTTTAGCTCACCTGCTACAAGAGATGAAGTACAACGTATGTTAAATGAAGTGAATACTTTAGAGCTACTTGCTACAAGAGCTGAAGAGAATATTTTAGAACTACCTGCACATGCTATACTAGATAGAAGTTTTTTCAAAAAGACAAATGGAGTATTTGAACATAGATTTATCTATTTACCAGTAACAAACTCTACAACAGGAAGAACATGGCTAAACAACAACCTTGGTGCTGAGTACGCAAATATGGATAGTAGCAAATATAACCCAGCACAACAAGCTAAATCACGAACAGATTATTATGCATATGGTTCAGAATTTCAGTGGGGAAGAAAAGCAGATGGGCATGAGCTTATGATATGGACAGATGGTACTCATGGAAGAGGAAAATATGGTACAACTAGAACAAAAAATGACAATCCAACAGATTCACTCTTTATTGGTCCCAATCAAGGTGGTTATAATTGGAATATACATTCAGATCATAATCTTTGGAAAGGTGTAGATGCTCCAAATAACCCTTGTCCTATTGGTTATAGATTACCAACACATGATCATACAGAACCAGCAGGTGCTAATAATGAGTGGTTAGAAGAGGGATCTACATGGAAGAGTGAAGATTATGAGGGTGCTTATGATAGTAAACTTAAATTGACTCTCTCGGGATGGCGTAATTCAAAGGGTTATATAGAATATGCAGAAACATTTGGTGCCTACTGGAGTGCCTCAATGGATTCAAATGGGAAAGCTTATTCCTTTGCAAATATTCCTTCTAACTATCATGAAAAGTATTGGAATAAATATAGTTTCGGAACGGCTTATGGAACTGCTATTCGCTGTATAAAAGATTAACACTTTTATGACTAGCTTTTTTGGGTGTAAATTGCACTTGATTTTAACATTGGCATGATCTAAATTTGTAGTTAAATTAGTAGATTATAATTTAGTGAATTATGAGAAAAAGCAGAAAACTATACCTCATTTTTGCAATAAAGTCAAAAAAACTGATACAATTTTAAAAATAATAGGTGTAGTGTAAAATTACTTACAAAAGAGAAGATTATGAAGATTATTGTAAATGGTGAACAGAAATATATTAAAGAAGATACTACAGTAGCTGAGCTAATGAAATTACTTGCATTAGAAGGGAAAGTTATGGCAGCTGCTGTAAATATGGAGATAGTGAAACAAGATAGTTGGGATGTTCATAAACTAAAAGATGGTGATGAGCTAGAACTGCTTGATTTTGTTGGTGGTGGATGATTGCAATGCTACAACTGCAATTGCGTATTCGCCATCATGTGTAAGTGAGATGGAAGCCTCTTCTATCTGAAACTTTGTGACTACTCTTTGAGAGAGTGCTATTTTTGGAGCACCCTTTGTTGTTTTATAGATAAAAATATCAGAAAATCTACACTCTGATCCTATTCCACTCCCTAATGCTTTAGCAGTCGCTTCTTTTATAGCCCAGAATCCCGCTGCAGTTTTATAAGATTTTATAAGTAAAATTTCATCTTTTGTAAGAAATTTCAAAAGAAATCTTTCATTATAGCGATTTAGCAACTTTTGCATACGAGAAGTTTTTATAAGATCTATACCTAACATAATGTTCCTTACTATTTAAAGATTGACTTTAAGGAAAGGCATTCTCTTCTCTTTTCTTCAAAGTAGATCCATAAAAAATAAATTTAAAGATTTGCAGTGGACTACTGAATAACAAATTCAGTAAAATAGATACCTTTTATCTTTCCATCACTAATCATAGCATTTAATGTATCCATAATCTGTTGAGAAATTTTTTGTTTCCCTTTTTTAGAAGAGATCTCTTCAAGAGTTTTTGATGTTAATATACGGATAATTCTATCACGTAAAACTGCTGTTTTTGCATCAAGTTCTACACTTAACTCTTCACCTTCAAGCTCTAAACTCATAGTAACTTTTAAATAGCGATGACCTGCATCACTTTTTAGATTTACAGTAAATGTATCTAATGGATATAAAACACCTATATCACTTAAATCACGACTATCATCATAGGTATAATTAGAACCTTTTGAGACACTTCTTTTAGATCTTGGTTTCTCTTGTACTTGTTTAGTATTTTGTGTTACTTCAGGATCATCACTCATAAGTAAAAAAACTACAACACCACCAATAATGATAATAAAAAATAGAATTATGATGATAATCATCATCAATAAATTGTTAGATTTTGCTGGTTTAGTCTCTTCTGTACTCTCTATCTCTTCTGCCATAAATTTTCCTTTTCTTTATCTAGTTACAGGTTTTTACATCTAAAGATTTTATCATCTCTTCAAAAATATCACCAGCTTCTCGTGCATTGTCATCATGAAATTCAATAATAAGAACCTCCTTACCATTAGAGACTTTCGTTATGTAAGTCTCTGGTGAGACAGAGTGCTCTTTTGTGATACGCTCTAAACAGTCAGAAACAGAAGATTTCTCCTCTTGTGTCTCATAAGCAAGTGCAAGTCTTGAAAATCTCTCTTCACTTCTAAATTCAGCATCAATCATTTTATACCTTTACATTTTAATATGCCAATTATACACTGTTTCTCTAAAGAAAGAGCTTTTAATTAGTTTGTTTTAGTACCATTCTAAAAGTTTTGTTACTTCATCTACTATAAAAGTTTTTATATTTGTCTTTTCTAGCGGTTTTTTAGCAATTAAAGCTTTTGTAATATTTTGCATTTTCGCTTCTTTTAAGCGTACGTCAAGGGCATATACCTCGCGTACATCTCCTACTAAAGAGACCTCTCCGATGAAGATAGTCTCTTTTGAAATAACACGATCACGAAAACTACTGATAATAGCAGCTAATATTGCTAAATCGGCAGCAGTCTCAGTAATTTTAATACCTCCCGTAATATTTACAAAAACATCATATCCTGAGAGGGGGATCTCTAATTTTCTCTCAAGCAGTGCAAGAAGCATATTGAGTCTATTATTATCAAAGCCTGTTGCTTGGCGTTTAGAGTTGGTGGTATGAGATTCTGAGACAAGTGCTTGTACCTCTAAGATAATTGGACGACTCCCCTCCATGATAACAGTAAGAGCTGATCCACTCTGTTGGGAGTTTCGATTGAAAAAACGTGAAGCTATATCTGTCGCACTCACAAGACCCTCACTTCTCATTTCAAAGACACCTATCTCACTAGTAGGTCCAAAACGATTTTTAAATCCACGTAAGATTCTTAACTCTTGAGAAGAGTCTCCTTCAAAGTAAAGCACTGTATCTACCATGTGCTCTAATACACGTGGTCCAGCTATAGAACCCTCTTTTGTGATATGCCCAATGATAAATATAGCTATCTCTCGCTCTTTTGCTATGCGCATTAATTCAAAAGTGATTTGGCGAACTTGTGTGACACTTCCTGGTGCAGAACTGATAGCTTCAGAGTAGATAGTTTGGATAGAATCAATAATAATAAACTCATAACTTCTCTCTTTGAGTTCTAGTAAAATCTGTTCGAGTCGTATCTCACTTAAAAGATAGAGCTTCTCTTCATTTGAGTTGAGACGATTTGCTCTAAGTTTTATCTGTCCTGCTGACTCTTCCCCTGTTACATAGAGCACATTCTTATCAAGACTTGCAATATTTGATCCAACTTTGAGAAGTAGGGTAGATTTACCAACTCCAGGGCTTCCCCCTATAAGGGTAAGACTCCCTGGAACTACTCCACCGCCTAGTACATTATCTAGCTCAGGATCCATGGAGGAGTATCGAAAGACTTCTTCTTCTACTATTTTGTTGATACTTACTGCTTTTGCAGAGTTATTTGTCGTTGATTTTGCCTGTTTGACTATTTCTTGTTGGTGCTCATTAAGTTCTAAAAAGCTATCCCATCCACCACAATTAGTACATTTCCCCATCCACTTTGGAGTAGTAAGACCACAGTTTTGACACTCAAATAGTATTTTTTTCTTAGCCATTATTTCTCTTTCTCTCTTTTTTAAGTTGAGAAAATTATAGATAAATTTTTAAGAGATAAGGAAAAATATAGCAATTTGTAATATTTTTGGATGAATTTATTAAAAAGTGAGAGTTACTCTTCTTCTGTATCTATAAAAAGAGCATCTAAAAGTCCATCAACAAACTCAAACTTATCAAATACTATAAGATCTTCTGGTTGTTCACCTGTTCCAATATAAAGAATAGGAAGTTTAAGTGCATAAGCGATAGAGAAGAGACTCCCTCCTTTTGCAGTTCCATCAAGTTTTGTGATGATAATTCCATCTACACCTATCATCTCGTTAAAGGCTTTTGCCTGTGCTATAGCTGTATTGCCTTGTGTCCCATCTATGATCAAGAGTGTACGGTGTGGAGATCCCTCATGTGATTTATTGCAGATACGGTTAATTTTTATAAGCTCATTTGCAAGATTTTTATGAGTATGAAGTCGTCCTGCTGTATCTATAATGACATTATCAAAACCTTTAGACTTTGCAGAATTTATGGTATCATAAGCTACTGCTGAGCTATCATGCCCCTGTTTGGAAGCGATAATTGGAATATCTAGCTTTTTACTCCAAAGTGTAAGCTGCTCAATAGCCGCAGCACGGAATGTATCCCCAGCACCAAGGATAACTCTCTTGCCCTCTTGTTTGTAACGATAAGCTAGCTTTGAAATTGTTGTGGTCTTCCCAGCTCCATTCACTCCAACGATGAGCTCTACAAATGGAGGGGTAAACTCTGGTTCTTTATATGTAGTGGCTAGTGTTGCAAGAAGTTTTGACCTTAACATCTCTCGCGTAATTTTGCTTTGATAGAGTTCGTTTATGATAAGCTCCACTAATGCATACTCAACATCAGCCTCTAGTAAAATATCTTCAAGTTCCTCTTTTGTAAAGGTGACTTTTTTTTGTGGTGCAACACTCTTAATCGCTGAAACTGTTTTATCAAGACTATTCTTTATAAAACCAAACATTAGTTATTTTCCAAGAGCTTTTTTAATGTCACTCTCTATAAATTCCTCTTCAGTGGCACCTTGATAAAAGTTTATTAATTTAGCATCTTTGTAAATAACCATTAAAGGAATTCCAAAATTATGACCTAGTTTGAGCTTTGTAGCTACTGCATCTATAATACGGCTGTTCTCATTAGAGTTGACTAGTGTATATTCTGCACTATAACTACTCCTAAACTGTTCAAGTTTACTATCTGCAATATTGTTTTCAACAGTGATACCAAGGATAAGAAGAGAGTCTTTATACTTTTTTTGTAAAGAAGCTAGATGAGATGCTTCTGCTTGACAAGGGGGACACCATGTAGCAAAAATGTCTAATAGAATAACCTTTCCTTCTGCACCATCGACACTGAATCCATCAGCACTTTTTTTTACGATATATTGTTTTTTTGCTAGTGAAGTAAGTACAAATTCATTTGTTGAGAGCATAGAGTTTGCATCTTCTTTTTTCTCTTTGGAACAAGCTGTAAAGAGAAGAGAGATTGTAAGAAATGTGGAGAGTAAAGAAATTTTCATCATTGTGTTTTAACCTTTTTTGTGTAAAATTTGAAGAAATTATAGCAATTAAAGATTAAAAATGACTCTTAATAAATCTACATTTAGAAAAAAATGCCTTGAAAAGCTGAAAAATAGGGCTTTAGTAAATAATATTTATAAGTCTGCACTTGTAAATAAAAAGCTTTTAAAACTTTTAAAATCAAAAAAGAGGAAGAAAATTCTTTTCTATTATCCCTTAAATATGGAAGTCAATATTGTAAAAGTTTTATACTTTTTACGGAAAAAACATGACATTTATATACCATTTATGGTTAAGCAAAGTTTTAAGATGGTACCATTTAGGTTACCTCTTCATAAGAAAAGGTTTGGCGTTTATGAAGCAGGAAATACATTAAGAAATATAAAAAAAATAGATATAGCTATTGTACCAGTTGTTGGTATAGATGGAAATTTACAAAGAGTTGGATTTGGAAAAGGAGTGTATGATCGTTTTTTTGGAGAGTTAGAAACGAAACCATACATAATCTTTACACAACAAGAGTTATGTTATACAAAAGATACGATCTGCGATGATTATGATGTTCGTGGCGATATTTTGATAACACCAATAAAAGATATTAGGAAAAATAGATGTTAAATGAGATATTATTAGGCGGTGGGATTGCCATTGTAAGTGGTGTTGTTGGTTTTTTTATTTCTAAAAAGTTAACAAATGATAACTTTGAGATTTATAAACAGCGGGCTCAGGCTATAGCACATGTAATGGAAAATGAAGCTCAGACACTTTTAGAACGTGCAAGACTAAAAGCTTTAGAGATAAACAATGAAGCACAAAAGAGTTATGAAAGTGCAAAATTAAAAGCAAAAAAAGATATGAGTCAAAGAGAGGATTCTCTTATCAGAAAAGAGCAAAGCTTCTTACGATTTAAAGAGAGTGAAGAGGCGTCTTTAAAGATACAATACAAAGCGCTAGAGTCAAAAAAAATGAATTTAGAGAGGAATGAAAAGTCACTCTCTTTACTGAAAGAAAAGTATGAGAAAAAGATAGATGAAGTACTCCAAGTTTTAGAGCATAGTGCAGGGATGACAGAAGAGGAAGCAAAAAAAACATTACTTAAAAGTATAGAGTATAAAGCTAGAGGGGATATAGCTCATATTGTCAGACGGTATGAAAATGAAGCTAAAGAAGAGGGAGAGCGTAAAGCTAACTTTATACTTTCACAAGCTACAAGTCGTTTTGCTGGTGAGTTTGCAAGTGAGCGGCTTACAAATCTTGTGCAGCTTAAAAATGATGATCTTAAAGGGCGTATTATTGGTAAAGAGGGTCGTAATATCAAAGCCCTTGAGAAGCTTATGGGGGTAGATATTATTATAGATGATACACCAAACGCCATAGTTGTAAGTAGCTTTAACCTTTATAGACGCGCCATAGCTACTAAAACACTTCAACTTCTTATAGAAGATGGACGTATTCAGCCTGCTCGAATAGAGGATATATTTGCTAAGGTGACTACTGAGTTTGAGTCTAAAATTTCTAATGAGGGTGAAGAACTTGTTGCTGAGTTACAGGTTGGAGTTATGCATCCAGAGCTTATGAAGTTAATAGGTCGCTTGCGTTATCGTGCAAGTTATGGGCAAAATGCACTTGGGCATACCCTAGAAGTAGCTCATTTAGCTGGAATAATGGCAGCAGAGATGGGTGGTGATGTAGCATTAGCTAAACGAGCTGGATTACTTCATGATATAGGGAAAGCTCTAACTCATGATCATGCTGGAAATCATGTGGATCTAGGTGCAGAAATTTGTCGCCGTTATAATGAAAATGAGGTGGTCATTAATGCTATTTTTGCTCATCATGGTCAAGAGGAGATAAACTCCATAGAGTGTGGTGCAGTTTGTGCAGCTGATGCACTCTCAGCAGCACGTCCTGGGGCTAGAAGAGAGGTCTTAGAATCTTTTCTAAAGCGTGTCACAGAGATAGAAGATATTGCCTCAACAAAGGGTGGAGTCAAACAGGCTTATGCTATAAATGCAGGTCGCGAAGTTCGTGTGATAGTAAACGCCACACTGATTAATGATGATGAATCTATTTTACTAGCAAAAGAGATAGCAAAAGAGATAGAAGAGAGAGTTCAATATCCTGGAGAGATCAAGGTAAATGTTATACGTGAAAATCGTGTGGTAGAGTATGCCAAGTAGCAAATAGAATGTAGAAGCTATTTATTTGAATACATATATTTATTTTTTGTAACATTTAGATGCGATTAGAGTAAAACTTAGAATCTTTTAATACAACTTTGATTATAATCTCATAATTATTTTAGGACAAGGGAGCTTTTTATGCCAGAATTGTTTACATTTTTCGGACTTGTAACACATGACAAAACATTTATGTATATCACACACATGCTACTTTCAGCTGGTATCGCACTACTTTTAGTAAAAGTTGCTATGTCTAATCTGAAAGTTGTTCCAACAGGAACACAGAATCTTATGGAAGCATATATTAGTGGTGTTCTTAAAATGGGTACCGATGTTATGGGTAAAGAAGAAGCACGTCGTTATTTGCCTTTGGTAGCTACTATTGGTCTTTTTGTTGGCATTGCTAATCTAATCGGTGTTCTTCCAGGTTTTGAAGCTCCAACTGCATTTTTAGAGATGCCTCTTACTCTCGCTCTTGTTGTATTTGTTTACTACAACTTTGAAGGTATTCGCCGTCAAGGTGTTGTAAAATATTTTAAACACTTTTTAGGTCCAGTTTGGTGGTTATATTGGTTAATGTTTCCTATTGAAATTGTATCCCACTTTTCACGTTTAGTATCTTTATCTTTCCGTCTTTTTGGAAATGTGAAGGGTGATGATATGTTCTTAATGGTAATTTTAATGCTAGCTCCATGGTTGCTTCCAATGATTCCATTTGCACTTCTATCGTTTATGGCATTCCTGCAAGCTTTTATTTTTATGATGCTTACATATGTTTACCTTGGTGGTGCTGTAGCTGTAGAAGAACATTAGGTCTCTTCTCTTATGCAAAAAGATATATATGATAAAATTATAAATTTTTTGAGAGGGTCATCATGGGCAATAGTTCTCTTTGGTGCTCTTTTCACTTTTAAGTTTTTCTTCTCTTTGGGATTCTCTTTTTCACTTTTTCTTAGTATAAATTATATTTTCGTTTCACTGCTCTTCGTTTTACTTCTTGATGCTTTTAGTATTAATCGTGCACGGCTACAAGAGGAAAAAAAACAGACAGAACTTTTAGAGAAACTCTCAGATAAATTGAATAGTTTATGAGAGATAAAAGTTTCTTTTAGTTAGAATAAAAAATATTTTATTAGCTTAAGGAATTTTATGTTTGAAACAGTTATAGGTCTTGAAGTCCATGTACAACTAAATACAAAAACAAAGCTTTTCTGTTCGTGTGCTACGAGTTTTAATCATAAACAAAATATAAACACTTGTCCTACTTGTTTGGCACTTCCTGGTGCACTTCCTGTACTCAATCAAGATGTATTGGCAAAGGCAGTAATGCTTGGAACAGCTCTCGATGCTACTGTAAATAGAACTTCCTACTTTGATAGAAAATCATACTTTTATCCAGACAGTCCAACAGCTTATCAAATTACTCAGTTTTATACACCAGTTATCCAAAATGGTACTTTAGGTATTACACTAGAAGATGGAACTGAAAAAACAATTCGCATTGGGTTTGCGCATATTGAAGCTGATGCAGGAAAGAGTATTCATGATGGTGATATTTCAAAAGTAGATTTAAATCGTGCAGGAACTCCTCTCCTTGAGATAGTGACACAGCCAGATATGAGAAGTGCCAAAGAGGCAGTACTTTATCTGAAAAAGCTTCACTCTGTTATTCGTTATCTTAATATTGGTGATGCAAATATGCAAGAGGGTTCATTTCGTGTGGATGTAAATGTCTCTATTCGACCAAAAGGAGATGAAAAACTTTATACTCGTGTCGAAGTGAAAAATATTAACTCCTTTAAGTTCATAGAAAAGGCGATAGAAGTAGAAGTAAGACGCCAGCGTGATGCATGGGAAGATGGACTTTATGAAGAGGAGATTTTTCAAGAGACTCGTCTTTATGATCAAGAGAAAAATGAGACTAGAAGTATGCGTGGTAAAGAGGAAGCTGCTGATTATCGCTATTTTCGTGAACCCGATTTACTCAAAGCTGTAGTAACAGATGAAATGTTTGAAAAATACACAAAGATACCAGAACTTCCAGATGCTAAACATGAGAGGTTTGTAAAGGAGTTTGGACTTAGCATCTACAATGCTGATGTTATTACAGCAAATATTGAGACTGCCTGCTTTTTTGAAACAATGATGCAAGAGGATGGGGTGAGTGCAAAAACTGCAGCTTCACTTCTCACTGTAGAATTACCATCGCGCTTAAAAGGTGATGTCAATATCTCTAACTCTCCAGTAAACGCCAAGAAACTTGGATTTTTAGCAAAACGTGTGGATGATAGAACGATTTCAGGTAAAGCAGCTAAAGATGTACTTGATGCACTTATGGAAGATATAGACGCTGATGTAGATGCTACTATAGAAAAATTAGGACTTAAGCAAGTGACAGATATGGGTGCAATCGAAGCTATTTGTGATGCGATTATTGCAGCTAATCCTGAAAAAGTTGAACAGTATCAAGGTGGAAAAGAGAAACTCTTTGGTTTCTTTGTCGGACAAACAATGAAAGCCTCAAAAGGAACAGCTTCTCCACAAGTGGTAAATGAAATTCTTAAAGCAAAATTAGGCTAGCATTGATGATAAAAAAACTGATTGTAGATTTTGCGTTTTATCTTCAAACGTCAAAATCTTATCAGGCACGGAAACATTTTTATGTAAATCTTTTAAATAATAGTAAATATAAATATAAAAAATATTTCGATATCTTTATGATATCTCTTATCTTTACGAGTGTATTTGTACTCATTCGTAATGTGAAACATCCTATTGAAGACTATCTCTTTTACTTTAACAGTTATATCATATCCATCATCTTTTTTGTGGAGTACCTCTTACGTTTTTGGATTCATAGTAGTGTAAGTAAAATTATCGTTGATCAAGTAGAAAATGATCTCTTTTTATCTCGCGAAGTAAATCTTTCAAAGGCTTTTAGAAAAATAGTAGGAGTGAAATTTTCTTATATATCCTCTATTACAGCAATAATCGATATTCTAGCTGTCATGCCTTTTTTTCATGAGTTACGACTTTTACGACTTTTAATACTTTTTCGTGTATTTAAACTTTTTCGTTATGCAAATAGCTTTCAGACATTTGCTTCTGTTCTCTCAAGTAAAAAGTTTGAGTTTTTTATGCTAGCTATTTTTGCTTCTGTTGTTATATTTGCCTCTTCCATCCTTATCTATGTGATGGAGGCAAATAATCCAAACTCTCCAGTTAATACTATATTTGAAGCATTCTATTGGTCTATAGTTACTATCTCAACTGTAGGTTATGGAGATGTTGTGCCTATCACATATGAGGGGAGAATTGTTGCTTTAGTTGTTATTATCTCAGGTATTGCAGTATTGGCGTTTACTACTTCTTTAGCAGTTTCAGCATTTACAGAAAAAATAGATGAGATTAGAGAGATTAAAATCGTTGAAAATATTACAAAACTCAAAAGCTTTTATCTTATTTGTGGATATGAGAGTTTAGCACAAGATGTTGCAAAAAAACTGAAGTATCTTGGTAATGAGATTATAGTGTTAGAGACAGATGCACAGAGGATTGTTTCTGCAAAGGGTGATGGATTGACAGTATTGTCCTATGATTCTGGAGAGTTGCAGAGCTACAAGAAACTTCACCTTGATTTTGAAAAACAGGTGAAATCAGTTCTCTGCTTACGTGAAGATGACGTAGCAAACGTTTATACTGCTTTAACTATTCGATCACTTTCAAAAGATGTAAATATACTCTCTATTCTTACGGAAAGCTCCAACCGTAAAAAACTTGAGTATGCAGGAATTAATAAATTAGTATATCCTCAAGAATTGATAGGAATTATTACAAAAGAGTTAGTAGGACAACCTGTGGCGTTTGAAGTTATTCATGAACTAAGAAGTCATAAATCAAATGTAAATGTTACTGAAATTTTAATTACAGAAAAAATTTTAAAGAATTATTCTACTGTTAAAAAATTAGGAAATAAAGAGTTTGGAGTAGTCCTTTTTGGCGTTTACAAGGAGAAAAAGAGACATTTTTATTTTAATGCAATGGAGAGCACTCTTTTAGAATTGGGTGATTTTTTACTTGTTATAGGGTATAAGATTTTTATCAAAGAGTTTGAAAAACATCTTCACAAAAAGGTAAAGTATGAGTGATTCTACAGCATTGATATTTGGCTTTAATAACTACTCTGAAGAGATTCTGAAAAATGTTCAACAGAAGTATGACAATGTGAAGATATACTCTCTGGATAAAGAGGATGTAAAAAGAGATAGTTCTATTGGGCATTTTGATTTAAGTGATAACTGGAAAAAGATGGAAGATGAGATAAATGTTGATAAGTCTGTAGCATTTTGTGTTTTAGAAGAGACAGCAGAGAATGTTTTTTTGGTTATATCATTACGTGCTACTTATGAAAATCTTTCTATTATTGCTATTGCATCAGATAAAGAAAATGCCGATAAACTTCTTATGGCTGGGGCAAATAAAGTTGTCCCATTAGTTGAAACTACAGCAGATATTATTACTAATATGCTTGAAAATCCTATCTCTAATGATCTTCTTCATGAAATGCTTTATGAAGAGAGTACTCTTAAAATCGCACAGATTAAGATAGGTCGAGAGAGTCATATTAAGGGTGTAGAACTCTCAAGTATTGATTGGGGTCACTACGATGGAATTATTGTTCTGTCGGTGATGCATAAAGATATGAAGAGTGAGTTTATATACTCTTCAAAAGTTAAACGCCATATCATCAAAGAAGATGATGTACTTGTTGTGGTTGGATATGAACAAGATATACAAGAGTTTGAAGAAAAAATAGGGAGCAATAGATATGTCAGTTGGAATAATTGGAGCTGGTAAGTGGGGTAGTGCATTAGCTTTTGCTTTTTCAGAAAAGAGTGATGTATTTATAACATCAAGAACGCCAAGAGAGTTAACGAATTTTGTCTCTTTGGAGAAGATACTTGAGTGTGAATATCTTGTAATCACAGTGCCTGCACAGCAGATAGCTAGTTGGCTGGAAGATAATTTTACTTTCTCTGGACAGAAAATTCTTGTAGCATCTAAGGGGATAGAGGCAAGTAGTGGACGTTTTTTAAATGAGATATATGAGCAGTATGTTCCTTCTGAAAATATCGCATTTCTCTCAGGTCCCTCTTTTGCTGTTGAGGTACAAAAGTCCCTTCCCACTGCTCTTGTAGTAAACTCTTTAAATACTCAACTAACAAGCGAATTTGTTGAACTTTTTCCATCCTTTATTAAAGCTTATAGTTCAAATGATGTTGTTGGTGCAGAAGTGGCTGGGGCTTATAAAAATGTCATTGCAATAGCTGCTGGGATATGTGAAGGTTTAGGACTTGGTAATAATGCTGTTGCTGCACTTATTTCTCGAGGACTTATTGAGATGGAGCGTTTTGGTTTGGCTCATGGGGCAAAGAGTGAAACTTTTATGGGGCTAGGAGGTGCTGGTGATCTTTTTCTTACAGCCTCATCGCCTATGAGTCGTAACTTCCGTGTTGGACTTGGTATAGCAAAGGGAAAATCTCAAAAAGAGATACTAGAGGATCTAGGTGAGGTAGCAGAAGGAGTAGGCACTACTTATGCTATTGCTGAGCTTTTAAAAACTAATGATCTGTATCTGCCAATAGCTAAAGAGGTCTATGAAATGTTAGAAGGAAAATCTCCTCAAGATTCTCTTCAAGATTTACTTTCACATAGACTCAAAAAAATCAAGGAGTAGATCAATGATAGTACATATAGTAATGTTTAGGCTGAAAGAAGAAGATAAAAAAGTGAGCCAAATAAAGATAAAAGCAGTGTTAGAAGAACTTCCAAAGAAAATAGAAGAACTTATCTCTATGGAGGTTGGAATCAATTTTGATGAGAGTGAGAGAGCATTTGATCTCTCTTTATACGCAACATTTAAGACAAAAGAGGATTTAAAGACCTATGCTATACATCCTGAACATCTTAAAGTAGTAGAGTTTATTAAGAGTGTTGCATTAGAATCGAAAGTTGTTGATTATATAAAATAACAAAGCAACCGATGAGATTTGTAATTGGTCTTGATAAAAGGAGATAGTCTCAAAGATTAAAGTTTAGTTTATAATGGAGATGTATAATTTTACCAAATAAATATTAGAGGAATAGCTTATGACTGAGCCAGAATTAAAAGATATTGAGGATTATGATACATTAAAAGGGAGTAAAAAACGAGCTGTTTGGATAGTTATAGTAGCTGGATTAACAATAGGATCTTTGTACACAGTAGTGAGTAATAAATACTCCAAGGTTAATGATAGCTTAGAGATAAATGATCCTATACAAAAAGTGAAGTTTGGTAAGTAAAAGATGCTATCATTTCACTAAATCAATAATAAGGTATTTATATGCTTATAATAATCATAGGTATCTACACTCTTTATGTTCTTCTTGCTATTTACATAAGTGTGATGCAGATAGGNAACCAAGCAAAAAGGAAAAATGCAGTTTTACTCCCTGCAAGTGAGTTTGTAAAAGCTGGTAATTATGCTGTTGCAAAGGAAAAAATAACTCTGGTAAGTACTTTTTTTGATTATCTTGTTTTTATAGCATGGATGGGTTTTGGTGTGAGGTATTTGCAAGAAAATATTTTTTTTGCAAATGAAGCACTCTTAAATATAGTTATAGTAATGAGCTTTGTTATAATAAACTCTCTCCTCTCTTTACCATTTGGCTATTATGAAAAATTTGTTTTAGATAAAGAGTTCGGTTTTAACAAGTCAACTATCGCTCTTTGGATAAAAGATACACTTATCTCTTTTGTAATGACATCTGTATTTGGTTCTTTCATAGTTTATGGTNTGGTGGGTATGGAGTTTTCTTTTTATCTTTGTTGTTATAATTTTTATAAATATGCTCTATCCTACATTTAGAGCGATATTTTTCGATAAGCTTACACCGCTTGAAGATGAGAAACTTAACAATGAAATAAAGAGACTTATGGACGCTACAGGCTTTGTAAGTAGTGGAGTGTTCGTAAGTGATGCGAGTAAACGTGATGCAAGACTCAATGCATACTTTGGAGGTTTTGGTAAAGCAAAACGTGTTGTACTTTTTGATACACTTATAGAGAAGCTTACTACTAAAGAGCTTTTATCCGTTCTCGGTCATGAGCTTGGACACTTTGTACATGGTGATATNTATAAAAATATCGTGCTTGTCGGTGTTATGCTTTTGAGTCTATTTGCTATCTTTGGAAATCTTCCTGAGTCCCTTTATATGGAGATGGGTTTGAGTCCTGAGCCTTATGTACTTATGATATTGCTTCTGCTTTGTATGCCACTCCTTGGGTTTGTGATGATGCCTATCATGGGAGTACTAAGCAGACATAATGAGTATGAAGCAGATAAAATGGGAAGTGAATTAGGTGGAGCTGCAGGAGCGATAGAACTTGCAAATGCCTTACAAAAGTTAGTGACTGAGAACAAAAGTTTTCCACTCTCTCATCCTTTATATGTCTTTTTTCACTATACACATCCTCCGATAATGGAGAGACTTCGTGAGCTTGGTGTAGATATACAAGGTACAGATAGCAGTGCTTTAGAGGGAAAATGCGAAGCAAATATATAGTTTGTGAGTTGTTAGCAGAAATAACTAAAGAACTCTCTCCTTTCATCGAGAGAGCTTCTCGCGAAGCACAACTTCTTTTGATGAGTTATCTGCAAAAAGATGAACTCTGGTTGATTACTCATAGAGATAGTGAGCTTGAAAACTTAGAAGAGCTTCTCTTTTGGGTAGAACGCCGTAAAAGAAATGAACCTTTAGAGTATATTACTCAGAGTGTTAGTTTTTATTCTGAAGAGTTTTTTATAAAAGAGGGCGCTCTAATTCCACGCCCTGAGACAGAGCTTCTTATAGATGAGGTAAAAAAGCATGTACAAAATGCAGATGCCCCAATAAGATTTGTAGAAGTAGGTATAGGGAGTGGCATTATCTCTATTATGCTTGCTCTTTACTATAAAAATGCCTCCTTTATTGCAGTAGATGTTTCACAAGATGCACTCAATATTGCAAAGATAAATATTGAAAAGTTTGGGCTAACTGGGCGAATAGAGTTACGTTTAGGTTCTCTTCTTGAGCCTATAAGTGAGAAGATAGAGTATTTAGTCTCAAACCCACCCTATATAAAAAATGGTATAGAGTTGGAGTCTAATCTCTCTTATGAACCACAAAATGCCCTCTTTGGTGGAACTATTGGTGATGAGATTATAAAAGAGCTACTTGATGAAGTCTTAAGAAGAGAGATTAAGTTTTTTAGTTGTGAGTTTGGTTATGATCAAAAAGATAAAATACAGACCTATTTACAAGATAAAAATTATAAAAGTTTAGAGTTCTATAGAGATTATAGTGGTTTTGACAGAGGTTTTACTCTCAAACTTTAAAGGTAAAAATTTGAAAAGAAATATATACATAGATTTTACATACTTTATTCTCCTTGCAGCATCATTTGGTGGTGTCATTGTTTTAGGTGCTTTTGTCGCACCTGTAGTTTTTAACACAGACAAAATTCTTGTGGGTATGCTTATGGATAACTACAATGCAGGTATCATCATGGGAGAGATTTTTCATAGATTTTCTTACTGGATATATGTTTTAGCACTCTATGTCATACTGTACGAGGGAGCTTCTTATAAGAGTGGAAGCCGAGATGCCATCACTTTTGCAGCAGCAGTTACAGTAGTGTTCTCTTCGCTTATGTTTAGTAGTATCTATGTACCAAAGATATTAGAGATGCAAGCTATGGGTATAGAAGCAACACAGAGCGATACCTTTGCCAACATCCATATAGCAAGTGAGATAGATTTTAAACTTCTATCAGTTGCACTTTTGGTACTTTTTGTTCGCCGACTTATGCTATTAAAGATCTNTATACCCCAATAATTCCATACCAAATTAGACAATAAGCTAACTTACGACTTTATTAAAAAAAACGGGTGCTTGAAACACTCTTGAAACTATGGTATATTGGTAGTAAACAAAGGTTTATTTATAAATGATTGTAAAAAAGCTTCAAAATATGTATAAATTGTCAATCTCAAAATGTTATTTCCAAACTAGTGCACTTGAGGGTGGAGTCTTTTCTCACATGAAAAATATGATTAGTTTACATCGAGGATTGAGTAAAAGTTTGAAGCTGAATTTAGTTGATTATTACTTGGTGCATTATAAGAAAAAGTAGAAAAGTAAGCACCCATTTTTTTAATTAAGTCGCAAAATCCAAGACCAATGGAGTCAAAAATATGTAAAGTATGATACGGTAGCCTAATGAGGTGTTTCTGGATTTAAAAAAGATGGGCTTTTTATGAATTTTGAGGTGTCTTGAATGTTATGGAATTATTTGGGATTTTAGTGTTGTTTTCATATTTTTTTATAATTAAATAGAAGATAGGACGTGAGGAGCATCTCTATTAAGATTAATAAGTCTACCACCAAAACTGAAACCAGCGCATTCTACGTTTTGCATATGGATATCCACTATAAATTTATTGGCTACTCTGTTTTGTTGTATCTGAACTAACTTTAATGCTTTTATCTTATGGAAAATACTTGTAAATCTCTCTTCTATGTTTTACTGTTTCGATAATTATACAATCATTCTCTTTTTTGATACCAACTCTATAATTACCAAATCTTATTTTGAAATAACTTTTGTAACCAGTCATTTTTTCAACTTTTCCAATATCACTTAAATTTGAATAATTTGGAAAATCATCAAAAACAAACTCTTCAATTGTTTTTGCATACTCTACTGGTAGCTTTGAAAGCTCTTTTAAAAACTTTTTTCTATATTCAACTTCCATAATTTTAAGAGTCTTTTCTCAGTGAAGCATATAATGCTCTAGCATCCTTTAAAGATAATTTTTCATCATCTTTATTATCATCCATAAATTTAAAAAGTGCATAATCTTCTAATACATCTGTAATTTTTTCATAAGTTTTTATGTCTAACTGAACTGCTATTTTATGGTTATTATTATCGACTATATAGTTTGGCTGAAGTTGCATGATTTATCCTTTTGATTGTATTTAATTTATTATAGCAAAACTCAAGTGAAAATCACTTGAGTTTATTTTTTGTTGTAAACTGCAATATCTTATAATGCCCTTAAAATCTAAGACAGCAATTCAGTAGAATTTATTTTCAAAAAAGTTAAAATAATAAGAATTAAGGAGATGAAATTATGAGTAGAAAAAAAGGTCAAGCTTATACTATTCCTTCGTATAGCTAACGGTCGAATAGAAGCATAAATTACCGCTAGGTAATTTATTATCTTCCTATGTTTTGTTGTATCTGTACTACTAAGACGGTTTGTTTTTGTTGAAAATCCTAAGAATTTCTATCTCTTGTTTTATTGGTTTTACTCTGTAAATAACTGTATATTTTTTAAATACCATATTTCTAATATTCTTATTATCAAAATATTGCGATTGTTCATATTGATATGGATTATCTGGAATTAGGTTTATATTTTCTTTTAGCTTATTTTTAAAATTCATACTTGCACTTGGTTTATCTTGTGCAATATATTCTAGAATGTGTTTTAGTTGCTTTGAGAAAGTTGGTTTATGTGTGATTTTCATTTTTGTAAAGAGTGGGTAAAGTTGTCTATATCATCCCAAAAATCTTCATTATTAATCATTTTAACTTTACCATTGTCAATATCATCAATATCTTGCTGAAGTTGTTGTTTTCTTTCATAAAAATATGGGTCATATTCTAAATTTTTATCTTTTTTTAGTTGTATCTTATCTTTGTAATGGTCAATTATTGTTAAAAAATCTTGTACAAAATTATCTTGGATATTTACTGTTAATGTTTGCATAATAAACTCCTCATATCGTTGTAAATATATCCAAATTATATCCAAACTAAAGTGAAATTCACTTTAGTTTATTTTTTCTATTGTTGTTTCTGCTCCGCAACTATCATTACTACACTCATAAGTCATGATAATAGTCTCACAGTATTCTGCTTCATCTCGTCGTTGGCTTGGTACATCTTCAAGTTCATCATATACTTCTCCACGGCAAATATATGAATATTCTTTTTCTTTGTTGATAATGTCTTTTTTAAAAAGTGAAGTACCACAACTAGTGCATTTTTCTGCCATTTTCATTTCCTCGTTTTTTATTAGTTAAACCAAATTTCAATTCTTTTTTGTAAAAAAAATAAAATTACAAAAAAACCAATTAATTGAGGGCCGTAAGCCCAGAAAAATCTTGTTTTGATAGAACCCCATAAAGTCCCATCTGTAAAGTACATATCTGGCATACCATATATTCTTATAGCATTGCCAATTACTGCCCCAACATATCCTGTTAATAATGTGCTTATTGTGGGAATAAAACCATTTTTATACATCATGAAAAACAATATTAGCATGATTGTATAAATAAGAAATCCAACATTTAAAATTGAATTTCTTTTATATTTAGTTTCATTAAAATTTCCATCGCTCATAACACTAATCATCTTCTTTTATATACATGTCAACATCATTATTTTCAATAAAATATGTATTACCAAAAGATTGTGCTGTAACAATTAAATTAGTATATTTATTTGAAACAAATCGTTTATTATAATGCCCCTAAAAATCAAGACAACTTTCAAAAAGATTTAATTTCATATTAACCTGTTACCTTATGCCACATTTTTTAGATATTCAAGATACACATTCATTGGTTTTTGATAGTTTATACTTGAATGAAATCTCTTAAAATTGTACTTGTGTATATATGCCTTAACTCCTTCTTTTAAATCTTTGATAGTTGCATAGTCATTGATGTAGATATTACTATGTTTGAGTGTTCTGAAGAATCTTTCGATAACAATATTGTCAATGCTTCTACCTCTACCATTCATTGAGATTTGAATCTCATAATCTTTGAGTAATTTGGTATGTTCATAACTCGTGTATTGGCTCCCCTGATCAGAGTTGAATATTTTGGGTTTAGGATACTTTTCAAGTGCCTCTTGTAAGACATCTGTAGCAAGTGTTGCATCCATAGAGTTTGAAATTTTATATGCAAGCACAGCTTTGCTATGCCAGTCAATAACGGCAGCGAGATACATAAATCCACCATTGATACGGATGTAGGTAATATCTCCACTCCATACTTCGTTGGGTGTTGGGACATATACAGTTTTTTTCTTATCGTTTGTAGTCCAGTACTGCTTAAGTAGATACTCATAGATTTTATGTTCTGGATGTTTGATACTTGTGAGCCTTTTTTTCGTTGGATAGATCGCCTGTATCCCTAAGATTCCCATATATTTGAGAACTCTATTTCTTCCGATATGGTAACCATCCTCTTTGAGCTGTTCATAGATGAGTCTATACCCATACTCTGAATTATCAGTAGCGATTTCATCTATTTTATGGAGTATTTTTATATCTTCTTGACTCATAGGAACTGCTTTGTAGTAGTAGCTGCTTCTGCTGATACCAATAAGTTCACACTGCTCTGATACTGATAGTTGATTATGCTTGGACTCTATCAGAGACTTTCTGTCAATCAAGTCCAAGCTCTTTAACTTTCCCGCTGCCCACTCCGCTTTTATGGTTGCCTTACCGAGTGCTTTTGCTAACTGTTCGTTTTCAGATTTAAGATCTTCTATTTCATCTTTATAAGTTTTAGTAGCCCCACCAATATCAAATGCCAAAGAAGCATTTTCTAAAAATTGCTGTTTCCATTTTCCAAGTGATTGAGAAGTCACTCTATATTTTGAAGCTAATTGACTTGTTGTCATCTCCTCTTTTAGCATCTCTAAGACTATTTTTGTTTTTTGTTCAGCTGTATAAGCTTGACCTTTTTTTCTACTCATAATTTCATCTCCTTAATTCTTATTATTTTAACTTTTTTGAAAATAAATTCTACTGAATTGCTGTCTTAGATTTTAGGGGCATTATA
>JAICBP010000084.1:24934-26365 GCA_021766785.1 Sulfurimonas sp. endosymbiont of Alviniconcha boucheti
TATTTAGTTGGAATAATGTTAATGTTCATGAAAAAAATGCAATGGAGTTTGATTACACAAAAGTTGCAGGTGTTATTTCAACATTAGCTTTTACTTTAATTCCCGAATATGAAGAGTTAATAAAAAAAATCTCAAAAGAGTTACCTAAAAATAAAAAATTTGTAATAATGGATTTAAAACTTTCAAAAAGTTTACCTTATTGGATGATGAAGTTTTTAGTATTGTTTGCTAGACCTTTTGGTGTTACTTTAGATTTAGCCAATAAAAAACCTTATAAATCTATGCAAAAATATTTTAAACATGTTCAAATGGAAGAATATTTTTTTGGGATATTGTATATATGTGTTGCTTGGAATGAGTAAGGGTTTTAACAAATCGTAGTAGAGAAATAAATGCCCTCGGCGTTTTTAGAACTATTCAGATAGAATATCAGTAAGAAGTTAAAAGAATAGAAAAACTGCTAAAGGCATTTATTTCTATACTCGACCGTTACACTAAAACCCACTTCTTTAATTTATTTTTAAGGGGGGGGGAAGATAGTATACTATTTGTTCCGTTTTAGGTGCCAATAAATTTGGTTAATTTTTTTTACAACAAGGAGATGAAATGAAGAGATTACTTCTTATGGTAGTAGCATTTTTTACAGCTACAAGTGTTGCTATTGCAAATCCAACTTCAAAAATGGATATGCTAAGTATGAGTAAAGCTGATAGTAGTTTTTTGTTTAATGGTAAAGCAAATGTGATTGCTTTAAATAAAACAGAATTGAAACAAACCAATGGTGAGTTCTGTCCTGTTTTTTGGGCACTAATAATATATACAGTTCAATATGCAAATGCTCCAAGTTATGGCGACCGTGTATATAATGGTTATCCATATGCAAGAGGAAGATGGAGATGGCTTAATTGGTAAGCAGTATCGGTATGTTATTAGAGATACTCTTAACAGGGTATCTCTTATTTAATTACAAAAAACTAGTAGGGATATTACATAATAAAAGCTTTCTTATCTTGATAATTATAGCGATAAGAAATCTTTTTAATTATAAGAATATTAATTTTCAAATACTTATGACAATAGATATATTATATATAATATTCTTATTGTATTTATTTTATGTTATTAATAAAAAAGGAACAACATGAAAACAAAATTAAAACTACTAATGATATTAGCATTAGCATTAAATATTTGGGCAAACAATTTAACAACACAACAACAAAATAAATTAAATACTTCTATTGTAAAAATAAAAAATAATATTTTAACAATAGAAGAATACAATAGTTTAAATTTTGATAAAAAGATATTTTTTGATGGACAAAATTTAGATAAAGTGGTAATAAAAACTAAAGCAACTATGGAGCATTAAAAACACACAAATTCTTTAAGAATAGTATGAGATTTTTAGAAAATTTATCAATTTTATTG
>JAICBP010000084.1:28216-28967 GCA_021766785.1 Sulfurimonas sp. endosymbiont of Alviniconcha boucheti
TCAACCGTTATATACACAGAAAAACTCACTCCATTTTCCAATTAGATATAAATATGGTATAATTTAAGCATGATATTTGAATATGATGAAAACAAAAACCTTATTAATAAATCAAAGCATGGTATTGATTTTGAACAAGCAAAAGAGCTATGGAATGACCCTTTCTCTTTTGAGCTTCCATCTTCACAAAGCGAAGATGAAGATAGGTTTTTGGTTTTAGGGCAAATCAATTCAAAAAATTATACTGCGATAATTACATATAGAGAAATAAATATTAGAATTATCTCAGTAAGAAGATCACGACAAAAGGAGATAATACTTTATGAAAGCATCAGAGCTAGATAAAATTTTCGATGACAATCAGGATGATATTTTAGATTATTTTGATACATCAAAAATAAAAATGATAAACGAAGAACCAAAACGGGTAAATATTGATTTTCCATTATGGATGGTTCAATCGTTAGATAAAGAGGCTAAACATATTGGAGTAAGCCGTCAAGCTGTGATAAAAATGTGGTTAGCTGAAAAGTTGAAAGACTTAAACTCTCAAGCAGCATGTGTATAACAAAACAGAGAGACTGTAAACTTAGTCCAAAAACCCCATAAACTGGGCTAAATTCTCAGCTCAACTTTTACAAATATCTCATCTTTTTAGAGATATTTGGTAAAAATAAAAATCTCTCTAAAAAATGGATCAAATAAGCTCTAAATCGCAAGATATACGCTGCTATCTCCTCTCTTATTTGGG
>JAICBP010000084.1:30720-38244 GCA_021766785.1 Sulfurimonas sp. endosymbiont of Alviniconcha boucheti
CTATTGGAAACAAAACTCCTAATGAGGTTTATTATAATGCTGTTCATAGTTTAGAGTTTCAAAATCAAGAGTTACGATTAGTAGCATAATGAGTGAAATAAGAATATTTGGTTAAGTGGTCTTGACAAAGGAGGACATTATATAAGTCACAAAACGTAATATTCATTCAAATATCTACTTACTAAAGTTAAAGTTCTATTAATGGGAACTATATTATAATACTCCCATGAGAATAATATCAAAAAAGACACTAAAAGATTTTTATGAACAACCAAAATATCAAGATAGTAAAAGTGCTTTGGAGTCTTGGCATAAAGAGGTTCTGAAACTCAATTGGAATAATCCAAATGAGATTAAAGAGATGTACAGAAGTGCTAGTATTGTTGGAGATACAAAAGTTGTTTTTAATATAGCAGGAAATAAATACAGATTGATAGTTACCATAAACTATTATGCAAAAATTTTATTCATAAAGTTTATTGGAACACATAAACAGTATGACAAGATAAATATTGAGGAGTTGTAAAATGAATATTAAACCCATTAAAAATGAAGAAGATTATTCTCAAACATTAAAGTATATCGAAAATTTAATGGATGCTCAACCAAATACACCACAAATGGATGAGTTAGAAGTTCTTACGACTTTAGTTGAAGCCTATGAAGAGCAACACTATAAGATAGAAGCTCCAGACCCTATTGAAGCTATCAAGTTTAGAATGGAACAAGAGGGTTTAAAACAGAAAGATTTAGTGACAATAGTTGGAAGTAAATCAAGAGTATCAGAGATACTTAATAAAAAAAGAAAATTAACTATTGAGATGATAAGAAATTTACATAATCAACTCCATATACCAGTAGAAAGTTTATTTGTAGATTACAAAATCAACTGTGCTTAAATGCTAACAAAAAAGAGTATCCAATAAATTACCTAGCGGCAATTTATTGGCTATCTTTAACCGTTAANACTTTATAGCCTTGACAAATAAAATATAATTAAAGTATACTTTCTATATCAAAAAGAGGTTTTCTATTGTTCCAGCAAACATTGTTGATGATGAAATTCGTTATGCTCTTATTTCAATATTCAAAAATAAATGCTACACAGCAATATTTACTCTTAGAAATGAAATCTATCGCATAATAAGTGTTAGAAGATGTAGAAAAATTGAGGAGAGAAATTATGAAAACAATAACAGCTAAAGAGTTTGATGAAAAGTTTGACAATGGTGAAGATGTATCCGAGTATTTAGATTTTTCTAATGCTATAAAATTAAAAGAGATCAAAAAATTAAAGACAGAAACAAAAAAAGTAAATGTTGATTTTCCAGAATGGATAATCGAGTCTTTAGACCAAGAAGCTAAAAAGATTGGTGTTACAAGACAATCTATTATAAAAGTATGGATTGCTGAAAGATTAAAAGAAGAGACTGGACATTTAAAAGTAAGTTAACAAAACCTTGTAGCCAACCGTTATAAATACAAAAGGAACTAAAGAATGTTAAAAATATGGAGCTTATTTAAAAGATTTTTTCTAAATTATTTTTGGTTAGGGATAGTATTTTTATTAGTGGCATAATGAGTGAAATAAGAGTGTTGGGTTAAGTGGTCTTGACAAAGGAGGACATTATACTACCAATAGCACACTTTAGCAATTATTTAATACTTTTTAGCTATAATCACATCATTAATTAAACAAGGGCTACTCGATGAATATAGTAACTGGTTCTTCAACCGCACTTATCACTCCATTTAAAAATACTAAATTAGATGAGCAAACTTACGCTGCACTTATCACAAGACAGATCAACAACGGTATAAATGCTGTATGTCCTGTTGGGACAACTGGAGAGAGTGCTACTCTTACACATGATGAACATAAACGGTGTATCGAAATCGCTGTAGAAGTTTGTAAAGGAACTTCTACTAAAGTTCTTGCTGGAGCTGGTTCAAACGCCACTGCAGAAGCTATCGAGATAGCAAAACATGCACAAAAGGCTGGTGTTGATGCAGTATTTTCTGTAAGCCCTTACTACAACAAACCTTCTCAAGAGGGACTCTACCAACACTATAAGGCTATCGCTGAGGCTGTGAGTGAACTTCCTTTTATGCTTTACAATGTACCAGGGCGTACTGGCGTTGATATCTCTGCTGATACGACAATACGTCTTTTTGATGATGTGAAAAATATTTATGGTATAAAAGAGGCAACTGGTTCTTTAGAAAGAACAGTTGAACTTTTATCTCGTAGACCAGACATAAAAGTATTTTCTGGTGATGATGCTATTGACTACCCTATCCTCGCAAATGGTGGAGCAGGAATTACTTCTGTTACTTCTAACCTACTTCCAGATATGAAGTCAGAGTTAGTACATTTAGCATTAGCCGGTGACTTTGCAGGAGCAAAAGCTATCAACGATAAGCTCTATCCTATCAACTCGGTGATGTTCTGTGAAGCTAACCCTATTCCAGTAAAAGCAGCTATGTATATCGCTGGACTTACAGAGACTTTAGAGTATAGACTTCCTCTAGTAGCACCAAGTTTAGAAAATATGAAAAAAATAGAACAAGTAATAAAACATTACGATATTAAAGGAGTGTAGTATGCAAAATTTCAAAGGTAAAGTCCTATTTATCAGTGGTGGTACTCGTGGTATAGGAAAAGCAATCGTTTATGCGTTTGCATCAAAAGGGTGTGATGTGGCGTTTACTTATGCTTCATCTATAGATACTGCGAATGAGATCATTACTGATATAGCATCTAAGTATGGAGTAAAAGCAAAAGCTTATAAACTCAATATCCTAGAACCACTTACCTACAAAGATGTTTTTAAAGAGTTTGATGAGGATTTTGATAGACTTGACTTCTTTATTTCAAACGCCATTATCTCTGGACGTGCTGTTGTTGGTGGTTTTGCTCCATTTATGAGACTTAAGCCTAAAGGTCTTGGAAATATTTATACTGCAACGGTAGAAGCTTTTGTAGTAGGTGCTCAAGAAGCAGCAAAACGTATGGAGAAGACTGGTGGTGGTTCTATTATCTCTATGAGTTCTACTGGCAACCTTGTCTATACTCCAAACTATGCGGGTCATGGTACAAATAAAGCAGCAGTAGAGACTATGGTGAAGTATGCAGCTGCTGAATTAGGTGAAAAGAAGATCCGTGTAAATGCAGTCTCTGGTGGTCCAATCGACACTGATGCTCTTAAAGCTTTCCCTAATTATGAGGAAGTAAAAGCAGAGGTTGTTAAACGTTCCCCATTAAGTCGTATGGGCGATGCAACTGACTTAACGGGTGCATGTATATTTTTATGTTCTGATACAGCTTCTTGGCTTACAGGGCAAGTTATTGTAGTTGATGGTGCAACATCATTTCAGTAGAGGATTTTTATTGCTAAATTTACCTAATGCTTTAGCACTTTTACGCATACTTTTAGCACCTCTTCTTTTTTGGATTATTATTAATGAAACGCTCTTTGTTAAAAATGGATACCATGTCACATGGAATTACTACTTTGCTTCATTAATCTTTATCATAGCTTCAGCTACTGACTTTTTTGATGGCTTTATAGCTCGTGAATGGAATCAAAAAACACTTTCTGGAGCTATTTTAGATCCGCTTGCAGATAAGATGATAACCATAGCAGCATTTTTGGGACTTATGGTTATAGGTAGTGCTTCTGCATGGGCTATCTACATCATCATTATTCGTGAGCTATTTATTACTGGTATTCGCACTGTTGCAGTTGCTGAAGGTCTTGATATTAAAGCCTCTATGGCAGGAAAAGTAAAAACTGTTTTTCAGATGATAGCTATCGGTTTTTTATTGATGCATTGGCCTTTTGCTAATGCTCTTTTGTGGTTATCAGTTATGTTAACTATTTACTCTGCTACAGAGTACTTATGGAGTTTTAAAAAAGCTCTTAAAAAGGATGAAATATAATGGGTATTTTAGTATCACTTTTAGTTCTTAGTGGACTTATTTTTTTTCATGAGTTAGGGCATTATCTCGCTGCAAAACTCATGGGTGTATATGTAGAAATTTTTAGTATAGGTTTTGGTAAAAGATTATTTACTTTTAAAAAGTTTAACACAGAGTGGAGTATTTCAGCTATTCCACTTGGCGGTTATGTCCGTATGAAAGGGCAAGATGATTCTGATCCTACAAAAAAGAGTGATGATTCTGATAGCTACACGACAAAAACACCACTACAAAAGATATTTATTCTCTTTTCTGGTCCAGCCTTTAACTTTCTCATTGCATTCTTATGCTACTTTATTGTTGCTCTTGGAGAGCCTCCTATTCTCTCTCCTGTTATTGGAGGTATAATAAAAAACTCTCCTGCCGAAATAGCCGGTTTTGATATAAATGATACTATCGTTTCCATAAATGGTGCGAAAATAGAGACTTGGAAAGAGATGACTCATCATATAAGTAAAGCAAAAGGTGATTTGCAAGTTGGACTTTTACGTAACGGTTTTTTTGAGTACAAAACCCTCTCACCAAAAATTTTAGAGACAAAAAATATGTTTGGTGAAACAGTATATAAGAAGATGATAGGTATCGCTGCAGCAGGTGTATCACATCCTCTAAAATTTGGACTCAGTTCAACTCTTCATTATGCATGGGAGAAAACAGTTCTTGCAACTACTATTATCTTTGTTGGAGTAGAAAAACTCATAACTGGAGATGTCCCAGCAAAAGAGCTTGGAGGTGTCATAAGTATAGTAAAACTCACTTCAGATGCCAGCGAACAAGGATGGATGAGTGTACTCTTCTTTGCGGCACTTATTTCAGTTAATCTCGGAATGTTAAATCTTTTTCCTATCCCTGCACTTGATGGTGGACACATAATGTTTAACCTCTATGAGCTTATCACCCGCCATGCACCTAGTGAAGCTGTGATAATGAAGTTAACTATAGTAGGGTGGGTCATCCTTTTTGGGCTCATGGGACTTGGACTCTTTAACGATATAAACAGACTCTTTGGATAACTTATACATAAAATGCTCTTTAACTTTCCCGCTGCCCACTCCTCTTTCACGGTTGCTTCACCCAATGCTTTTGCAAGTTGTTTCTTTTTAGATTTAAGCTCGTCTATCTCCTCTTTATAAGCTTTGGTAGTTTTGTTTTTTGAAAATAAATCTTACTGAATTGGTGTCTTAGATTTTAGAGGTATAATGTCCTCCTTTGTCAAGACACTTCCAAATTCATAAAACACCCAAATTTTTCATTATAATCTCATGCTTGTATGACTTTTACACTCTTATTCTTCAGCTACCATCTGTTACAATCACATTAAATAACTTATGGATAGACCAATAATAGGTTGTTTTCATTGGTTTTATTAGAATCTAGGATAGACTATGACACAGTTAGAATACAAACTCCATATAGATGATGTGATACGAAAAGTAGAGAAGGCACGTCTTCGTGTAAGTGGACATCATATAGTAAAGATAGTAGCAGTAAGTAAATACTCAAAAACTCAAGAGATAGAAGCACTCTATAAAATAGGGCAACGTGCATTTGGAGAAAATAGAGTACAAGACTTAAAAGCTAAATCTCAAGAACTAGAAGAGTCACCACTTGAGTGGCACTTTATAGGTAACCTACAAAAGAACAAAATAAATAATCTATTAGAGATCAACCCTACTCTTTTTCAAGCACTTGATTCTTATGAACTTGCATTAGAACTTCAAAAGAAGTTAGAAACTAAAAATATGACACTAGATTGTCTTGTACAAGTAAACTCTGCAAAAGAAGCATCTAAACATGGTTTTATGCCTGAAGAGTTGTTAGTGATGTATGCGAAAATAGAGACTGAATGCAAAAATATAAAACTTAGAGGGCTTATGAGTATTGGTGCACATAGTAAAGATAAAGCAGTCATAAAACAGAGTTTTGATACAACTTATAAACTCTATAAAGCTCTCCCAAATGCTACTATATGTTCAATGGGAATGAGTGGGGATTTTGAATTAGCAATCGAGTGTGGCTCTAATATGATTCGACTTGGCTCAGTAATGTTTAACAAATAGTTTATTTAAGGGGATGCCTTTTAAAACGCACTGCATGACTCTTTGGATTTGCTATAAGATCTTTTTGGTACTTTATCATTTCCAAAAAAGGGCTAAGAAAATTCTGAAGCTGTAGTTTTTTTATACTCTCTATTTTATGTGCATTTAAAGCTTCTAAAACAACAAGTGTGGACTCTATAGTAGAGAGATATGTTTTCTCTGGTTGTCTCTTTATCTCATACTCTGAAGTTCTTAATGTTGTAAAACTCATATGGCGTAATTTATTGAGATTTGAACTAAGAGTAAATATTTTCTTTGTGCATGCCCAAGTGGAATCTATAAGAAAAATAGCCAAAGGTTTCTTAATAGTTTTTGGATAAGTAGTTGTGAGATTTATGGCATCTTGAGAGGGAAAAAGTATATAACTCTCATAAGTAGTAATTATTTCATTTATACGTTTATGATTTGAGAAGTCTATACCTACAAAAAGTTCAGAATTTTGTAGAGATTTATGAGTAAAGTGTCCCGTATTATTTTTGACCTTTTTAAACTCTTTTGGGTGCATAAGTATAACAAACTTTGTCTCTGTTTGTATCTTCTCAAAATGCTTACACATACAAGAACTCTTAGGTCTAAAACACTCATAACACTTCTCTCTAGCACCGTAATATGTTTTCATTAACAAAATTATACTCTAAAAAATGCTACAATTAGGTATGAATGAAGATAGATATTGTAAGCCTCCCCTTAAACCATACCAGTCTAAACAGAATAACTCTTCTCATGACTTTTCTGTGCTATTTGCAATGTGCTAATCTCATCAAAAGCTCTGCTGAAAGTTGATTCACTTGGAATCTCATTTGCATATCTCCAGCCACATAATATTCGTAGAGTTCTGTCAACATGGAGTCTGTTGATCAAATCTCTCGTTGTTTGAAAATTATACACGCTCTCGGTATTTGGGTATATTTGTCTGTGAAGTGATGGTAATAAGCTTTTCAATCTCTGCAAAATCGAGAACTCTGATAAGTTTAGCTTCTTTAGTGCTAAACTCTTCTATTCGTAAACTCTCTTGCAGTTCAGGAAACAGTGAGTTCTCAAGATTTAAAATTTTATTCCACATTTTAGAGAAACTTGAAGATATTTTTAGTACAATATTTTTTATAAAAAGCCTTGTTATGAGTAATTTTTGTAAAAGTTATTGCTTTTGTGATGAAAAATTATAACATTTGCAAGATTTCAAAAGGCTTTTTTTAATTTAGCTTAAATTGTGGATTGTTTTCTGGAATCTGCAAGTGGCTCATTTAAATAGAATTTAAAAAGTTATCTGGTTTTAATAAATGATTTTGCTCCATCAGTAAGATTTTGTTATCACTTGCTAATGATTTTGCACTATCACTAAAATAATAATTTGTAGCAGCGATATAAACTGCATCAGGATATGCAGCCATAGCCTCGGCTATTAATTGATACATAGCTGTATTATTTTGCTTCCTTTTATTT
>JAICBP010000084.1:43665-56011 GCA_021766785.1 Sulfurimonas sp. endosymbiont of Alviniconcha boucheti
CCATCCCCTGCTATATGTAGCTCTCCTGCTACTCCTTTTGGTACTGGGTTTAGGTACTTATCTAAAATATAAAGCTGGGTGTTGTTGATGGGGCGACCGATTGGGAGGGAGTTTCCAGAGACTTTTTTATCATATATAAAGTAAGATGCATCTACAGTAGCTTCTGTTGGACCATAAGTATTGAAGAATTTTACTTTCTTATACCATTTATTCGCAACAGATAAAGGACAAATATCTCCCCCTACATTAATAAGTTGTAAAGACTTTAATTTATCACTATGCTTTAACTCTACTAGTACTGCAGGAGGAATAAATGCATGTGTTATATTTAGTTTTTCAATATAAAACTCTAGTTTTCCAGGCATTCTTTGTTCATTGGTTGGTATGGCTAATTTCCCGCCACAAGATAAAATATTAAAAACTTCTGATACAGAAAAATCAAATCCATATGAAAAGAACTGTAACATTATTGATTGATTTATTATATCAAATAATTTTATTTCATTATTGACTAAATTTATAACCCCACCATGCTCAACCATCACCCCTTTAGGCAATCCCGTAGAACCAGAAGTATAAATCACATACGCAAGGTTACTTGAATTTACTTTTGTTTGTGGATTACTAGTTTTCTCTTTACTTATATCAAGGGTGTCTATAGTAATTGTTTGACTCTTTATCTTTGGCAACATCGCTTCTAAATGTGCTTGTGTAAGTAACAGTTTTGCACTACTATCCTCTAGCATATGTTTGATTCTATCTTCTGGATAACTAGGATCTATTGGCACATAGGCTCCTCCTGCTTTTAGAATTGCTAAGAGACCTATCATCATATCTAAAGACCTATCTACACAGATAGCTATTAAGCTATCTGGTTTAACCCCCTGCTCTATAAGGTAATATGCCAATTGGTTTGATTTGGTATTGAGTTGCTTATAGGTAAGCTCCTCTTCTTCATACACTACTGCTATATTCTCTGGGTTCAGTTTGACTTGCGCTTCAAAGAGTTGATGGATAGTCTTATCTTTTGGATAGTCTACTTTAGTATCATTATACTCTACTAAGAGTTGCTGCTCTTCTTCTGGTGTTAGAAGTGAGATATCAGAAGTCTTAATACTTACTTGATTAAGAAAACTATGATAGATTAAATTAAATTTGTCTTTTATATTTATTCCATTAAAAAAATTGTTATGATATGAAAAACGTAATAAAATTGTCTTATTGATTGATGGAATTACACTAAAAAGAACTTCATTCTTTGCTGCACGATTTATCGCTGGATAGATTTCATTATTAAATGTAGGTATATAATTTACTTCAAAAATTGTTTCTGCCGCTATTAGTTTAGATTGTTCGCTCATAGATATATTAGGTTTGTCTAATAATCTATATTTTTCTATATTTTTAATTAGTTCAATTAAATTGTTATTCTCAAGCCATACTTTTCTTATAATCAGTGGTATAATATCAACATATACACCTAAATATATTTTTCGCAGACTTTCCCTTGTTGTTGAAGGCTCATAGATGATAATATCATTTTCAAAATTATATATTCTATGAAGCAATGATATATAACATCCAATAAGAATACTAAATGTAGAAATTTTATACTCTTTTTGAATATTTTTAAGTCTCAATAACTCCTCTTTTTTAATATATAAATCATATTTTTCAAGGTCTCCCAACTTTTCTCTATTAAAAAAAGGAGGGGTTTGTGCACCATCTAAAGCTTTTTCCCAAAAATCACTGTTTTCAACTACCTCTTTTTTAATAACTCTCTCAAAATCATTATAGATAGTCTCTATTTTAAAATCAATAAAAACTTGTTTCTTTATAAAAGTATCATATATTTTTTTTGTTAATATATTCAAATTAATAACTGATAAACCATCAAGCAGGACATGATGTGAGATCCAACTTATAGCATGTGGTATATCATTTTTATAAATTAAAACAACTTTTAATAAAGAACCCTCTTTTAAGTTTATATTTTTTTTAGCAAGTATAAAAATTTCATTTTCAAGATTTTGTCCTTCTATTAAATTTAATTTCAATATATTTTTCTTAAAATCACTCTCTTTTATTATATATTGATAAACTTCATTATTATAAGTTGTAACTCTTATATTATGTATAAATATTTTTTCAAAAATATAATCAATAACACGTCTAATAATTGTTATATCTATACTATTATCTAAAAAAGCATAGCTACCAATTGGATAATTACCTTGATAATTAATTTCACCTTCAAGATACATATCTCTTTGTATATTACTTAAGGGATATATGTCTTTTACTACTTTGTTATCCAACTTATTTTCAATAAAAATATCTTCTCTAAATAAAATATTTTTATAAATTAAACTATTTGGATGTTTTAATTTTTTTAAAAGCTCTACATAGTGATTTATGAATTGATTCATTTTTATATTATCTAACTTTGTAGCATCATATTCCCAATTAATAGAAATTTTGTTAGAATATTCATTCATCCACATAGTAATAGAAGTTTTAGAGGATACAGGTTCTAAATCTAAAATATTATAATCCATTTTATCAAATGATGATACAGGAAATGTTGTACTATTAAAAGAGCAAGGAACATCTTCTACCGTGAAAGAAGATTTATTCTCTCTTATTATAGAAATAATATCTTGAGTAGGTAGATAACGATTTTCAAATCCAGATAAAAACTTCTTTTTGACTTGTTGTATAATATCTAAATAGCTAGATTGTGGAGTTATTTCAATTTTTAATAAGATTGTATTAATAAAAAATCCAACAACACTATTTAGTACGTCTGTATTTCTTAAATTAACTGGAACAGCAATCATAATTGACTTTTGACCCGTATACTTATGTAATAAAATTACATAAAATGCGAATAATATATGAGTACTCGTCACATTATGCTTTTGCTTAAGATTTTCAATATTATGATAAATATTGAAGTCAATATCTTTACTAATTATCTTAACAGAAGGTGCACATACTGATGAAGACTCTTTCTTTAATCTATTTAAATCAAGAGGCTTAGAAATAATGCTAAGCTCCTCTTTCCAAAAAAGCTTCTCCTGTTCTAAATTATTGGTTTTATCAAATAACTCTTTTTGCCATAAGGAATAATCCTTATATCCTAGCTGAAGTTCTGGGAGTACTGCTATTTTTTCATTTTTAAGTTCATTTATAACTATTATAAATTCATCTAATAAAATTTTAAGAGATGTCTCATCAGAAACTATATGATGAATATTGATAAACAATACACTATCTTTACTTCCTAATTTAAGCAATAACAATTTAAATAGTGGTCCTTTTTCTAAATCGAAAAGTTCTTTTGTTTTCTCCCTACAAAGCTCTTTTGCCCTATCAATCTTTTTATCCTCATTAGATAAATCAACATAGGATATGTCAATTTCCATTGTTTCTAACACTTGCTGTTTAGGAAAATTATTTTCCAATTTAAATACGATTCTCAAAGAGTCATGTCGCTGCATTAGCACCTCAAATGCAGAAAAAACTTCTTGTTTATTTAAAGACTCCCCTATTTTAACAGCCAATGGTAGATTATAATCATAACTGTGTGATTTTTTATCTAAAAACCATAATCTTTCTTGCTCTTTAGTTAATGGTAAAGTATCGATATTTAAACTACTTTTAGTTAATATAGGATATTTTATATAAGTTTGTACTTCTGCTATTTGTTTCGAAAGAGACTCAATTGTTGCTGCATTAAAAATCAAACTGAAAGTAATATCAACATTTAATTGGTTTTTTATTTTAGAAATTATCTGTGTAATCAATAATGAATTACCCCCTAATTCAAAAAAGTTATCACGTATACCAACTTTTTCCATATTAAGAACTTCTTCAAATATTTTAACTAATTCTATTTCTATTTGATTTCTTGGAGCCACATAACATGAAGAAGTAAACATTTTATCATGTGTAATATATTCTAAAGAAACATCAAGATAAGCCTTTTTATTTTTATATCTTTGTATCTTTCCACTTGAAGTCTTTAGTAGCTTTCCAGGTTTTAGTAAAACAATATCATATACTTCCAACTCATGTTCAAGAGCTACTGCTTCTCTTATAGATTTAAATATTTCTTCTTTATTACACTCACGAATATATGTTCGCTTTATCTCTTGTATAATTATAAGTTTTTCACTACCATCATCTTCTATACTAAATACAGCAGCCCCCATATCCACTAAAGCCTCATGTGATGAATATGCACTTAACTCAATATCTTGAGGATAATAGTTTCTACCTCTTATAATAATTAAATCTTTTACCCTTCCACATACATAAAGTTCTCCTTTATGTATAAATCCTAAATCTCCTGTTTTTAAATATGGTCCTTCATTAGTATCGTTTGTATATGCATGAAAAATTTCTTTTGTTTTTTCCTTATCTCCCCAATATCCTTGGGCAATACTTCTACCCTTTACCCATATTTCTCCAACCCTATTTTCTTCTAATTTTTCAAATGTTTTATCATTTACAATAATTACTTCATCCTCTTCCCATACATAACCACATGAGACAAGGTTTAGAGCTACTTTTTTATTTGTAAATTGGATAGTATTTGCTTTTAGTTTTTCTTTATTTAAACTAACTATATTAATTTTATTCGTATTTTTAACATTACTAATCAAAAGTGTTGATTCCGCCATACCATAACATGGCTGATGAGATATTTCATTAAATCCATATTTAGAAAATTTTTCTGTAAATCGTTGAATAGTATCATATAAAATTGGTTCTGCCCCATTTTGAGCTGCATACCAACTGCTTAAGTCTAAATTTAATGCTTCAAGTTCTTCCATTCTACAAGTATTAACACACAATTCATACCCAAAATTTGGCGAACCTGTACTTGTTACTTTATACTTACTGATAATATTTAACCACCTGATTGGTTTTTGTAAAAAATAGGTAGGTGACATTAATACTGCCTGACATCCTGCATATATAGGTTGCAATACTCCTCCTATTAACCCCATATCATGAAAGTGTGGCAACCAACTAGCTATAATACTCTTACTATTATGTCCAAATGATTGATAAATTATTTTCATATTATGCATAATATTCGTATGATTTATCATAACACCTTTTGGACTACCTGTTGACCCTGAGGTATATTGCAGAAAAGCTAAATCTTTACTCTCCACTAAAACTTTTTTAAATGGGTTATAATCAACAATATCGTCTGTAATTACTAGTGGCATATTTACAAAATATTTATCTTCTTCAAATATATTTTTTGAAATTTCATAAATTTTTTTTGTGGTTAATACAACTTTTGCATCAGAATCTTCTATAAGAGATTGCAGTCTATCTACCTTTTGATTTTTACGAGGAGGATATGCTGGTACTGCAATAATTCCTGCATACAAACACCCAAAAAAAGCATATATAAAATCTAAACCTGCTGAGTATAATAATAATGCCCTATCCCCTTGTTTATACTCTTTTTGTAATATTGATGCTACTTTTTTGATTTCACAGTCCAATTCCTTAAATGTCACTATTTTAGGTGCATCTAAATCGTTTACAATATATCTAAAAATAATTTTATCGGGAGTGTTTTTTACATGATTTTCTAAAGTATTAAGTATTGTAAGACTTCTCATTTATATTTTTTCCTTATGATTTTCTAATTGGAAAAGAGTTTTGATAAATTCTTTATAAAAGTGATTTTTATATACCGAGTCTAAAATTGTATAAAGGCTTTTTGTAATAAAAATTTTACCTGTACTATTCTCACCTGCAATAATAGTGAGTGGTTTAATTGTTACACTAGCCTTATCAATATTGCCATATTCTCAATATCGAAGAGCCACTTGCAAATTCAACCCCTTACAAGTAGCTAATTCTCTCTCATCAGGATTTTTGAGTTAAAAAAAAATCTATGAGATAATATTTCCAATATTTTATCTCAATTTTGCTAAATTTTTATACATTTGCCATTTTTACTCCATGCTTTATGGTTTAGTGGTTGGAATTGTTCTATATTTTATGCTCTTATTGTTGCTTGTGTTATGTTGCAAGTTTCAAACTCTGTTCTATACTGTCAACCGCGGAGTTAAATTATGCGGAAGAGCACCGCTAATTCCTTTTTTCTTAATGTGTTTTTTATATACCTCTGCAAAATTCATGATTTCAACCTACTCTCTCTACCATGCTTCTTTGATTATAGTGTTGTTCATCACAGTTTAGATATTGGCTGAGATAGGCAAATGTTTCTCTCTCATATTTTTGTAACTCAATTTTTGCTTTAAGCTCTTTTGCTTGTCTCTTGCATAAGAGGAAGCGTAACTGAGCTGTCATGTACATTTGCACCTGAATAAAATGCTGTTATTGGTATATCACCATCCACTACAGATATGTGCAGTTTACCACCTATCCAAACTTCACGGCTGCCTTTGGAGTTCTGTCAACATGGAGTCTGTTGATCAAATCTCTCGTTGTTTGAAAATTATACACGCTCTTGCTATTTGCTCTCGGTATTTGGGTATATTTGTCTGTGAAGTGATGGTAATAAGCTTTTCAATCTCTGCAAAATCGAGAACTCTGATAAGTTTAGCTTCTTTAGTGCTAAACTCTTCTATTCGTAAACTCTCTTGCAGTTCAGGAAACAGTGAGTTCTCAAGATTTAAAATTTTATTTCACATTTTAGAGAAACTTGAAGATATTTTTNTGAGTAATTTTTGTAAAAGTTATTGCTTTTGTGATGAAAAATTATAACATTTGCAAGATTTCAAAAGGCTTTTTTTAATTTAGCTTAAATTGTGGATTGTTTTCTGGAATCTGCAAGTGACTCCTTACCTATATTTTAAAACGTCTTAAGTCTATCCTGATGACTCTGTTTATACGTTTGAGCGTCAAGGTGATAAGTTTATTGGGTTTAGAAAATGAATCTTAATACAAACGATGTGCATATTTGGTATATTTCATTTAATAATAAAAAATTACTTAATATTCATAAACTATTTCAAATATTAAATGAAAATGAAAAAATTAAATCTAAATCTTTTATAAAACAAAGGGATCAACGAAATTATATAATTTCACATGCATATTTACGTCTACTTCTCACAAAATATCACCCAAATATTAAGCCAGAATCATGGAAATTTTCAAAAAATAAATATGGAAAGCCTTTTTTATCAAAAGAGCATAATATTAATGTATATCTAAATATATCACATACATATTCAGCTGTTGCATATATATTTACAAAGTCTAATATTTGCGGTATTGATATTGAAGAAGATAGAAATATTATTTTGGATGAACAAATAATTAATCTTACATTTTCAGCTGAAGAAAAAAATATATATAAAATAAGTAAAAATAAAAATGACTTATTCTATAGGTTTTGGACACTAAAAGAGGCATATTCAAAAGCATGTGGTATAGGATTATCTCAAAGGATTCAACAAACTGATTACAGTTCTATAAAAGATATTGATTCAGAAGCATTTGTAACATTTAATCAAAAAGGCTATTATTATGGAACATTTTTTATACAAAAAATACACTTGTCCTATTGTATAAAATCTTTTCATCCACTTAAAATATATCTTCATTTTTTGTAAGCTGTCAACCGTGGAGTTAAAATAGGCAGTATGAAAGCTGCTTAACAAACAGTTTTTACAACCCAAAGCTTAAAGAAACAGATTAATTCTGTTAAAGTCTTTTTTGAATAATTTCAAAGGGGGCTTATGCTAAAAAAAGGTGAAGTAGAAATGTAGTACTACAAAAAATCCACTAACCTTTCACTAGTGAGTATACTGAAATGATCCCCTTGAAGCTCTTTAATAATAATCTTTGAATCTATATTTTTCCATAAATCAATATTTTCTTTTTTAAGATTATTCTGAGATGCAATAAATAAATAAATATTACAATTAAGTTGTATTGTAGGTATCTCATAATTAATATACATATCTCTTAATTTTAAATATTTTTCATACGAAATATTCAAACCATTAAATTTATCTACTAAATCTATATTTTCAAAACCAAAGTTAATAAGTTCTGGAATATAACAATCTAATAATATAAGAGAATTTATTGTATAGCCTTCTTGTTCTAACATTAATGCCATTTCATATGCAACCCATCCACCCACAGAGTGCCCTATTAATATATATGGTCCTTTGGGATATATATCTTTAATTAAAGATATATTTTTTTTAGCTATCTTTTTAACTGAAATATCATCCATAGATTCTTCTTCAAAAACAACATCTTGAAATGCATACATTGGTTGTTTTTTACCAAGTAAATTAGATAATTTTTTAAACTGTTGAGCATTACCACCTAACCCATGCATGGCAAAAATTGGGGCACTGGCTCCATCCTTTTCCAGTGGTACCAAGATACTTTTATATTTTTTTCTTTCTATGATAGCATCATAGAAACTAGCAATTGTAGATTCAATAAAAACATAATGTAGTGGTAATTCTATCTCTAATCCACTCCTAATTCTTGAAACTAATTGTGTCGCAAGCAGTGAATGCCCTCCTAATTCAAAGAAGTTATCATAAATACCTACCTTCTCTACATTGAGTACTTCTTGGAATATCTTAGCTAACTTCTCTTCTATCTCATTTCTCGGTGCTACGTACTCTTTACTTGATTGTATCTCTACTTCTAGTTTAGCCAAGGCTTTTTTATCCACTTTTCCGTTAGGTGTCAGTGGCATAGACTCTATGCTTTTATAGGCTACTGGTACCATATACTCTGGTAAATGCTCTGAAAGCATACTTTTGATACTACTACTCTCTATCTCTTGATTCTCTTTGGTTGTGATATAAGCTACTAAGGACTTATTCCCATTCTCATCCTCTCTGGCTAATACTACACTCTCTTTTACTGATTCTATTTTTAGGAGTTGTTGTTCTATCTCGCCTAACTCTATTCTTAAGCCTCTGATTTTTACTTGATCATCCACTCTTCCTATATACTCTATATTCCCATCTTCTAAGTATCTAACCAGGTCTCCTGTTTTATAGAGTCTTGTGCCCTTAGTGAATGGATTATCTATGAACTTTTCTTTGGTGAGTTCTGGTTGATTTAAATATCCTCTTGCTAACCCATCCCCTGCTATATATAGCTCTCCTGCTACTCCTTTTGGTACTGGGTTTAGGTACTTATCTAAAATATAAAGCTGGGTATTGTTGATGGGGCGACCGATTGGTATTGAAAATTCAGATTTCAAAATACAAGATAAAGATACAACCGTACACTCTGTAGCTCCATAATTATTACTTACTAAATATTTCTTATTATATTTATAGGTATCTAATTTCTCTCCACCTAAAAATATATATTTAAGACTAGATTTATCGGAAAGTTCTTTTTCTAAAAACTGTTGGGATAAAGCAGTTGGGATAAAAGCATGTGTTATATTTTTCCAAGATAAATATCTCACTAATAATTCAATATTTAACATTATATCTTTTGGTAAAATTACTAATTGAGCTGAATTTAAAAGATATGGAAACATCTCCCAAACTGCTGCATCAAAAGAAAAACTAGCCACCTGTGTAGCTTTAGATATTTTAGAAATTTTAAACTTATGTTTATGCCATTGTACCAAATTCACTACCTGTACATGCTCAACCATCACCCCTTTAGGCAACCCAGTAGACCCAGAAGTATAAATCACATATGCGAGATTACGTGAACTTACTTCTGTTTTTGGATTAGTACTTTTCTCTTTATTAGTATCAAGAGTATCTATAGTAATTATTTTACTCTTTGTCTCTAGAAGAATATTTTTAAAATGTTCTTGTGTAAGTAAAAGTTTAGCCTGAGTATCATCTAACATATGTTTAATTCTATCTTCTGGATAAGTAGGATCTATTGGAACATACGCTCCTCCTGCTTTTAGAATTGCTAAGAGACCTATCATCATATCTAAAGACCTATCTACACAGATAGCCACTAAGCTATCTGGTTTAACCCCCTGCTCTATAAGGTAGTGTGCCAATTGGTTTGACTTGCTATTGAGTTGCTTATAGGTAAGCTCCTCTTCTTCATACACTACTGCTATATTCTCTGGATTTAGTTTTACTTGTTCTTCAAAGAGTTGATGTATGGTATTGTTTTTTGGATATGCTACGTTGGTATTATTGTACTCTATTAGGAGTTGTTGTTCTTCTTGTTGTGTGAGAAGTGAGTATTTGGATATTGCTTGTGTCTCATCTTGTACTATTGCTTCTAGGAGTATTTTAAAGTGTTCTATCATAGCTTCAATATACTCTCGGCTAAAAAGATCAGTTGCATATTCTAGTGAACCTTGTAGCTCTTCATTAGATTCAGTAATATCCATAGTAAGATCAAACTTAGAAGTAGGATTCTCAAACTCTACACCTTCTATATTTAGATTTAGTAATTCTAGATTACTATTTTCTGGATTATTTTGTAATACAAACATCACTTGAAACAGCGGTGACCTTGATGTATCTCTTGGTATATTGAGTGCTTCTACTATCTTCTCAAACGGTACATCTTGATGATCATACGCACTAAGTGTATGCTCTTTTGTCTGTTGTAGTACCGTACAAAACTTCATATCTGAACTAAAGTCTTGTTTGAGTGCTAAGGTGTTTACGAAGAATCCTATTAAAGGTTCTATCTCTAAGCGGTTTCTATTGGCTATAGGAGAACCTATAATCAGTTCTTCTTGTCCACTATACTTATGCATCAGTAATCCAAAGCTACTTAGCAATACCATAAAGAGTGTAGCATCATACTTTTTACTTAGGGCATTAAGCTTCTTGGTTATCTCTTTATTGATAGTAAAACTTAAAGTATTTCCTTTATTACTTTGTATTGCAGGTCTTGGATAGGTAGTTGGTAGGGCTAAGGGCTCTATACCCCCTAAGGTCTCTTTCCAATAACTTAGTTTCTCTTCTAATACTTCTCCACTGAGATACTCTTTTTGCCAAGCAGCGTAATCTCCGTATTGTATCTCTAATGGTGGAAGTGGATTTACTTGATTATCGCTATATGCATTATAGAGTGTAACAAACTCTTGTATCAATACCCCTATAGACCAACCATCTGATATAATGTGGTGCATATTTACCAAAAGATAGTGTGTTTCTTTATTAATACTATAGAGTACTGCTTTAAAGAGCATATCACTCTCCAAATTAAAGGGTTTAGAGAGTGCCTCTTTTATCTTTGTGTTTACACTGCCCTCTTTACATAGTATCTCTTCTAATGTAAAAGTGTCTATATCTCCTATAATTTGCAAAGCTTCATTATCTTTTTCTATAAAGTTTGTTCTTAGGGCTTCATGTCTCTCTACTATTGTTGTTAATGCTTGACTGAGGACTTCTTTATTTAAAGAGCCTTCTAGTTTCAATATAGCTGGCATATGGTAAGCAATACTTTTACCTCCCTCAAACTTATCTAGAAACCATAGTCGTTCTTGGGCATAGGAGAGTTTTAGATTGTCTCGGTCTTTTTGTAGGGGAATTTTACTCAAATTACTCTTCGCTGCGTGTGTCTGTAAATATTCTGAAAGATGTTCTATCGTAGGCGTTCCAAACAACTCTTTCAAAGGTAAATCTATCTCTAACCCACTCCTAATTCTTGAAACTAATTGTGTCGCAAGCAGTGAATGCCCTCCTAATTCAAAGAAGTTATCATAAATACCTACCTTCTCTACATTGAGTACTTCTTGGAATATCTTAGCTAACTTCTCTTCTATCTCATTTCTCGGTGCTACTACGTACTCTTTACTTGATTGTATCTCTACTTCTAGTTTAGCCAAGGCTTTTTTATCCACTTTTCCGTTAGGTGTCAGTGGCATAGACTCTATGCTTTTATAGGCTACTGGTACCATATACTCTGGTAAATGCTCTGAAAGCATACTTTTGATACTACTACTCTCTATCTCTTGATTCTCTTTGGTTGTGATATAAGCTACTAAGGACTTATTCCCATTCTCATCCTCTCTGGCTAATACTACACTCTCTTTTACTGATTCTATTTTTAGGAGTTGTTGTTCTATCTCGCCTAACTCTATTCTTAAGCCTCTGATTTTTACTTGATCATCCACTCTTCCTATATACTCTATATTCCCATCTTCTAAGTATCTAACCAGGTCTCCTGTTTTATAGAGTCTTGTGCCCTTAGTGAATGGATTATCTATGAACTTTTCTTTGGTGAGTTCTGGTTGATTTAAATATCCTCTTGCTAACCCATCCCCTGCTATATGTAGCTCTCCTGCTACTCCTTTTGGTACTGGGTTTAGGTACTTATCTAAAATATAAAGCTGGGTGTTGTTGATGGGGCGACCGAT
>JAICBP010000084.1:64446-148526 GCA_021766785.1 Sulfurimonas sp. endosymbiont of Alviniconcha boucheti
AATAAAATTTTAAATCTTGAGAACTCACTGTTTCCTGAACTGCAAGAGAGTTTACGAATAGAAGAGTTTAGCACTAAAGAAGCTAAACTTATCGGAGTTCTCGATTTTGCAGAGCTTGAAAAGCTTATTACCATCACTTCACAGACAAATATACCCAAATACCGAGAGCAAATAGCAAGAGCGTGTATAATTTTCAAACAACGAGAGATTTGATCAACAGACTCCATGTTGACAGAACTCTACGAATATTATGTGGCTGGAGATATGCAAATGAGATTCCAAGTAAATCAACTTTCAGCAGAGCTTTTGATGAGATTAGCACATTGCAAATAGCACAGAAAAGTCATGAGAAGTTTGTAGAGGAGTACTTGAGCAAAAAAACATTTTTCTATAATGCAACAGATGCTACAAAGATTGAACTCAGAGAAAAACCTGTAAAGATCGAAAAAGAGAAGCCCAAACCAAAAAAGAAGGGACGACCTAAGAAAGGGGTTGANAAAAGAAAAATATTAATACATCTGTAATTTATCTCTTTTTCTATATAATTTTAGAATGAAAACAAACCATTATGATTTAATAATTATTGGTGCTGGTGCTGCTGGTATTATGGCATCTGTCACGGCAGCATCAGAGGGAAAAAAAGTACTTCTTCTAGAAAAACTCTCAAACATCGCAGCTAAACTAAAAGCAACAGGCGGAGGAAAATGTAACTTAACAAATACTCTCTCTAACGAAGAGTTTATATCCCGTTTTGGACGGGGAGGACGTTTTATGCGAGATGCTCTCTCTTTATTTGATAACAAACAACTTACAAGCTTTATGAATCAGATAGGTGTTGCGACACATGCCCCAGATGGTTTTCGTATATTTCCAACGTCACACTCCTCTTCTACTATAATTTCTGGACTTCAAAAAGAGATGGATAGAGTTGGTGTAGAAGTCATAACAAATCAACGTGTAGAGAGATTGCTTCTTGTTGGTTCAAATATAGATGGTGTGAAAACACAAGATAATTCATATAAAGCTAAAAATGTTATTGTAGCGACAGGTGGACTTGGTTACCCAGTACTTGGGGCAGAGGGAGATGGCTACACACTTGCTGAAGAGTTAGGACATAAAATCACAGAACTTTCACCTGCAATGATGCCACTAAAAACAAAAGAAATATGGACAGAGTGTCGTGCTGATACCATTTCAAAAGTAGAACTACGTGTTTCTTTACCTAAATATAAGAAACTACGAGCAAAAGGTGATTTAATATTTACAAAAAATGGTATTCGAGGACCTGTAGTCCTTGATTTTGCACGAGAGATCACACCTCTTTTAAGTAAATATGGAGAAGTTCCTATTGTTGCAAACCTTACTAAAGGAATGAATGAAGATGATATTTTACAACATTTTAAACAAGCAAGAGTCAAAAATCCTCATGCAACGATAGAAGAAAATCTACTTCCACTTCTGGCAAGTTCAGTTATACACAAACTATGTCAAACTGTTTGTGTTGATCCCTCTATGACATTTCATAAGGTAGAGGGTAAAAAGCGTAACTTACTTATAAAAATACTTGCATCAACTCCCTTTACAATAACTGGTCATGATGGTTTTAAAATGGCAATGATTACAAGAGGTGGTATAAGTCTAAAAAAGATAGATCCAAAAACAATGCAAAGTAAGATAATTAAAGGACTCTACTTTTGTGGAGAAGTAATGGATATTGATGGACCGTGTGGAGGATTCAATCTTCAATGGAGCTTTGCAAGTGGATATTTATCTGGAAAACTTCTTTCATAAAATACTTAAAACTCTATTTTAAAAATTCTACTATCTTGTTTACTTATTAATAATACTATCTTTGAAGATATAGTTAAAAAAACAATAAGTATACTAATTGAGATAAACTCTCTATACTGTTTCCCATAAAGACCTATTTTATGGGTTAAGATTAAGATTAGTATATTTTTATAGCTAATCCTCAGTGTCGAGCCAACACTATCTAAAAAGTAGAACTTCGTGTTGCCATCAAAAAGTATAAAAAACTTAGAGCAAATGGTGATCTTATTTTCACAAAAGGAGTGAATGAAGAGCAGATAAATAAACATCTAAAAAAAGAAGCACTAAAAAATCCTAATGCCAATATAATAGAGATAATAACAACACTTCTTCCTGCTCCACTTGCTTATGAACTCTGTAAATTAGCAGGAGTAAAAGAGGATATAACACTAAAAAAACTCTCAGGAAAGATAAAAGAAAAGCTTATCCAAATACTTGTATGGACTCCTCTAACAGTCAATGGACATGATGGCTTTAAACTAGCGATGATTACAAGAGGTGGAGTAAATGGCTAATAAAAATAGCGAATAGAAGCAAACGCAAAAGCACCACTCTTCTCTATCTCTTTTATATGCTCCTCTGTTATAATACCACCAAGCGCTATAACCTTTATTGTAGTGGCGTTTACTATCTCTTTTAAAGTTACTATCCCTTTTGGTTCACCCTTATTTGGTGCAGTGAAAATTGGGCTAAATGTAACATAATCTGCTCCTAACTTTTCTGCATGTAAAACCTCTTCTTTGGTATGTGTACTAACAATTACTTCTAACCCAAGTTGCTTCGCTTTTTCTATACTCTCAAACTGAGTAGATGTTAAATGCACTCCTATTGCATTTAGCTTATAAGCAAGCCTATACTCTTGATGTAAGAAGGCTTTGAGATTTGGGATATATTTTGCCATTTCTAAGAAGTTTTGAGCATGAAAAGCATACTCTTTTGTCTCTTTGTTACGATAGAGTGCGAACTCTGGTTTATACTTTCTAAGTTGTCTATACGAGGGTTCTGCGGTAATAAGATACTTTTGCAGCATAGTAATTATCTGTAGAGAGGGTTTTTAAAATCTACTGGTGAAACATCTATAACTCCATCATATATATCACTTAGTGTTTGTAAATGTTTATCTAAACGATTAAGAAGATAAAGCTCATGAGAAGAGTACTTCATACGAGACTCTTCTATAAAAGAGAGAAGAAACTTCAAACTCTCCTCTTCACTCTCAAACTTTATCTCCTGTATAATAGCCTGAATAGTATCATACTCTTCACCGCATGATAATAAAAAGTCATAAGAGAGATCCATAGTCTGCAAGTTATCAAGTCTCTTAGAAAATGCGAAATGATTATAAAGCATACACCCTACAAAATACTCTATATCAGAGGGTTCAAACTCACTATACTGATGCGCTACATCTTCAAAATGTTTATGCCAGATCTCTAATACTTTATCTATTTTTGCTTTCATACTAATCCTTACTAAAAAGCTAACTGTTTACTACAATATTTTGTTAGAGTTTGAAAAGTTCTACTTAACATTTACAAGAGTTTTTCAATTTTTTGTCATGGAGTATATAATCAATCCTGAAAAACAAAAATTTTAACAGACCAACAAATTCTAACACACAAAATATAACTTAATCCATTTTCATAGAGAGATCAATCCAGTTCGCTTGATGAATGAGAGAGCCTGAACTTATAGCATCTACACCAGACTTGGCATAAGACTCTATCGTTTCAAGAGAGATATTTCCACTTGCTTCTAGTAAGATATGAGGGCAATTTGCATCTCTGTAAGCTACTATCTCTTTTATCTGTTCTTGTGACATATTATCACACATTACAATATCACACTTTGCATCAAACGCCATCTTTGCTATCTCGAAAGTTTCTGCTTCAACTTCTATCTTCGCCGTGAAAGGAATTTTCTCTCTTGCTTCTGCTATATAAGCTTGTAAATCTTTTATAGTTTTTAGGTGTGTATCTTTTATCATAAGTGAATCATCAAGCCCCATTCTATGGTTGAGTGCCCCACCCTCTCTTGTCGCATACTTTTCAAAGAGTCTTAAAAGTGGTCTTGTTTTTCTTGTATCTAAAAGTTTCACACCATAAGGCTCTATAAGATCTACATATTTTCTAGTGAGCGTAGCTATTGAGCTTGCATGAAGAAGCATATCTAAGATTGTTCTCTCACATTTTAGAAGTGTATGAGAGTCTGCTTTGAGGGTTGCAAGTAGATCACCCTTAGAGAAACACTCGCTATCATTTTTGATCCATACTATCTCTATCTTCTCTAGTTCTGCTAAAACATTAATGTACTTCACACCTGCTACAACACCATCACTCTTAGCGATGATTTTTGCACTCGACTCTACTGCAGGTTCGACCAAAGCATAGAGGTCACCACGACCAACATCTTCAGCAAGAGCCTCACGAACAAACTTCTCTATCATAATGCTAACATTCTCTCTAATGCTATTTTCGCCCACTTTTGAGTATCTTTATCTATAAAAATTTCATTTATAGGCTCACCATCATCTATGGCTTTAAGAGTATCATAGACATCTTGAAGAGTTGTCTCATTCATAGTCGGACACTCTGGTTTTGTAGAACTTAGCACATAAGTGTTTTTCTCACGAAGACGATTCACAAGATTAAACTCTGTTCCAACAGCTATCTTCTGCTCTTCTGGTTGCTCAGCTATATACTTGATGATCTGAGAAGTAGAACCTACAAAGTCACTCGCATCACATATACTAGGATCACACTCTGGGTGCGTTACTATCTTAATACCTGGAAATTTTTTTCTATAAAATGCAATATCATCAAGTGTAAAGAGTTGGTGGACAGAACAAAAACCATCAAAACAGATAATATCAGACTCTTTTAAATCACTTCCATCACCGATGACACAGGAGTTAAGTCCCATCTGCTTTCCTATGTTTTGTCCTAAACATCTATCTGGAACAAAGAGAATTTTTTTTCCCTCTTTAAGAGCATTTGTGATGATACGTTTGGCGTTTGAACTGGTACAGACAAGTCCACCCATCTCTCCAACTTTTGCTTTAACCACTACATCAGAGTTGATATAAGTAATAGGTAAAATATTTTCATTTTTTATTCCAGCTTCATTTAAAGCTTTTACAGCAGTATCAAACATAAACCCATCAATCATTTTTGCCATGGAACAGCAAGCTATTTTTGGCATCACTACATGCTTTTGAGGAGAGAGTACTTTTACACTTTGTCCCATAAAACCAACACCACAAAAGAGTACAAACTCTGCATCATCATCCTTTGTTTTCATCGCAAGTTCTAAAGAGTCACCTGTAATATCACCTACTTCAAAAACTTCATCACGTTGATAGAAGTGAGCTACGACAGTGACATCTAATTTTTTCTTTAGTTTATCTATTTTTATTTTTAATTCTTCATTGCTCAACTGCACAAAATTGTCCTCTATATTTATTGATATGATTATACCAAAAAAATTTAGCTACTTATTAATATAGAGAGTGTAAAATGTCATTATAAATATATTTAAGGATTTTCATGGACTTTTTATTCAATACAAATGTAGAATTTTTTATAGCGGCATATCTTATAGGTGCTATTCCCTTTGGTTTACTCCTAACGAAAAAATTTGCTGGTGTTAATGTCAAAGCAAGTGGAAGTGGCAGTATTGGTGCTACAAATGTTCTTCGTGTTGTCAAAGAAACAGACCCTATATTAGCAAAAAAACTTAGCATTGCCACACTTACACTCGATGCACTTAAAGGTGTCGCTGTACTTTGTATAGCTTACTTTATGGGTATGAGTGAAGCTACACTCTGGGGTATAGCAGTTCTTGCCGTTTTTGGACACTGTTTTTCTCTTTATCTAGGTTTAGAGGGTGGTAAAGGTATCGCGACTGGTATGGGAGTGATGATGTTTATGTTACCACAAGAGACACTTATAGCCCTCGTCGTTTGGGGAGTACTTGCAAAAACACTTAAGATCTCTTCAATCTCTTCGCTTACTGGTGTTTTAGCACTCCTAATCTCAAGCTTTTTTATTCATCCAACGATGGATCATGCTCCTGTCGTTCTCATAGTCTTTATACTTTTCTATAAACATATTCCTAATATCATTCGTCTCTTCAGTGGTCAAGAAAAAGCCGTAGTGTAATGATAATTCACATCGAAGATCTGAAGTTTCAGAGTATCATTGGGATTTTAGACTTTGAACGGACTACTCCTCAAGATGTCATCATTAACCTCACTATACAGTACAACTACAAAGATCTGTTTATAAACTATGCCGAAGTATCTGATCTCATTAAAGCTACCATGATTGAGAAAAAATTTTTGCTTCTCGAAGATGCTTTACAAGATTTATCAGAAATACTAAAAAAAGAATTTTCACAAATAGAAAAACTTTTTTTAAAAATTACAAAACCATCTATAATTCCCGATTGCAAGGTTAGTTTAAGTGATAATTTTTCTTATATATCTTAATAAAAACTTCACTTTTTTTAAAGAAAATTGAAAAAAACTTTAAAGTAACCTAATATTACGCTATCATTACGCAAATTTTACTTACTAGGAAATTATAAATGCGTATTCTTATAATAGAAGATGAAGTTACATTAAACAAAATGCTTGCTGAGGGACTCAAAGAGTTCGGTTACCAAAGTGATATAGTAGAGACACTTAAAGATGGTGAATACTATCTTGACATTCGTAACTATGATTTAGTTCTTATGGACTGGATGTTACCTGATGGTAATTCTATTGATATTATTGGTGATATCAAATCAAACACACCTAAAACTGTTGTAGTAGTTATCTCTGCAAGAGATGATAATGAAAGTGAGATAGAAGCACTCCGTTCTGGTGCAGATGACTATATTAGAAAACCTTTTGATTTCGATGTTCTTATTGCTCGTATTGAAGCACGTCTACGTTTTGGTGGATCAAATATCATCGAGATAGAAGATTTAACTATCAATCCTGAAGAAGAAAAAATCACCTATAAAGAGAATGAGATAGAGCTTAAAGGTAAACCTTTTGAAGTGCTTACTCACCTTGCACGCCACCGTGATCAAATCGTCTCTAAAGAACAACTCCTTGATGCGATTTGGGAAGAACCAGAACTTGTTACTCCAAATGTAATTGAAGTTGCGATCAATCAAATTCGACAAAAAATGGATAAACCCTTAGGCATCACAACTATTGAAACTGTACGTCGTCGTGGTTACAGATTCTGCTTTCCAAAAGAGGCTAACTAATTCTCTTCTCATCCTTGTATATGGGATGAGGCTCTCTTTTATTCTTAAGGTCAACTATGTTATCTCAACAGAGTATTCGTAAAAACTTTCTTATTCAACTTTTTATCTCTTCTGTTTCTCTTATCTCAATCTTCTCATCTATGCTCTATTTATTTATTGAAAACTCTATTTTAGATGAGAAGAGTCTTGAACTTAGGCACTATGCAAAGAATATTGTAGAAGACAAATCTCTCTACAAACAAGGAGAGTTAGCAACAGGTAATGCACGCTCTTTAAAAATTGAAGTTGTGAATATAGACAATACTAATATAAAAATATCAAGCTATGAGACAACTGTTAATAAGCATAATTACCTCACTCTTATATATCCATTTGATGCTAAACAAGGCATATATCTTAAAGTTAGCAAACAAATAACACAGACAAAAGAGCTGCTACACAAAATATTAAAATATATTTTTATTATTAATATTGCTGGATTTATCCTTGTTCTTGTTTATGCAATTGCACTTTCTAAAATGTTAGTAAGACCACTAAAACTTCTCAATGCTAAACTTTCAAATATGAATGAACACCTCATAAAACCTATCGATACAAAAGCATTACCAAGAGAGTTTGAACCTCTAGGAGCCACTATAAATCATCTCATAGCTCGAATTCAAAACTTTGTTAAGTATCAAAAAGAGCTCTTTATAGGAACAGCTCATGAGCTGAAAACTCCTCTTGCAGTCATCAAGTTAAAAAACCAAGTCACACTTCTCAAAGAACGCTCTTCTCAAGAGTATATAGAAGCACTCAAAACAACAAACAAGACAATAGATGATATGAATATCATCGTATCAAATATTCTCAATATTGGTCGTCAAGAGGGAGCGCAACTTGATAAGCCTGTTGAAATAGATGTCATACAAATTCTGAAACAAAAAGCAGATGATTTCAAGCTCCTTGCAAGTCATGAAGGGAAAGAGTTGCATATAAGTTTTGAACCACAAGGTTTTATGGCAATGTTACAGGTAGGTTTACTCAACCAAATTATTCAAAACTTTTTACAAAATGCCCTCAAGTTTACACCTAAAGAAAAATCTGTTACACTAAGAAGTAAACAGGATAATATTGGGCTTCTCATTGAGGTAATAGATGAGGGATGCGGGATAGATGATAGTATAGACCTCTTTGCACCTTTTAAACGCCAAGGAAATAAACAGGGTGTAGGTTTAGGTCTTTTTCTTGCTAAAAGTGCGGCAGATGCACTTGGAGCAAAAATAGAACTCAAGAACCGTGAAGATGGAGTTGGAGGAACAGTAGCCTCTTTGCAACTCAACTCTAAGCTATCTTGTATTATTCCTCAAAATAACTAGGTTGTTTAAAAAATCCTAAAGCTTTATTTTGTTATAAATCGGGCACTAAAATAATAATGATAATATATAAGGTTTTTTAATGGCACTAATTATAAATGATGAATGTATTGCATGTGATGCGTGTAGAGAAGAGTGTCCAACAATAGCTATAGAAGAGGGAGACCCTATCTACTATATTGATCCAGATCGCTGTATTGAGTGTATCGGTATTTATGATGAACCCTCTTGTATTTCTGTCTGTCCAGTTGACTGTATCATTCCAGATAAAGATAATGTTGAGTCTATTGCAGAACTTCAATTTAAAGCAAAAAACCTAGAGATAGAAGAGTAAAATTTGGCTAAACGAGTTTCTATCATAGAGATAGGTTCTAACTCTGTTAGAATAGTTATCTACGAAAAAACTTCTCGTTATGCTTTCCATATTCTTCATGAAGAAAAAAGTAAAGTTCGTATCTCTCAGGATACCTACAAATTTAATGGTAATCTACAAAAAGAACCGATGAAAAGGGCTTTTAATGCTCTTGCAAACTTTCTCACTATCTCTAAATCTTTCAAAACTAAAAAAGTTCTCTGTATAGCAACATCAGCTCTTCGTGATGCTCCTAATAAAAAAGAATTTATTCAACAGGTAAAAGAACAACTCAAACTAAAAATTAAAATTATTAGTGGAGAAAAAGAGGCTTACCTTGGTGGTATCGCCTGTGCAAATCTTCTCCAAGAACAAAAAGATGCACTCACTATAGATATAGGTGGTGGCTCTACTGAATTTTCCCATATAAATAAGAAAGATATAAATGATACTTTTTCTTTAAAAATGGGAACAGTACGCATAAAAGAGCTCTTTTTTGATACAAAAAACAGGCAAGGTGCTATTGAATATATTGATACAAAACTTGCATACCTCAAGTCTAATAAATCTACTACACTTATAGGGATAGGTGGTACATTTAGAGCAATAGCAACAGCAATAAAAAATCAAGAAAACTACCCTTTTAACAAAATCCATGCGTATGAACCCTCTGTAAAATCCTTTGAATCTTTTATAACAAAAATTCTTCAAGCAACTTCACAGCAGGAACTTCTATTATTAGGCATTAAAGAGAATAGACTAGATGTTATTCAACCGGGAGCACTAATATTACAAAGAGTTTTACAAAAACTTCATATTACAAAAATCATTACTAGCGGTGTAGGGGTAAGAGAGGGAGTTTTTCTTGCTGATTTACTTAGAAATGCTAAACATAAATTGCCGCATCACTACAATACCTCTGTAAAGTATCTTTTAGATTCCCACATTCAGAATACTTCATTTTCAACACAGTTGAACTCTTTAGTAAAAAAACTTTTTGATCTTACACATGAACACCTAAATATTCCAAAAGAATTTAGATATGAATTAGCCCTTGCAGCTAAACTCTACCCTATAGGAAGTAACCTGCATTTTTTTTCTCAAAACAAGCATACATATTATCTTATTCAGAGTTCATTAGAGTATGGATTTACACATAAAAGAATAATCCTTATTGCTACTCTTACTAAATATGCAAAAAGCAAACTTCCCCAAGAGTCCCATTTACTTAAATATAAAAAACTACTTCCTCAAAAAAATATCACCTTTGCCTTGAGTTATTTACTCTCTTTATCTATTGCTCTTCTTAGCCATAGACCAAGAAATATTGACTTTAAATATAGTTTTGAAGAGAGTGTTTTAAAGATAGACTCTTCAAATAGACTCTATCTTGCCAGAGAAAGTGTCGCAAAAATTGAACGCCCAAAAAAAGGGTTTCAAGTAAATTTTGTTTAAAATCTTTGTCCCATTGTAAAAGCAAAGCTTGATAGTTTATCACCTTTTTGCTTATTAAGTGGTGCTGCCAACATAACCTGAATTGCTCCAATAGGAGAGAACCATTCAATACCAGCACCATAACCTCCACGAGAAATTTCAGAGATAGAGCCATCTCCAATAAATCCCCAATCTACAAAAGTCACTAAACGCATCTTTGCTTTTGGGATAAGAGGCATACTAAGTTCTAATGAGTTAGAAAATGTTTTTTCACCACCCCTACGATGAGTAACACCCTCATCATCCACTATAGTAGGAGAGAGGGAGTAGGACTGGTACCCTCTTACACTACCGATACCACCCATATAGAACTTTTCTGCAAGTGGAATATTTCCTGTATCTACAATAATATTCAAACGAGCCTTATATCTAAAGATGGCATCAAATCCAAATATATCTTCAAGCCCAGAATACTTACTAAATTTCGTACGAGACTTTAAAAAATTAGCCTCTGCCCCAATACCTGATTTTTCAAAACTTTGTGAGAGTTCAAATCCCTTACGAGGTAAATAAAAGTCATCTGTATTATCCCATTTACCACTTACTGTTACTCCACTTTTAGTGTAATTTTCAAAGTAAAATGTATCAGTAGAAGTTAAACTAGTATTTTCATCAAATTTATATGCATTTTCAGAAAATCCATAGCCAATATATCCACTAATGAAACGTGAAAATTTATATCCCGTGCCTATACTTATACCATTCGTAAGTACACTATAGTCGTTATAAACATAAGAGGAGTGATAGACAGAGAAGTTTCCACTAAAATCACTATCATTTAATTTAGGGTTAGAAATATTAAATGAATAAGAGTTATTTGTTTGAGATTTTTCTGCCTTTATCCCTACATTTATTCCTGAACCAAAAACATTTCTATCATTCATACCAATACTTATTAATATACCACCATAAGATCCATAACCACCACCTAACTGAATATTTCCAGTTGGAGCTTCTTTAAGTTTAACAATAAGATCCATCTCATGATTGTTTATACGTTTTTCTTCTATCGTAGTTCCATCAAAAAAGCCTAAACGTCCTAAAGCATTACGTGAGTCTTGTAAATCTGTAAAAGAGTACATATCTCCTGGTCCAAGGTAGAGTTCACGTCGAATAATCCTATCAAGTGTTCTCATATTTCCAGAGATAACAACATCACGGATTTTTACTTTTTCTCCTGGTGTTACTCTAAAAACTACTTCTACTGTATGCTCTTTTTTATTTTTCTTTAAATCAGGAATAACCTGAACAAAAGCATAACTTTTATCTGCTATGAGTCTCTTTATTCGGCTAGCATCTTCTCTAAAAGATTTTATATTAAAGATCTCCCCCTTTTTTAAAGAGATCAACTCTTTTAAACGTGCATTATCAATAACTTCTTTAGACTGAGATAGAGATATTTTACTTATTGTATATTGTTCTCCCTCTTTTATCTGGTAACTCATATCTGCAGTATAGTGATTAAAATTTACTCTTACAAATGGAGATGCAACCTTTGCATCAAGATATCCATGTTGCATGTAATAATCACGAATACGAAGGTTATCATACTCTAAATCCCCAAGAGACATCTTTCCTTCATTACGCCCCCAAAACCATCCCATAAATTGGTGTTGTTTATTTACTATAACACTATCAAATTCATCACTATCTAATCCATAAACGCCACTATAATTAAGTCTTTTAATAATAATTTTTTCACCCTCATTTACCACAAAAGTTACTCGAATACTTCCATTTTCAAGATACTCAGTCTGAACCTCTACAACAGAGTCTATCTTTCCCTCTTGAGAGATGGCGTTTACTATTCTTTTTTTAGCATCTTCTAGAACTTCTTCATCATAAAGTGTTCCCTTCTTTATTTGAATAACACTCTCTCTAATATCTTCATCATTCTCTTTCCAACCTTTAAGCTCTACCTTTGAGATAATTGCTTTTTCTTTAAAGTAAAAAGTTAATGTTGTACCTTCTATCTCAACCCATACATCATTAAAATAACCTTGATTAAAATATGTTTTCACAGCTTTATCAACTATCTCCATTGTGACATCATCACCCTCTTCAAAGTCTATCATACGTAGAGCAACTGGCTTAGAGATATGTACCATTCCATTATAATGAATATGTTCTATTTTTTGTGCGAAAAGAGGAAAATAGAAGAAAAGAGTAAAAAAGAGTGTGGCAAAAATTTTCATTAAAGTTCCATAAGTAAATATAAGAGAAGATTTTACCCATTATGAAGTTAATCTAGGGTAAATTAAGTATAATTTTACAAATAAAAGCAGAGATATGAAAATGAATATAGCAATTATAGGTTTAGGACTTATGGGAGGCTCTCTTGCCATGAGTCTTAAAAAACAGAAATATGTAGAAAAAATAGTTGGTTATGACCATAACAAAAAGCATACAAAACAGGCTATAGAACTAGACTTAGTAGATGAAATAGTCTCATTTGAAATGCTTAAAAAAGCAGATGTAATATTTCTTGCTATCCCTGTTGATGGGCTTATTGCCACTCTTCATAAACTTACTGATATTGATAAAAGTACAACCATCATAGATCTTGGAAGTACTAAGCAGAAGATAGTAGAGAGTGTTCCAACAGTTATACGAAAAAACTTTGTTGCTGCACATCCAATGACTGGTACAGAGAACTTTGGTCCACTCGCAGCTATTGATGGACTCTATGATGATAAAGTAGTTGTTCTTTGTGATCTTGAAGATAGTGGAAAACATCAAGCAGATGTAGCAAAAAAAATCTTTAGATCTTTAAATATGAAAAAAACATATATGAAATCTCATGAGCATGATCGTCATGCAGCATTTATCTCTCATATGCCCCATGCTGTTTCTTATGCCATAGCAAATACTGTTATGCGACAAGAGAATAAGCATAACATCTTAGCACTTGCTGCTGGTGGATACCGTTCTATGAGCCGTTTAGCGAAGAGTTCCCCTTATATGTGGGAAGATATTTTTAGACAGAACAAGTCCAATCTCTTAGAGTCTATTACTCTCTTTCAAGAGGAGTTGGATCAGCTCAAAACTGCCATAGAAAATGATGACTGGCAAAGAGTCCATCAAGAGATGGAAGATGCCAACAAACTTTACGATATTCTCGACTAAATAAGGCTATATCGATGAAGTAACTCTTTAAGAAGTTTTTTGTCAAGAGTCTCTTTACTTTTACTATAAATATTTTCCTCTAATATTTGGACTACCTCTGCTACATCTTTATCATTATCCTTATATGGCAGAAGCTTTACAAGTAGAAGTTTTTCATCTCTTATATCAAATTTTTTTGATCTACTTTGTCTTAATTTTGGTTGAAAAAGCATAAAAACTATACCAATAAGTAATCCTGACAAAAAGGCGAAAGAGATATAAAAGTAGTTATACTTTTCAACTACAACTTCTTTTGTAGATGGTTCTACTTTTACACCACTATGTGTCGTATTTGTATCTCTTTTTACCTTAAGTACTGGAGTAGTTTTTAAAGAGCCATTTACTTTTATTTTTATAGGTTCTGTTTCTATTTTTTTCACTTGTTCTGTTTCTATATCAAAGTAAATAAGTTCAAATGCGGGAATAGTAAAATCTTTATCACCTACAAAAACTAACTTTTGATGCAGTCTATTTTGTTGAAGCTCTATTTTCTCATCAAATACATTAACACCAACTATATAAGGTTTAAAACTCTCTATATCCTCTAAATTTCCATTACCTTGAACTTCTACAATCAGATTAACCGCTTCATTTGCATGTACCTCTGTTTTCTCTACTCTTGCAGATATAGTAAAATCACCTACTATCTTTACATTATTTGGCAATGCTTTTGCGCTAATCTCAATATTGTTTGAACTATAGGTTTTCCAATGCACTTGAGGTATGAGTCTTCCCCAGTTATTACCCCCTACTCTTGTAGCAATTTTAAGTTTTGCCTTCTCCACTACAAGTTTTCCAGCTCTTTGTGGTGCTAATTTATAAAGAATCTTTGTTGTGATAAACTCTGACTCTTCATATCTTATCGGCCTACTTTCAGACTTTTTCCAAAAACCTTTAAACTCAGGAGCTATAAATTTACTAGCATCTGCCTCTGCACCTTTTTTCTCTCTTACAAGAAGTGCTACGGTAAAAGGCTCACCTACATAGAGCTCTTTTTTATCTGTCTTCAAAGTGAGGCTAAAGTCAGCATTTGGATCACGTTCCATCTTTTTGACACGAAGATTAATACTATTTGACTTTTCTAATTTTCCATCTACTTCCACCTCTACAGAAGGAATAACACAACTCTTTGTAGGTGTAAACTCATACATTAGTATATAATCTTTTGAATAGTGTCCATTTATCAATTGTGTACTTGTTTGTGAACCTGTTGATATGATCTCATTACCACATATATCTGTCAAATTAGGTTTATGGAAACTACTCCCTGATATATTTAGTGTATAAGTGGCATTCTCCCCCTCATATACAACACTCGGATTTACATTTGCAACTATTTTAGCAAAACTTGTAGTCGTTAATAACAGTAAAAATAGTACTGTTTTACCAAGGTTTTTCATCTAAATTCTCCTCTACTTTATCTTTTTTATTAAGTCTATAAAGAAAAGTTCTTTGGTTTTTTTGTAATTTTTTAAGCCACTTTTTCTCTTCCTCCTTGCTCATCTTCATCCCTTTTTTATCTTGAGCCTCTTGTGGCTTAACTGTTGTATTATTCTCTTTTAACTTCTGAGCTTTATTCTTCTCTTGCTCTTTTTTCTTATCCTCTTTGTTTTTTTGCTTCTCATTTTTCTTCTGCTTATCCTCACTCTTTTTATCCGATTTATTTTTATTTTGTGACTCTTTTTTATCCTTATTCTTTTCTTTGTCACCATTTTTCTTTTGATCTTTGTCCTTTTTTTGTTTCTGCTTTTGCTGCTTTTGCTTCTGCTCTTTAAGTGCTTTTTTAACAGCTTCTAAATTTTCTCTAGTCTCTTTATCCTCATGAATTTTAAGCGACTCTTCATAAGCTTTTATAGCCTTTTGTAGTCCCTCTTTCTCATGAGATTTTACATATGCATTTCCCAAGTTTGCATATTTTTTTGCTCTCATATTTTTATCATCAAAAACAGCCTTCTTATAGTTTTTTATCGCTTCTTTATATCTACCTTGCTTATATAAAGTGTTCGCAATATTATAATTTACTTCTGCATTTTTAGATCTGTTTTTATATCTTTCATAAATCTTTTGTGACTTCTCATAAGATCCAGACTCATACGCCTTCTTCGCCTCATCAAGCTTCATAAAGTCAAGTACATTCGCATGAACTGCTGATGCCTGACCCATCATCACAGCTACAAAAAAGAGAACTGGAAGATGTACACTCTTACGTTTACTCATTGAAGATGTTGCAAAAAGAAGAAGAAAGAGTGCTAAACCCAATGGATAGTAAAAGAGTGGAATAAAACGTTTTATCTCTTGAGATTTAAGAACCTTTTTTTTACTATGAGACTCTATCTCATGAAGCATCATTTTTATATCCTTATCTGAGTTGACACTCTCTATATAAACGCCACTAGTGCTTGTTGCTAGTTTACTAATAGCAGGATTGAGTTTTGAGATTATAACACTCCCATTTTGCTTTATAAAAGTACCATCTGCTTTTTTTATTGGAGCACCTTTATCTGTTGCAACACCTAAAACAAAAATAGTAATATGATGCTCCTTTGCAAAACGTATCTCTTCACTAAAGTCACTCTTATCTCCACCATCGCTTAATATAAGTAAATAGCGTTTAGATTTATCTTTAATGCTCTGGTCAACTACTTTAAGCATTGAGAGAAGATTTGTGCCTTTCTCTGTAATAGAATCAGTACTGAGTGAACCAAGCAAAAAACTTACAGCAGCAGTATCAAAACTCAAAGGCGAAACAAGATAGGAGTTTTTTGCAAAAGCTATGATACCTATTCTCTCTGTTGGAGCTTCATGGAGTAGTGTAAGTATTTTTTGTTTTGCAAGTTTTAAACGATTAGGATAGAGATCTTCTGCAAGCATAGAGTCACTAATATCTAATGCAATCATAATATCTACACTTTTTGCTTTTACTTCAACTTTTCCATCATTAATTACTGGTCCAGCCAAGGAGATCACTACAAGTATCCCTATAAGGAAAAAAAGTCCATTTCTTGCACGTAGTGTCAAAGTATTTGTAGATACACGAAGTCTATTCATAACTTCTAAAGAGAAAAAACTCTCTTGTACGCCTTTTTGTGTAAGTAAAAGTCCAAAGAGTATAAACATAGGCGGCAACATATAGTAAAAAAATTCTGGATGTAAAAAATGCATTTAATAACTCCCGCGTTTATTTCTAAGATAGACATAGAGCATCAATGATAATAGTCCTATAAAGAGTGGATAGAAGTAGTAGTAGTGGAGATTATTGTATGTTTCTGCCTTGATCTCTACTTTTTCAAGTTCATCTATTTTTTTATATACTTCTTTAAGCTCATTGGCACTTGAAGCACCAAACGCCACACCACCTGTCTCTTTTGCAATCTTTAAAAGGACATTTGCATTGTACTCATTTGCATTACCTATACCAATTGGGTAAACTTTTACACCCTCTCTTTTAGCGATATCTAGTGCAATATCAAGAGGAATTTTATCCACTCCAGCAGTTGAAAAACCATCAGTCAAGAGTATAGCTACTTTTGATTTTGATTTACTCATCTTTAACAAATTAGCTCCCTGTGCGAGTGATTCATAAAGAGAGGTATATTTTCCAGCCATACCAACACTCAACTGTGAAACTATTTTCGAGAGAATATTTTTATCATAAGTTAAAGGTGATGCTATAAAAGAGTAAGCACCAAAAACCACAAGTCCCATGTTGTCATTTTTACGTTGAGAGATAAAGTCACGGACTATATCTTTTACCACATCAAAACGGCTTACAGTAGGATTGTATTTATCAAACCCTCTTGATCGCATTGACTCAGAGGCATCAAGTATAAGTGCTATTTCATGCCCTTTTTTTGGCTCAATTTCAAAGGCTTCATCTTTTACAGGAGACATAAGGGCAAGTATCATCATCACAATAGCTATCCATTTTAGTAAAAAAAGAAGTTTAGAAGAGACTATACTCTGCTTCATAAACTGTTGAGTATGAGGAAAGTAAAGCGAAGATAGACGCATACGACAGAGTGTTTCACACGCTATAAAGAAGAAGATAACAGCAAGTATCTTTGGAAATTCAAAGTAAAGACCATCAAACATCGATAAGTCCTAAATAATTTTCAAAAAGGTGTTTACTCTCATTGCTAAATGCAGATACCTCTTTTTTGTACTTATACGATTCTAAATCCTCTACAAGAAGAGCAAAAAATTGCTCATGTCTTAAAGTGTCATTTTTAAAAGTACTCCCGAGTTGTGTTATCTCATATGCCGCTTTTTTAGCATCACTAAAATCTATACTACCTAGAAGTTTTCTATGCTCTTTACGTATATTAAACTTTTTTCTATTTTGCAAATACTTATATAGAAGATACAATATTGCAAGCAAAATAACTAATCCAAAAATAACCAAAGCAGTAAAATAATACAAAGAGTACTCTTGTATTTCTACTAATCCTTTTATGTCATGTATTGGGATCTCTTTAGCTTGTGCTATATTATTCATACTAGCCATCTCAACGCCCCTCAAACAATCTACGAAGTGCTACACTAACATTTGCATCTGTATAGACCTTTGTAAAACGAATCTTATTTTTTCTAAAAACTCTATAGAGTTCTCTATCATGCTCTTGCACTTTTTTTGCATAACTATCTACACTAGAGCTATTAAAATCACCTTCAAGTACAGCCCCACTCTCAGGATCTACAAGAGAAGAAAATCCCATTTTTGGTGGTCTCTCTTCTAAATGATCTCTCACAATCAGAGCAATTACCTCATGTTTTTTTGCTAGAATTTTAAAATCAGGGATCTCAAAAAAATCACCCACTACCAGGATAAGAGACTTACGCTTAAGTCTCCTATAAAGAGTATCTGCAATGAACTTGAAATCTACTTTTTTGTTCAGAGCATCAAAGGAGAGAATCTCCTCTACACTCTTATGAATTTGGTAGATTCTTTTACTAGGCTTTTTATGAGATTCTAATTTATCTGTAAAAATATAAGAGCTAAGTAGATCACCATTTTTAAGTGTTGAAAAACCTAATAGTGCCACAACTTCAGCTATTATATCTTGTTTAAATTTGTGAGAGCCAAAATATACACTTCCATTAAGTACTGAAGCTATGACAACATTAAGCTCACGCTCTTCACGAAATATTTTAATAAAGGGTTTTTGAAGTTTTGCAGTAATATTCCAATCAATATGGCGGATATCATCCCCAGGCATATACTCTCGAAGCTCAATGAAATCATACCCCTCCCCTTGAAATATAGAGGGGTTACTTCCTACCATTTCTGAAAAAACTTGACGACGAGCTCTAACTAAAATTTTCTTTAATTTACTCATATTCTTCTATTCCATCTTTGGCTAATTTTCTTGCCAGAAGTATAACCCAGAGTGGTAAATAGGAGGTTACAAGAGTATTGTTGGAAAATTATTTTAGTAGAGGTGCTCTTAAGTAAATTTAGATAAAATAACAGTATGAATATTCCAACTACTTTACTACAAAATAAAAAAATACTTTTAGGTGTTACAGGTTCTATCGCTGTCTATAAGTCACTTGAACTTGTTAGACTCTTTGTTAAGGCTGGTGCTGATGTACGAGTTGTCATGAGTGAGAGTGCTAAGAAATTTGTTACACCTCTTACATTTGAGACAATAACATCAAATAGAGTCCTTGATGATACGAATGAATCATGGGTCAATGATCACAACCATATAAAAACGACAGATTGGGCGGATATATTTCTCATCGCCCCTGCAACGGCAAACACTATAGCTAAACTTGCAAACGCCATTGCTGATACTATACTTTTACAGTGTGCACTTGCATTTAGTTCTAAAAAGATCTTAGCACCCTCAGCCAATACAAATATGCTAAAGAATCCGATAACACAAGCAAATCTAAAAATGCTAGACATTGCAAACTATACACTGTTAGAGACACAAACAAAAGAACTTGCTTGTAAAACTGTCGGTGATGGTGCTATGGCTGAACCTCTCCATATCTTTTGGGCAACAGTTCGTGGACTATTACAAGAGGAGTTTTGGAGAGATAGACGTGTTATAGTCACAGGTGGTGGAACACGAGAACGCATAGATGATGTAAGATTTATCTCCAACTTTTCAAGTGGTAAAATGGCCTCTGCTATGGCAACTGCTCTTTACTGCAAAGGTGCTGATGTCAATTTCATAAGTACAAAGTTTGAAAATGAACTCCCTGAAGATCTCTATACTTTAGATGTAGAAGATAGTGAAGAGATGTATGAGTACCTAACAGACTCTATCCGTATTGCAAAAAAAGGGAAACTCTCTAAAGCTTCACTCCTAAAGGATGAGCAGATTCATCTTATACAAAAAAAGCCTTATCTCTTTATGGCTGCTGCTGTAAGTGATTATATTCCGGCGTTTAAACAAACAGGAAAACTAAAAAAAGAGATACTCGGTGAGAGATTTGAACTCAGTTTCCAAAAAAATATAGATATCTTAAGCAATATAGATAAATCAGATATATGTACTCTCGGTTTTAAAGCAGAGATTGATAAGAAGAGTGCTCTTAATAGTGCAAAGGATATGCTCAAACAAAAGAACTTAGATGCAGTCTGCCTTAATATTTTAGGCGAAGATAATAACTTTGGATCAGAGACAAACGCCATAACTTTTATAAGTAAGGAGAAAGAGATTTTTATCCCTATGGATGAGAAACTAAATATAGCATTTGAACTCCTACACTATGCAAAAAAGTTAGAAGGTTAAATGATGAATAGAGCAACACATATCGCAATTATCATGGATGGGAATGGTCGTTGGGCTAAGCTTCAAGGAAAAAAGAGAATCAAAGGTCATGAAGCGGGTGCTCAAGTTGTAAAGAGTATCACAACATTTTGTTCTAATCATCCAAATATAGAGCGTTTAACCCTCTATGCCTTCTCTACAGAAAACTGGAAAAGACCGCGTTTGGAAGTAGAGTTTTTGATGAAACTCCTTACCTCTTATCTAAAAGATGAACTTCCACTCTATCTTGAAAATAATGTCCGTTTTGAGCCTATTGGTAATCTTAGTCTATTCTCTAAAACGCTACAAAAGACTATCAAGATGGTAGAAGAAAAGACTGCACACTGCGATGGACTTGTCCAATCACTCGCTCTCAACTATGGTGCAAAAGATGAGATACTCCGTGCTATGAATAGACTCAAGAGTGTTGAAGGAGAGATAACACAAGAGCTATTATCTAAAACTTTAGATTGTAAACACGATGTTGATCTTCTTATAAGAACAGGAGGGGATCATAGACTCTCTAACTACCTTCTTTGGCAGTCAGCTTATGCAGAACTATTTTTTATAGAGACTCTTTGGCCAGATTTTAGAGTAGATGATTTAGAGAAAATCATCAATAAATTTGCAAAAACTGAACGCCGTTTTGGAGGGCTTACATAATGGAACTATATATCTCATTTATATTTGGTCTTCTTTTTGGCTCTTTTTTAAATGTAGTTATTTTACGTATTCCAAAAGAAGAGAGTGTTGTTTTTAAAGGATCATACTGTTACTCATGCAACAAGAGACTAAAACCTTGGCACAATATCCCTCTTTTTTCATGGCTTTTTCTTCGTGGAAAATGTAGTTTTTGTAAAACAAAAATTTCGATTCAGTATCCTCTTATAGAACTCTGTTCTGCTTCTCTTTTTGTAACTATTGCTTCACAATATGGACTCTCTCTTCCAGCATTTTTCATAGCTATGAGTTTTCTTATGCTTCTAGCCCTTTCTATGATAGACTTTAAGTATAAAATGGTTCCAGATTCACTCAATTTATTCGCTATATTTTTTGCAATTTTTGGAGGATGGAATCTACAAGGAGTACTTCTTAATCTCCAAAATGCTTTACTTTTTGCTGGGGGATTTACACTACTACGTTTTGCGCTCTCCTACTACCTCACATCTGGCGTTTACAGAGCAGGTCTCAAAACAAAAACATCTTGGAATAGGCACTACGATAGAGCACCATTTATAGAAGCGATGGGAGAAGGTGATATTATGGTGGCCGCTACAATGGGAGCACTTCTTGGAGTCAAACTCACCCTTGTTGCTATCTTTCTCTCTGCACTTTTGACACTTCCTGTGCTTTTACTTGTGCAAAACAGATCAAAAGAGGAGAAGAGAGTTCCTTTTGTTCCTTTTTTAAGTATGGCTACTTTTATTGTTTTTCTTTTTGAATCTCCAATTCTATCCTATATTCAGGCGAACTACTAAAATTATGTATAGACTTGAAAAATATATTATTAATAATCTTTCTACACTATTTGTATCAATATTTCTTCCACTTTTTGCTATTGCTACTGTTATTCTTTTTATAAAAATTGCAACCTATACTGCTATTATTCAGTTAAGTCTTACAGAGATGTTTTATCTCTATCTTTTTTATCTCCCACAAATCATTTTTTATACCCTTCCCGTTACATTTTTTGTAGCGACTACACTCTCCTTGTTTAAGCTTTCAAATGACAATGAAATTATTGTACTCTTCTCTTTAGGTATAAAACCGATATTTTTACTCAAAATACTCTTCAAACCTGCGCTTTTATTATCTGTTACACTTTTTACTACTTTTTTAATAGTTATACCACATATGCAAAATGTAACAACAAACTTTATGGCATACAAAAAAGGAGAAGCAAAATTCAATTTCACTGCAAGTGAGTTTGGAAATCGCTTTGGGAATTGGTTCCTCTACATCAGTGCTAATCACAAAGATGGAAGCTATGCCGATGTCTTTTTGTTTAGTAAACATCAGACTGAAGAGAAACTTATATCAGCAAAAAGAGCAGAAATATTTAATGATAATGGAATCCTACGCTTAAAACTTTTTGATGGTCAGGGCTACACCTACTCAAACACAAATTTTTCTCAAATAAACTTTAAAACTATGCTTATAAATAATAATACACATACAGACTATGAAGAGCCACAAAATGTACTAGAACACTGGAAAAAGTACAAAATAAATAAGTCTAGAAAAACAGATCTTATTACAAATACTTTACTAAGTGTTTTTCCACTGCTTACTCTTTTGTTCGCTGCAGCAATAGGAATTGGACATGCTCGACATGGAAAACCAAAAATTTATCTCTACCTCTTTTTAATTATCATTTCTTATTATGGTGCAACTATTGGACTCGGTAAAGCTATAGGGTTTTATGTTATTCCTTTTATTAGCATTATCTCTCTTATTGGGAGCTATCTAATTTATAGAAAAAAAATTACAAGACGATTTTAATGCGGGTAAAACTCATACTCTCTTACAACGGAACTCATTTTTTAGGTTCACAGATACAGAGAGAAACAAAAAATACTATCCTTGGCAATATTGAACAAGCCTTACAACAGCTTGGTATAAAAGAGAGAATTATAGCAAGTGGTCGGACTGATAAAGGTGTCCATGCAACTGCTCAAGTATGCCATCTTGACCTCCCATCTTTCTGGAGAGATCTCAATAAATTAAAACATACTATAAATAAGATGATTCCATCTTCTATTATGGTTACAAATATTACCTCCGTAAGTAGTACTTTTCATGCAAGATACTCAGCAAAAAAAAGAGTCTATAGGTATATCATAAAAGAGGGCATACCAAACCCTTTTCAAAGTGATTATGTCACTTTTTTACAAAGTGTAGATAAAGAGTCTATTAAAAGCAAGATAAAACTTTTTGAAGGAGTCCATGATTTTAGTGAGTTTATGAGAAAAGGGAGCGATACAAACAGTTCAGTACGTGAGATATACAAAGCATTCGCTTATGAGTACAAAGGCTACTTTATTCTCAATTTTCAAGCAAATGGATTTTTACGTTCTCAGATTCGCCTTATGGTAGGAGCTCTTCTCTCTTTAGATGAAGAGATTATAAATAAAAAATTAAATGCAAAACATAGTCATCCCCTTCGCCCTGCCCCTGCTAATGGACTTTATCTCGCTAGAGTTAACTACTAACTGATTAAAATTGAGCTAGACATTGCACTTGATTTTAGAATTGACGAAATAGGAAAAACTGTATAAATTATCGGATTATTATAGTATAATTCACTTACTAATTATAGGAATAACGATGCAAATATTTGGAAAATTTACAACACGATTTGATATGGATTTTATCAATGGTCACTATATCTATCTTAATAAAAATGAAGAGGATAAAATAACTGCAACTGATTTAGAAGCTATGCTAAAAAAAAAGAGAAAAAGTGTCTGTGGAACAATCATACTCTATAACCCTGAACTTACACCAGTTGGTTATACTATGAGTCATTTTTTACAAGAAGATGGTTTTAATCAGTATGATGAATTTGTACCACTTAAAGAAGATCCTATGAGTTATATTATAAATGCTGGACTAAAGTATGTATATCCTGGAAAACTTGTTGAGATCAAATATCTTTTTAGCTATAACCGTTCAAATATTGCACCAACTCCTATTATCGAAGAGTTTGATGCTGATCTCGATAAACTCTCCTCTTCACAACTGACACGCTATGACAGAGATCTTAACTACATAGATATTCCAAATATCCGTTTAAGCGGAAAATTTGTATTTTTAGGAATGGGACATAAGTACGATAGACACCATAAGGCGATCATAGCTTATGCCCAATCACTTGCAGCACAGATTAAAAAACTTGATAAACAGATAATTTTTCTACATGATAACAACTATGATGCAGATGAAGCACTAGATATCGCTTACTTTCTCTCTCCAGTTGCAACAGGAAAGATGAAAGAGATTAGAGCTAATGCATTTAAAGAGGCTTTTAAAGAGTCTCCTCATAAAGTCGTAAAGATTAGACTTTAATTTATAAAAACAAGGAAACATTTTATGCTAAAATTCTTACAAAAAATAGTAAATTTTAAAATTGAGCTATCACATACTGCATTTATCTTAATCTATGCAACACTTCATTATATTATTTTCAATCTTATTAATCCAAATATAGTAGCAAAATGGTTTTGGATAGCAGATAAGTTCGATTATTTTGGATTTATTGCTTGGCTTACTATTGGCTTGTTACTATTTATAGCTGTAACTGCTCTATTTGCTCACAAATATACAAGTAAAATATTTGCTATTCTTACATTAGTTCTAAGTACTGCTAGTGCTTACTTTATCTCTAAATACAATATCGCTATCGATGAGACTATGATTATTAATATCTTACATACAGACCCTATAGAAGCTAGGGGACTCCTCTCTACAAATATGATTCCATATATAATATTTTTTATTATATTACCAATGATTATTATTTTTAAAACAAAAATTACCTACAAAAAGATCTCACTCCATATTCTAAAAACAGTAATTATTATAGTTACATCATTACTACTTGTTATTGTTTTAGCTTATCTCTCATTTGCTACCCTTTTAAGAGTTGGAAATACCTCACACAAGTATGCCCTCTATTCTCTTGTTCCAGATAACTACTTGGGTGTGAGTTTAGATATGACAGCTCATCATTTTCTTGATAAGAAAAAAGAGAAAAAGAAGATAAAAGATTTTAAAGCTATTGTTACAAAAAAAGAGGATCTAATAGTAGTCTTAGCTATAGGAGAGGCTGCAAGACAGAGAAGTTTTAGTCTTTATGGCTATGATAGGGTCAATACAAATCCTCTATTAAGTAAGATTAAGAATCTCCATACACTCAATGCAATAGCAAGATTAGGATCAACATTTTATGCACTTCCTGAGATATTAGAAAAAGATGATATTAAACTTACAAATATTACATTTAATGCTGATATAAATACCTCATGTTATGTCAATTTCAGTCTCTATGACAACTGTGTTAAAGGCGAAATACAAGCAAAAGATTATAATGGTGATGGTGTATATGATGAAGATGTTGTACCTCTCTTAGAGAAGGACTTAAGTAGTTACAATGGTGGAGAGAAACTGATACTTCTACACTTAGGTGGAGGAAGCCATGGGGCTATTTATAACACAAGATTTCCAGCTTCATTTAGGAAGTTTCAGCCCTATTGTAATGATGCAGATGTTCTTAAGCAGTGTACAAAAGAGGAGTTATTTAACGAATATGACAACTCCATTTTATACACAGATTTTGTACTTAATGAAATTATTCAAAAACTTCAAAAAAGTAAGCTCCCTTATGTCTTTATATATACTTCAGATCATGGAGAGTCGCTTGGCGAAGATGGATACATCTTTCACGGTATGCCTCCAGGAGTTGCACTACCTTATGATCAAGCACATATACCTCTTTTGGTAAAAGCTTCTATTCCTATTTCAATACTAAAGCGAGAAGAGTATAAGCAACCAGATATATTTGATACTGTACTTTATCTTTTAAATATCCAGACAGATGGTTTTGATAAAAAAAGAAATTTTATAAAAAAAGAGCGATAGATGAAGAAAATAAAAAAAATTATTTATCCTATCTCACTACTAGGTGTACTTATTTGGGCATATATAAATCTTTATGGAAATTTTCACAAAATAGATAATGATGTTTACAGATCAGGACAGCTCAACAGTGTTAATATGCCAATATATATTCATACACTTCATCTCAAATCTATTTTAAATCTTAGAGGGAAAAGTCCAGATGCATGGTATCTTATGGAAAAACAAATTGCACAGGAGAATAATGTCAGCTTATTGAGTTTTAAAATCTCCTCTCGAGACTATTATGATTTTAATCAAACTTCTGCTCTAGTAAGTATAATTAAAAATGCTCCAAAACCACTCTTGATACATTGTCTAGGTGGTGCAGATAGGACATCTTTAGCCTCTGCATTATATGTATATAGTGTCAAACATGCTCCAGAATCTATAGCAAAAGAGCAGCTCTCTTGGTACTATGGTCATGTACCAATTATAAGACCATATGTCACAGCAATGGATAAAAGTTTTGAGAACTTTGTTCATCATTCGCAACTCAAAAATATTCAAGAATAAAATCTAACCCTCACTTCTCTTTTTTGCCCATCTTGCAAAAAATCTTGCAGGGTGTACTTTTTTGCCTACCTCTTTGCCACTCAAAATATACTCAACTAAGATTTTTGCCAAATAGGGTGCAAGTACAAATCCATACCCTCCACTTCCATTTATCATCGTAAGATTTGGATAGTATGTATAACTAGTAAAATCTGGTTTTTTTGTCTGAAAATGAATAGTATCACTCTGTAGAGTCTCCCGTGATATCACAAGAGGACCAACCATTGGCATATAATCAAAAGATCCTGAACGCAATCCCATATAATCTTCTATTATCTCTATATTTTCCAAATGAATACTATGAGACGCTTTTTCTAATAACTCCATACGTCCCTCTTGTATATCATACTCCTCTTCAGCAGTTTCTGGGTGATAGTGAACATTATGTGTCGCACCAATTGACAATAGACCTCTCTTACTTGGAGAGATAGAAACGAACTGATGAATAGAGTGAGCATTATCTGTACTTGTTTTCACATCTATTCGATGTCCCCAAACGCCACGAAGTTTTATATAAGGTTCGTTTAGTAAAGTTTTGTAAGCACCTGTTGCAAGAACTACTTCCTTTGCACTATAGGACTCATTAATAATCCAAACGCCATCAGCATACTCTAAACTTACTATCTCTTCTTCTTTAAAGTTTGCAGACTTGCTAAGAGCTTCACACATAGACTTGGCGTTTACTATGCCAGCATTTATAGAGACTGTTTCTCTCTCTTGCCATGGTGCGTCTAAAAGTTCTAAGTCTGTTTTTTCTTTATAAATACGAAGAGTAACATCATCTACTTCATCTTTTGCTATATGAAGAAGTGGGCATTTTGTAAAAAGATCAGAGAAATTTTTTTCATAAAAGTCTAAAGAGTAACAAAATGCACTATGGAGTATATCCTTAAGATCACCACTTTTAGAAAACTTTGGACTAATAAAAGCCCCAGCGGCACCACTTCCACCAGAAGCAATACCACCACCATCAAAAAGAATGACTTCTTTTCCAGCACTTGTAAGTTCATAAGTGATACAGGAGCCATTTATACCAGCCCCTATTACTGCTATATCATACAAAAGAGTCTAAACACTTACTTCTTTAATATCTGCTATTTTTAAGATACTCTTATAAATATTCGCTATTAGTGCCTTGCGGTTGTTCTTCACAGACTCATTTTCTACATTAACCATCACATTCTCAAAAAAGCTATCAAGTTCAGGTTTGAGACCTAAAAGAGCATCTAGCTCCTCTTCATACGAGCTATAATCTCTATCTTGAACTTTACTAAAACGCTCAAAAAGTATTTTCTCAGCATCTTCTTCAAACTTCATAGGATCAACACGTAGTAAGGTATCTAACTCTAAATCTCTTACGATATTTGCTACACGATTAAAAGTTGCACTTACCTCTGTAAAGTCATCTGAATTTACAAGAGAGTTGAGTGCATTTATCTTTTTTGCTATATCTAGTAAATCTCTCTCTCCAGAAGCAAGAACAGCAGTAACTATAGAAGGATTTACACTATAGTAGCGTTTTATGCGCTCAAGAATAAAGTTCTCTAGTTTTTCAAAATCTATCTCTGCATAGTTAGCGGCTAACTCTTTTATGGTAGTTGTAATGTTAAAGTGAAATCCATACTCATTAATGATACGAACTATTCCATTTACGGCACGTCGAAGTGCAAATGGATCACGAGAACCTGTCGGAATCTGGTTTACAGAAAAAAGTGCTAAAAGAGTATCAAGTTTAATACTCATCGCTACTACTGCACTTAAAGGAGTCGAAGGAAGAGCACTCTCCTCTCCATCAGGAAGATACTGCTCAGAAATGGCAGTTGCAACCTCTCTATCCTCACCCTGCTCTAATGCATAGTAACCACCCATAAGCCCTTGAAGCTCTGTAAACTCATACACCATTTCACTCATGAGATCAGCTTTTGCTAAGTCTATAGCACGAATGAGTTGCTCTCTTTTGCAAGAGAGACCAAAAAGATCAAAAAGCCTATTTGCTATCACACCCTCTCTAACTATTTTATCTGTAACACTCCCAAGACCTTTAAAAAAAGTGATTTTCTCAAGACCTTCTGTTGATAGACCACGTTTAAGGTCATTATCCCAGAAGAAAAGAGCATCTGCCAAACGTGGACGGAGTACAACTTCATTCCCTTTTACAACTTCAGAAAAGTCATCGGTCAGAGCATTAGAGACTACTACAAATTTATTTACAAGTTTACCATGTTTAAAGAGAGGAAAGTACCGTTGATGCTCTTTCATAGACGTGATAATAACCTCAGGAGGAAGTCTTAAGAAAATTTCATCAAATGAACCTAAAAGTGCAGTAGGATTTTCTGTAATAGCAACTACCTCCTCAAAGAGCTCTTCATCGACTTCTATAGTAAAACCACTCTCACTCTCTATCTTTGTAAAATCAGACTTGATTTTCTCGGCTCTCTCCTGAGGAAAGAGTATCACTCCACCCTCTCTTAGTACAGAGAAATACTCTTTTGCACTACCAACTTCTAACGCACCAAACTTTGCTATACGATGTACAAACGTACTTTTAGCAGAATGAACATCAAAAAGAGAAAATGGTACTAATGCATCATTCATCATCACGTTTATCCATCGAATAGGACGAATAAAACTCTCAGAGCTACTTCCCCAACGCATTGTTTTTCCAAACTCCAGAGAGCTTATCCATTTCTCTATAATCACTGGAAGTAAATCAACTGAGGCTTGACCCTTCACATTTTTTTTATAGTAAAGAACCTCTTTACCACCCCTCTTTATACTACTTAACTCTTTAAGACAAACGCCACATTTCTTTGCAAAACCATTTGCCGCTGCTGTTGGTTCTCCATCTTTATAAGCAACATGTAGAGGTGCTCCAAAAAACTCTTCAACACTATCTTCTTGAATAGTTTTAAACTCTCTATGCCATATAACTAAACGCCGAGGTGTATAGTAAAACTCAAAATCACCAAGGAGTGCATACTCTTCTAAAATTTTTGCATACTTTATCTCGATATTTTTCAACTCTTTTAAAAGGGGAACAGCTGGTAGTTCTTCAACGCCGATTTCTATTAGTAGTGTTTTTAGCATACTCTTTTTCTCTTTTTTATATAATTGCGCGATTTTACTCCTTTATTGGTTAAAACCTTGTTAAAGCAACTCTTACAAAAAAGATTTGCCAATATTTAACGACTACACTCCTCAAGTTTCTCTTCTATACGAAAAAGTTCTTCTATCTTTTTTTCGTAGCGTTCTTCTATCTCTGCTAACTCTTGTGCTAAAAGAGAGATACCTATCTCTTCATAACATTTTGGATCACTTAAGCAGTGATTTTTCTCTTTTATCTCTTTTTCTAGTTTTTCTATCTCTTCAGGAAGTGATTCTAATGCCATCTTCTCTTTATATGTTAATTTTAGAGGCTTAGATTTTTCACGTTTTGGCTCTTCTGCTTTAGGTTTCTCTTGTGCTTTTCTCTCCATAGCCCCCAACTCTTTGAGCTCTTTTTCAAGGTCTAGGTACTCACTATAAAGCTGATAAGACTCTTCAATACTCTTATCTGGCTGAAAAATAAAAAGTTTTTTTGCAATTTTATCTACAAAGTATCTATCATGACTTACTATTATAACAGCCCCTCCAAAGTTTGTTAGTTGCTCTTCTAAAATATTGATAGTAGGAATATCAAGATCATTTGTTGGCTCATCAAGAATGAGTATATCTACATCTTTGGTAAAGAGTAGAGCTAACGCAACACGGTTTTTTTCTCCACCACTAAGCACACCTACTTTTTTCTCTAAAAACTCACGAGGAAAAAGGAAGTTTTTTAGGTAACCATAAACATGCAAATCACTTCCTCTTACCTGTACACGATCTCCACCATGAGGACAGAAAGTCTCTATAAGATTTTTATCATCATCTAATAACTCCCTATGCTGGTCGAAGTAGCCTACTTTGAACTCTCCACGTTTGATAACTCCATATGTTGGCTCTATTCGTCCAAGAAGTGCTTTTAGGAGTGTTGATTTTCCACTTCCGTTTGCTCCTACTATTGCAATAACATCTTTTTGAAGTATGCGAGTTGTAAAGCCTTTAAGTAACTCTTTGTCACCAAGTGTGAGTCCTAGATTTTCTACCTCAAAGAGCATTTTTTGTTTGTTTATACTCTTATCTCGGTTGAAGTGTTTTGCCTCACGCTGGAGTTCTATACTCATTTTACGAATTTTTGCGGGGTTCGTTTTTGCCTCCTCTCGAAGCTGCATGAGTCGCTCTTTTCTTCCTTCATTTCGTTTCAGACGAGCACGAACGCCACGAGCAAACCATTCATTCTCACGTTTGAGAAGTCCTAGAAGATTATCATGCTGCTTTTGTAGTGTTCTAAGGTACTCAGCTTTTTGTGTTAAATAGTTACTATACCCACCACTATACTCTTTTAAAACAGACTCATCCACCTCTACACTTTTGGTCGCAATTCGGTCTATAAAGTATCTATCGTGAGAGATAAAAAGGAGAGTAAACTTCTCTTTTAAAAGTAGCTCTTCTAAAAACTCAACCATATAAACATCAAGGTGATTTGTAGGCTCATCAAGAAGTAATATATCTGGTTTTTGCAGAAGTAACGAAGCAAGAGCAACACGACGTTGCTCTCCTCCACTTAGAAGTGAGATGGGTTTATCTTCATAACGTTTAAGATCAAAATGCTGAATAATCCGCTCTATCTTATCATCTAAGTTCCAAGCATTGTGGTGTTCGATATAACGCGAAAGCTTTTCATGCTCATCTAAAAGTATTTTATTATCAAACTCCTCTGCTAGTAAAAGGGAGAGTTCATTATATCTCTCTTTAGCCATATTGAGCTCTATTAAACCATGTTCAACTGCTTGACGGACATTATGTCCCTCTACAAACTTAGGACGTTGATCAAGCATCTTCACCTCTAAGTCATTTTTCATTATACGGCAACCTCCATCTGGAGTGAGAGTACCATTGACTATCTTCATAAGAGTAGATTTACCACTTCCATTCTTTCCAATGATAACGATACGTTCGCCCTCATCTATATGAAAATTCACTTCAGAAAGAATTTTTTGTGCAGAGTAGTGTTTTGATATACCTTGTAGGTCTATGAGTGCCATATTATGTCATTTCCTTTTTTGCAGCGTAACTTCTATTTTTACTATTTATTATTAGTTTTTTTCGTAGTATTGATCTCTTTGCAATGAACGATTATATCGCTATAATCGTTAATAGAAGCTTATTGAAATCTACTCTAGTAACTACCTGTTTTTGGTGTTAATTTTACATTGAGAAGTAAAATCCATTTGTATAAATATCTTTAGACTAAGATAAGTTGAGTCTTTGTGACTAAAGGTTTAGAAATATTAACTTTTTTTTGATAACATTCCAGCAAATTAACAAAAAAAGGAATTAATTATGGCAAAACATCAGTTTCAAACAGAAGCAAATCAAATACTACATTTAATGATTCACTCTCTCTATTCAAATAAGGAGATCTTTATTCGTGAATTAGTATCTAATGGATCCGATGCACTCGATAAGCTTAATATGTTAGTCCTTAGAGAAGATAAGTACAAAGATGTGGCGTTTAACCCTCGTATCGATATTATTGCAGATAAAGATGCTAAAACTCTTACTATTTCAGATAGTGGTGTCGGTATGAACGAAGAGGATCTTATGAATAACCTCGGAACTATAGCGAAGTCAGGTACAAAAGCATTTTTAGAAAATCTTTCAGGTGATCAAAAAGAGGATTCTAATCTAATAGGTCAATTTGGTGTTGGCTTTTATGCTGCATTTATGGTAGCACACAAAGTAGAAGTAACAACGAAAAAAGCTGGAGAAGACCAAGCCTATTTATGGACAAGTAGTGGAGATGGCTCTTTTGAGATAGAAAAGACTACAAAAGAGGGGCATGGTACTTCTATAGTACTGCATCTTAACGATGATGAAGAGGAGTTTTTAGAGACTTATCGAATAGAGACGATTATCAAAAAATACTCTAATCATATTCCATTCCCTATCTTTATGGATAAGGAGAAGTATATTCCAGCAGTTATGGATGACGAGGGGAAAGAGGAAATTGAACCCTCAAGAACAGAGATTGAAAATGTACAGATCAATAAAGCAAATGCTCTTTGGACTATCGCTAAAAAAGATATTAGTGATGAAGAGTATAAAGACTTCTACAGCTCTATAGCACACTCAAGTGAAGAGCCTTTATCTTGGATGCATAACAAAGCAGAAGGTGCAGTTGAGTACACTACACTTTTTTATATCCCAAGTAAAGCACCTATGGATTTATATCGTGTTGATTATAAAACAGGTATCAAACTTTATATTAACCGTGTCTTCATTACTGATGATGAGAAAGAGTTGATGCCTACTTACCTACGTTTCCTTCGTGGTGTTATTGACTCTAAAGACCTTCCTCTTAATGTTTCACGCGAAATTTTACAATCAAACGCCGTAATGAATAAAATTCAAAAATCATCTGTGAAAAAAGTACTCTCTGAACTTGGAAAAATGGCAAAAAAAGAGAAAGAGAAGTACAGTACATTTTATACAGAGTTTGGAAATGTTCTTAAAGAGGGACTCTATAGCGACTTTGATAACCGTGAGAAGATCTTAGAACTTCTAAAATTTAATACTATAAACTCAGATGAACCTATAATGATAGAAGAGTTCATTAAAAATGTTGATGATGAGAAAAAAGAGATATACTATATAACTGGTAAAGCTTCTTTAACAATGCTTAAAAACTCTCCAGCACTAGAGCGCTTCAAAGCTCGTGGTATCGATGTACTTGTTCTTAATGAAGAGGTAGATACTATTATCTTTCCAATGGTAACTGAGTACAAAGAGTACAAGTTAGTTCCTGTAGCTGATGCAAAGTTTGAAGAGAGTGAAGAGGAGAAAAAAGAGGAGGAAGAAGTTGCAAAAACTTATGAGGGGTTAGCAAAAACTTTTCAAGAAGCACTCGGTGAAGCTGTGAAGTCTGTAGAGACTACAAATGAGCTTACAGATTCTCCTGTTGCAATAAAAACAGATAAAGATGATCCAACTTATCAGATGGCTCAAATGATGAAGCAGATGGGACAAGGTGGTGATGTTCCAGAACCAGCACCTATATTTATGATAAACCCTAAACACGAACTCATCAAAAAACTTAATGACTCTTCTGATACAAATCTAGTAGAAGATGCTGCACACGTACTTCTCGATCAGGCGAAACTTTTTGATGGACAGGAACTTCAAGATACTGCAGATTTTATCTCAAGACTAAACAGAATTATTACAAAAGCTATTTAATTTTGACAAAAGTACAATATTTTGTACTTTTTGTCTTTTTTAATAAAACTATTTTTTTAAACTGTGTGAGATCATCTCAAGCCTATTCTTTGGCTGTGGACTATAAGTAACAGAGTTTTTTTTTGTAGGAAGTGCAAATGCAAGTAATATAAATAAAAATGCGAAGATAATACCCCCAAGTCCACTAAGGATTAACTTAAGTTTAAAATCACTCATCTTTAACTCTTTGTCTCATCGTGTGTCATATAAATCCAAAACTCTTTATGTGTATGCCCTCTATTTAGAAAAAAAAGTTGTAAAATAGCTACACGATAAAGTGTAATAAGCATTTTTGCATAAGGGATAAAGAGACTTATCTTAATAAGTAAAGATTGATCTTTACTCCCTTTAGAAGTAATCATCTCTTGCATTCCAATATTGTTTGAGAGATGAATGCCAAAGAGTATAGAGAACACAATGTTGAGCATAAGACCAAAAATCATATAAGCAGCAAAATCTTGTTCAAACATTCCAATAATCATAAATATATTTCCTAATTGTTTTACTACTAAAATTTTAGCGAAAAATACCTTGAAAATCTTTTATAGCAATTATACTTGCTAAAAAGTAACAAGTAAAAAAAATTATCAACAGTATGAAGATTATCCAAAGTTTTTTTAAACATTTTTATACTATACTAATCCCACAAATTATGAATAAGGGTAATTTATGACTGAGACAAACCTCATAGTAGAAGGCTTTAAATTTATGGGACTAGGAATGGGAACTGTGTTTCTATTTTTAATTATAATGATTGGTAGCATGAATATTATGTCAACAATTATCCATAAATTTTTTCCTGAGCCACAAGTAGATAATAACCCATCTACTTCGGTACAAAAAGATAACAAAAATGTAGTAGCTGCAATTACAGCAGCAATTGCGCATCATAGACAAAGTTAAGGATTATAATGGCTAAAAAATTTATAGACATAATGGATACAACTTTTAGGGATGGCTTCCAGTCAGTATATGGCGGTCGTGTTCTAATGAAAGACTTTTTTCCAGCTGTTGAAGCTGCAAAAATAGCAGGTATAAATCACTTTGAGTTTGGTGGTGGAGCAAGGTTTCAATCTCTTTACTTTTATCTAAGAGAAGATGCATTTGAGATGATGGATAAATTTCGGAAAATTGTTGGTCCAGATACAAATCTACAGACTCTCTCTCGTGGTGTAAATACTGTAATGCTTGATACTGGTTCCAAAGAACTAATTGATCTTCATGCAAAAATGTTCAAAAAACATGGCACAACAACTGTTCGCAACTTCGATGCACTTAACGATATAGAAAATCTGAAATACTCTGGTGAGAGAATCTCTTATCATGGTCTAAAGCATGAAGTAGTTGTCACTATGATGGATTTACCACCTGGATGTTATGGTGCTCATGATGTTGAATTTTACGAAAAAACTCTTCGTGACATTCTTGACGCTGGAATTCCATATGATAGTATCTGTTTTAAAGATGCATCTGGTACTTCAAATCCTCAAAAAGTATTTGAAACTATTAAAATGGCTCGCAATTTAGTTGGAGAGAATACTCATCTTCGCCTTCATACTCATGAGACTGCTGGTGTTTCTGTTTCTGCTTATATGGCAGCACTTGAAGCTGGTATTGATGGTATTGATATGGCTGCAAACCCTGTAAGTGGTGGAACTAGTCAACCAGATATCTTAACTATGCTTCATGCTACTAAAGGAATGAACTTCGACCTTGGTGGACTTGAAATTGGTAAAATACTAACATATGAGAAAGAGTTACAGTCGTGCCTTAGTGATTACTTTGTACCACCAGAAGCGACTATGGTCTCTCCTATTATTCCATTTTCACCTATGCCAGGTGGTGCACTCACTGCAAATACTCAAATGATGCGTGATAACGACATCTTGGATAAATTCCCAGAAGTGATTGCAGCTATGCAAGAAGTGGTAGAAAAAGGAGGTTATGGTACGTCTGTAACTCCTGTTTCACAATTTTATTTCCAGCAAGCACTAAATAATGTAATGCAGGGTCCGTGGAATGCAATTGCACCTGGATATGGAAAGATGGTTCTTGGGTACTTTGGTAAAACACCAGTAGCTCCAGATCCTGAAATTGTGAAAATCGCTTCAGAAAAGTTAGGACTTGAGCCTACAACACAAAATGCTCTTGATATTGCAGATGCAGATGAGACAAAGTCTCTACAGCATGCTATAGATGAACTCAAAGAGAATGATATAGAGATTACTGAAGAAAATATCTTTATTGCAGCAGCATGTCAAGAGAAAGGAATTACATTCTTACAAGGTAAGGGTGAGTTAAATATACGTAAAATATCAGAAATGAAAAAAGATAGTGGAGATAGTTCAATGGGTAGTGGAAATTATACAGTAGTAGTAAATGGTGAAAAGTTTAGTGTTCAAGTTGCAGAAGGCGATGCAAATATTCAAGTAACAGCAGTAAATGGTGAAGCAGCCGCACCATCAACTCCTGCTCCTGTAGTCTCTGGTAGTGGTGTAGATATTAAAGCACTTCTTCCAGGTAATGTTTGGAAAATTGTTGCTAATCCAGGGCAAAGTGTTAATGAGGGCGATGTGATTATGATTTTAGAATCTATGAAAATGGAGATTGATGTTGTCGCACCAAAAGGTGGTGTAATTCAGTCTATTAATGTCGCTACAAATGATAAAGTTGTAGAGGGTCAAACAGTAGCTGTACTAGGGTAATACATATGAAAAATATTATAATTAAATTTTTAGCACTTTTTATCTTGCTTGGACTAACAAGTGTATTTGCTAATGAACACACTTTAATGACAACAGAAAAAAAGATGTCAGAACATAAAGAAGAGACATATAAATCAAAACCTATAGGTGAGATGATCACAGGTTTCTTAAAATCTACAGGTGTTGTTGCACTTATAAACCCAAGCGATGAGCTTAATGCTAAGGGTGAACCAATGAGTACTTTCCATAAGGGATTGGGTCGCGTTATTATGATTTTAGTGACATTTTTTCTCTTCTGGCTAGCAATAGCTAAAGGATTTGAACCACTTCTATTGCTCCCAATAGCCTTCGGTGGACTTCTTGCCAATATCCCTGTCGCTGGTATTGCTGGTGAACATGGTTTCTTAGGTGTTATTTATCAGATGGGACTCTCTAATGAGATGTTCCCTATTATTATTTTTATGGGTGTTGGAGCTATGACAGATTTTGGTCCATTGCTCTCAAATCCTAAAACAGCGCTCTTAGGTGGTGCGGCTCAGTTTGGTATCTTTGGAACACTTGTAGGTGCAGTTGCACTTTCTCAAGCTGGTTTCGTCGACTTTACTCTCCAACAAGCTTCAGCTATCTCTATCATTGGTGGAGCAGATGGTCCTACATCTATCTTTATCGCAACAAAACTTGCACCTGAACTTTTAGGTGCTATTGCTGTTGCTTCTTATAGTTATATGGCTATGGTTCCTATCATCCAGCCTCCGATAATGAAAGCATTAACAAATGATGCCGAACGTAAGATAAAGATGAGTACACTTCGTCATGTATCACGTTTAGAGAAGTTAATCTTTCCTATTATGGTTCTAACACTCTCTATTTTAGTACTTCCAGAATCTACACCACTTATTGGTGCATTTATGTTTGGTAACTTCTTAAAAGAGTCAGGTGTAGTTGAGCGACTTAACGATACACTTCAGAATGCTCTTATTAATATCACAACTATTTTCTTAGGTCTGGGTGTTGGAAGTAAATTAGCGGCTGATCAGTTCTTAGTTCCTGAAACAATGTTTATTATGATCCTTGGTATCATTGCATTCTCTGTAGGTACTGCAGCAGGTGTACTAATGGCAAAACTTATGAACCTTTTTCCTGGTCATAAGATCAATCCACTCATCGGTTCAGCAGGTGTCTCAGCAGTTCCAATGGCGGCTCGTGTATCTAACAAAGTTGGTATGGAGTATGACCGTACAAATATGCTTTTAATGCATGCTATGGGTCCAAATGTAGCAGGAGTAATCGGATCAGCAGTAGCTGCTGGTGTGCTTATCTCACTCTTTCAATAACTAAAATTACTACAACGACGTATTTTGCGTCGTTATCTCTTTAAACGCCACACTAGTTTTAATACCCTCATAAGTAGTTTTCAAATGCTCTATCTCTCCAGCTATCTCAGTCTCCTCTATGCTTAAGCCCTCAGGAACTTCAGCAGAGTGAAGTTGTATAGCAGTCTGCTTAAAGTTTGGTTCTCCTGATTTTGGACAGAAGCTCTCATTTGTTAGTCTATTTACTAGTTGTGTATTAAAATGAAAAGGTACAAAAACTGTCCCCTCCCTTACACTTCCTGTAACACGTACCACTACATCATCAACACGACCACGAACAGATGAGAGACTCATTCTGTCACCACTCTTTACCTTAAGTTTCTCGGCATCTTTTGGGTTCACATCTACCCAAGCTTCAGGTGCGAGATCATTGAGTATATCAATACTTCGTGTTTTAGTACGAGTATGCCACTGTTCTACTGTTCTTCCAGTATTAAGTATCACAGGAAAGTTATTTGATATACCCTCTTCCATAGGAAACCATTCCACACAAAGAAGTTTTGCCTTTTGATCAACTGTTCTAAATGGCATATCAGGAGTATAAAGTCGTTTTGTCCCCATAGGATTCTCTTCATTACAAGGCCACTGGATCCCACCCTGCTCTTCAAGAAGTTCATAAGAGATACCAGAGTAGTCACAAAGTTGTCCTTTGGAGACTCTTCTCCACTCTTCAAAAGCATCACGAGGTTCACTCCAGTTAGGAAAAAGCATCTCATTTACACCTTCAAAGTATTTAGAAAACTCTATGATAATGTGAAAATCACTTTTTGTATTACCTAATGGTTCAACTGCTTTATTTACCTTATTGCATCTACGTTCAGAGTTTGTATAAACCCCCTCTTTTTCACCCCATGTAGCAGCAGCAAAAACAACATCTGCTAGCTTTGCTGTATCACCAAAGAAAGCATCTTGAACCACAAGAAGATCTAATTTTGCTAAAGTTTGACGAAGTTTATCTTGGTTAACAAAACTCACGAGTGGATTTGTTGCGCTAACCCAAAGTGCTTTGATCTCTCCTCTATCTATCGCATCAATGATCTCTGCATACTTATACCCCCTACTTGTAGGGATAATCTCTTCAGGGACATTTATTATACTTGCATACTCCTTGAGTGCTTTTTTATCTCCATAGTTTCTATATCCTGGAAGAGTTGAAGTAAATCCTGTCTCACGAGTTCCCATAGCATTACACTGCCCAGTAATACTAAAGGGTCCAGTTCCCTCACGACCAATATGTCCAGTTAAAAGATGTAGATTTATGATAGCACTGACTGTATCTGTTCCCATAAATGATTGATTAATTCCCATAGTCCAACCAGTTAAAACACTATCTTGAGCTACAAACTGACGAGCAAGTTCATAAAGAATCTTGACATCTATACCTGTAATATTTGCAACCTCTTGAGGGGGATAGTCTTGGAGATGTTTTTTAAGCTCTTTATAACCATTAGTATTGGCGTTTATATAACCTTTATCTTCCCAGCCCTGTTCTATTACTATATAAGCCAGTCCATTATAAAGTGCTAAATCTGTACGAGGCTTTATAGGCACATACATATCTGCCATTTGTGAAGTCTTACTTGCACGCGGGTCTATGACTATAACCTTTTTTGTAGGACGTCTGTTTTTATTTATATGAAGTGTAAGGATTGGATGATTGTCAGCAATATTTGCTCCCACTAAAAAAATAGTATCTGCTAACTCAAAATCTTCATATGAGCTAGTAGGTCCATCACTTCCTAATGATTGCTTATACCCTGTTACCGCTGATGCCATACAGAGTGTAGTATTTCCATCAAAGTTATTTGTCTGTAGTCCAAGTTGCACAAATTTTCCAAGAGTATAAAACTCTTCTGTTAATAACTGTCCCGTGCCTATTACTGAAACAGCACTTGATCCATGTTCTTTAGCGATACGTTTAAACTCATCACTTACCTTAGTAAAAGCTTCATCCCACGAAGCAGGTTGCAACTCATCATCTTTACGGATAAGTGGCGTTTGAATACGCTCAGGAGAGTTAATCATCTGATGTTCAGAGAGACCTTTCGGGCAGAGTGTCCCTTGGTTAACAAAGTGTTTTGGATTTCCTTTTGTGTAAACTGCCTTACCACCTTTAACACCAATATAAAGTCCACACCCAACACCACAGTAACCACAAGTAGAGAAGACCCATTTATCAGGCTTCTTTTTATCACTAATCATCCCAAATGTCTCATCATGAGAGAGACTATACTTCTTCTCTTTTATATCAAAACCTAAAAAATTTTTTATCTTACTTATCATAATGCCTCTTTTGTTATTAATATGCAAATAATAGCATAAATATAAAACGATATGAAAAAGACAATGGAGTATTTAAGCACTTTTATGGCACTATTATTGCTATAAGTTTAGATAAAAGAGAGTATATGGCAGAGCTAGAAGAAGATATAATTATCATTGAAGATGTTCAGACAATAGAGAACTCTGTAGATCAAGATAAGGTTACTCAAGAGAAAGAAAAAAGTTCTAGCAAGATAAAACTTATTATTTTTGCTTTAATAGGACTCTTATTATCTCTTATTATTGGTGGTCTCGTCATCTCTCTTAGTCGCTCTAATAATGCACAAGAACCTCTCAATGAAGATCTCTCCCAACTCGATGAAAAACTACACAAAAAACCAAAAAGAACAATAAAGATATCAAAACTAGAAAATATAATAGCTAAGGCAAACTTTTTATACACAAATGGTTCTAAAGAAAAAGCACTCTCCCTTTACAAAAATATAGCAAACTACAGTGAAGCCATTTCAAAATATAATCTTGGTGTTGCACAACTCAAGAGTAAACAGTATGCACTAGCCCTAAAAACATTCTCCCAAGCAATCAAAAACGATGAAAAACGCTGTGTTAGTGCAATAAATGCTGCGGTGTGTGCACTCCATATAAATGATAAAAAGAGTTTTAACTACTACATAAACCTCGCTTATGCCTATCTGCCCCATGAGATAAATTCTCCACTCTATTCATACTACTATACACTTATAAGCTACTACAAACAAGATTATCTCTCTGCCTTAAATTCTTTAAAAAATAGTACTTCAAAGGAGTACCCTCAAGTACAGAAGCATTTATCTGCTAAAATCTATGCTTTATATGGTAAAGATTACAAGGCAATCGAAGCGATAGAAGATTCTAAGGCACCTCTTGATCAATTTAGTCTTGGTCTTTTATATGCAAGAGTTGGTGATTTTAATGCAGCGATAACCCATCTAAATGAAGCCATACTCCACAATGTAGAACCAGTAAAAGCACAGCTTGCCCTTGGACTTATTAATATTAAATTAGGAGAGTTTCCACAAGCAGCTTCACAAATTAATAATTTAACAGATATGTATCCAGAAGAGATCTATAAACACTACCCTATTCGTGTTAAACTCAAAGAGTCACTTTTCAATACTCTTAAAGCACAAAAGCTTTATAGAGATACAATCGTTCCAGCAAAAACTACTCTATACCAAAAGATATTTGCTTTTTCACCATACAAAATTTTTAATGCTAACAAAACTATAAGCTATATTCGAAAAGGCAATGCAAATATTTATGTAAATAATATATCTTCTGCTACTCAATACTTACAAACAAGTTCCTCTTCATCCAATGTCAATATAGGTATAACAAAAGCTATTCAAAAAGCACTAAATCTTAAAATCAATGATGCCAATAGAGAGTTTAAGGCTTTAGAAAAGATACAGCCAAAACACTCTATACTCCAGTATAATCTCGCACTTACTTATGCACAAATGGGAAATCTTAAAGAAGCAAATAAACACTTTCTGCACTCTTACTATTTAGATGCAAAAAATTATCTTGCAGGTATATATGCAGTAATGACAAGCCAACTCATCCACAAAAAATATACTAAATTACACTCTATTTTAATGGATGCTATAGTGAATGAAGATGATAGTGAAGAGAAAGAACTCTATAAAACCCTTCTTTTTATAGCGAATAACAACTATATCTCTGCAGCAGACTGGTTACACCACGATCACAAACCAAGACCACTATATTTACTTCTTAATACCCTAATAGCATTAAAACTCAATAATCCACAGGTGGCACAAAAAGCAACAACAAAATTAACACTACTATTGCCTCATGAAATTCTTCCCCATCTACTCTATATAGATGCACACTTTTCTACATTACCTCCTAAAAAATATGCTAGAAGTGTACTTGAGTATCTCAATAAACAAAATTTTTCTTTTAATGACCTCTATTTTGGTCCTTATATTACAAGATTTTTGTATATTCAAGAAAATCTTATTATCGGAAAGCTTTACTACTTACACCAGCAATTACAAAATATGCTCAGTAGCACAAGCCAAGATACTCAAGTGATAGTAAGTAGTTTAGCACTAACTTCTCTTTATAGCAAGAGATTTGAAGAGTCTTATACACTTTATAATATGCTTATAGATGACTTGAAAGTACAGGATTCACATACACTCTTTTTAGGTGCTGTAGCTTCTACGGCTGCAGAGCATCATGGAAATGCAATAGCCCTATTAGAACTTGCTAAGCTAAAAAATAGCAACTCCTATGAGAGTCGTTTTGCACTAGCACTCCTATACCTAGAGAGTAATAATAATGAGGGAGCAACTATTCAACTCTCAAAAATCACAGGAGATAGTGGATTTCAATCACAATTTTTTGACTTTGACATAGATACTAATAAGTTACTTTTAAAGAAAAACAACCCATAAAAGATTTAACCTTACTCATCGGATTTATCTATCATAGAGGCATCTATTTTTAACTCTTCTGAAATTTCATCAACACTATCATCAAGCTTAGATTCAAGTTCATGATCTTCTTCAAATCTCCTAATAATATCACGAACATCTGCACCTGTAATATTCTCTTTTTTATAAAGAAGAGCTACCATAGATTCTATAGCATCTCTATACTCTTCAAGTCTAGCAACTACAAACTCATAATGCTCTTGAAGTGTTTCTTTAATAAAGCTATCCATATCTTCAGCCATCTTATCACTATACTCACGACTATTTCCACCAGCACTACCTAGAAATGACTGGCGAGATTTTTCTAATACCATCAATCCTGCAATATCACTCATACCATAGGTCTGAACCATTGACTTGATGATATCTGTAGCACGTTCAAGATCATTACCTGCACCAGTTGATATCTCTCCAATAAAAACTTCTTCTGCCGCACGACCACCAAGAAGTACATCTACTTCAGCCAAAAGCTCATGTCGCTGCATCATAAATTTATTTTCTTCTGGCTTGTTAAGAGTATATCCTAAAGCAGCTAATCCACGAGGTACTATAGAGACTTTAGATACTTTTTTAGCACCTACTGTTGTCTCAGCAATAAGTGCATGTCCACTCTCATGATAAGCTACTATTTTTTTCTCTTTAGGGTTAATACGACGTGATTTTTTAGCAAGACCAGCTAAAGCACGCTCAACAGACTCAAAAAGATCTTTCTGTTTTACAGTTTTTTGACTTCTTCGACCAGCTAGTAATGCACCTTCATTAATAATATTTGCTAAGTCTGCACCAGCTAAACCAGCAGTTAAACGTGCTACCTCTTCAACATCAACATCTTTATCCATTTTGACATCTTTCATATGGACTTTTAAAATCTTTACACGACCTTCAAAGTCAGGTTTATCAACTAGAACCTGTCTATCAAAACGACCAGGACGCAAAAGTGCTTGATCAAGTATTTCAGGTCTATTCGTTGCTGCTAAAATAATAACAGGAGTATCCGTACCAAAACCATCCATCTCTGCTAAGAGTTGATTAAGTGTTTGTTCTCTCTCATCATTTCCACCCATATTCGCACCACTTGTTCTACTCTTACCAATGGCATCAATCTCATCAATAAAAATAATACTAGGAGCATCTTTTTTTGCTTGTTCAAAAAGATCACGAACACGAGCTGCACCTACACCAACAAACATCTCTATAAAACTAGAACCAGTAACAGAGAAAAAAGGTACTTCAGCTTCACCAGCGACCGCTTTAGCTAAAAGTGTTTTTCCAGTACCTGGGCTACCTACAAGAAGTACACCTTTTGGGATTTTCGCACCTATTTCTACATAACGAGCTGGATACTTTAAAAAATCGACAATCTCTTGAACTTCTTCTTTAGCCTCTTCAACACCTGCAACATCATCAAACTTTGTTTTTGGTTTTTCAGAATTCACCATCTTTTTGGACTGACCCATACCAAGAAGTCCACCACCCATACTCTTCTGCATACGTCCAGCAAAAAACATCCAGATGGCTATTATCATGAGAAATGGAAACAGCCATCCAAACATTTCAGTAAACCAATTAGTTTCAGAAAAGCCCTCATACTCTATTTTATTTTTATCTAATGCTTCAACTAATTGTGTATCTCCCTTTACTATACGAGTAGTATAAACTTTAGATCCATCAGAGGAGTTTGCCTTTATGTATGTCTCTCCTATCTCCACCTTTGCAACACTTTTTGACTCTACCAAAGATTTGAGCTCTGAGTAACTCACTTTTTGTATACGTTTGTTTATTCCACCTAAACTTGTACTAGTTGCACTAGCACCATCTCCAACTAAAATCTTAAAAAGCCCAATAGCTACAATTGAAAAAATTGCGAATGCAATAAGAGGATTCTTATTAAAAAAGTTATTGTTATTGTTATTGTTGTTCTTATTTTCTTGATTTGCCATAATTCTCTTTTTTATTATTTATTTTTTCTTAACAAGTAGTGTTACCCATTCATCTTGAGTAATTTTTTCTACGAGCTCACAATCTTCATATGAATGCAATACTCTCTCTTCATACTTATCTAAAATACCAGAGAGTACAAGAGTTGCACCTGGTTTAAGTGCTTTTTTTAGATCGTTTGCGATAAATATTAAAACATCTGCTACGATATTTGCCACTACAAAATCATACTGTTTCTCCACTAATGAAGAGGAACCTTCCCATATCTTAGCAAATTTTAAACTATTTAACTCTGCATTGAGAATAGAATTTTCAACTGAAATAGGGTCTGTATCACAAGCATCAACTTCTGCACCTAATTTCATAGCAGCGATACCTAAAATACCACTACCACAGCCAACATCTAAAACTGTATCATCTTTTTTTACATATTTAGAAATTACTCGAAGTGCCGAAGCTGTTGTAGGATGATGTCCTGTTCCAAAAGCTAATGCAGGGTCAATAGCAATATTAATAAGATCTGGATCTGGAGTATCCCATGAAGGATGAATATAAAATTTATCTATCGCTAGAGGCTGAATACTCTGCTGATAGGATTTTATCCAGTCACTACTTTGTAGTCTTGTTTGTTTACACTCAAGTTCTATAGATTCTCCAAGAGCTTTTTGTAGGGCTTGGCAAAACTGCTCTAACCCCCAAATAATAGTTTCTAAGTCATCTTCACTTCTCACAATGAAGCCACTCTCAGTCTCTTCAAAACCAACTGGAACTGTATCTGATAGAAAATCTGAAAAAAGTGAGTGATGAGAGGAGAGAGTCACTACTAGTTCATAATAGAACTCTTGCATTATTGGGCTACATCCACAATAACACCATGGGCATTTTCTAGTATATCTTTATCTCCTAAACAAGGCAAAGTGTTTCTACTAATACAACACACACTAAAACTCTCATCAACAAGTAGGCTCACTTGAAATCCTTCATATATTTAATCAGCAAATAATACCAAATTTTTCATTTGTTTACAATTAATCTAATAATTTAAACATTTTTGGTAAATCAAGTGTCCCCTCATAATACGCTTTTCCTATAATAACACCATCTACTTCTTTCGTAGAGAGAAGAGCTTCAATATCATTTGCATCTTTTACTCCACCACTTGCAATAGTTGCTACACCACTAGCATGAGCGATATCAAGTGTAAACTCAACATTTACACCTGAGAGTGTACCATCTTTTCCAACATCAGTACAGATAATAGCTTCTACTCCAGCGTTTGCAAACTCTCTGGCTAACTCAGTTGCTTTCATCGAAGAGACTTTACCCCAACCCTCAACAGCTACATATCCATCGATAGCATCTATTCCTACTGCTATTGGGTATTTTGCTGCCATATCACGAACAAATTGTGGATCTTTAACGGCGATACTTCCAAGTATAATTCTATCAATACCAATTGCTAACATCTTTTGTATAGTAGCTTCATCGCGGATACCACCACCAAGTTCAAGTTTTACCTTAGAGTTCGCACGAATTTTTTTAATTGAGTCTAAGTTTTTTGGCTCTCCAGCAAATGCACCATTAAGATCTACTAAATGCACCCACTTAGCTCCCATATCTTCAAACTTTTTTACAAGTTCATAAGGCTCATTAGAGTATATCTTTGCACTCTGCATTACACCTTTTGTAAGGCGTACTGCTTGCCCATCTTTTAAATCAATCGCTGGATATAAGGTCATCTCTTTTTTCCTATAATTTTATAAAATTTTCTATTATTTTCAAACCATTTTCATGGCTTTTTTCAGGGTGCGGTTGAATCCCCATAATATTATCATGTGCAACCGCTGATGTAAATTTATAACCATATTCAGTCTCACCTATAATATCATTTGCATCCTTACAAGTTACATGAAATGTATGTACAAAATAAAGATAATGATTTTTATCTACTCCATGAAACAATAGATGCTCTTTTGTAAAGACTCTATTCCATCCCATATGTGGCACTTTTAGCGATTTACTAAATTTCAACTCATCAAAAGCTTTTACATGCCCTTTTATAAGTCCTAACCCTTCATGCTGACCAAACTCTTCACTACTCTCAAAAAGTAACTGCATACCCAAACAGATTCCTATCATCGGTTTTCCACTTTTAGCAAACTCTTTGATGGCGTTTACCATATTTCGCTCACGAAGATGATCCATCGCATCACCAAAAGCACCAACCCCTGGAAGTACCAACTTGTCGTACTTACTAAAATCTAAAGGATTATCTACAACTGTTGTATTTTTGCCTAACTTAGCAAATGCATTTTGTACACTTGCCAAATTTCCCATATTGTAATCAACTATTGCTATCATTATTCATCTATCTTTAACTTTGTAAATTTTATATATACTGCTAAACTAACCAAGAGTAAGGAGACTCCAGCCATAATAAATATAGCATACATCAACTTATCAGGATCTGTTATGGCAAACTTAAACACAAGCATTAATGCCTCTATAGAGAGTGCAATAATAATACTTCCTAAAAAACGCACCATAGTTTTATGAGGTCCAGAAATGCTATGTTCTTTATGCCGACCCAATATCTCCTCTTCTATCAAAGTTTTTGATAGATCAAAAATTGCTAAGGAGAGTGTTAGTAAAATTGTTGCTTCAAAAACATCTTTAATCTGAAAATTACCAAGTGAAATATCATTCAAGAAAAAATTTCCCATACCTTTACAGAACAGTAGCATCGCTATTCCCATAAGGGCAAAAGAAAAAGCAGTATATATATACTTAAAAAACTTTCCAAAAAGGTGATCAAGCGTATTCATATGTGCGATTTTAAGTACTTCTTCAAAAGGCATATCTAAACAAGCAACATACTTTAAATCCCCATTTTCACAATAGATTGGAGCTGATGCAGTTACACTTAAATCACTAGTTATCAAAGAGGGGTAAGGATCTGTAATGCTACAGCGCTCCTCTCTTACTGCTCGATAATAGTATGCACGATCTGCACGAATCTTCCCTTTGTCCTCTATTATCTCACGACCTCTTGCATATGTTGCAGAGATTTGTACCCCTTTATTGTCTAAAAGATAGACACCCTCACAATTCTCTAAATCTGCCTTTATCTTCAATAAACGTGGCATAATCATCTCTTGAGTTAAAGAGGGGAGTCTATTTGGAATATTTTTAGAAAAAAGATAACAAAAGTAAGCACGAGCTTTTGTTCGTCCTTCTGAATAGAGTTGTATATCTGATGCGACCAAGATGTTCCTTTTTATTTTTTTAGTTGATTATAAGGAGATTACTTACTCTCATGCCCTAGAGGTAACTCTGTCATATCATTAGGTTCATGAGGGTGCTGTGAGAGACTTGGACTAAAAACTTTTTTGATAATAGATTTCAATCCTTTTTCATTTGATACATACTCATTTTCAGCTTCTTGAAGAGACATCTCCCATGCACTTGAAAAGCCTGGAGCATTTAACATCATCTTTCTAAGCGCTGCATCATAAATATTTAATAATCTTACCTCAGCGCGTCCAGGCTTTTGTCCTAAAGTCTGTACACTTATTCTCAAGTTTTCATTCTCTTTTTCAAGAGTCTTAAGTTTCTCTTCAAGTTTTCTACTTCCCTCATCTGTTATTTTCATCTGGCGATTTAGATGCTCTTTAAACTCTTTTATCTCTTTTTTATAAGCCCTCATTTCAAAGCGTGACTTTAGATAGCTAATAAAATATCCTACTACTATACCTGCAATTGCAAATAAAATTGTCTCAAATCCAATCTCCATAAAAACTCCTTTTTTTATTCAATATCACTATAATAACAAATTTGAGTTAATGATTAAGCTATAATATCGTTAATGAAAGATACAAAAATAAAATGCATCGCTATTGTTCGGCTTTCTGCACTTGGTGATATTGTTAATAGTGCTGTAGTTTTACAGTTTATCAAAGAGTTCTACCCTGATGTAAATATTACTTGGATTACAGAAGAGATCTTTGCTCCTATTTTGTCTAATATCAAAGAAATAGAGAAGATAGAAACTATAAATCTTAAAAAACTCAAAAAAAAGAAGAGTTTTTCGCTTCTATTTTCTAGCATAAATAAACTCAAAACTCTCAACAACTTTGATCTTATTATAGATATGCAAGGGCTTTTAAAATCTGCAATTGTAAGTAAACTTCTTGGAAGTAAACGCCATGGATTTAATAAAAATTCCGTTAGAGAACCACTAGCCTCTCTATTTTACACAACTACATCAGACATAAGCTATAAGAGTAATGTAGTTAAACGTAACTGCTTTGTCGTTGCTGATGCTCTTGGATTTGAGATAACAGAGAGTATGCTGCTTAATAAAAAAGCTGTTTTTCCTATAACTAAAACTTTTATACACTCTAGCAAAAAGAGACAGGTCGCTTTTGTTATAGGAGCATCATGGGATTCAAAGATTTACCCTAAAGAACTCGTTGCCATAGTTATTCAAAAGCTACAAGAAGATTGCCATATTATATGGGGAAATGAGGAGGAAAAAGCTTCTGCACAATGGATATGTGAACACTCCTCATTTGCCACTTTAGCACCAGAACTTTCACTTCCTGAACTCATAGAATTTATATCTAGTATGGATTTAGTTATAGGAAATGACACTGGACCTACACATATTGCATGGGCACAAAATATTCCTTCCATTACACTTTTAGGTCCAACTACCTCACGAATGATATATGAAACACCAAAAAATATTGGTATAAAATCTCCCTCTGAGGTAGATATTTTAAAAATCGATAAACTCGATTTTTCTATTAAGAAGATAACACCTCAAGAGATAACTACTCAAGCAAAGGCACTATTATGATTGGATTTTACCTCTTTTTATTATTAGAAAAAATTTTAATGCTTCTTCCTCAAAAAATTCGTCGAATCTTTTTTCTTGGTTTAGCACATTTTGCTTACTTAGTAAGTAAACGATACAAAAATGTTGTAAGAGCGAATCTTAAGTTTGTTTATGGGAAAGATGTAAGTGAAGAATTTATCCAAAAAACTACAAAGTATGCTTTTAAACTTCTACTTTTAAACTTTCTTCATACAATGGAGGGACGTTACTACTCAGTAGAAAAAATTGCTAAAAAAATTACTTTTAAAAATGAACATATACTTCAAGCTGCTCAAGCGAAGAAAAAACCTATAATATTTGTAACTGCACATTATGGGGCATGGGAACTTGCAGGAAGTATGCTTAGTGCCCTAAAAGAACCTGTTTTAATAGTATATAAAAAAATGAAAAATCCTCTTTTTGAAAAATATCTTCTCTCTACTCGTAAAAAATTTAGAATAAGTTATGTCGAACGCCATGGTGCCACAAAAGGTATGCTCAAACAGATGCGTTCAGGTGGTGCAATAGCAATACTTATAGATACAAATGTAAATAGTAAAGAGTCAATAATAGTGGACTTTTTGGGCAAGCCAATAGGACAGATTCAAACAACTGCTTATTTTGCAAGAAAATTTGATGCATCACTTATCCCTGTGCTTGTTCATACTGATGATGATGAAAACTATACTATTGAGTTTTCAGAAGAGATTATCCCACCCAAAACAGATAATGCAACTGAAGATATAAGAATCTCCACACAGATGCAGACAGAGTGGCTTACTAAAAAGATATTTAAATCTCCTGAACCTTGGTTTTGGCTCCATAGGCGTTTCAAAGAAGAGTATCCAGAGATTTATACTACAAATACTTCTAAATAGTAAAATCTTACTTATCAAACTCCTCTGTTCTTGCCTCAAAGAGTTTCAAAATAGTAAGAAAAAATGCAGTTATTGCTGGTCCTAAAATCATTCCCCAAAACCCAAATGTAGTAAGTCCTGCAAAAATAGCAAAGAAAATCACCATTTCGTTCATTTTACCTCCATCTTCTTTTAGTAAATGCTGATTTATCTCTTTAATGATAAGCGGTTTAATAAATGTATCTGCAATTATAGAAATAACTACTATAGAATATATAGCGATAAAAAGAGCATCTGTAACATTATCTATGGAAAATTCATAAATCATAAATGGAAGCCACATTAAAACGCCACCTACAACAGGAATGAGTGATGCAAATCCATACATAATTCCAAAAAGTAAGCCATTATAACCCATGTAAGAGATTGCTGCACCAAACAAAAGTCCCTCAAACATTGCTGTAGCGATAATGGAGTAAAAAACGACACTCATCACATCTGAGACCTCTTTTATAAGTGTCGTACTCTCTTCAACAGACATATGAACAACTCTCTTAAGAAAATTAATTATTGTTGTTCCATTATAATGCACAAAGAAGTAAAAGATTATAATCAACAAAGCATTCTTTAAAAATCCTGCACTAAAAACTCCGATATATCCTGCTATAGAGAGTGTCCTTGATGTAAGAGTTGCAATATCTAACTCTTTCATCATATCTACAAGTAAAGGTTTTAGAAAAAGTAAATAATAGGGTGGCTTAGCAACAAAATCTTGAATATATTGCACAATAAGATACAAAGAGTCACTACTCACCATATTTAACTCTATTGTTAAAGTTGTTAAAAAATAACCAAGAGGTGCAAAAAAGAGAGTAGCAAGTAAAATGCTAGAGACTAAAGATGCCAAAAATCTACCATTAAAATAGTTTTCTAAGCTATTTTGAATATTTGAAGTGGAGACAGCTAAAAGTGCTGCTATAGTAATCACTAGCAAAAAAGGGGCATACAAAAGATACATCCAATATAAAGATGTTACAAAAAGTGTTGCGATAAAATATTGTGGTTTCATTTAAAAAAGTATCCTTTCTTCATTTATGTACTCTATATTAAGTACTTCATATGTTGCGCGAGTTGCACGACGACCTTTTGCAGTACGCTCTAAATAACCATTTGCAATTAAATAAGGTTCTAAGACATCTTCTACTGTCCCCTCATCCTCACTCAGAGAGGCGGCAATAGAGCTAAGCCCTATAGCCCTTCCATTTGCGCTAACAAGAAGATTCAGTAAGCGCAAATCCATCTCATCAAATCCATGAGAGTTAATGCCTAATTCATTAAGTGCATACTGTGTACGATTATGATTAATATGTTCCTCCTCTGCGACCTCTGCAAAATCTCTCACTCGTCTTAGCAAACGTAAGGCGATACGAGGAGTTCCTCGGCTACGTTTTGCTATCTCTAATGCAGCCTCTTTCACAATCTTACGTTCAAGTTTCTCTGAAGCTTGTGAAACTATTTTTGCCAACTCTTCTGAGGAGTAAAACTGCATCCGAAAACTCATACCAAATCTATCACGAAGAGGATTAGAGAGCATTCCAGCTCTAGTTGTAGCTCCTATGAGAGTAAAACGAGGTAAATCAATCTTCACTGTTTGTGCAGCAGGACCACTCCCAATAATAATATCTATACGATAATCTTCCATAGAGGAGTAAAGTATCTCTTCAACAGCAGGCGAGAGTCTATGAATCTCATCAATAAAAAGTATATCCCCCTCTTCCAAATTTGTCAAAATTGCTGCTAAGTCACCACTTTTTTCTATCATAGGAGCAGCAGTAACTTTAATGTTTGTATTCATCTCATTAGCAATTATAAGTGCAAGTGTAGTTTTTCCAAGCCCAGGAGGTCCATAAAAAAGGACATGGTCAAGTGCTTCAGATCGCTTTTTACTTGCTTCTATAAAAACAGAAAGATTTTTTTTGATTTGCTCCTGCCCTATGTATTCACTCCACGCATCGGGTCTAAGCGTAATTTCACTGCTCTCTTCTTCCATATTAAAGGTCTCTATCTCAACTAGACGATCATTCATTATATCACTCATTAGTAAGTATGCTCCTTTTTTGGAAAAGCTTTTGTTTGTACTTCCTCTGCATAAGATGCCACTGCCTTACGAACTAAAGAAGCTCCATTCATATATTTTTTCACAAACTTTGGAGTAAAAGCTTCAAAAAATCCCAACATATCTGAGAAGACCAAAACCTGTCCATCTACATCTGAACCAGCGCCAATACCAATAACAGGAATACTAATAGACTCAGCTACTTCTTTAGCAACTTCAGCTTTGACACCCTCTATAACCATACAAAAAGCACCAGCACTCTCTATAGCATGTGCATCTTTTATAAGTTCTATCTTTTCTAACTCTGTTTTGCCCTTGACTTTATAACCACCTTCACTTCTTACAGACTGAGGAAGTAACCCAATATGTCCACAAACAGCGATTCCATTTTGAGTAAGATATTCTACCAAATTAGCTTTATCTGCACCACCCTCAATCTTCACACAATCTGCTTGCGTTTCTTGAAATATTTTTATTGCATTTTTTAATGCAGATTCTTTATCTATATAAGTACCAAAAGGCATATCTGCGACCACAAAAGTCTCAGGAGCACCAGCACACACAGCACTCACATGATATATCATCTGATCTAATGTTGCACTAATTGTATCTTTCTTACCTGCAAAACTCATATTTAAAGAGTCACCTACTAAAAGCATATCTGCACTCTCACTTAAAAGTGTAGCAAATAGTGCATCATAAGCGGTTATCATTACTAATGGCTCTTGCCCTTTTCTCTTTTTAATAGACGAAATACTCAATTTTTTGCTCATTTAAAACTCTTTATCAATTATATAAAAGTATTTTAACTAAATATTGCTATAATTTGGAATATATAGGAGAATTTGTTCATGGGTGTAAGAAGTGATTTAGAATCTCTGCCAAAGAAAAAGCCACAAGTAAGTAAAGAGACAATTAACTAGCTCTTAAATATTAGTGTACTATTCGTGTGACAAAGTGATTTTAAGCCAAATAACAACCTAAATAAACTTACATTTTCACTCCTCAAAATTCTCAACTTGGAAAAATGAACTTGAAAAATTTAGTAGCATATATTACCTCTGGATATCCAGAAAAATCTTTTAGTATAGAGTTAGCTCTCGCATTAGGTGAAAATGGTGTTGACACTTTAGAATTTGGTATTCCCTTCTCTGATCCTGTTGCAGATGGTCCGCTTATAGAACAAGCAAACCAAAAAGCACTTGAACTTGGTTTTAAATTTACTGACCTTATTGAGATATCACAAGCAGTGGCGTTTAAAATAGATACACTATGGATGGGCTACTTCAACAGTTTTTATCAACAGAATATGAAGGAGTTACTCCCACTTGCTAGTAAACTCGGAGTTAATGGACTTATTATTCCTGATCTGCCCCACGAAGAGGCACTCTTATACAAAGATCTATTTGTTGAAAACTCTCTTACAAATATCTCTTTTGTTGCCCCTACAGACTCTAATGAACGCATACAAGAGGTAATCACACATGCACAGAAATTCATTTATATGGTTGCCTATACAGGTATTACAGGTTTTGGAAAAGCAGAAGATTTACAACCATTTCTTCAAGCTATAAAAATGTACTCACAGACTCCTGTTTATGTAGGTTTTGGTGTGAATGCAAAAACTGCTAAAGAAAAAGTAAAAGGGGCAGATGGTGTTATTGTAGGAAGTGCTTTTATAGATATACTGCTACAAGAAAAACTCACATACTCTCAAAAAATAATTCACTGCAGTGAACTTTCAAAAATTATAAAAGAAGAGATTAATTCATAAAAAACAGATATTCATTTATTCGCTAGAAGAGAAGAAACTTCTTAAAGTTTCTCTGCTTCTTGAACATCATAAAGGATATCATCCATTGGATGTCTATACATTGGCATTGCAAGACGTTTTTCATCAAGTACATGACCAATGAAACCAATACTACGACCAACTATAAAAAATGCATTTAATGTACCAGACTCAATAAATTCATTAATCTCTGACTCTGAATATCCTAATGCTCTCCACATATCTACCATTAAGATACCTATTGTACCATCAACATTTAAGATCAAATTCTCTTTTTTACTTGTAGTAAGTGCCTCAACACTCTTAGCATAATCAAGTAATGGAGTAGATGGAAAGTGCTCTGCGGCATAATTCATAAGACCAGTCACACGTAAATCTGGGTTCTTAAGAGACTTGATACGGTGACCAATTCCTGGGATTGGTACACCCTCACCTTTCATATACTTTAAAAATGCTTTAGGGTCAAGATCATTATCATCTGCATATTTAAAGTACTTTGCTGCACCATCAATAGCACCACCAAATCGTGGACCTATTGTTAAAAGACCAGTTACTAAAGACTCAACTACAGACTTACCTGCACGGGCAGTCACCTTAGCGTTGTGAGCACCTGAAACAGCTGGACCATGATCGGCAACAGTTTTAATTACAGTTTCAATAAACTCTGTAGCCCATTGTGGGTACTGTTTTTTGAACCACAAGAGTGATATAACATCACCAATACCTTTACCAGTATCAGGAGTTGCAACACTAGAGATTGGGAAACCTGCATAAGTACACTCTTCACCACGATCATCAGAGATTGTACAGATAAACTGCTTAGAACGACGTACTTTTGGAACAAGACTCATTTTAGGTTCAGGAATTTCACTAATTATACCCTTTGCTAGCATATCAGAGTAAACCTTATTAATAGTTGCAGGTAAATCATTGAAACTTGCTGGAACATAAATACCTGCTTCTGCCATTGCTTTATTCTTTGCTGCTGCAGTCTCAGCATCTGCATTTGCACTTGCACCTGCATGCCCAAACTGAACACCTGTACTAAAATGTTTTGCTATTGTACCAATACACCATGCAATAACAGGTTTAGTAATACGACCATCCTTAATAGCTTCGATAATTTTATACTCTTCAGTACCACCAACTTCACCTAAAAGAACCATATATTTCACTTCTGGATTTTTCTCCATTCTGAGCATATTATCAATAAAAACAGATCCAACAAATCTATCTCCACCAATAGCAACACCCTCAGCGATACCATCTGCATTTATAGCAATAATGTTAGAAAGCTCGTTGAAAAGTCCACCCGAACGTGTTACAAGCCCACAAGAACCTGCACGGTGCAATTTAGAATTTACGATATTTTCAATAGTCCCACCAATATTTGCAATTTTAAATGCACCTGGAGCAATAGCACCAACAGTAGCTGGTCCAATAACTGTCACCCCTGCATTTCTAGCAGTGTTATTCATCTTTCTTGCTAATCTCTCAGGAATACCTTCAGCAGTAACCATAATAGAGCTAAATCCACCAAGCTCTATAGCTTCCATAGTTACATCATAAGCAGTTCTAAAAGATGCAAAATTAAGAAGAACTTCAGCATTTGCATGCTCTTTTTTTGCAGCTGTAGTAGTTTTATAAAGAGGTATCATAACCTCATCAGGACCATAAAAGAATTTTTCAAATTTATTTCCACTTGTTGGAGCGACAATAGCCGCTACAGAAGGAGTTTTCCTTTGAATTGTGTAATCATAATCCAACATTCTTTGAATAGCAGTCTTGTTGTTATTCCAAAAAATCGCTTGTGTATCTTTAGTATATAATTTTTCCATTTTCTTCCCTTACTTCTCTAATGCCATACGAACGATGTCTGTAACATGTGTCTCTGGTCCATAAACTTCAATACAAAGACCAAGTCTATCAGCAGCTTCTTTAATATCTTTTAAACCTTTTTCATAATTTGGTCCACCACGGCGAACATAAATTTTTGTATTATGCTCTTTCATCTTTTCTGCATTTTCCTCAAATGATTGGATAATACCAGTAAAAGTTTTTGCAACATCTGTAAAATTTGCAATAGCTCCACCAATAATCATAATTTTATCAAGTCCTTTTGGATCCTTATGACGAGTCATTAAATCAATAATTGTATCTGCATAAAATTTTGTTTCACTTGTAGTTGGACCACCCGAGTACTCACCATAGTTAGCAAGATCAGCGATAGAGCCACCATTTGCTTCAGCAAAATCAGCAATAGTATCTGCATAAACAACAGAAGCCCCACCACCAGCAACCATAGTCCATACTCTACCCATCGGATTAAGAATAGTAAGCTTAAGTGAAGCACCAGATTTACTATCAGCATCTGCAATTGCTTTTTCTTCAGGAGATTGATCTTCCATACCAAATGCAGTTGGATACTCAATATCTCCCCAAACATCTTTCATTAAAAAACCTGCAGTGTCATCAAGACGGGCAACAAGGTCTAAAATAGCCATTTCATTATTATCTAACATTACAATTGGGTTAATCTCTAAATAAGCAAAGTTCATATCTCTATAAAACTTAAAGAATGCAATAGCAAATGATTCAAAAACTACTCTATTCTCAGCAGGAATATCAGCAGGAATATTCGCTTTTATAGCATGTTCCATATCAACATCAGACATATCAATTGGCACAACTACTTCATTAACTTTTTCATCCCAACCTTCTTCAACTTCCATTCCACCTTCAGCAGACATATAAAGTACATCATCTTCACCAACACAGGTTGCAGAAATATAGTACTCTTGTTCTTGAGAGTGTGGAGTAAATGGCTCAACAATAAAATGGCTCAAAGTGCCATGCTGTCCAGTTAATAGTGTAGTTGTATGAGAGATCTTCTCATCAATCCACTTTGCAGCATCAGCCAATGTTACATCACCTGGTTTATTTGTTTTGAAAAGAACTAAATCATTCTTTCCACGCTTACCAAACAGCATATCTGGTTTTGCAACAAGTGGCTCTTGTTTCAACCATTCAAAACCATGTTCTTCAGCCTTTGCTAAAAGTTCTGCTCCACTTTTCACTAGAACTGATTTAAATCCATAATGGAATCCACTAAAATAATTTTCCCATTGTTTAGAAAAAAGTGTTTTACCGTCATATTCGCGTATCGCTTTTTGAGCCATCGAAACTCCCTGTTTTTAAGTTTAAGCCCATTTTAGCATAAACTTATTAATATAATATCCTCTTGTTATAGTTATAAGTAAATGGATTTACAGATTGTTTATTTTAGTAACATTACCCCTGTAGAGCACTCTATCCTTGTAACTTATTGTAACATTTGTTTTATGAGAAGTCCTTATAGGCATTTCTTGAAGATAATTTTTCTTACATTTGGATATAGAGTAAAATTTTAAGCGTAATTGCATTTTTCTTTCCGTACTAACACAATTAACTCCCCTCTTTTTAAGTAATGCAGCAAGATCTTTTGCTATATTTGAATCATATGCAAAGTGTTGTGATGGTTTCTCTAGCACTTTATAAAGTTCTTGATTAAAAAATACTATTAATGTATTGAGAGCTAAAAGGACAAATGAGAGTACAAAGGCGAAACGATATTTTGTTCTATATTGTTTAAGACGAACTCTATAAGAGCTTATAAATGTCTGTGCAGCTAAAGGAAGAGCTAAAATGAGATAAGGTGCAAAATGTTCTAGAGGAAGCTTCTGTCTAAAAGATAGTAGTAAAGATAGTAGTAAAACTACTGTTGAGATACACCAAATAATATCTCTTTGTGAAGAGAAATATCGTCTATAAAGTGCATAAGAGAGATAAATAAAGATAATAGGAGTAAATATAGCACTATAAACGCCAATAGTATCTAAAAAATACCCAGTCGGAAAACCACTAATCTCAAACCCATAAAAATAACTTGTAAGTGAATAAAGTCCAAGCATATAAATAAAAAGTTTTCTTTTCCCTTGAAAAATATAATATATACTCAAAGCTAAAAATAAGTAGGCAAAACTTATATCCACAAAAGCATAAATAAAAAGTAAAACATTAAGATACTTCTGTTGAATATTTTTTTGTAAATATATAAATAGAAGTAGTCCAAAGAGTAAGACACCTGCAGAATTAACAATAACAGCAGCACTCACAACTCCTGGTAAAAGAACAAAGATGACTAAAACCCAGAGCCTATTTCTCACTGTTTTTATATATTCTGTAGATATTTTATACATCAAAACAGCACTTAAAAGATGAAAAAGTATCATAACAAACCGTAATCCAAAATCATTTTGACCAAAGATATCTAAAGAAAATCTAATAATATACTGTAAAAAAGAGGGGTCTCCATAAAGAAGTTTAGCTTCTGCATAAGAGATGGAGAGTTGTGAAGTTTGAAATAGTAATATAAATGTATCTACTCCTAAAATAAAAAAGAAGATATAGCGTTCTCTCATAATTTTAGAAAGTTTCCTATAATTTTATGTCCATATTCGCTCATAATAGACTCAGGATGAAACTGCACACCATAAATATTTTTGTTTTTTATTTTCAATGCCATGATTTCTTTATCATCTTTACTTATAGCAGTAGGGACAATAGCATCTGGAAGTCTTTTTTTGTTTACTACTAAAGAGTGGTAGCGTGTTGCACGAAACTCTTGTGGAAGTTCTTTAAAAAGTGTACACTCCTCAGTTTGTTCTATTATAGAAGTTTTTCCATGCATCATATTTTTTGCACGGATGACATCTCCGCCAAAAACTTGTGCAATGCTCTGATGACCTAAACATATGCCAAGTATAGGTAGCTTATCTGCAAAATACTTAATCACATCAAGCGTCACACCTGCTTCATCTGGAGAAGCAGGACCAGGAGAAATAATAATTTTTTCAGGAGAAAGTTTTTCTATCTCCTGTACACTCATCTCATCATTTCTAATAATCTTTAAATCTGCATCAAGTTCTCTACAATACTGTACAATATTATAAGTAAAGCTATCGTAATTATCTATCATTAATATCATATCTTCTTCTACCCTTTATAAAGCCCTGTTTTAAGGGATTTTCTAAATATATCTTCTAAATTATTATCAATCGTGCTACCCTATAGATACCCATTTTCGTATTTTTTGTACATTTTTATACTATTTTGGGTAGCACGATTAGGGTAGCACGAAACTCTTATGGGAATTATATCAAATTTATAATAAGAGTGTTGTTTATCAATTGATATTCCCAAGCATTATGAGTATTAAGCAACATTGGTATTTGGGATTTTAAAGTTTTACAACAAATGGTTTCAAATCTGCTTATTTTTAAATCTTTGGACTATGCTTATCCAAAATGTAATTCTCTATGACAATTAGGACAAACAGCTATAACATTTTCTACACTATCATCACCACCTTCTGAGAGTTGTTGCTTATGATGAACTTCTAAATAAGGTGTATTATCTTTCTTTCTTATAAATGGTGCTTTTTGCTTCCATTTTTCACAAATTCCATTAGCTCTATTTAGCGCAGTAACAATAACATCAGCATTTCGTCTAAAGCCTCTTGATCTTATCTCAATTTGATCAGGCTATTTATTTACCTTATCTAATCTCTCTTCGCGTTCTTTAGCAGAGGAACATCTTGAAAAAGTAATACTCTTTTCAAGTTCGTTATTTAACTCTTCTGATAGAAACTGTATTTGAATTTTCACTTTTTTCATAGTACTTTATATAAGATAGTGTTTCATCCGATATTCTTCTTTTGCCTTGAATATTACCTCTAATACCATGTTTATGTAAATCTTCAATTCCAAGAGAAGTACTATCGATAAAATGTACTAACTTTAATCTAATAAAATCATCACAAGTATCGTATCGATTAAACTGTCCTTCACCACCTAACAGTTCATCAGTACTATAAGCAGTTTTTATTACCTCGGTTTTTATTGCAATTCGCTGTTCTGGTTGTGTTATATAAATATAAACAATATCACCAACATTTATTTTATTATGACCTGCGTTCCCCCAATCAATTTCTGAATGCGTTTCAAAACCTTTTATCGAATCATATACAGAGGGTTTACTACTAGCAATCCAACTAACTGACTCCATCACTATTTACCTCTATAAAATCTTCATCTTTAATAGCATTAGTATCAATCCAGCTTTTAATTTTATAATGATTACCCTTTAAAGCTCTAATCCGATGATCCGTCACTATATTAGTTCGACAAGGAGAAGTCCAATAATTTGTAACCTTTCTTGAAAATCTTCTAACACCTTTACCTGTAAACAAATCTGTCACTTCGGTAATAACATAATTACCTATTGCATCTTTTTTAAACTGTTCTTCGTTATCTGGATAAAATTCTACTTCTATCATACTTTTCTCCTTTCTAAATCTTACTAGCAGACTTTTTCAAAATAGCATCAATAACTACAATCTCTGGTAATTTTTTATCTACTGAGCCACTTGCAAATTCAAGCCTATACAAGTAATTAATCTCCCTTATACCGATTTTTTGAAGTTGAAAAATTGGGGTTAAGGTACATCTGTGACATTTTATCCAAATTTTACTAAATTTCTACAAATTCGCCATTTTCATTCTGTGCTTTATGGTTTGATTCCTAAAATTGCATTATTTTAGTTGTTATTTTGTCTTTTTTATATCACAAGCTTTAAACTCTGTTCTATGCAAATAGATAAAATACCAAATGCGAGAACAGAGACTACTTTTCAATCTCTGCAAAATTGAGAACTCTGATAAGTTTAGCTTCTTTGGTGCTAAATTCCTCTATTCGTAAACTCTCTTGCAACTCTGGAAAAAGTGAGTTTTTAAGATTGGCTACTTTAAGCCACATTTTTGATAGAGTTGATATAATTTTAGACATAAGTTGAATCTTCTTTCTGTTAAATTTTTGTCGTAAGAAATTATAACTTTTCTGAAATTAGATTTCAACTTTTTTAACTAAAAAAAATTAAATTAGCTACTTTAGTGGGAATCTGCAAGTGGCTCGGTAAAATTGAATTTTCGGAGGTCATTTCAATGAAAAGATTTATTTTAAGTACGATATTAAATGTTATTCCATTAGTAGCTATGGAAAATAATCAACTTAGCAACAAAGGTTTACTTGGGGAAACTTTTATAAAAGCTTCTATTGGAACAACTTCATTTGGAGATAAAGAAACTGCAGATTTAATTAATAGTAATATAAATTATGGAATTAGTGGACAAATTAAAATAAATAATAATTTGAATTTTGGTGGTAGTGTTGGGATGCTTAATGCTGATATTGATTACAATGGCATCACTGGTGATATAAGCACAACTTCTCTTTCTCTTGGAGGACTTTATCATTTCCTCCCTAATGATACGATAGATCCTTTTGTATCACTTAGTTTAGCATATATTGCTTCTAATACTAATACAAAATATCAAGGACAAACTTTTAGTAAAAGTGATTCAGATAATGGATACTCAATTAGTGCAGGTGCAGAGTTTGATTTAACAAATAAAATATTTTTAACTCCTCTATTGAGTTATACAAAGGTTGGAAGCAATGATGCTTCAAAAGATATTTCTGTAAAAATAGATTTTGAAGTACAAAAAAATATTTATCTAGGAAGCGGCATAAATATTGATATTGATAAAACAGATACGAACTATTATGTTAATATAAGTTTTAAATTTTAAGATATTTGAAGTTAAGTCAAAGATATGACACAATCTCGTAGCGAATAAATGCCCTCGTGTGTGTTTATTCGCTAGAGTCAGTCGTTATACACAGAAGGAGAGTTTATTTTGAAAGTTATATTATTGCTTAACTTTCGCACCTAAACCCAAGCAAATCTTGAGTAGTACTTCGTAGTGTAGCGATTATACTGGTGAAGTCCTTATTATTCTGTACAATCTCATCAATCTGTGCTATTTTTTCCATGATTTCAATAAATACATGCATAGCGATAGAGAGAGTGTGAAACTCACATTCTAAATCTTTCAACAATCCACTAATAGTTTTAGGTTCATTACTAATTCTATTGATATAACTGACAATATTATATGAGAAGAATGAGTGCAAATTTCTTCATCGTTTATCTCTGTATCAGTAGAAGCAATAGGGATTAATTTCTCTTTAGTTTTGATGAAAACAATTTTGATTCTGCCAGCATTTTTATGCTCAACTATAACAGAAAAATATTTGAACTTAATTTTTTTACCATAAGTACCAGCTTTTTCAGTTTTGAGTTTTTTAAACTTCTTATAGATAGCATTATGTGATTTATTTTTCTGGGGACATTATGCTTTTATATTAAATCCTCCCTGCATATTCAACTCAAAATTTAAATCTTAGAGTAACTTATTCAAAAGCTTTTATATACTTAAGAGAATAAGAAGGTAGCAATTATAGAGCTTTAGAGTAGAATTTTTAGATTGTAACTCTCTATACATTTTACTATTTAGGGGTATTATATAATTAACATCGCATCACCATAAGAGTAAAATCTATACTTCTCTTTTATAGCTTCAGCATATAGTTCCTGTGTTTTTTCTAATCCCACAAATGAGGCAACTAACATAAGAAGTGTTGATTTTGGTAAGTGAAAATTTGTCAGTAGATGGTTCACACGACTTGGTCTATTTTGAGGATGTAAAAAAAGATTTGCCTCACCTCGTTGTACTTTCCCATACTTCTCATAATACTCTATTGTTCTTGTTGATGTTGTTCCGATACTGAGAATAGGTACATCTGAATCTAATAGTACTTTCGCTTTATTTGAAATCTCATAATACTCTGAATGCATGGGATGCTCAGTAATTATTTGAGTATCTACCGGTTTAAAAGTTCCACTTCCAATATGGAGTGTAAGATATGCATGTGTAAAGTTTTTACATACTCTTTTATACTGTGTATCTGTAAAATGTAGAGATGCAGTAGGAGCAGCAACTGCACCTTCCTCTTTAGCAAATACACTTTGATACTCGTTTACATCTTCTTCTTCATCTGCTCTTTGTATATAAGGGGGAAGGGGAATGTGACCAATTTTTTCTATGATAGGAAGGATCTCTTCAAAACGTAAAAGTTTTTCTTCTTGAAAAAAGTTTACTTCACGACTGCCATCTTCATGAAGTGTAATAACTTTTGCTACTAAACTTTCATCAAAGTAAATCTTTGTATTGACTTTAACTTTTCCACGGATATAAACACTTATATCATTGGCGTTTAATGCTCTGTTTATGAGAAGTTCTATCTTTCCACCACTTGATTTGCGACCAAAAAGTCTTGCTTTTATAACCTTAGTGTTATTGAAAAGTAAAGCACACCCTTTTGGAATATACTTTTCAAACTTATAAAAATAGGTATGTACAATAGTATCAGTCGCTCGCTCATAAACAAGAAGTTTTGCATGGTCACGTGGAGAGACTGGATGTGTAGCTATGAGCTCTTTTGGAAGAGTGAAATCATAGCTCTGTGTAAGTAACTCCTTTGCTAATTGCATAAAGTTTACTGCTTTATTTCTGTATTTTGAATCTCTTCATCTTCATTCTCTTCGTCTTCATTCTCTTCATCTTCAGCAGGATTAACAAGCTTTACAATCAAAATAGAGACTCCATAGAGTATAACAAGTGGTCCGGCCATAAGAAGTTGTGTAAGTACATCTGGAGGGGTAAGAAGAGCTGCAACAATAAAGATAATAACTATAGCATACTTAAAAAATGACATCATCTGTTTATCATTAACTAGCCCTAAAAGTGCTAAAAAGTAGGCAAAAACAGGAAGCTGAAAAGCAAGTCCAAATCCAAACATGATTTTAGTAAAAAATCCGACATAATCTTCGATATTGATAAGCGGCGTAAATTTGAAACTACCAAAAGTTATAAGAAAATCAAAACCAAAGGGAGTTACTATATAGTAAGCAAAGAGTACACCACTTACAAACATAATAGTACCACCTAAAACAAAAGGTATGACCATCTTTTTCTCATTAGCATAGAGTCCAGGTGCTATAAAGAACCAAATTTGAGAGAGTATAATAGGCAGTGCACCTAAAATAGCAGAAAAAAATGCCACTTTAAGTGCTACAAAAAAAGCACCTCCAACTTGGGAAGTAGTTATCATACCATCAGCAGCATGAATTGACTTTTTTCCAACTTCTATAAGTGCAGTATTAAGTGGTTCTACCATCCAGTTGAGCAATGGCTCATGAAAGAAAAACATCACAAAAAACATAACAACAAGACTACCTACTGAGATAGCAAGGCGTTTTCTAAGTTCTACAAGGTGGGGTCGGAGTTCATCAAACATCGGTTACTTCTTCTTTTTTCTTTTTCTTTTTAAAGGTGACTTCTTGAGGTTCATTTGGTTTTGTATCTACTACAACATCGATATCATCATCTTCAATAGCAGCGGCAAGAGAGTCAAACTGAGAGCCTACATGCCCTTTAATATCTGTAGCCTTTGTGAGTTGCTCTTTGTACGCAAGAGCCTCTTTTTTTATATCAGCTACATGAATCTCTTCTTCAAAAGTATCTTTTACACTACCAATCGCATTTTTTGCACTACGAAAAAATTTAGCAATATCTACCATGGCTCCAGGAAGTTTATCAGGACCTAGAAACAAAATTGCAATGACAGAAATAAGAAGTATCTCAGTAAAACCCATACCAAACATAGCAAACCTTTCATAATATTAATTTGAAGTTTATTCTATCTAAAGAATGATTAAAAGGTAATTATGCAGTTAAAAAGAGGTAAATTTCATCAGCTAGAAGGTAGTCAAGATTATAAAAAATACCATCAGTGTAAAAAAGTTTTTTCTCCTCAAGTAAAATCTTTGCCTGTTTATACTCACTTTGTGAGAGTAAACTTTTAGTTACACCTACACATGAACGCAACCCTAAAAAAATCTGTTCCATCTTTTTATCTTCTAAGTCTAAGTGTTCTTCTTTAATTAAGAGAGGATTTTGAATATACTCTTCAATAAGAGGTGTAGGATAAAATCGAGTGAGTCCAAGCTTACCAACTGCTCCTGCACCTACACCCATATACTCCTTATAGAGCCAATAACCTTTGTTGTGATCTGACTCATAAGAGCCAAAGTTACTTATTTCATACTGTTTAAATCCATATGACTTTATAGTTTCAAATATCCAAGAAGTAAGAGAAAGTTGCTCGCTACTCATTTGTGGTTTTAACTCAAAAGCAGTTCCCTCTTCAATAGTAAGTGCATAGGCACTAAGATGATTTATCGGCAAAGTAAATGCTGTCTCTATATCTTTTTTTAAGAGCTCTTTTGTATCTCCCAAAGTAGCATATATAAGATCAAGAGAAAGATTTTTATAACCTATCTTTTGGGCATTTAAAAGTGCATCTTTTGCCATTTTTGGTGTATGCGCACGATTGAGAAGTTTCAGTTTTTCTTCATTAAAACTTTGTACACCAAAACTAATGCGATTGACGCCAAGTTTTTTCATACCATCTAACCACTCGTAAGTTGCACTATTTGGGTTTGCTTCACTAGTAATCTCACACCCTTTTTGAAGATATGGCCTTAAAAGTTCAAAGATCGGGGCATAAAGTTCTGGAGCAATACTAGAGGGTGTTCCTCCTCCTATAAAAAGTGTTTCTATAGATGCAGTTTTAGCTTCAAATCTTTCAAGTTCAAAATATATCTGCTTCTTTACAGCTAGCATATAGTCATTCTTTAAGTGAAACTTATCAACATACGAGTTAAAAGCACAATAGGCACATTTGGAGTCGCAAAAAGGGATATGGATGTAAAGTAGCATGATTATTTAATTGTTATACCTATTTTGCTTTTTATCTATTTTGGTTACTGGTCTCCCTACGAGGACTCGAACCTCGAGCTAGGCCTTAGGAGGGCCCTGCTTTATCCAGTTAAGCGATAAGGAGAATAGAAAAATTCATATAGATAGAATTATACTAAGTTTTACCTAAATTTTAAACAAAATTCTAAAAATTCAATTTTTTAAAAATTGGACTTAAGATTTAAATTTTAGAACTGTTACTAATTCCTCTTTTTCTTAACAAGATAAAAAGCTACTTTATCTTATAATTTCAAAAATTATAAGGTGAAGTAAAATGATAAAAGTAGCCCCAAGTATTCTCTCAGCAGATTTTGGAAATCTTCAATGCGATGTTGAAGAGATTTGTAATGCAGGATGCGATTTTGTTCATATAGATGTTATGGATGGTCATTTTGTACCAAATCTTACTATAGGACCTGTTGTCATCTCTTCAGTCGCTGCTTGTGCTACAAAGCCTTTAGATATTCATCTCATGGTGGAAAACAATACTTTTTTTGTAAACCTTCTTGCACCTCTCAAGCCTAAATATATCTCTTTTCATATTGAAGAAGAGAAACACCCTCACCGCTTAATCCAAAAAATCCGTTCTTTAGATATAAGTCCAGCTATAGTCCTTAACCCACATACACCACCAGAATCTATAGAGTTTTTACTTAAAGATTTAGATATGGTACTCCTTATGAGTGTAAACCCTGGTTTTGGTGGACAAAGTTTCATTGATTCTGTTATTGAAAAAGCTTCTCGCCTTAATGAGATGAGAAATCGTATCAATCCTAAATGTCTCATAGAAGTAGATGGTGGTGTTAGCAATAAAAATATTCATCTTCTAAAAGAAGCAGGTGTAGATGTTGTTGTTGCAGGGTCTTATATCTTTAAACATTCAAATCGTCAAACAGCTATAGAGAGTTTACAGATATAATGCGAACGAAAATTTGTGGTATAACCTCTTATGAAGATGCAATGATAGCAATAGATGCAGGAGCCAATGCACTTGGTTTTGTCTTTTATGAGCAATCACCACGTTTTGTAACTATAGCACAAGCCAAAAGTATAATCTCTAAACTCCCTCCCTTTATAGAGAAAGTTGCTCTTTTTGTCAATAAAGACCCTAAGAGCATAGACTCCATCTGTTCTGAGACTGGAGCTACTTTAGCACAGCTTCATTTTGAAGCTAGCAATGCACTCTGTCAGGCACTTACAACACCTTATATAAAAGTCATTCGAGCTAAGTCTCAAGCAGATATACTCAACAAAACAGATGAATACACACTTATAGATGCCTATTGTGAAGCTTATGGTGGAGTAGGTAAACGGATTAATCTTGAGTGGTTTGAGGGTATTGACTGTTCTAAAATCATTCTTGCTGGTGGACTTAATAGTTCAAATGTATCTTCACTCAAAAAGTATGGCTTTTATGGTGTTGATGTAAGCAGTGGCGTTGAGCTTAGCCATGGAAAAAAAGATGCCACAAAAGTAAAAGAGTTCATAAGAAATGCTCAATAAAGCCTTTCCTTTAGATGCAAAAAGTGTCTCGCGACTTGCCACTCGTGGTCTCCCTCTTGAAGTTCTAAAATCTCAAATAGATGAGAGCATAGATATTTTTTTGGAACTATCTCGTGCTCAAGGCATAAACATTATCAAACGCCAAGGTTATTTTTACTTTGAAACAAAGTATATTAAACTTGAAAATGCAGAGTTTTGTATTGTAGATATTGAGACTAACGGATCACATATTCAGAGACATCAAATTATTGAAATTGCAGCACTAAAGATAAAAAATGGTAAAATCATTGATAGCTTTGAATCCTTTGTCAAAGTAAAAGAGATAAACCCAATCATTACAGAGCTTACAGGAATAAGGGCAGAAGATACAACCAATGCTCCTCAACTACTAGAAGTAATGAAGGCGTTTAAACTCTTTTTAGCAGATGCTGTCTTTGTCGCACATGATGTAAAGTTTGACTATACTTTTATTTCCAACTCTATGCTCAAGGTTGGGCTAGAACCACTTCTAAACAGAAGTCTCTGTACACTTGCTCTTGCAGAGAGGACAATTGAGTGCTATAGATATGCACTCTCTTACCTAAATGATACTTTTATGCTTAATCAAAATCCTAAACATCATAGGGCTATGAGTGATGTTATGACCACTTATGGACTTTTTTTACTTATTCTTAAATCGATAAAAGAAAATTTAAACAATGTAGAGGATTTAATAAAGTTTTCTAAAAGTGCCCCAAGACTTAAAAGACCGAAGTTTGATCCTTTTCTTGAAGTTAAAAAAGAGAGCTAAAACTACTCTTTAAAAGCACCTGGTGCTATAAGTTTTGCATAACGAGCATCCATTCGCTCTTCATCACTCATAGCTTTAAGTACTTTGAGCTCTGCTAAGAAGTACTCTGCTATAGCATGAGCTGCAGCCTCTTTTTCTCTATGTGCCCCAATTAATGGTTCAGCAATAATATCATCGATCAAATCCAACTCTTTTAAGTCTGTAGGCGTAATTTTCATGGCGTTTGTCGCAGCTTCTGCCTTAGCTGGATCACTCCAAAGAATAGCAGAACAACCTTCAGGAGAGATAACAGAAAATACAGAGTATCGCATCATAGCAAATCTATCAGCAACACCAATAGCAAGTGCTCCACCAGAACCACCCTCACCTATAACTACAGAGACTGTAGGAGTATTAATCTCTGCAAGTTCTAAAAGATTTCTAGCAATAGCTTCTGATTGATTACGTTCTTCAGCTCCTAGACCTGGATATGCACCTGGAGTATCTACTAGCATTAAAATTGGCATACCAAACTTTTCAGCCATTTTAGCTGCACGAAGAGCTTTTCTATAACCTTCAGGATGAGGCATACCAAAGTTACGCTTTAGCTTATTTTTCGTTCCTCGACCTTTTTGTTCACCAATTACCATAACTTTTTCATCACCTATATAACCCATATAACAGATAATAGCAGCATCATCACGGAAGTGACGATCACCATGAATCTCATACTTATCTTTCATAAGGATATTGATATAATCCAAAGCATATGGACGATCAAGGTGACGAGCAAGTTGAAGTTTTTGAAAATCACTTAGATTAGAGTAGACCTTTTCTACTTCTTTATCCAAGTTTTTTGTATGTTTTTCAACTGCAGCATAATCGTGACGAACCTGTGCAGAGATAATATCTTCTTGAATAAATTTAATCTTATGTTCAAAGTCTAAATATGTAGCCAAATTTAATCCTTCTAATTAAATTTTCTTAAAGATTAAAACGCCATTAGTTCCACCAAAACCAAATGAGTTACTCATAACAACATTTACATCAGTAGTTCTAGAACCCTCTGTAACATAATCTAAATCACAATCCTCATCTTTTGTAGTGTAGTTAATAGTTGGAGGTAAAATACCATCACGCATAGCCATAAGGCATACAACTGCTTCTATTCCACCAGCGGCACCAAGACAATGTCCAATTTGTCCTTTAATAGAAGACATAGGAGGAACTACTTCACCAAAAAGTTCTTTTACTGCTGTAGTTTCGTTTTTATCATTGATAGAGGTTGAAGTACCATGAGCATTTACATAATCGATCTTCGGCTCACCAGCCATTTTATATGCAGCTTTCATTGCACGACCAGGACCATCAAGAGAAGGTGTAGTTATATGATTTGCATCACCACTCTCACCAAAACCAATAATCTCACCATAAATCTTTGCACCACGTGCCACTGCTACATCATACTCTTCAAGAACTAAAGAAGCTGCACCCTCACCCATTACAAAACCATCACGATCTGCATCAAATGGACGAGAAGATGTTTTTGGATCATCATTTCTTGTTGAGAGTGCTTTCATAGCAGCAAAACCACCAATACCAGCACCAGTTATAGCAGACTCTGCTGTAACAACTAACATCCTGTCCGCTCCACCACACATAATAGTCTTACATGCATCACTAATTGCATGAGTACCAGCGGCACAAGCTGTTACTGAGGAGAGATTAGGACCTTTTGTTCCATGAGCAATTGATACAAAACCACCAAGCATATTTACTAATGCACCAGGAATGAAGAAAGGGGAAATACGTCTTGATCCTTTTGTTTCAATAATTATAGAAGTTTTTTCGATAGAAGGAAGACCACCAATACCTGAAGCAGCTGATATACCAAATCTTTCCATATCAACATCATCACCAATATTTGCATCAGCCATCGCTTCTTGAGCAGCTTTAAGACCAAGATGAATAAATCTATCTGCTTTTTTCACCTCTTTTGGAGCCATAACAGTTGCAGGATCAAAATCTTTTACTTCACCAGCTATTTTTACAGAATAGTTTTCTGGATCAAAAATCGTAATTCTATCGATACCACAATCACCAGCACAGATAGCCTTAAAAGAACTCTCTTTATCATTCCCAACAGAGTTTATCATTCCTAAACCAGTTACTACTACTCTTCTCATATTTAACACTCCATTATATTTAATAAATACTTTTAAAAAATCAATATCTCATAGATTAATTTTTTAAAATATTTATCCAACAGCAAGAGAGTATCTCGCTGTTACAGTAAAATAGTTTTAGACTATTTACTCTCTATATAAGCAACAACATCTGCAACAGTAGCTATCTTTTCAGCTTCATCATCAGAGATCTCGATATCGAATTTTTCTTCAAGAGCCATAACAAGTTCAACTACATCAAGGCTATCTGCACCTAAATCTTCTACGAATTTTGCATCGTCTTTTACTTCATCAGCATTTACGCTTAGCTGCTCTACAACTACTTCTTTAATATCATCTATAAGTGCCATTATAGCTCCTGTATTTTAATTTAATCATCGTAATTATAACAAATGTAGCTTAAAAAAAAGCCATTATGCCATATTCATTCCACCATTTACTTTGAGTGTTTCCCCTGTTATGTAACTTGCATGATCTGAGAGTAAAAAAGCTGTAGCTTCTGCTACCTCTCTAGCCTGCCCCATTCTACTCATAGGTATCTTGGCGTTTAGTGTCTCTTTTACCTCATCACTTAGTACTTCTGTCATCTCCGTTGAGATAAAACCTGGTGTTACAATATTGTAACGGATTCCACTTGTAGCAGCTTCAAGCGCAAATGATTTTGTCATTGCTATAACACCACCCTTACTTGCAGTATAGTTAGTTTGACCTGCATTTCCTGTTTCACCTACTATAGAAGCGATATTTACAACGCTGCCAAACTTTTTCTTTCTTGCAGTCTTAAAAAACTCACGACTTCCTATAAATGTAGATGTCAAATTTGCATTTATTACAGACATAAAATCCTCTGTTTTCATACGAAGTGCAAGTTTGTCATTTGTAATCCCTGCATTGTTTACAAGGTAAGAGAGTTCACCATCGCTATCTATAATAGTTTTTATAGCATCTACAAATGCAGCCTCATCACTTACATCAAAACCGATAACAGCAGCAGTACCACCAGATGCTTCTATATCATTCTTTAGAGCATCTGCTTCAGTAGCTCCACTTCTGTAGTTTACCCACACTTTTAGACCAAAACTCGCTAATGTTCTTGCTATCTCTGCACCAATACCACGACTTGACCCCGTTACTAAAACATTTTTTCCACTAAATTTCATACTTTTATTTCCTTTATTTTAAGTTATACTAGACTGTGACTCATCTCTTGAGGCACTTCTAGTCCCATAAGAGTAAGTACCGTCGGTGCTATATTATTTAAACCACCAGCATCTACTCTTGTTACACCATCAGCCTCAACAAAACACCATACTTTTCCAACTGTATGATTTGTGAGGATATTACCATCTTCATCTCTCATCTCTTCACAGTTACCATGATCAGAGGTGATCACTAAAGCATACTCCTGTTCTTTAGCCTTAGCAACTATCTTACCTAATTGTTCATCCACTGCACTAACAGCTTGTTTTGCAGCTTCTATATCTCCTGTGTGCCCAATCATATCACCATTGGCAAAATTCACAACTATAAAGTCATATACCGCATCCATTGCATTTAAAACTACTTCACCTACCTCAGCACAACTCATCTCTGGTTGCAGATCATAAGTCTTCACATTAGGACTAGGGATAAGCACTCTAGTCTCATTCTCATAAGGCTCATCTATACCACCATTTAAGAAAAAAGTTACATGTGCATACTTTTCAGTCTCTGCTGTATGCATCTGCTTTAGTCCTGAATTTGCTATAACCTCAGCAAGAGTATTTTTTGGTACATCTTTTGTAAAAAGAATAGGATAAGTAAAACTTTTATCATACTCTGTCATAGTTGCAATATGAAGTTGTAGATTGTCTCTGCCAAAACCACTAAACTCTTCTGCACCAAGAGCTGTAACCATTTCACGCATTCTATCGCTTCTAAAATTTACAGTTAAAATACTATCGCCATCATGCATACCATCATAAGTGCCAAAAGCTATCGGCTCTACAAATTCATCAGTTACACCTAATGTATATGAATGCCTAATATAAGCTTCTGGCGTTAAGTCTGTTTTTAATTTAGCATTTACCATAACATCATAGCTGCATTTTATACGTTCCCAACGGTTATCTCTATCCATAGAGTAAAAACGCCCTGCTACAGTTGCAATAGTTACATTTTCATTTAAGTGTTTTGAAACTATCTCTAAGTACTTCTGTGCTGAAGTTGGGGATACATCTCTTCCATCTGTTATAAGATGTAAAAAGACTCTCTTTCCCATTTTGACCGCTAAATCAGCTAAACCCATAAAATGATCTATATGAGAGTGTACACCACCATCACTCATAAGTCCAACCAAATGTACTCTTTTTGATTTGCCAAAGAGTTCTTGGAGTACTTCGTTTGATTCTAATGTTCCTTCACTTAAAGCAAGAGAGATCTTGACTAGATCTTGATACAAAACACGACCACTCCCAATACTCATATGCCCTACTTCAGAGTTGCCCATCTGCCCTTCTGGAAGTCCAACACTTAATCCAAATGTATCTATAAGTGAGTGAGGTGTCTCTTTAAATAGTTTGTCATATGTTGGTTTTGTAGCATGATAAAATGCATTATACTCTGTTTTTTCAGAGTATCCTATACCATCTGTGATGACTAAAATTGCTTTTTTGCTCAATTTTATTCCTATGCTAGTAAATTTATAGGATGATTATACTATAATGTCACTTTAAAATTATAACCAAATATTTAATAGGACACAAATTGTTATATACTCTTCATAATTTTTTTCACATCAATATTTTAGGATACATCACTATACGTGCTGGCATTTCCTTCTTCTTAGCTCTTTTTATCACACTCTTTTTACTTCCAAAATTTATTCATTGGGCACAAAAAACTTCAAATGTACAGCCTATTAATGACTGGGCACCAGATAGACATAAAGAAAAAGCCTCAACACCGACCATGGGAGGTATCATATTCACAACATCTACACTTATCGCTTCACTTTTTACTATAAAGTTTTCAAACCCTTATGCTATTGGAGCGCTACTTACTCTCTTTTTATTTTCACTTATAGGTTTTCAAGATGATTTTTCAAAAATTAAAAAACATGAAAATTTGGCAGGACTCAAGGCAAGGACTAAACTATTTTTACAAATAATTTCTGCTCTACTTATTGCAACTTATCTCTATTTTTTTGCAGAATTTAATACAGATTTATATCTACCGTTTTTGAAAAATCCTCTCTTTGATATGGGTGGTTTTTCTCTTTTATTATGGGTACTTGTTATTATAGCTACTTCAAATGCTGTTAATCTTACAGATGGATTAGATGGTCTTGCTACTGTTCCTTCGATTTTTGCACTTGGTACATTTAGTATTATTATTTACATTACTGGCAATGCCACATTAAGTCACTATCTTCTTATGCCACACTTTCTTGTAGGAGAAGTTGCTATAGTCGCGAGTGCTTTTATGGGTTCATTAGTTGCCTTTTTATGGTATAACTGTCATCCAGCTGCAGTCTTTATGGGTGATAGTGGATCTTTAAGTATAGGGGCATTTTTAGGATACCTTGCCATTATAACCAAAAGTGAGATACTTTTACTCCTTATAGGATCTATTTTCGTTGTAGAGACTCTCTCTGTTATCCTGCAAGTAGGTAGTTTTAAACTGCGTAAAAAGCGGATCTTTCTTATGGCTCCTATCCACCATCACTTTGAGATGAAAAACTGGACAGAAAACAAGATTATTGTCCGTTTTTGGATCATCGCGATGCTCTCAAATCTTCTTGCACTCATAAGCCTGAAAATAAGATAATGTGGAGTTATCACTATGGCGTTTATGTTAAAAATAATCACATAAAAGCATAATTTCAACTCCTCTAAAACAACCTCTTCTAAGCTTCCTTTCAGTACATACGGGATATACTTTCGCTCTTTAAAATTACGGCCAATTAGCTCAGTCGGTAGAGCAACTGACTGAAAATCAGTGTGTCCTTGGTTCGATTCCGAGATTGGCCACCACTTTAAAGAATATTTTCTATAACAAAACATTTGCCGTGGCCAATTAGCTCAGTCGGTAGAGCAACTGACTGAAAATCAGTGTGTCCTTGGTTCGATTCCGAGATTGGCCACCACTTTTGACTCTTGTTCTTTATAAATTTCTATCTTATTGATAAGAAAAAAACAGCCTACAACATATCACTAGAATTACAACAAAATGATTTGATATAATTCTAAACTATGGGGACGACATGGCTTCGACTGGAGCTAATAATCTACGGTTGCATGTCGGACTGAGCACTTCCGTTACACGGCTCACAATTGCTTAAACGCAAACAATACAAACTATCGCCCAGCTTTAGCAGTAGCTTAAGTTTTACCCCCTCTTAGAGGATGGGCTGCTTCACCGATGGACTCTAGATAAATCGGATTTGAAGTATAACCCCTATGTAGATATATTTTAAGTCTGTCTCAGCTTAAAATGAATTCAGAGACTCGTTTTGTGTAGCTTTGCAAGTTGTGTGAAGCAAGATTAAACTTTAACAACTTTTCTAAACATGTAGAGATCATAGAAAATTATCTTTAGGACTGCGGTTCGATCCCGCACGTCTCCACCAAATCATAAACTAACTTAACCTAATAAATACTGACCAAAGCCCTTAAATACTTACTTCTAAGAAAATTGCATTTATGATTTGAACTTAGGAAAAGATTAGGCTTATTATCAAAAATAAAATATTTAATATAGATTAATAAGATTATTTAATCTAGTAAGTTATAATCAAATAGCTTAAAAATATTGTAGGATAAAATAAATGAAAGAATTTATACCAAATAACTTACCACTCGCAAAAGATATAGAAACAAAAGAGATACTAAAAAAATCTATATCATCAAATAGAGCATTAGCTGAGTTAAATGGTATTTCTAAAATAATTCCAAATAGCAATATCTTAATCAACTCACTAGCCCTACAAGAAGCAAAAGATAGTAGTGAGATAGAAAATATCATTACAACACACGATGAGCTTTACAAAGCAAGTTTAGACATCAAAAACTTATCTAATTCAACTAAAGAAGTTCAGAACTATAAAAATGCACTTTTAAAAGGTTTTCATCTTGTAGATGATAATAAATTGTTATTAAAAAAGTACATAGTAGAGATACAAAAAGAGTTAGAACAAAATGATGCAGGGGTAAGAAAGCAAAGTGGAACAAATCTAGCAAATTCTAAGACTGGAGAAATTATATTCACTCCACCACAAAAGTTTGAAGATATAGAAAAACTTTTAGCAAATTTGGAAAAATATATTAATGAACCAAATGATATAGACCCACTTATAAATATGGCAATTATTCATTATCAATTTGAAACGATACATCCTTTTTATGATGGTAACGGAAGAACTGGAAGAATCATAAATATCTTGTATCTTATTTTAAATGATTTACTTGATATACCTATTTTGTATCTAAGTAATTATATTATCAATCATAAAGCTGATTATTATAGATTACTTCAAGAGGTACGAACTAAAGATAACTGGGAAGAGTGGATTATGTATATGCTTGATGGTGTTGAACAAACATCATTAGATACAATTGAGTTGATTAAAGATATATCAACTATGATGGATAATACAAAAAATATTATTCAAGAAAAATTACCAAAGATTTATACTAAAGATCTAGTTGAAATATTATTTAATCACCCTTATACTAAGATTGATTTTTTAGTTGATGGATTAGGACTTACAAGACAAACAGCATCAAAATATCTTAAAGAATTAGAAGCTTTAGGTATAGTGGAAAGTTTACAGATTAAAAATAGTAAGTTTTATATAAATATAGAATTATTTACTAGGTTAAAAAAAGGTATATAATTTAACATAGCTTTTATCTATGTTAATAAAATGGCAAAAAGTTAACATAGTTTCAACCTATGTTAAGAAAATGGTTAAAATTTAACATAGCTTACAATTGACAAAATATTCACTCAAATGGCAGTCACTTTAATTTTAATGGGTCTTTTAATGGGTTTTATTTTTTCATACCCTCTAAGCCCTTTATTTATCAATAACTTCAATTGCGCACATTTCCACAAATAAAAATCTTCAAAAAATTACACTTGATGGTAGAATTGGCGTTTGTAAAATTAGTTTATCTGTTTCATATGGAAAAAAGGATTAATAAAATCTCATTTTAATGTTATCTTAAGTACAAGTTGTGTTAAAATGACTACTGAAATTTGTAAGTATAAGGAGAAAATATGAAATTTACAAAAATGAGTTTGGTGACAGCACTGCTAATAGGTTCGAGTGCATTTGCAATTGAGAATACAAAAGTTAGTGGTGATGTTAAGTTATTCTATAGTGCTGATGATAATTTTTATGATTTATTTGATAAAGGTGGAGCTTCTGGTCAAGCTGCTACAAGTTTAAGTATCTCTACAGATCTGATGGAAAGTGTATCTGCTGGTACAAAAGTTACTGCACTCTCTTCTTTAGGTCTTGAGCATCAATTAGTAGATAATGTTTGGGACGGTACAAATGGTACTACTGACTCTTACATTGTAAATGATTTATGGGTTGCAGCGACTGCTGGTAAGACGACTACAAAAATAGGTCGTATGGAACTAGATACTCCATTAGTATTTACAGAGAAGTGGTCAATCGTAGAAAATACTTTTGAAGCAGCTGTTGTAATTAATCAAAATATCCCTGATACTACTATAGTTGGTGCTTATGTTGGTGGTTCAAATNATTATTCGACAGATTTCTCTTGTCTCTTTCTCTATGCCCTCTTTTTATTTGGCACTTCTTTTTATTAGACTTCTTTCATAACCTCTAAATCACCTGAAAACCCCTATCAAAATTTATCAAAGCACAGATAAGGTTAAATCATAAACCAAATCTTTTTTAAAAGTTTTAATTTTTGCATTGATATGTTCTATTGGTATTCGTTTAGATGACTTCTTTTTGTTCTCTAATTTGTCCTCTTTCGAGAGAGGGTTTAGCTTGGTTTTTTTCTTTGGCATCTCACTATTTTCATGAAGATTTTTGATTCCTAGATAGCCTGTATCAACACATACTTTAGGGCATTCAGTGGCATCTATTAAATTATATTGTAAATCTGTACCATTATTTTCATACAGAGCTTTTTTACTTGGTAGTGAAAACTTACCTGATGAAAGAAGAACACTTTCTATCTCTTTGATTACCCTTGAAATAGTTGGTTCGCTCAAGACTTTTTTTGCTCATGGTGTACTTCACATACTTTGAGCATCTCTTTAAAGGTATCTGGCTTTACACCTGTTAATCTCTTGAAAAGTTCTGGTTTCAGCGTTTTTAATTTCTCATAATTCTTCATAAATTATAAATGGCGGATTCGACTCATAAAGGAATACCCTTTACCAGAAGTCTAGTGTTTTTCTTGTTTCAGTATAAAGAAAAAAAATCCCGCAATTACTAAAAATATTACTACTCTTAGACTTAGTGTTGTAAGATCTGTTGTATCATTCATGACACTACTCCTTCTTCCTTAATTACTACAATAATAACATAAATTTCTAAAGATAAAAATATTTTTTTTAAGTTTTTCTTTATTTTTTATTGCTATAATTTCAGCACAAATTAAAGAAGCATTTATAACTTCTTATTTCTTTAATCTTGGGGTATCGCCAAGCGGTAAGGCACTAGTTTTTGGTACTGGCATTCGGGGGTTCGAATCCCTCTACCCCATCCACAACATCTAACAAGCACTTTCAGACAATTGATTCGCCCATTCAACCAATAAATGCAATTTCCACCTAACTAAGCAGCCATTACTTTTGAAACTCTAGCATAAAAAACTTGAGCAGGAGTTTTAAAGCCAAGAGATTTTCTCGGTCTGTTGTTGAGTCTGTCTTGAATGAATCTAATCTACTTTCTTTTGACCTGAGTTAAATCATTAGCTTTTTCTAACTCTTTTCCTAAAAGTTCAAAAGGTGTTTTAAGGTTTATCTGTTCTTTTATTTTTGTAATATTTCTTACGAAAAACTGCCTATTTTAACTACGCGGTTGACAAGTGGGAATCAAGTTGATTTTCTTTAACAACTTATAAATATATACTTAGATATAATCTTGCAATAATAAATAATGATGGAATTTTAATGCTAATAGACAATGAAAATAAAAATAAGAAAGTACATGAGTGGATAAGTGAATACTCTGACAATGGTACTCTGGATATTGTTACTGGTTACTTTACAGTTGGAGCTTTAGCTTATCTATCACAAGTAACAAATGAAAAAATTAAAAAATATAGATTCATTTTAGGCGATATAGTTAATACAGAACAGTTACAAAATCACGCAATTAATTTATTAAATGAAAACATAAGTATCGAAGCCTCTCTAAAGTTAAAAGCTGTAGCAAAAGAAGCTGTAAGTTTTTTACAACAATCAAAAGTAGAAGCTAAAACACTTGAGCCAAATTTCTGTCATGCAAAAGCTTATATTTTCAATACAAAAAAAGATAATGATAAAACATTTTTAATGGGAAGCTCAAACCTTACAGAAGCTGGTATAGGTTTAAAACAAACTAATAATATAGAATTGAATATTGCTGAGACTGGTAATAACTATGAATTTCAACATATATTAGAATGGTTTAATGAACTATGGAACAAACCACAAGCACATTATAAAAAAACAATAATTGATGATTATGGTAAAGAAAAAAAGGTTAATTTCAAAGAATATCTTATTCAAGAGATAAAACAAATTTTCATTGAGTACACACCTAAAGAGATATATTATAAAGTTTTATTTGAACTATTTGGAGAAGAACTTTTAAAAGAGCAGGATGACCCAAAATTTAATCGTGAAATTGGAAGACTAGAAAATTCTGTTATCTACAATACTCTTTATGATTTTCAACAAAAAGGTGTTTTGAGTTTAATTAAAATGTTAGAACACTATGATGGTGCGATATTGGCTGATGCAGTTGGACTTGGTAAAACTTGGAGTGCATTAGCTGTAATCAAGTATTATCAACTTCAAGAGCGAGAAACTATTTTGCTTTGTCCTAAAAAGTTAGAGCATAATTGGAAGCAGTATTTAAAACGAAAAAATTCTAAATTTAAAAGTGATGGACTTGACTATATTGTAAGATACCATACTGATTTATACGAAGATAGACTTGAAAAGGATGATATAGATTTTTCACATCTTCAAAGCGATAAACCAAAACTAATTGTCATAGATGAAAGCCACAATTTACGAAATGCAAAATCTAATAGATATAAATTTTTAGTAGAACACCTTTTACAAGCAAATCAAAACTTAAAAGTTCTGTTACTATCTGCTACTCCTATTAATAACTCCTTAAATGACATTAAGAATCAGTTTAACCTAATCGTAAAAAACAATGACCATGGATTTTTAGATACCTTAGATATTAAAAGTTTAACTGGTACTTTTAGAGTGGCACAGCGAGAGTTTAACCAATGGACTACATCAGAAAATAAAAAAATATCTAAATTTATAGAAAAGCTTCCTCCAGAATTTATAAGGCTTACTGATTCTCTAACAGTTGCTAGAACTAGAAATATGATAGAAAATCTAAAATTTCCAAAAAAGAAAAAACCACGAAATATATTTGCGACTCCTAAAGATATAGGTGATTTTACAACTTTTAAAGATATGCTAGATAGTTTACCTCCAAAACTCACAGCTTATAAACCAGCTTATTATATTGAAGAAGATACAACTGATGTTACACACAATGAAAAGTTAAGAGATAAAGCTTTAGTAAAAATGATATACATTTTACTTGCTAAAAGATTTGAGTCGTCATGGAAATCATTTTATGACACTATTTCAAGAGTAAATGACTATCATCAAAGTATCTATAACACAGCAGTAAAATATAGAACAAGTAAAAAAGATGTCTTACTAGTACAAGATGAAGATATAGAGAATAGTGATGAAATGTTTGATGAACTTTCTATTGGTAAAAGAGAAATTAAACTTTCACAAATAGACTCTTGTGGAGAACTAGATAATTTCATTGATGATTTGAATGAAGATTTAGCCTCTATGAAAAAACTTCTAACAAATCTTAGACATTTTGAAGATTCAATTAGTATAGAAAAAGAGCTTACTTCAAAAGATACAAAGCTTGAAAAATTAATTAAAATTCTAAAAGATAAAGAAAATGCTTCTAATAAAAAAGTGATTATTTTCACCGCTTACACGGACACGGTTAATTATATATATCATGAACTAGAAAAAAGAGGCATTAAAAAAATGGCTGTTGTTCATGGTGGAACAAAAAAATATGAACCTATATTACAAAGGTTCGCTCCTTTTACTAAACTTTACAATGAAAAAGAATGGAATGATTTTTCTGAAGACTCTTACGAGGAATGGAGTGAGTGGATAGCACAAAATGATCCAAAAACAAAAGAGTTACTAGATAATCAGATAGATATATTGATAGCGACTGATGTTTTAAGTGAAGGGCAAAATCTACAAGATGCCGATATGGTTATCAACTATGACATCCATTGGAATCCTGTAAGAGTTATTCAAAGAATGGGTAGAATAGATAGAATAGGCTCTATCAATGATACTATCCAAGGTGTAAATTTCTGGCCGTCTAAAGATGTTAATGATTATCTAAACCTACAAGTAAGAATAGAAGAGAGAATGGCTACTATGAAAGTGGTCGGTAGTGAAATAGATATAAGTTTCACAGACAACTTACAAGAGATGGCAGAAGATGAGAATTTAGAAAAAACTCAAACAGCGAAAATGCTAGAAAAACTAAATGTATCGTGGGATGATATAGAAACAAATGATACATCTCTTGGTTTTAATGACTTATCATTAGAACAGTTCAGACAAGACTTATTGGACGAGATGAGAAAGAAAAATGATTTTTACAAAAATATGCCTAAGGGAGTATTTAGTGGTTTTTCTAAAGGTAGTTCATCTCAAAATATAGAACTTATTGCACTACTGAAAAATAGACAAAATTCTCAATATGAACTTATTTATTTAGATAAAAATGGAAATAGTCTCTTACAAAACAAAAAAGAGGTTTTAGAGTTTTTAGCTCAAAATAAAGATAACTTAAGAGAAGTCCCACAAGCAATTGATAATGGAGACATTAAAGCTATAGAACAACTACAATCAATGATTACAACTTGGGCAACACCAATAAAAAAAGTTAAAGCCACGAAACTACTAGAGGGAATTATGAAAGGTTCTAAAACCTCTCTAAACAGGTTAGAAAAAAATGAAACCGTCGATAAAGAATTTGATATAGAAAATTACGATTTAATAGTTTGGATAACAGTTAGCTAAGTATGGAGAAATAATATGAATATACAACAGATAATACAGAACTTTGAACATAAAAATTTTGATGAAGCCTCACTAGATTTTTTTAAGCACTTAGGTGTACCATTAAATAGACTTATTGAAGAGAGCATAGATGTAAATGATTTACTCGGAGTTCATAAAGATTTTTCTATTATAGATACAACCTATATGGTTGGTGGTATAGATGACAATATTTTTCAAGAGCATCAATCAAACTCAGATTTAAAAATAAAAAGATACGAAGGTTTATTGGTCTTTGCTATAAGTTTAAATATTTCAACTCCATCAAGAACGCAACTATCAGCAATATCAAGAATATTTAACCGTAAATTTGAGTACACTCCAGTAGTTATACTTTTTAAATATGCTAACAAATTATCATTGTCCAATACACAACGACAAGAGTACAAACAGCATTGGAGAGATGGTGAAAAAGTAGGTAAAGTATCAATCTTAAGAGATATAGATATAGTAAATCCTCACAGAGGGCATCTTGATATTTTACAAAACATGAAAATAACTTCTAAAGTTACAAGCTATGAAACTCTTTATACTTATTGGCAAGAAGTTTTCGATGTATCATTATTAAACAAAAAGTTTTATCAAGAGTTGTCAAATTGGTACTCGTATGCTGTTAGCGAGGTGGTGTTTCCTAACCAACCAAAAGATACAGATAATGTCGAAGAACATAAATCTCAAAATGTTATTAGACTTTTAACACGATTTTTGTTTGTATGGTTTATTAAAGAAAAAGGACTTATTCCAAATGAAATTTTTGATGAAGCATACATAAAAGAAAAACTAAAAGATTTTAATCCTAAAAATATGGATGGCACTTTAATGGGAGGACATGATAAATCTAGTTTATATTATAAAGCGATACTTCAAAACCTATTTTTTGCTTCTTTAAATTGTCCTATAAAACCATTGGATAGTAATGATACAAGAGAAAGAGGATTTAGAAAAAAAGAGCATTATGGACAAAATAGAGATGCTAACTTTTTAATGAGATATGAAGATAGCTTTCACAACCCACAAGAGTTTTTAGAACTTATTAACCACTATGTCCCATTTTTAAATGGTGGATTATTTGAATGTTTGGATGATAAAACAAATGGTGTTTATATAGATGGGTTTTCTGACAACTTAGTAAAACCACATAAGCTTATAGTCCCTGACTATCTATTCTTCGGTGTAGAAGAGCATGTTGATTTAAGTACATGGTATGGAAGTAAAAATAAATCTTTTAAAGATGCAACAGTTAAAGGACTTATCAAAATCCTTGATACATATAAATTTACAGTAGCAGAAAATACACCATTGGAAGAAGATGTAGCACTTGACCCTGAACTTTTGGGAAGAGTTTTTGAAAATTTACTCGCTTCATATAATCCTGAAACAAAGAGCACAGCAAGAAAGCAAACTGGTTCATTCTATACTCCAAGAGAGATAGTAAGCTATATGGTTGATGAATCACTAATTGCATATCTTAAAACTAAACTTGAAAATGAAAATAGACTTGATGGACTCGAAGATAATCTAAGAGAATTATGTAGCTATAGTGATAAACAACCATTTGAAGACAAACAAATAACAGCAAAATTAATACATGCTCTTGACAATCTAAAAGCACTTGATCCAGCAGTAGGGAGTGGGGCTTTCCCTATGGGAATGCTCCAAAAAATGGTACATATTCTCTCAAAACTTGATCCAGATAATAAATATTGGCAAGAGTTGCAATTGAACAAAGCAAAGAAAGAGAGTGATGATGTTTTTGAAACTAAAAATAAAGAGGAGCGAGAAAAGCTTCTTATAGAGATAAATAATACTTTTGATGAAACTATAAACAATCCTGATTATGCAAGAAAACTTTATATCATTGAAAACTCTATCTATGGTGTTGATATACAATCTATCGCTATACAAATAAGTAAACTTAGATTTTTCATATCGCTTGTCATTGAACAAAAAATAGATAAAAATAAAGACAACTTTGGAGTTCGACCATTACCAAACCTTGAGACAAAATTTATAGCTGCAAATACTCTTATTGGTATAGAAAAAGATACGAGTAATCTTTTTAACGATGAGGAAATAAAAAAATTAGAATATGAGTTAAAAAAAATAAGACATAGACTTTTTAATGCTAAAACACCCAGAACAAAAAGAAGTTTAAGAGA
>JAICBP010000084.1:149824-218654 GCA_021766785.1 Sulfurimonas sp. endosymbiont of Alviniconcha boucheti
ATTCAAAAACTTTATGAAAAATGGACTCACCCAGATAATGAAGTAAGAAATCGAATAAAACTTTTTGCTGTACGAAGCCCTGATATACTCAAACCTATTTTGGAGAGTTAATGAAAAAGATTTACAAGTTAGCTATAAAGAACTTCAAAGCTTTTCAAGATGAAGAGATTTTTGCATTTAAGGGTAAAAATGTATTAGTTTATGGAAGTAATGGTTCAGGAAAATCATCTCTTTTTTGGGCATTATATACATTTTTACAAAGTAGTATAAAGCATTCAGATGAAGAGATAGAAAAATATTTTGATTATGAGAATCCTCAAAGTTTATTAAATATTTTTTTAGATGAAAATACTAGTGCTAAAATAGAGATGACTTATATAGATGAAGAGACACAAGAAACTCATACAAATATAATTTCAAAAGAGACTATCAACACACGAGAAAATCAAACTATACAAGAGCTAAATTTAGCAAGTGATTTTATAAACTATAAACTTCTCCATAACTTTTACAATGCTTCTCATAAAGATGAAGTAAATTTATGGTCAGTTTTTGAGAGAGATATTTTCCCTTTTTATGCAGATGGAACTACTCTTATTTTAGATAAAATTAAAAATAAAACCAAAGCAATAACTAGAAGAAAAACTGAATCTGCAAAAAGTAGAAAAGAATCAGATTTAGATACTATAAATACAGAAATAGAAGCATTGTTGACGGAGATTAAAACAACTGCAAATAATTTTTTAAAAAAGCATTTTTATGAAAATAATGATGTCATAAAAATAGATTTACAATTTAAGAAAAAATTCACACTTCAAAATATAAATAAGAATTTATGGGAAGATGGGAATGACCCAATAAGACATAGTGAACTTCATATTAAGTTAGTTGTTGAGCAATTTATGGAAGATGATACTTGGAAGCCACTAGAGAGGGTTCAGTCATTTTTAAATGAAGCACAGCTTACTAGGATTGCCATTGCTATCCGTATAGGTGCATTAAGAGCAAGAGTTCAACAAGGTGTAGATTTTAAAATACTTGTTTTGGATGATATGCTAAACAGTCTTGATATGTCAAATAGAGTAGATGTAATGAGAATAATTTTAAATAAAGAGAATAATCCAGAATTACAATATTTTGATACTTATCAAAAAATTATTTTAACTCATGACAAAGGATTTTTCAATCTTCTTAAAAGACATACAAATGATGAGCAATGGGTGTATTATAAATTTACAAAAGATGAAACTAAAAATGAAGCACCTAAAGTTAAAAAAGATTTAACACATATGCAAAAAGCTCAGAAATATTTTGATGAAGATGAGTTTGATGCTTGTGGGAATGAACTCCGAAAAGAAGCAGAAAATATTTTTACAAATTTTTTAGACCCTGAGATGAAAAATGTCAAGGATGAATTTAAAGCATTATCTAAAAAAATAGAAAAAGTATATCATAATTACTACATGCTAAACACAAAAATTTAAAAAAATTTTTTAATAATCATTTAACTTTGGATATTAAAAAATAAGGAAGAAGATATGATGTATAATGATGACATTTATATCAGGAAAAAACTATTAAAGCTACGACAAACTTGCATAATTTTTTAATCACTCAAAACAGAATACCAAAAGAAGATATAGAACATACAAAGAGATACTTAACAGAGTTTTAAACTCTGCTTCCCATCATAGTGACAACCCTTTACATAGACAAGAGTTAAAAAATGCAATTAATCATATGATAGTATTAAAAGAATTGTTAGAAAATGAAACGAACTAAATTCACTAAAATAAATTAATCTATTTTTTGTTATAATACAGATATAAAACTAATAAAGAAGATTCAAATGGCAGTTAAACACATAAATGAAAATGCAAAAGAAGAGAGTGGTATTTTGCTTTCAGGTAGTGATGCAACAAAAGTTTTTTCTAAGATTTATATAAAAAATCTTATGGAAAAAGGATATATTCCTGCTGATGATTTTTCCAAACAAGCATTACCTGCAAAAGGTATAATTATTGCAAAGTGATTTTATATAAAAGTACAGGTTATTATGATAAAATACTTGTACTTTAAAAATAAGGATATTGATAATGCAAACATTAACAATAAATATTCAGAATGAGACTTTAATGGAAAAAGTTTTATGGATGCTAGAGTATTTTAAAAATGATGGATTAGAAATATCTTCCAAAGAAGATGTTAAAGATTTAAAACTATTAAAAGCGACAAGAGATGAAGAGAAAGTATCTTTTGAAAGTTATTTAAAAAATGAAAATTGAAATTAGAAAAAGTGCTATTAAAGACTTAAAAAATATTTCAGAGCCATTCAAAACTAAATTGCATAACAAAATTTTAGAGCTAAAAAACTTACAAATTTTGAACCAGCATATAGACTAAGAGTAGGAAATTATAGAATTTTATTTGATCTTTCAGATGAAATAATTATTATCGTTAGAGTTTTACATAGGCAAAGTAGTTACTAAAAGATATGGCAAAACCTCGTAGCCGATAAATGTCCTAGAGGTTATTTATCAGCTAAAGTTAGTCGTTGTAAGCACAGACAAACTTTTTCTAAAAATTAACTATTAAATAAAATAAAAAGAGAGAATAATAAATGGATTTTATATTAAGTTCTTTTACACCAGACATAGTTTTAAACATTGTATATAGTTCCTATATAGAAGATTATTTAATATATTTTGCATTGTTATTAAGTGGATATATCGCAATAACTTATTTTTTAGGATATTTAATAGGTAAAATACCTTATATTAATAAAGTTTTCAATTTTAAAAAAATTTTATCATTTTTTATAATTTTACCATTTGTGATTATATTAGTAAAAATAAAACTAAATCTTGATTCATCAAATATATTTTTAGAGAAATTCTTATTTATAACTATATTTTTAAGTTTATCTACATTATTGTTTATATATGCAGGAACAAAAGGATTATTACAAAATAATTACGGATTAATTAGATTATGTATTGATTATATTTTTGCGATTAATATTATAATTCTTTCAAGTCTATACTATTATAAAACACAGGCAAATAATAATATTAACATGGTTACAAAATTAATTAAAAATGATATACTTAAAAAGATAAAGTATTTACAAGATACAGATGATACTGATTATATACTTGCAAAATTAATTGTAAATTATTATGTACAATCTATTAATAATTACACAGATAAATTAAAGAAAAAAGAAAAAAAGATAATCAATAATTTTAATACTAAAATTATTGATTATGATAAGAGATATACTGAGTTATCTGAAAAAATAACCACTTCAAATCAATTGATTTCAGATCTTGAATCGACTTATAAAAATAAAATTAAAATTGTTGATAAAGAAATAGATGAAGAAAAATTAAGACTAAAAGCAATATATGAAGAATGGAAAAATAATGTTAAAAGCAATATTAATAATTTAGATAAATTATCAAAAAAATATAAGTTTGAGATTGAAGCTTTAGAGAATAATAAAGATTTAATTACTCATTTACAAAATGAATTAAAATTAATAGAACGAAAGAACTCTCAATTAAATATTAAATTATTAGAAGTAAATAATTTAATTTCTAAAAATCATAATGATATTGAAAGTAAAAATAAGTTATTGAAAGAATTATCTGACAATGTAAAAAAAAATAAAATAGATATAAATTCAATAAATACAATAAGTTCCAAGAATACTATTAATATTAATGCACAAACAAAAGAAATTGACAAAATTAAAACTATTCAAGTTCAATTAAACAAAAATAAAACAAGTCTTGATTTAATTAAAGTAAAAATAGATACCGCTAATAAAATAATCAAGAAAAAAGAAAATAAGAACTTAATAAAAGAAGATAACAGTTCAACTGTTAAAAAGAGCTTATAACAAATACTAGGAGAGAGACAAGTGAAAACCCAATTTTAGAGAATGCTTCACTTGCCTTTGATGTTTATAATATCCCTAAAATTCAAAAAAATTGCACTTGATTTTAGAATTGGCATATTACCATCTAGTGAGAAGTCATATCTGTCTATTAGTCTCTCTGCTTTCCTACAAAGAAACCACCTGCCATACCAAGAGGCACAACAGTAGTATAAAACAGAAGTCTATCACTTAATTCACTAACAAAACTAAGACATAAAGCAAAAAACATTACTAAAGATACAAGTGTAAAAGAGCCGCTTCCAGCAAATACCATAGCAAGCAACGGAAGAAAGACTCCTGCTACTACAAGAGAGAGTAAACGCCACAATTTTATAACAGCAAAATTTTCATAAAGTAATCTTTTTGTTCGTTGGAGTTGGTACTTATTTTCTTGAAATGTATCAAGGGTTCTAGTATCTTCATAAGTAAAAAAAAGTTGCATAAGTGCCCCTAACATTCCCATAGCTATAAGAGGAGTAACCGCATCACTCAAACTAAGTAAAGAACTTAAGAGTGCAAGTAAAAAGATGCCCACATAAGCAACACCAAAAAACTTTAAGTTTGTTGTGATTCTATTCCATGATGGGCGAGCTTTTATACGGTAAATCATTGCTTGAGCATAGATACCATAAGTACCAACAGCTAAAGTAAAAGCTTCGACTACTAAACGTACAATGGCGTTTACTTTAAAAAAATATATCGCAACAACCCCACTCATAAGAGCGACAAAGAGACCAAGTGCAGCAGCTTCACGACTTAACCAAGAACTCTTAATATTTTTCATAGCAGTCATAGCTAAAAATGGACGACCAAGATGAAGAGCCGAGAGAGGAAGTCCTAAGAGAGCTGGAAGCATCACACAAAGAGCCATGATAAAGTTCGTCTTCTCAAAACCAAAGAGACTCATAATATCACCTAAAAAGAGTACTAAAAAGCCACCAAGAGAGATCTGAGTAAGTATAGTCATAAAAACAAGAGGAATCTCTTTATGAGCAGGTTTGAGTATATGCTCATCCATCTCTTTCATATTTTCTGGAAGATTCTCTGGAAGTGTATATCTGGTTGTAGAGTTTGTAATACGAGCATCAGGTAAAAATGGCATATTTGCCTGCTTATCTATCTTTTCACTCAACCACTCTTCTATATTTACTGTCTCAATCTCTATAGCTCCTGCTGGACATGCTTGCACACAAGCTGGAGACTGTCCTACATCTAAACGCTCATGACACATATGACACTTTGTGACAATATTACGCTCTTCATGAAAGACTGGCACACCATAAGGGCAGTTCCAAGTACAGTACTGGCACCCTATACAAGTCTCATCATCATGTACAACAATTCCTGTCTCAGCAATTTTAATATAAGATTCTGTAGGACAACCACGAAGACATTCTGGATCTATACAGTGGTTACAGCTCATAGAGTTAAGTATCTGCGTGAAGGCAGGGAAGTCACCTCCCTCCATCTCACCAACACGGCGCCATTTTATATCTGCAGGATTATTGTTCTGCTCATTACATGCCACCTCACAACATCTACACCCAACACAAGCAACAGCATCAAAATGAAAACGGTACTGTTCACCCTCTTTAAGTTTTGGAATATCGATAGAGTAAGAGCCACACTGCATACCTGTATCTGCCTTGTGATCTATAAAACTCTCTAAAGGTGTCTGCATATAATTTATCTCCATATATCAATGGCAAGATTATACTCTCTGTAGATTGAAATAGTTCTATATTTTGTTTAACTTTTAATCATCTAAATCTTCTTTATCCATAACAAAGCCCACCATTAATAAACCAAGAACAAAGAGACTTACTGCTCCAATATAAAAGTAATTTATCAAACTTTCTCCTTCTCTTTTGCCATAGCGAGTAAAGCAGTTTTACCTTTTTTTGAGATAAATGCAGAATTTTCAAAATAGTATGCATTATCTCTATTTTGAATAAAAACACCCTCTTCTAAATTTATCACTTTAAGAATTGTATCCCACTCTATCACTTTCTCTTGAGTATGGATCCCCTCATTATCTATTGTAAAATTTACTTCCAAATTTTTTGGAGTATTTTTTTTATAAAAACGTTGTAGTATTAGTTTTCTAAAATACCACCTACCATAATACCAATATATAACAAGAAAGGTAGAAATGAATAGTATTCCATAACTATTATGCTTCAATGTACCAACTATACCAAACTGAACAAGAGCTACAAAAAACCATCCTATGTAGCGTTTATTGGAGTGTCGCATATCGTAGTCATAATAGAGCTTACTTGTTTTAAGTGCAAGCTCTTTGTTCCACATAAAACTAACTTCTATACTCTTAGACATGCTCTTCACACTCCTCTATCATTAATTCACTTCTCTCTATGCACCCTGCATTCTCAAGCTCCTCTAATAGTTTGCTTGTTTGAATATAAAGTGCATCATATACACCTCTGTTTTTAGCATATAAATTACTCTGCTTTTTACCATACCAGTAAGCAATTGCTACTGTTGAGGCAAATATAGTATATATCAAGGACTGCCACTCTTTTAAATTTAAAAGGACTATAAAATACTGAACAGAAAAAAGAACAAAAAATTCTATTGAAAAGATGATAACAAGGGTAGCACTCTGTTCGAAATCAAGTGTATATTTTTCTAACTCTTTAAGCTTTAGCAAATTTTCATTAACTTCTTGTGCTTTTACTTTACAATCTTCTTTTAAATCATCTATTTTAATATCTCGAAGATGAATATTTGAGAGATTATACTCCACATTTGTCTGCATATAATCTTCAAGTAGTTGAGGATTTGCATCAAGAATCTGTAGTATCTCCTCTTCGCTTAACCTTTTTTTTCCTGCAGCTCTTTGAACATCCTGCATAACAAGATCATAAAGTCCAATAGTTTTTATCTCTTTAGCAACCCTTTGTAAGTTTATCAACTCTATTTCCTTGTTTTTTTGGAAAGTAGTAGGGGTAGATATCCCTACCTAAGATATTTTCTACTCTTCTTCTAGTTTGTAAGATGCACTCTTATCTTTTGATGGCAAGAAGATTCCAACAACTCCTTTAATACCAACACTCATAACAATGTTGTACAAGAAAATTGCCCAAGCAAGAAGTAACATACTGCCAAAGATAGCTGCAAAAATCATCTCAGGATTGAACTCTCCACCTACATAGAGGTGACGGCGAAGCATTCCATTCAGTCCTGCCATTCCCATAAATGCACCCATACCAATACCACCTATTAAGTGTAACCAAAAGTGAATATTTGAGAGTTTACTTGAATATAACTTTGTTCCATTAGTAATAAGTGGCCAGAGTACATAAACAGCACTATACAGTGTCATATAAAGCCCAACAATAAGTGCAATATGAACATGAGCACCAATAATCCACTGGGTATTATGTAAAACACGGTTCATACCCATATCTGCTTGAATGATTGCAGCAGGAACAGCTAAACCAAAACCAGATAAACCACCAAGAAGATACTTTAACTCCATACTCATTTTAAGTGGTCGTGCTTTCCAGAGTGTTACAAGTGTAATAAATAGTGCAAGTCCTTGAGTAAGTAACTCAAACGCCGTAACCATTTCACCAGAGATAAGTTTCATCATCTCTGGTTGCCCTTGATCACCAAGAAGGTGGTGAGACCATACCATCCAAGAAACAAGAAGCTCAAGCATTAATGCAGCACGAGCCACATTTTCCATAAATAGTTTTTGTCCTGTAATTAGGGTAGCAAGTAGATACCAAGAACCAGCAACATATATAAGTACTAAACCATCAGCAACAAGATCAAGACCCCACCAGAAGTAATTTTTATATAAAAGTGCGTCTATTGCTGTTACATCAAGTGCATAACCACTTGCATCAAAGATAAGATATACAAGTATTAAAACGCCAGCACTTAGAATAACTAGTGCATCTAAAAATGTATCAACTGTACCACGGAAAATCGCAACAACAGGAAGTGCAAGTGCTGGCTCTTTTGAGTAAGGCTCTTTTCCTCGAAGTTTATTAATAAGATTTAAAAATCCATCAATACCAAAACCAGAGATAAGTAACTCTTTAGTGGTTTTGTTTTTATGTACACCAACACGAGCAAAAATCGTTGCATAAATATTATAAATGAAAAGAAGTGTACCAACCATAATAAGTGCTACACCAACAATAAATACTATACCACCTAGAACATGAAACTGATGAGTATCAGCAGGAAGTGGCCAATAGAGTGTATAAAGTGGTGCATAATTCCATACAAATGCAGCTATCCATGCTAAAGCAGTCCCTATAGTAATAAACAACCAACTAGCATTAGCAACTTTCACACTGAAAAGTGGTTTTTTTGTTAAAAACGGCACCAAAAATGTAAATGCACCAAAAACAAGCTGATAAGTTGATCCAAAGATACCTACAATTGGATGCACTGTCATAATAGAGAAAAAATGTTCAGGATGAAAAAATTGATCTGGAATTGGATTTAATGGGGAGTGTCCCACTTCTACCATCCTCATAATCATTCCTTCAATAGCAACTAAACCATAAAATAAAAACGCCATGACTACAGCACGAAGTGTCACTTTTTGAAGTGCATTTAAACTTGTATGGTCAAAGTTCGTACCATCTATTAAATTTTTAGTAAAACTCATTGTTTACCTCCATTATCTTTACATCCTACAACTTTTACAAAGTTTTTAACAAGCATTAAATCCTTTTTTCCATCTTCTGAATATTGTGCTGGACCAGAATACTCTGTCGATGTTAAATCAAAAACACCATTATGGTTAAATGTCCAAAGAATATCATTTGAATCGAGTATTCCATTTACATCTGTACCAGGATTGACCTGCATCTGTGTTACGAGTGAACCATCTTGACGAAAAAGTCCAAAGCCATAGACAAGATCTTCACTATGCACATCAAACTCTACTGTCTGCTCACACTGAATTACAACTTGCTTTGGTAAACCTATCCATTTATGATCTTTAATCTTAAATTCATATTTTGCATCAGGTGTAATATTGTGTCTATCAATATCCTGCGATACCCATGGAATAGTGTTGTATGTAAAGATGTGATGCCCTACACCACCTGCAACTAAAAATGCCATATACCAGTAAAATGGTATACGAAAAACCGACTTCCTATCCTCTCTAGTGAGGTTATAACCAAACCAAGCAATAACTGAAAGTATCATTGCTGAGTATATAGTATAAGCTACCCAGTGAAAAGACAATAACTCAAGTGAGTTTGTAAATGCCATTTATTTATCTCCTTATTTTCTATTCAAACTAAGGTAACATTTTACACAAAACACAAAGTGCATTTAATTGATATATATCAAGAGATATATTTTTTAAACAGTTATTATGTCTATTTATTAATCATTTATAATATATTACTGCCTATTAAATAGTCATTATAGATAAAAGAGCTCCAAATATCTCTTTTATTAGAATAATTGATATATATCAACCTCCTAACATTTAAAAGATAATAAAATGCCAATAGTCCAAAAAATTTTATCAATTAGGATGTAGAGATGCTAAATCCAGCAATAATTCGACCAGAGATAGCTTTAAATGATTTTTTACCTATCTTTGTTTCATCCTCTTTAGTATTAGTTTTTGGAGGAATTTATGTCGGCATATATACAGCAGTGAAAGTCAAATATCTAAAACCATGGGTTATGGTTATAGCTTATGCGTTTTGGACATTAACTAGCTACTGTCTCTATGTCATGGGAAGCTTGATGCATGTAGGATCATTTACTGCGAAGGCTTTAGTAGTAGCAGCAATAGGACTTTTTTTACTCCCTTTTGCTGTTTACTATATGGAAGATAATGTTCATAAAAGCAATGAACATAAAACATAAGGAGAAGAGAATGGCAAATAAATCTGTTTGGAGTGATAACCGTTTCTGGCAACGTTCAGCAACATGGATCACAGGATTTGCTTCAATACTACTTATTTGGCTAACATTTGACACATCAGCACAAATTTCAATGGGTACTGATGAGGATATACAAAATGGGGTCAAAAAGAAAGTTCCAGGAGCAACAGTAATCAACTATAGGATAACATACGAAATGGATGCGAAACGTGGTCATGAAGTCCCTGTAATTGGTGGAAAAGAGAAATTTTTTGGTCGTGATGATTGGAGTGAAGAGGAGGCAGCAGCAATGCTTCACTTAGGGAAACTTGGATCACAGGCGAAAAACTGTATGGATTGTCATACTCTACTTGGAAATGGTGCATACTATGCACCTGATTTAACGAAAGCATGGCTAGATCCAGCATGGGGTCCAGATGGATCAATGCAGGCAATGACAGGGAAGTCAACAAAAGAAGAAGCTATTGCAGAGTTTTTACAACACCCTGATCAATATCCAACACATGCTCGTATGATGCCAAATTTAAATATTACAGAGAAAGAAGCTATCGGACTTGTAGCGTTCTTAAAACATATGTCTTCTATTGACACAAATGGTTTTCCAAGAAACTTTGGAAAGATAAAAGGAGCAATCAATGGCAAATAATCATTTAACTTCAGAATCAAAGCAGTTAGCAACTTGGTACTTAACGTTTGCTGCTATCTTATTTGGTGCTCAGCTACTTTTTGGTCTAGTTGCAGCTATTCAGTATATTGTACCTGGTTTTTTGTACGGTATCCTTGATTTTTCAATAGCAAGAATACTCCACATTAATGCACTCGTTGTCTGGATGGTTTTTGCTATGTTTGGTTCTGTTTACTGGTTACTTCCAGATGAGACAGGAATTGAGACTATTGGAATAAAAGCAGGAAAGCTTGTATATTGGATTTTTGTAGCTGCTATTGTAGTAGTTGTTTTAGTCTATCTCTTTATTCAAATTGGGCCTGCATCTGATGCGACTATTTGGTTTATTACAGAGGGGCGTGAATATATAGAAGCACCACGCTGGGCAGATCTTGGTATTGTTGTTGTTGCACTTACATTTGTAGCAAATCTTTTCCTAACGGGAATAAAAGGTAAACAAACAGGTATTGTTACGGTTCTTATGGCAGACATGATTGCCTTTGCTGGTCTCTATTTAGCAGGTATGTTCTTTACAGATAACATCTCAGTAGATCAATACTGGTGGTGGTGGGTTATTCACCTCTGGGTTGAAGCAACTTGGGAAGTTTTTGTTGGTGCTATTGCTGCTTATGGTTTGATTACTATGATTGGTGCTCATCGTAAAGTTGTTGAGATGTGGTTATGGATCGAAGTTGCTATGCTCTTTGGATCAGGAATTCTTGGTCTTGGTCACCACTACTTCTGGATCGGAACACCTGAGTACTGGTGGGAAATTGGGGCACTCTTTTCAGCATTAGAACCACTACCACTTGTAGCAATGTTCGTGCATGTTCTTTATGACTGGGGTAAAACTCAAGGTGCACAAGATGCAAATGGTGATAAAAATTCAGTTATCACAAATAAGCCTGCATTTACATGGTTTGTACTTAATGCATTTGGTAACTTTTTAGGTGCTGGTATATGGGGATTTTTCCATACACTACCACAAGTAAACCTCTATACTCACGGGACACAATTTACATCAGCACATGGACACCTAGCATTCTTTGGTGCTTATGCAACTATTCTCGTTGGTGTTATGTATCTTGCCGTTCAAGGTAAAAATGGTATTAAGGTGATGAAAAATACTAAAACATCTATTTGGGCTGTAAGTATGATAAGTGGTGGTGTTATGGGGATGACAGTCTCCTTAACTATTGCTGGATATGTACAAGTACTTGTTTCTCGTGCACAGATGGGAGCAACTTGGGCTGGATACTTTGATGGTCAAAATGGTTTATGGTTCACACAGGCTATGGATTGGAGACTTATTTTAGGTATTGTTACATTTATAGGATTTCTTTTACTTGCAAAAGATTTACTTACAACTGGAAAAGATCCAGTTCATGAAAGATAAGGAGAGAGAATGTTTGAACCATTTACAGATATGGTACCTAGTTTTTTTGGTTGGCTCAATCAAGGGCCTTTAACATTAACAATTTTTCTACATACTGTTATTATACTTCCAATGTTTTGGATCTATGCTCAGGAGAAAAAACGTTTAGAAAATGAAAAATAAAAATAAAGGATAATAAAATGAAATTAAATAAATTCATTCTATTTACGGCTTCACTTGCGTTAATAAGTTCTAGCTCATTTGCTGAAACTTCACATATGAATGTTGAAAAGATGTTCGAAAAAGAGTGTCAAGGATGTCATGGACCTAACCACGAAGGTGGTGTAGGTGCTGATTTACGTCCTGCACAGCTTGAGAAAAAAAATACCTACACACTAGTTGAGACTATTTTAAATGGTCGACCAGGCACAGCAATGCCTCCATTCACTGAAAAAATGAATAGAGCTGATGCCCAAAAGATGATTGATTATTTACAACATTTTAAAGGTAAAAAGATCGAAGTTCTTACTTTAGATGCTGTAAAAGCAGGATGGAAACAACTTCATGACAGAGTAGCATTAATGAAGAAGTATCCTCATGCTGTAGATGTTAAAAAAGTTACAGACATCTGTTTTGTAACTGAGCGTGACGCTGAACGTGTAACTTTTGTAGATGGTACATCAGGAAAAATTCTTTCACGCCATCCTGCAGGTTTTGCTGTGCATGTTACAGTAACAAATAAACGCCAGCCACGTTATGCTTACTCTATATCTCGTTCTGGTCTAGTAACTATGTTTGACCTCGCTTCAAAAGGTCAGCAAAAAATTGCAGAGATCCAAGTTGGATCTGATTCTCGTGGTTTAGCAGTTTCACCAGATGGTAAATACCTAATGGCAGGAAACTATGTACCAGGTGGTGCAATTTTAATGGATGCAATGACACTCAAGCCACTTAAAGTATATCCAACATCAAGTGTTATTGATATGAATGGAAATATTGGTTCTTCTCGTGTAGCAGGTGTCTATGATACACCATATGGTCCATATATTGCTTTTGCGCTTAAAGATGCTGGACATGTTTATATCGTGGATTACTCAAAAGAGAACTATCCTATCGTTGGTGATATTCCAAATATAGGTAAGATTCTTCATGATGGTTTTGAAAACGAAGGTAAAGAGATAGGTCGTTACCTCATGCAAGCATCACAAGGTAGTGATGTAATGGGTGTAGTTGACTTTAAAACAAAATCTTTAGTTGCCAAAGTATATACTGGTCCTGGGAGTAAACCGCATCCTGGTCAAGGTTCTTCTTGGTATAACGAAAGATATGGTCAACTCTATGCTACAAATAGCATGAATGTTGGAGATTGTGTTATCTGGGATAGTCACTGGGATGTTGTTGCACATATAAGAACTGCAGGTGGTGGTCTTTTTGTGGGAACAAGTGAGCATACACCATTTATCTGGTCTGATAATGTTCTTGGTGGTCCAAAAAACTGGAATAAGATTACACTTATAAACAAGCAAACTTTAGAAGTTGATAGGATTCTTGAAGTTGGGGCGAAAGAGGGTACTATCACTGACCCTGTAACACATAAAGTTCTTTATAGATGGAAAGTTCCTACTGTAAAAGATAAAAAAGGAAGAGCTATTGTTCCTAGGATCTTACATGCTGAACCTGCCAATCATGGTAAATGGACAATGGTTTCAGAGTGGAATACTGGTCGTATCGGTATTTATGAAGCCAAAACTGGTAAATTTGTTAAATATATCAAAGGTTTAACAACACCTACTTTTACCTACTCTATTGAGCATCGCCAATCAATTCCAGGTGCTTAATCTTTTCTAAATTTCTCTCCTTTTGGAGAGAAACTCTTTTTTTTCTCTTAAATTGACATAAATCAAGCTCTTTTTCATTAATACTTCTTATAATGAACCTACAATATATTTTACTCAAAAAGAGATTTTGGATGAAACACTTTTTTCTATTCCTACTACTAACATCTTCTCTACTTCAAGCAGGAGAGTCAGATGGCAAAACAACCTTTGAAACATACTGCTGGGGTTGCCATCATCAAACAGCTATGGCGTTTGGACCCCCTTTTACACGGATAGCACAAAAAAGAACTAAAGAGGAGATCATTGCCTATATTATCTCTCCTAAATCCATGTATAAAAAGTTTGGCTATAAACGTAGTGTAATGACACAGTTTCACCTCTCTAACAAAGAGTTAGAAACTATAAGTGACTATATTCTTTCATATAAAGGAAAAAAATAATGTTTAGACTTTCAAATCTTATCTCCTCTGTAGTTGAAGATAAAAAGGAGAGAGTTTTAGATGGTAGTATAGCTATCTGGAATTTTACAAACAGATGTAATCTCTCATGTTTGCACTGTTATTCAAAATCAACTCTTGATGAAATAGATACACTTACAACTCCTCAGATTAAAAAGACAATCTTAGAGATGAAAGCTACTGGTGTGAAGTTTATTATCTTTTCAGGAGGTGAACCACTCACAAGAGAAGATCTTTTTGAAATAGCTGATTTTTGTAAAAAAAACTCTATCATCACATATCTTTCTAGTAATGGACTCTACTTTACAAAAGGTAATGTACAAAAAATCGTAAACGCCTTTAACTATGTTGGCATCAGTATAGATGGGGATGAGCCTACACATGACTACTTCCGTGGACTCAAAGGTGCTTTTAAAGAGACACTCAAAGCTGTAAAAATTGCAAACGCCACAGGTGCAAAAGTGGGTATTCGTTTTACTATAACAAAAGATACTATCAACTCTTTAGAGTATATCTTTGACTTAGCTGAAAAAGAAAATATTCCAAAAATCTATATCTCACATCTTGTTTACTCAGGGCGTGGCTTAGATAATCTCAACATGGACTTAACAAAAGAGCAGAGACGTAAGGCAGTAGTATTTATTTTAAATAAAGCCTTTGAGTATTATGAAACAGGAAAAGAGATCGAGATAGTAACGGGAAATATGGAGATGGATGCTGTTATTTTTTACAATATGTTTATCTCAAAATATCCACAACTTAAAGAAAAAATAAGAGAAAGACTTGTAAAATGGGGTGGTAATTCAGCTGGAAGAAAACTCCTTAATATCAACAGTGAAGGTGATGTACGACCAGATCCATTCTTCCCTCTTATAGTGGGAAATATAATAAAGCAAGACTTTAGAGATATTTGGCAGAGTAGTGAACTTTTAGATAAACTTCGCATACATCCAAGAACACAGATACATGGTATCTGTACCAGATGTAAACAGCTAGACATTTGTAATGGCGGAAGCCGTGCTCGTGCTTATGCAGTAAGCGGTGATATATGGGCAGAAGATCCATCATGTTACCTAACAAAACAAGAAAGAGAGAGCGTGTCATGAAACTTCAAAAACTATTTTTAGGACTCTTTATATCCTCTACACTTTACACCATATTGCCAGCAAACGAGAAAATCTTTGTAATTGAACGCGAAAGTAGTTCTGTAGCAGTCATAGAAGATGGTTTACCAAGAAATCATATGAAAAATATGCACAATATGAACCATGGGATCATTAAGTTTTATGGCAACGATGGCTATCTTATCAGTCGAGATGGTTATGTAGTCAAGTTTGATCCAAAAAAAGAGAAAAAACTTGCAGAGTATAAAACTTCTAAAAGTGCAATAGGTTTTGTTATCAATGAAAACTATGTAGCTGTTGCTAACTACGATGACAAAAGTGTAGATATTCTCTCAAGAGATTTAAAACCTATAGAGAAGATAAAAACTGGTTCCCGTAATGTCGGTATAAAAGTTTACAAGGATTATCTAGTATTTGCAAAGATGGACAGTGATGCCATAGCTGTTTATAAAAACATTCATCCTAAAACAAAAAAACCGAAATTTGTACTACAAAAAGAGTTTAAAGATGTCGGTATTATGCCTTTTGATGCGATGATTAAAGGAGATAAGCTTATTGTTGGTTTCTTTAAAAGTCCATGGTTTGGTGTTGTGGATTTAAGCACACTCAAATATAAAAAGATTCAACTTACACTTGCTGATAGAAAACCTGTACTAAAGGTTCCTCACTTTGGTTTTTGGAGTATTAGTAATTCTCAGATTTTCATTCCTGCTGTTGGAGACAATAAAGTACTTGTTTACACACCAGACTTTAAGTTTAAAACAGCTATAAAAACAGAAGGTCTTCCCGTATTTACATCTCTTTCTCCTGACAAAAAATACCTTGCAGTCACATTTAGTGGGAAAAAGTTTCCAGTAATACAGATTGTAGATACTAAAACACTCAAGATTATTAAACGATTTCAGTTTAATGGCAAAGTCTTGCATCTTCGTTGGTCCACACAAAGACCTAGTTTGCTAATCTCTGTAAATGATGCAAATAAGGTGGTCATTATAGACACAAAAGGATGGTGGTTAAAACGCGAAATTTTTACTATTAAAAAACCTTCTGGTATCTTTATTTATAAAGAGGAAAAATAATGAGCAGAGTTTACCTAACGGGTGCAGGACCAGGTGACATAGAACTTCTTACTATGAAAGCACATCGTGTAATCACTGAAGCAGATATTATCATTTATGATCGTTTAGCAAATCCTGAGATCCTTGATATGGCAAAAGATGGCTGTGAGTTTCTCTATGTAGGTAAAGAGGATGGCAGACATACGCTCCCTCAAGATGAGATAAATGAAATTATTTATCAAAATGCTCTTAAATATAAAGTTATTGTTCGCTTAAAAGGTGGAGATCCCTTTGTCTTTGGTCGTGGAGGTGAGGAGGGAGCTTATCTCCACCAGCATGGTATAAACTATGAAATTATTCCAGGAATCACTTCTGCTATAAGTGTTCCTGCTTATGCTGGAATACCTGTAACACATAGAGGTATTGCTGTAAGTTTTCGAGTGGTAACTGGGCATGAGTCACCACACAAAAAAGAGTCACAGATTCCTTGGAAAAACTTCAAAACTGATGATACAATCATCTTCTTAATGGGTTTACACAATCTTCATAAAATCTCTACAAAACTTATAGAGATAGGAAAACCTAGTGATTACCCTTGTGCTGTTATTTCAAAAGGAACAACCAAAGAACAAAAAGTTGTTATAGGTACACTAACAGACATTGTACAAAAAGCATCAGATATTCAAACGCCAGCACTTATAGTTGTTGGTAAAGTCGTTCTCCTAAGAGATCAGCTTCAATGGTTTGAAAATAGACTCTAAATTAAATCTAAAATAAAAAGGATAAAAAATGAAAAATCTTACTTCAAAAGCTTTAATAGCATTTACAACACTACTTATAATGAGTGCTTGCTCTATGACCAAGGCATCACCAGAGGATTATAGGAAAATAACAAAAGAGAACTTTACTCTCAAAAAAATAAACGCACTCATTACAGAGACTGCTGAACAAAATGGGTGGAGAATTACTCCATTTAAATACAATAAACTTATTGCAGAGAAAGTTGGTGATTCCTCTGTTACAACAGTTACTATAACCTTTACTACAGACTCTTTTAAACTCTCCCCAGCAAATAGTGACTTAGAAGATATCTTAAGAGAAGCACTAAACTAATATAATGAACTTTAGAAAATATATTCATGCAGTAGGAACAGGAAAAAAGGGAAATAGAGACTTAAGTTATGAAGAGAGTCAAGATATGATGACTCAAATCTTAAATAGAAATGTCTCTAACGAAGAGATAGCCGCTTTTTTACTTGGTTGGAGACTTAAGCCTGAAACTATTGAAGAGTTTCAAGGAGCACTTACTTCTTGCGATGCTCTCATCAAAAAACAAGAGCTTACAAACTCTATAGAACTAGGCTATCCATTTGATGGTAAAGCAAAAAACCCTTATATCTTTCCACTTGTAGCAAAGGTACTCAAAGAGAGTGATTTAGGGTTAGTTGTGATGGGTGATGATAGGCAACCTGCAAAGGGTGGTATTACCATAAAAGAGATTGCCCAGAATGAAAATTTTCCTTCTAATATTCACTATTTTGATAGAGCAGACTACTTCAAAGAGCTTCATGAACTTACTGAGGTTCGCAACAGAGTTGGGCTTCGAAGTGCTTTTAATACCATAGAAAAACTTCCTCATATCATGAAGAGTGATTATGGCATTACTGGTGTTTTTCATAAGCCCTATGTCAAAAAATATATAGCAATTTTTGCCCAACGCTACAAACGTTTTGCTCTTATACAAGGCAATGAGGGAACGCCAGAACTCTTTAGTAAGGGGCGTTTATGGATTGCCCAGAGAGATGGAGTTGAAGAGTTTATCATTGATCCTCAATATTATGGCGTTTACTATAAAAAGTCATGGGAGAAAATCACCCTAGAAGAGTCTCTTCATCAACTACAAAACCCTTCAGATGAGTATATGAAACTCGCACGACTAAACGCCGCTATTTTCCTTTTTATAACACAAAAAGTAAACTCTATTGGTGAGGGGTATGAACATCTCAATTTATAAGTTTCCTAACTACCTTATCTCTTAGAACAGAGTAACTATTAACAAATATACAATAATTACATATAAAGGAAAACAATATTATGAAAAATGAAATATTATCAAGAATACAGAAAAAATTTCCACTTGTTTCCAAACCCTTTGCAGTGATAGCTCAAGAGCTAAATATGAGTGAAGAGGAGGTTTTATCGATCCTACAACAAGAGAAAAATGATGGTATCATTAGACAGACATCTGCTATCTTTGATACTAAACGCCTTGGTTATAAATCCTCACTTGTCGCATTTAAAATGCCTCCAGAGCTTATAGATAGTGCAGTAAAAATCATAAACTCACATCCAGGTATCTCTCATAACTATGAACGTAACCATGAGTTTAATATCTGGTTTACACTTGGTGTTGCACCTACAAGTAAGCTAGGACTAGATAAAACTGTAGCTCTCATTGCAAAACTCACACATGCACAAGAGTATATTATGCTACCAACACTCAAGCTTTTCAAAATAAATGTAAAACTCAACACCACTGGAAAAGATGAAAAAAAAGAGAAGGTAAAAAAAGTTATCCATAAAGATATAGAACTCACAAAACTTCATCGTGATATTATTCGTTTAGTACAATATGACATTGATATAGTGAGTGAACCTTTTGCTAAAATTGTAAAAGAAGTCGGTACAGACTATAAAACCTTTTTTTCCATTTTGCAAGAGTTACAAGAGGCTGGAATTATGAGAAGATTTGCTTCCATTTTGAACCATAGAAAAGCAGGTTTTAATGCAAATGCTATGGTAGTATGGGATATAGACGAAAAACAAGGAGAAAAAATAGGAGCAGATGCAGCCGCATTCAGTGCTGTTAGTCACTGTTACCTTCGACCAAAATATAGTAATTGGCCATATAATCTTTTTACAATGATCCATGCAAAAACGACAGAGGAGTCAGACAAAATCATACAAGAGATGGCAAAAGAGATTCCCAATAAATCCTATATGCCCCTCTACTCCTCAAGAGAGTTTAAAAAAGTACGCATAGAGTACTTTACTTCTTCATCAAAAGAGTGGGAAGCACTGTACACATAAAGTCCTACTCTTTCCATCCTCTTATATACTCTTTTGCTTTAGTATCAAGCATCTTCATTCGCTCTTTACCTTTTGGCAAAGAGGCACGTAGCTCTCTCATCTCTTCTAAAAAAGTATTAATTCCATCAGGGATAAGCCCCTCCAAATAGATGCGAAAATGCTTTGCAAATGCAGGAGAACTACCAGATGTAGAAACAGCAATAGTCAAATCTTCATTTTTTATCAAAGATGGAAAAATAAAATCACAATACTCAATAGAATCAACACTATTACACAAGCATTTATAATCTTGAGACTCATTGTAAATACTTTTTTGCAATCCAATATCATCTATAGCAACAACAACCATGCTCATATCTTTGATATCACCTTTTTTATAAGCTCTCTTCTCATAAAAAAGTTTCTCTTCTTTTATCACTGCTAAAATCTCAGGAGAGAATTCTAAAGCAATAATGACTATATCTTTTGTAAAGATAAGCAGTTTTTCTAATTTTTCTAAGGCGATATTACCAGCTCCAACTAAAAGTACCTTTTTATTATCAAATTTTATAAAGGCGGGAAAGTAACTCATAGCGTCACACATAGTATAAAAGTGAAGAGAGTGATAGAGCAAATAAGAATGTAGCACCTACTAAAATAGTTCTCCTTCTTCTTTCACTTAGACCATATTTTACACCTAAATATTCACTAGCCTTAATCCCTGGAAATATACTAAAGAGGTACATTGGAAATGTCATCACAAGTATTATTACAATATCATTTGCTATCATTAGTTCGCTTCCCTTACTTTGAAGTATTTAAAATTTAAATACCATAAAACTTTTTCACCCAAGCACTCTCTTTCGGCGTTTGTATATAAATCTTTGCTATACTTTGGTTATTATCCCCAAATACCACAACTACATCTTTTTCTATTTTTAGATGCTTTTTACCCCACTCTTCATCTAACTCATCCAAACGTAAAAGAACGTCAGCAGCATTTGGTTTCTCTTTTCTTCCATCTCGAGAATCTACTATAGTAAGTCCACCTATTCGTTTCTCCAACTTATAGGGGGAGTACACTTTTATCGCCTTATAAATTCTATCTTCTTTTGCAACTGGCATCGCTCTTTTCATAGAGACAAAACCAAGTATCAAAAATGCAGATATTAATCCAATAAAAATTCCCTGTTTTATATTCATCAATATATCCTAATTTCTAAAGTAACTAATGATAGCATATAGTTGTATATATTCAAATTGATTTGTATCAAACTATATTAACCTTTGTGATGATACAATCAATTTATATTTAAACACAGTAGGATTTTCATATGCAAAGATTTTTTGAACTTGAGATAGCATATCTAGTTATTATGCTCTTTTTTCTCGCAGTAACTGCTTTTGTGACGACACGAGAGTTTATGCCAAAAGTTGCTTTTAAAAGAGGAGTACTTGGGATAAGTGCTATTTTTATGATTATGATAAGCATACACTATATACTCACTACTCAAAGAATGGAAGGGGTAGTTGCTATTTTTAATCAGGGAAAAACTGTTATATGTGAAAATAAAATGCATCGTACTATTTCTCAGTCTGTACTTATTTCCAAAGAATTAGGTTGGCGTTTGGAGGGTGATTACTTTAAAAATAATAATTTTAAGAGAGACTTTTTCACAGCCCGTTGTGTAGATTACTCACCAATCGCTCCAAAAACAGTAGAGAAATAACAGGTGATAATAGTACTTAAGCGCTACTCAATAGCACTACTTGCTCTCTCCTTTGTCATTTTATTAATGCTTGGAGGCACACTTGCTGTCAAAAGTTTTGGTGATAAAATGTTTAAAGATACAAATATCACTATTACACCAAAAGGTATTCATATATGACTATATTTTAATCATATATTAAAAGTAATATGATTAAAATATAATCAAACTCTTGCCTTTATTCCTTATCTTTTTTATTATAATTATGCCAACAATTTAAATTTTTTACAGGAGAAATTTTATGGCAGGATTTAAAGATCTGAAGGGTCAAGGAGATACACCAACCTTATTTATGGCTTTTTTGTACTTCGATATGAGTTTTATGGTGTGGACTATGCTTGGTCCTCTCTCTACTGAAATAGCTGAAGCATTAGCACTTGGTGGAAATATTTTAACAGCAAGTGAAAAAGCAACACTTCTATCTCTTCCTATACTTTCAGGAGCAATTCTTAGAATAATACTTGGATTTGGTGTTGATAAACTTGGTGCAAAAATGACCGCACTTATATCACAAATAATCGTTATTCTTTCACTATTAACAGCTTTTTATATGGGTTTAAATAACTCTATTACTTATGAAGTTCTTCTTATTGTTGCACTTGGTCTTGGGTTTGCTGGTGCATCATTTGCAGTGGCACTTCCACAAGCTGGTCAATGGTACCCACCAAAACTTCAAGGAGTCGTTTTAGGTATTGCTGGAGCTGGTAACATCGGTGTAGTTATAGACTTTATTTTTGCTCCAAAGATAGCTGAACACTTTGGTTGGTATGCTGTCTTTGGTGTTGGTGCAGCTATGGCAATAGTTGTCTTTATCGCTTATGCTTTCTTGGCAAAAAATGCTCCTTCAGATATTTACACAGTTCGCCCTAAAAAAGTAAAAGAGTATATCAAACTTATGGGAGATAGAGATACTTGGTGGTTCTCACTCTTCTATGCTATCTCTTTTGGTGGATTTGTTGGTTTTGCTGGATATATGAAAGTTTATCTTATGAATACTTACCAAACTGATATGTCAACGTTTGGTTTAAATGTATTTGATGAGTCAAATGTAAAAGTGATTGCTGGATACTTCGGTGCACTTTGTATCTTTGCAGGTGCAGTTCTTCGCCCTGTAGGTGGTAATACAGCTGACAAATTTGGTGGTGTAAAATCACTCTACGTTTTTTATGGTATGGTAGCTACTCTTGTAGCTCTTATAGCTCTAATTGACTTACCATTTTATGCGGCTATTTTTGTTCTTTTTCTTATCATGGCTAACCTTGGTATGGCAAATGGTGCAGTTTTCCAACTTGTACCACAACGCTTTAGTAAAGATATTGGAATAATGACTGGACTTGTTGGTTGTGCTGGTGGTCTTGGTGGAACAGCTCTTATCAAAACTCTTGGATGGTCTAAAGGTACATTTGGTAACTATACAGAAGGCTTCTTAATTTTCACAGCAGTTGTACTTATAGCAATAATTGGTCTCTCTCTTGTAAAAACAAGATGGAGAACAACTTGGGGTATTCAAGCTGGTGGCAGGATCTAACTCCTACTTCTCTTCATAACACCTCTTAATGGTGTTATATTTGTTTTGCTTATAATTTTTTTAATTTCTTGATATTAATCAATTTTCTTAATTTCACATAGTGATATACTTTGAACATGTTAATGAACAGAGTTATGCCCTAACAATTAACAAAAAAATTATCAAATAGGAGAGAATATGTCACTTTCAAGAAGGAATTTTCTGAAAAATTCAGCAGCGGCATCTGCGGCGGCAGCTATTGGTATGAGTGTACCAGCAGAGCTAAAAGCAAATGCAGATACAGCTGAGAGTGGTTGGAGATGGGATAAGGCAGCTTGTCGTTTCTGCGGTACTGGTTGTGGAATTATGATGGCAACAAAAAATGGGAAAATTGTTGCAGTTAAAGGAGATCCAGCAGCACCAGTAAATCGTGGTCTAAACTGTATTAAAGGGTATTTTAATGCAAAAATCATGTATGGTGCAGATAGATTAACCAAGCCCCTACTTCGAATGAATGATAAGGGTGAGTTTGATAAGCATGGTAAGTTTGGGGAAATTACCTGGCAAAGAGCCTTCGATGAGATGGAGAAGCATATCCGAAAGGCACTCAAAGAGAGTGGACCTGAAGGTGTAGCTGTATTTGCTTCTGGGCAGTACACTATTATGGAGGGATATGCTGCACAAAAGATGATGAAAGGTGGATTTAGATCAAACGCCATCGATCCAAATGCTCGTCACTGTATGGCTTCAGCTGTTGTTGGCTTTTACCAAACTTTTGGTATTGATGAACCAAGTGGTTGTTATGATGATATTGAGCTTACAGATACAGTAGTCTCTTGGGGATCAAATATGGCAGAGATGCACCCTATTCTCTGGTCACGTGTAACAGATCGAAAACTCTCTGATCCTAATCGGGTTAAAGTTGTTAACATCTCTACTTACAGACATAGAACTTCTGATCTAGCTGATATGGAAATTATTTTTACACCAAATACTGACCTTGCTATGTGGAACTATATAGCGCATGAGATTGTCTATAATCATCCAGAAGCTATTGATTGGGATTTTTTAAAGAAAAATATCATTTTTGCAGCTAGTCCAGTCAATATGGGATATGGTTTGCGTCGTGCTGGTGAAAAGTCTCTTACTCCTGTACGTAAAGATGGTTCAGCAGGAAACTATACAGCTAAAGAGATGGAGACAATAAACCATGAGATGGTACATAAAGTATCTGCAGCAGAAGCACCAGCTTTAGAGCCTTATGGCTACAAAGAGGGTGACAATATGGTAAATAAGCCAGCAGGACTTAAACACTGGGAGATCTCTTTTGATGAGTATAAAAAGTTTCTTAAGCCATACACACTTGATTATGTGGCAAAAGTTGCAAAGGGTGATCCAGACGAATCACTTGACTCATTCAAGAAAAAACTACAAACTTTAGCAGACTTATATATTGAAAAAGGTAGAAAGGTAGTATCTTTCTGGACTATGGGTATGAACCAGCATACACGTGGAACTTGGGTAAATACACTCTCCTATAATATTCACTTTATGCTTAACAAACAAGCGCTCCCAGGTTCAGGAGCATTTAGCCTTACAGGGCAACCATCTGCATGTGGTACAGCTCGTGAAGTTGGTACATTTTGCCATCGTTTACCAGCTGATATGATGGTAAAAAATCCACACCATAGAAAGAAAACAGAGCATGGTTGGCATATTCCAGAAGGAACTCTTAATCCAGTCGGAAATCAGCATATTATGAAAATTCATCGTGATATTGAAGATGGTCTTGTAAAATTTGCATGGGTAAATGTATGTAACGCTTACCAAGATTCTGCTTCTGCAAAACATTGGATTAAGGCAGCTCGTGAACTTGATAACTTCATTGTTACATCTGATGGTTACCCTGGTATCTCTGCCATGGTCTCAGATATGGTTCTCCCATCTGCTATGATTTATGAAAAGTGGGGAGCATATGGAAATGCCGAACGCCGTTCACAACACTGGAGACAACAAGTACTTCCTGTAGGTGATGCAATGAGTGATACTTGGCAGTGGATGGAACTTTCAAAACGTTTCACTGTCAAAGATTTATGGGGAGCATACACACTTAGAAATGGTAAAAAACTTCCAGATGTAAGAGAAGCAGCTCATAAATTAGGTTACAAAGATGATACAACAATGTATGAGATTCTTTATGCAAATGAGCGTGCAAAGAAAAACTACCCTATTACACTCAATAAATTTCCACAAAAAGGGTATGATAACTCTGATTGTAATGGCGATAGCAGAAATGTAATTGGTGGTGATGGTAAAGTTGTTAAGGGTTGTGGCTTTATGGTGCATGAGTATCTTTGGGAAGAGTATGCTGCGTTTGGTCGTGGTCACGGTCATGATTTGGCTGACTTTGTTACTTACCATAAGGTTCGTGGACTTAAATGGCCAGTTGTAGATGGCAAAGAGACTCCTTGGCGTTTTAATGTCAAATACGATCCATATGCAGCAGCAGCAGTAGCAAAATCTGGTAGTAAATCGACACATGCATTCTATGGTCCTCTTGCAAAGGCTCTCCCTTATGGTGATTTACATGGAGTAAAAAATAAGAAAAAAACATCTCTAAAAGATAAAGCAAAAATCTTTGCACGTCCATACATGGAGCCACCTGAAGTGCCAAATGAAGAGTATGACACATGGTTATGTACAGGTCGTGTACTTGAACACTGGCACTCAGGAACTATGACTATGCGTGTCCCTGAACTTTTCCGTGCAGTACCAGAAGCTCTGTGCTATATGAACCCTAAAACAGCTAAAGAGAAAGGGCTTAAGCAAGGAGAACTCTGTTGGGTTGAATCTCGCCGTGGTCGTGTAAAAGCCCATGTTGAGACTCGTGGTAGAAATAGACCTCCTCGTGGACTCGTTTTTATACCATGGTTTGATGAAAAAGTATTTATCAACAAAGTCTGTCTTGATGCGACTTGTCCTCAGTCAAAACAGACAGATTACAAAAAATGTGCTGTAAAAATTTACAAAGCATAATATAAAAAGAGAAAAAAGAGAATGAAAAAGCTTAGTGAGAGAAGAGAGTTTTTATTAACAATGGCAAGAGGTATTGGATTAGCTTCTATAGGTGGACTCGTATGGAGTGCTTACCTTGATAAGGCAGTATCTGCACCACTTCTTCTTCGCCCACCTGCGGCACTAAGTGAGAGTGATTTTTTAGCAACATGTATCAAGTGTGGACTCTGTGTTGAAGCATGTCCATATGACACTCTTATGCTAGCAAAGCCTGGTGATGAAAGACCTTTAGGAACACCTTTTTTTATTCCTAGAGATATACCTTGTTATATGTGTCCAGATATTCCATGTGTTCCAGTATGTCCTACTGGAGCACTTGATGAGTCTAGTGTCACAACGCATGGCGTTCTAGATATAGGTGTAGCCAACATGGGTCTAGCCGTTGTTGATGAGGAGAGCTGTATCGCCTTTTGGGGAATTCAGTGTGATGCTTGTTATAGAGCATGCCCTATCTTAGGTGAAGCGATTACTATTGAGTATTCAAAAAATGAGAGAACAGGAAAACATGCTTTTTTAAAACCAGTAGTCCATGCAGATGCTTGTACTGGATGCGGGCTTTGTGAACATGCTTGTGTAACAAAAAAACCAGCTATTTTTGTACTACCAAATGAGATAGCACAAGGATCTGTAGATACACACTACATAAGAGGTTGGGACACAAAAGATGAGAATCGTCTTGAAAAAGCACAAGAGATAAAGACAACTACTAACATAAGCAAGAAAAAGGCAGTTGATTCACTCAACTCAAATCTGGAGGATCTCTACTGATGCATAAATTATGGAGCAATTACAGATACCTCTTTTTGAGAAGAGTAACTCAAATAGGCATATTAGTTTTATACTTTGGTGCTAATGCCTGGGGCTGGAATATACTACAGGGAAACTTAAGCAGTTCTCTCATTTTAGGGACTATTCCTATGAGTGATCCCTATGCACTTTTACAGATGTTAGCGGCAGGAGCTATACTCTCTACTAACCTACTTGTAGGTGTTGGTATTGTAGCCCTCTTCTATTTTCTTATAGGTGGAAGAGCCTTTTGTTCATGGGTCTGTCCTATCAATATGGTTACAGACTTAGCAGCGTTTTGCCGTAACCTCATAGGTATGAACCAGCTTACTGGTGTAAAGCAACCCGCTTCACGCAAATTACGCTACTGGATTCTTGTCTTAAGTCTTGTCATCTCTGCTATTATGGGAGTAACAGCATTTGAATTTCTCTCTCCTATTTCAATGCTTCATAGAGGTATTGTTTTTGGTTTGGGCTTTGGATGGGCTGGAGCACTTATCATTTTTCTTTTCGATCTATTTGTTCTAAAAAATGGATGGTGTGGACATATCTGCCCTTTAGGTGGGTTCTATTCACTCCTTGGTAAATTTAGTCTTATTCGAGTACATCACCTCGAAGAAAATTGCACTCTATGCATGAAGTGCAAAGTAGTTTGTCCTGAAAATCATGTTCTCCATATGATAGGTAAAGAGTCTTTGCCTGTCCTCTCTGGAGAGTGTACAAACTGTGCAAGATGTATAGAAGTGTGTGATGATAAAGCTTTAAAATTTTCGCTTAAAAGCTTTATACAAAATAAAAAAAAGGGAGAATAATATGAAAGTTATTAATACAATAACACTTGGTCTAACTACGGTAACACTACTATTTTTAGGCTGTAATCAAGATGCAAAACCAGCAAAACAAAAGGTAGTCAAGCCGACTATTAGTGAAACTTCATTAGGTTTAAGAAAAAATACACTCTTTGATGAGAAAGTAAAACCTCATGGAACAAAATACTCTGCAACGTATGCAGGAAGTGGTCATAAAATAGCACGTGCATTTCAAGATGCTCCACCTATGATCCCACATGATGTTACAGGACTTATTCCTATTAAAATTGGAGACAATCAATGTCTAAGCTGTCATATGCCAGAAGTTGCTAAGGACATGGGTGCGACTCCTATTCCATCCTCACACTTTATGGACTTTAGACCAGTAACAACAATAGCTGCTGATGGTGAGCTTGAAAAAGATGGGCATAAGATTAAAAATTCTTCAAGTGAAAAGCTTAAAAATGTCTCTATTAAATCAAATCATGGGAAGCTATACGGTGGAAGATACAACTGTACACAGTGCCATGCTCCTCAAGATACAGGTGTTCTAGCAGTACCAAATACTTTTAAAGCTGTTTATACTGATCCTGATGGAAAAGATAAATCAAGATGGACTGGAGATAGACTTATGCAAGGTATAAATACTTATGATACCAGCAAATAAAGAGAGAAGAGAGCTTTTTAGCTCCCTCTCTTCATCACTTAAAAATATTGTAAAAGAGTCAAAAACAAAAGAGAAAAAGGTGATAATAAGACCTCCATACTTTGGAGATGAAAATGCTTTTGACATTGAGTGTCAAAACTGTCAAGGTGTGTGTGCCACTTCATGTCAAGAGCAAATTATTGTTATAGGTGCAGATAAAACGCCTTCTTTGGATTTTTCAAAGTCTGGCTGTACATACTGCGATGCATGTGCTATAGCCTGTAAAGCAGATGTTCTCACTCTTGAGAGCAAAGCTATGATAAAAGTAGATGTTCTTATCTCAAAAAAAAGCTGTATGAGCTGGGAGGGTGTTATGTGTTTTTCTTGTAAAGATCCTTGTTTAGAGGATGCTATTGATTTCACAGGAATGTTCAAACCAATTATAAACGCAGATAAATGTACAGCATGTGGTTTTTGTATAAACCGTTGCCCCTCATATGCTATAGAGACTAAGGAGTGCGCATGAGAGCTTTATTTGCAATGCTACTTTTACTCTCTTCACTCTATGCATATAATTTAGAGATGCCATCAGCTACATATAAAGCTGATGGGGGAGTAACAGATATGCTCCTTACTTCAGATAAACTTTATGCTGCTACTTCTGTTGGTGTAATAGACATTTTTTCACTAAAAAGTAAAAAAATTATAAAAAAAATCACACTTAAAAAAATAAAAAACTTTTTAGGTGAGAGTTCTACGGTAAAGATATTTTCCATAGACTATATAGATGGAAAACTGCTTATCTTAGCACAAGCAAATAGAGGCTATAGAGAGGTTTACCTCTACGAAAAAGATACACTTACTAAAATCATTTCTGCTAAAGAGAGACTCTCTATCGCTAAAGCCAAGTTCATAGATAAAAATAGACTTATTTTAGCACTTTTAGGCAATGATATTATCTCCTATGATATAGCTAAACATAAGGAAAATTGGAGAATACAGGCCTCTCTCTCTGCCTTTTCTAACTTTGCACTTAATGAAAAGAGATCAAAAGTAATTGTAGCCGATGAGTCAGGTGAACTTCATCTTTTTGCTACTAAAGATGCTTCTCTTCTTAAGTCACTCAAAGGAGAGAACTTAGATAATGTTTTTGATGTGGCGTTTAAAAATGGCATCATCGCAACTGCTGGGAAAGATAGACGCTGTGTCATTTATGATCTTAAATCACATAGCAGTTACCATAAAAAGTCTCACTTTTTTATCTTCAGTGTTGGAGTCTCACCAAATGCAAAATTTGCTGCTTATACAAGTGATGAACAGAACAATATCACTCTTTTTGCGATAAAAACAAAAAAAATTATCGCCACATTTGGAGGAAATAGTATGACAGTTTCTCAAATCCTTTTTGCAAATGAAAATGAGTTTTATGTTGCTTCAAATGCAAAAACTATTAACTTTTACAAAATAAAGAGAGAGAAACCATGATATATGTGTATAAACGACTCAACTATCTTATTTGTTTCACTAATAAATTGAAATATCAAATCTTATATGATAAGATATATTAGAAGGATTGTAAAATGAATATATCAAGTATAGTAGTCCAAACTGTTCCTGAACATTTAGAGAGTGTTGTTTCAGATTTAAAAGCTTGTGAAGTGTGTGATTATCATATGCATGATGAGAAAGGTCGTATAATCATTACTATAGAGGGCAAAAGTGTTTCAGAAGAGCTTGAAAAACTTCGTGTTATTGAAGCTATTCCTTTTGTTTATGCAGCTGATATGCAGATGGCATATAGTGAAGATGAGCTAGATGAGCAGATAGACTTCATAGATAACCGTGATGCTGTACCAAAAATTTTACATGAGAAAGATGTTGATGTTGATCGAGTTATCTATAATGGTGATATGAAAAAACGTGATGATATGGTGGCGTTTGCAAATAGCTTTGACTCAGCAAAACTAAGGGAAGATTCATAATGGCCGTAGTTTTTGAAGTGAAAATTTGTGCAAATGATGATCTAGAGAGTTGGTTTCTTGAACTCAAAGATACTGTGGATGGTAAGATAATGCTCTGTAACTCTCTTGAAGAACTAGATACAAATATAGAAGCTTTAGGTGATGAATATGGTGGACATATAGATGAAGTCAATTGGATTAAAGAGGATAATGTTTCTGAAATTATGATGGATGATGTCCGTCTAAAAATGGCAGAGCATAGAGAGAAACTAGAGGCAGAACGTGGTGTCCCAATTACACCAATGGCAGAGAAAGAGTAAATCTCTATCTCTATGATAAACTATTTTGATAAAGCTTAGAGATACTAAGTTTTACCGAGATAGTTTATCTCAACACTAATACAAAGGAAGAAAGATGAAAAAGGTTACAATGTCGGCTGTTGCATTAACAGCTATATTCGGTTCAATGAGTTCTTTAAGTGCAGCAGATGCACAGAGTGGTGTTGGCATTTTCAACGATGCGAAGTTTTCTGGGGAAATTCGTCCTCGTTACGAATATGCAGATGTAGATAATGATGTTGATGCAGGAAATGCTTTTACTGCTCGTACACATTTAAAAGCTAAGGCTAATCTTCTTGGTGTAGATGGTCTATCCACAACTATCGGTATTCAAAGTGTAAATAACTTTGGTTCAAATAGTTATAACAGTACAGATAATAAAGCAGTACAATATGATAAAATTGTAGATCCACAATTTGCTATGCTTTCAGAAGCTTCTCTTGACTACTCAGTTGGAAAGACAACAATGCATGCTGGTCGTTCAAAAGTAAATCTTGATAACCAGCGTTTTATCGGTACAGTTGGTTGGAGACAAAACGAGCGTTCTTATGATACAGTCTATGTTGCTAACAGTGATGTTGAAGATTTAACTCTCTTAGCTGCTTATGTGTATGGTTACCAAGGAGTTAAAGCAAACAATACAGCTGATACTAGTTCTATTCTTTTAAATGCAAAGTATAAAATAATGGATGAATTAACTGTAACTGCTTATGATTATATGTTAGCTTCTATACATGATACAATGGGTGTCGCACTTACTGGTAACATTGATGCTGGTATAAAACTATCTTATCGTGCAGAGTATGCTATGCAACAAGATGCGACTATGAAGTATCAAGATGTAAACACTACGGCAGATGCAACTTACATGAACTTTGACCTAGGTGCTAATATCTCAGGTATTTTAATTGGTGGAAACTACGAAGTACTAAGTGGTTCTGACTCAAACGGAAAAACAAAGTTTACAACTCCACTAGGTACAAATCATAAATTTAATGGTTGGGCAGATATGTTTTTAAGTACTCCAAATGGTGGACTTGCTGATTTGAATGCTAGATTAGGGTATAAAACAAAAGGTTTTGGTAAACTACTAGGTGTTTATCATATGTTTAGTGCCGATACAGCTATGGCTACATCTTCAGGAACAGGCAATGACTTAGGTTCTGAGATAGATGTTGTTTATGTAAATGCTATTCCAGGGGTTAAAAACCTTAAAGGTCTTGTAAAATTTGCTTCTTACTCAAAAGGTGAAGTAGAAGGTTATGCAAATAAACAAGTTGCTTGGCTACAACTAGACTACAAATTCTAAACACCCTTCTCAAGTTAGAGAATTTTCTCTCTAACTATGAGCAAAATTTATCCACCTTTTTACCAAAAAACCCTCCTTTTAAGATAAAATATACCATTACTTTTTAAAGGCACTCCTATGGTATCAAGCAAAATCAAATCTTCTGGATTTTCCCTCGCTAAACATAAAGAACTCACTGGCGATGACTTTTATGATGTAAAAACCATAGGAAACCTCACAGTTGCCATAGTGTGTGATGGTGTAGGAAGTGCTACAGAGGGTGCTCAGGCAGCAAAAAGAACTGTCCAGTACCTAATGAACAATCTTAAGAAATGTCCAAAGACATGGAGTCTTGAGAAGTCTATTCTCTCCTTTATCAAGTCTATAAATGACATTCTTTATGAAGAGTCACAAATAAATTATGAATGTAGTGAGCTTGTCACTACCCTTACGATAGTAGTCATAGAAGGTAATCATCTTTACGGTGCAAATGTAGGAGATAGTCGTGTTTATCTCTATAGAGAGGGTAAACTCAACCAACTCTCAACTGATCATACCATGCATGAAAAGGGTTATGAAAATGTACTCACACAAGCTATAGGAATAGAAAAAAATGTTGAACCTTACTACTTTGAAAACCGAATACAAAAAGATGATAAAATCCTACTATGCAGTGATGGTCTCTATACTATTTTAGATGAAGAGGCACTTAAAAGCAATCTAAAACTCGGTGCATATGCTCTTGTAAAAAAAGCTTCCAAGATAGAAAAGGAGAATCTCCCTGATGATACAACCGCAGTCGTTTTAGATATACACAAGGCTGATGAGTTAATTATCCTTAAGATGCAAAATCTTCTCATTCCTCATAATTTGCAAGAGGGAGAAGTTATCGATGGCTACACCCTTACAAAATCACTTATTCAAAACGACAGAACTTGGCTTGTCCATAAAAAGACAAAAGATTATGTACTCAAGTTTGCTCCTGTTGAAGCCATAGATGATGATACTGCTCTTGATCTTTTTGTTAAAGAAGCTTGGAATGCCAAACGCCTCAAAGCAGAGTTTTTTCCTAAAGCAGTCATCCCAAAAAACAGAACTGTCCGTTACTATGTCATGCAACTCTTTGATGGAGAAAATTTAGATAGTTTTTTATCTCACAAACATATTACCATAGATGATGGCGTTTCACTTGTATCTACCCTACTACAGATGTCACAGTATCTTCTTAAGTTTGATCTTGTTCATGGAGATATAAAACCACCAAATATTATGATTGCAAAAGATGAAAATAAGAACCTTGAGTTTAAGATCATAGACTTTGGAAGTGTTACGGAGATCTTCTCTTCTAATTCACAAGCAGGCACACCTAGTTTCCTCTCTCCCGAACGTTTTTTAAATGAGTCTATAAGTGAATCAAGTGAAATCTTTTCTATAGGTGTCACACTCTATCTCTCACTTACAGGAAAGTACCCTTATGGAGAGATAGAACCCTTTCAAACACCCTCTTTCAAAGAAGCAAAAGCACCAAGCTTTTATAACAAAAATATCCCAGCTTGGCTAGATAGTATCATACTGCGCTCTATAGCTATAGACAAAGAGGAACGTTATGCTCACTACTCAGAGATGGCTTATGAGCTAAATAACCCAACAAAGATAAAGCCCTACTTTATGAAAAATGCACCACTTATAGAGCGATCACCCTTACTATTTTATAAAAGTGCTTTTATCATCAGTATCGTTGTAAATTTTATCTTGATTTATATCGCATTTAAGTAAGGAGAGTTATCCAAATCTAAGACTCAATGAAGAGAGTATAATGGAGAGGTTTGCACACAAAAATTTTTAGATTTAAATTTTGAAAAAATGCGATAAAGAAGATTTGCATTAACTTTTTAAGCAGAATAAGTTCGATATAATACTCAGTTGATATAAAAATATTTCAATATGTCATATTTTCAAAGTAATTGTGGTTTTATTACTATACTTTCAAGATTATTCGGTATTTAACAAACATTAAACTATATGAATAATAAAAAAAGGAAAAAAACAACTATGTCAAAATTTTTACCATTTAGATGCGATTTAGAAAAATTTATCACTGAGCTTGAGGCTATACTCTTAGCAAACACACAAAAAGTAGAAGAGCTACTCAAACTTGAGAATAAAACCTATACTTCGTTTGTAAAACCTATGCAGATGATGGAAGAGAAACTAGAGCTCTTCTTTACTCCTCTCTCACACTTAAACGCCGTAAACAACTCCCAAAAGACGCAAGAGGTCTATACTCAAAGTCTGCCTATCATCACTGAGTACTCTACAAAACTCTCTCAAAACATAGAGATTTATAAGGCTTACAAGGCTATAGAAGATGCAGAAAAAGAGACTCTTAACTATGAACAGCTTCGTGTTTTAGAGCTTAATATCAAACATTTTGAACAGAGTGGTGCACACTTAGATGATGAGATAAAAAAGCGACTCGAAGAGATAAACATACGCAAAAGTGAGCTCTCAAATGACTTCTCACAAAATCTTCTTAACGCGACAAATGCTTATGAGTATATCATCACCGATGAAGCTGATATAGAGGGTTTACCCAATAGTGAGATAGAGACAGCAAGATTTGAAGAGGATGGGATTACAAAGTACAAATTTACTCTGCAGATGCCCTCTTATATCGCTTATATGACTTATGGAAAGAATTCAAAGATTCGCCAAGAACTCTATAAAGCTTATGTCTCTCGTGCTCCAGAAAATGCAAAGATCATAGAAGAGATAGTTGCCCTTAGAGATGAGATGAGTAAGCTTCTCGGATTTAGAGACTATGTGGAGTACTCACTAGAGAGTAAGATGGCAAAGGATAGCACAACTGTCTTAGGCTTTTTAACCAACCTTCTACAAAACTCAAAAGCACAAGCAAAAAAAGAACTCCAAGAGCTTCAGGCTATCGCCCCTGTAACACTTCAAAGTTTTGACACTGCATTTTATAGTGAGATCCTTAAAAAAGCACAATATGATATAGATGAAGAGGAGTACCGCCCTTACTTTGAGCAGAGATCTGTTCTCAATGGAATGTTTGACTTTTTAGATAAGCTCTTTGGTATGAAATTTGAAAAAGTAGAAGAGAAACTTTGGCATAAAAAAGCCTTTTCTTATGATGTCTATGTAGCTGATACACTTCGTGCAAGAATCTACTTCGACCTAGAAGCCAGAGAGTCTAAACGCGGTGGTGCTTGGATGCATAACTATCAGACACACTCTCTTAATGAGGCAGGAGGAGAGCAACTTGCTTCTGCATTTGTTGTCTGTAACTTCCCAGCATCAAGTAAAACGCAACCATCTTTGCTTCGCCATGATGATGTAGTGACCCTCTTTCATGAGATGGGTCATACTATCCACCATATCCTCTCTAAGGTCAATGAGAATGAAGTAAGTGGGGTAAATGGTGTTGAGTGGGATGCAGTTGAGTTTCCATCACAATTTTTAGAAAATTTTTCTTATGAACCACAAGTACTTAAGATGTTTGCAAAGCACTATGAGACTGGTGAAATACTTCAAGATACAATGATAGAAAAACTTGTAAAAAGTAAAAATTTTCTCTCAGCAATGGGAATGCTAAGACAACTAGAGTTCTCCATCTTTGATATGCAAGTGCATAGTGGAGTACACTCTACTCAAGAAGTACAAAATATTTTAAACGCCATAAGAGAAGAGACTTCTCTTGTTCAAACGCCAGAATACAATAAATTTCAAAATGGTTTCGCACATATATTTGCTGGTGGGTATGCTGCTGGGTACTATAGCTACAAGTGGGCAGAAGTTTTAAGCGCTGATGTTTTTTATACTATTGTAGATGAAGGAATTTTAGAGTCAAAAACTGCCAAAAAATATCTCGAAATTATTCTCAACGGTGGTGGAGCAAAAAGTATGGCAGTTCTATTTAAAGAACTTATGGGTAGAGAACCAAAAACAGACCAACTCCTTCGTTTACATGGTATCAAATAGTGAGATTTTTTCTCTTACTTATACTGTTTTTACCTATACTATCTGGAGAAACTACTTTGAGAATAGCTACTTATAATGTTGAAAATCTTTTTGATTTATATAATAATGGACGCGAATACAAAGAGTTCATTCCAAATACTCACTCAAAATGGAACCTTAAAAATTATAGAATAAAACTCAAAAATATCTCTAAAGTCATCAAAGATATAAATGCAGATATTATAGGACTAGAGGAGATAGAGTCTCTCCAAGCACTAAAAGACCTTCGTATGCAACTCAAACGTGATGGTATTTATTATCAGTACTTCAAGATAGCAAGCTATAAAAATACCACTATAAAAGTAGCACTACTAAGCAAAATTCCTTTTCTCTATACACATGAGATAGCAGTACAATCTTCCTATAAATATCGAAATATTTTAGAAGCAAAATTTCGTCTGCATGGAGAAGAGTTTTTTGTTTTAGTGAACCATTGGAAAGCTAAGTCTGGATCAGAGAGTATGCGTATAGTCTCAGCAAAAAAAGTAATGAAGCGTACAGAAGAACTAGGCGAGAAAAAAAATATTATCCTGCTTGGAGACTTTAACTCTCACTATGAAGAGAACATCCTCTTCAAACGTAAACGTAAGCTTAATGATACAGATGGTATTACAGGAATAAATCAAATATTAGGAACACTAGAGCATAAAGAGAGTGCTAGTAGAGTGAATGTTCCCTATGGTGAATTTTACAATCTTTGGTACGATACTGAAGAGAATAAGCGCTACTCCTATATTTTTAGAGGGAAAAAAGAGGCTGTGGATAGTATAATAATCTCCCCTTCTCTACTGAGTAAAAAAGGGATGCATTACAGAGTTCACTCTATCTCAGTTTTTAACAAACCCTATCTTTTTAAAGGTAAACATATCTATAGATGGCAGATGAGGAAAAAGCCTCCTATCCATAAAGGTAAAGGATATTCTGATCACTTAGCTGTTATAGCAGAATTTATTATTCCCTAAGAGACCATCGTATCTCTTGGCGTTTATGCTTTTTAAGATAAGCATTTGTCTGAGAAAAAGGCTTTGAACCGAAAAAACCTCTATATGATGAAAGAGGTGAAGGGTGTGGAGCTTTGAGAATGAGATGTTTTGTCCCATCGATGAGTTGCTCTTTTTTCTGTGAAGAAGATCCCCAAAGAATAAAAACAATATTTTCAAATTTCTCTGAAAGTTTTTGAATCACACTATCACTAAAAGTCTCCCAACCTCTGCCTTTATGAGAGTTCGGTTTAGCTTCTCTCACACTCAAGACACTATTTATAAGTAAAACACCCTCTTTTGCCCACTTCTCTAAATTGCCATCTATAGGCTCTGGACACTCAATATCTTCCACTAACTCTTTATAAATATTCTTAAGTGATGGAGGAATTTTTGTATGAGTAGCTACTGAAAAGGCAAGACCATGCCCTTGACCTTTTTTATGGTAGGGATCTTGTCCAAGTATAACTACCTTTACATCTTCTGGATTGACAGCTTCAAAAGCATAGAAAAGTTTCTCTCTAGGAGGAAATATAGTTTGAGTTTTATACTCATACTCAATAAACTTATCTAATTCTAAGAAATACTCTTTTTGAATCTCATCTGCTAAATAAGAAGCCCATGATGGGGGAAGTGAAAGCAAAAGCTTAAGGTATCTCTACTGCTTCAAGTACTTTTTGGATAATCTCATCTGTTGTTACACCTTCTGCCTCTGCTTCATATGTAAGTACAATACGGTGTCGCATCAACTCTTTAGCGATATAAGCAACATCAATAGGTGTCACAAAATCTTTGCCTCGCATAAACGCCATTGCTTTTACAGCTTTAAACATATCTATACTCACACGAGGACTTGCTCCAAACTGGATAAACTCTTCTATCTCACTAAGTCCATACTCACTAGGATTTCTTGTCGCATTTACAAGCTCTATCATATACTCTTCTACTTCAGCATCTACATGAATATTTGCTATGTCTCTTTTTAATTCTAAAATATCAGCTTCACCAAGAACAGCATTTATCTCTTCAAATTTACCACTAGATATTCTTCTGGCTATCTCTAACTCTTCTGTTTTTGTATTGTAATCTACAATGAGTTTGAGCATAAAACGATCAAGTTGAGCTTCAGGAAGTTGGTAAACACCCTCTTGCTCGACTGGATTTTGTGTCGCCATTACAAAAAATGGAAGATCAAGTTTAAAAGTGGTGTCACCAAGTGTCACCTGCTTCTCCTGCATTACTTCAAGAAGAGCTGATTGTACTTTTGCTGGAGCACGATTTATCTCATCTGCTAGTAAAAGATTAGTAAAAATAGGACCTTTTTTTATCTTAAATTGATTATTTTGAGGATCATAAATCTCTGCACCTAAAATATCTGAAGGGAGAAGATCAGGAGTAAACTGTGCACGTTTAAAGTTAAGACCTAGAGCCTTTGAAAGAGCATTGACAGTAGTAGTTTTAGCAAGTCCTGGTACACCCTCTATAAGGATATGACCCTCACACAAAAGTGCAATAAGAAGAGAGTCTATCATCTTCTCTTGACCAACAACAACCTTAGCAACTTCTTTTTTAACTTCTTGCATTTTATTTATCATGATTTACACAACCTTATATGATTTTATGTTGTGCAAGTATAGAACTTTGGGGTAAATAGAGATTAAATATTACTCTACGTCTAAATCTATTCCAAGGAGACTTTTTATACCTTGAGCATTAATATCTTGTTCAAAATGGATTGTCGCAGATTTATATGCACTTGCCATTGAACCATTATATCTCTCCTTAACAATAATACTGTTCCCACCAATACGAGTAATGCCATCAAAAACACTCATATCAATAGTAAAAATAACAATCTCTATATCTCCTTTGTGAAGATCTCTCTTTACCTTTACAGAAAGAACGATAGCACCACTATTACTTGAGACAATGTTAAAATGCTTCTGTGCAAGAAAATTCGCTATCCTCTTGGCAAAAGGTTCTGACATAGAATCACTTTTTATATAAAACTTCAACTTATTAGCTTCACTAAGATAAGACTTTTCCATTTCACGAATAAATTTATCATTTGTAGCTTTATTGAAATTTTTATCTAAAAGAGAGATAATACTTACCGTAGTTGCAAGCTTTTTTGCCTCTCTTGCAAGAGATTTTTTGACGTTATATCGTGTTAATGCATCACGAGATGCTACACTAAAAAACCTCTCTTTTATGCTCTCTTTATCACTTTTAAGTTTAGTTTTTAGTCCAGCAATAAACTTTGATTTATCACTCTCAACCATCACTGCAAACTCTTTGTAACTTATTCTATAAGACTTAATAACCTTGTAGTTACTGATTTTTATATCTGATACAGATGATTTAATATCACTTGTAAACACAGAACTATGAGAATAATTTGTAACTTTCTCTTTACTTTGAAAAGAGGATTTCAATGTAACACTTAAGCGAGAGACCATATCATTTAAAGCTACCTTAATCGCATCTTCTCTATTTTTACCAATCCCAAGACCATACATTTTGGTTGGAGTATCATCAGGGAGAATAGCATAAACCCACGCTGGAGGAGAGACAACTTTCTTTGGTGATGTAGGTGTTGATCCACATGCACTAAAAAAGAGAAGAGATACAGTAAGTATATTATATTTTAAAATATTTTGGAGCTTATCTAGCATTTATCTGCTTTCTAGCTTCATCTCTGTTAGCAATAAGAGAATCAATACGATTTATTGCCAAATTAATCTCTTCAACTGGCTCAATTGTATCATCATCTGCTATTGTATACATCTCTTTTGCTTTATCAAAATCACCTGTAGCTTCATATACGACACCATAAACATATGCAACAACATAACTTTTTCCATCAAATTCATCCATAAGAGAACCTAAAAGTTTCTTAGCTTTTTCATAACGCGCAACTTTAATGTACGCTAATGCAGCTTCAAATTTTTTATTTTGCACAGCAGTTACTCTCTCTAACTCAATACTATTTAAAAGTGTTACATCAAAATAGGTATAATTTGGTGTAAGTTTATAAACAAACTCATCTGCAATTTTTGCTGCTAACTTATTAAGAGCTTGATATCGTGAGAGGATATTTCCATGAGAGTGACATGAATCAGCACTATAATCTTTAACAACGGTATCACCATAAATTATAGTTGTATTTTCAACATCAATAATATTTATATTTGCAGATACTGAAGCCTTTGTAGTTCTACAAGTAACCTTATAGTATCTATACTTAGAACATTCAAGACCATCTTTAGTTTTAGTATATTTAAGGCACTTCTCTTTATCTACTTTATACGAACCACTCACGGCATTAGAAGTAACCTCACCACTAATAATAGCTTGAGCCCCTATAACTTTACCAACTTTAGTTGCAGTTTTTTCATCCATCATTTCAGAAGACTGAAGCTTTTGTTCGGCAATTATTTTATCCATATTTTTTCTGCTTAGTACTGTAAAATAATGTTTTTTATCAAGCTTCTGCTTTGCTACCTCTGCTTCAATTTTTCCTGATAAACCAATATGGTCATTTTTGAACTCACTCACTGCAATTTTTTTCTTAGATGCCAATGCACCTACTTCAGCAGGATTTAGTGCCTTTATCCTCACTTTTTGTGCACAACCCGATACAAATATAGAAGCTACTACTATCAAACCCACTTTTATAAAACTATTCAAAGAAGTCCTTTATCTTAAAATGCAGTAGTGATTATACAAAATGAATTATTAATACTCACTGTTACATAGTTATTCTACAAAATTATTTTTTTCTACATCAAAATAAATTTAACAATTTACTTATAATTTTCTTGACATCCAAAGTATTTTTATCTATAATTTCGACCTCTTAACACATAAAAGATAAAATGTCTTGTTAGCTCAGCTGGTAGAGCACGTCACTTTTAATGATGTGGCCGATGGTTCGAATCCATCACAGGACACCAAACAATATTAAGTGGCCCCGTCGTCTAGCGGTTAGGATCCATGGTTTTCATCCATGTTACAGGAGTTCAATTCTCCTCGGGGTCACCACTTACTTTTTCAAATATCTAATGACTTCCTCACATTTAAGAGTATCAAATCTTAACTATTTGTTTTCTTTATAATGCACTTTGCTGAAGTTAAACAAATATAAAGCTTTAGATAGTTATAATTCCACCCTCTTGAAATATGTCACGGTAGCTCAGCTGGTTAGAGCACTGGTCTCATAAGCCGGGGGTCGGGGGTTCAAGTCCCCCTCTTGACACCATCTATTTTAAGAAAACTTCTTAATGAAATGTTCCGGATTAGCTCAGTGGTAGAGTAGATGACTGTTAATCATTTGGTCGCTGGTTCGAATCCAGCATCCGGAGCCACTTAATAACCCCCCCCCTAAGATACAAGCTTTCAAACACTTCGCCCATTCAACCAATAAATGTAATTTCCACCTAACCCCTTCTTCACTTACTTCTAAGAAAATTGCATTTATGATTTGAACTTAGGAAAGTTGAGCTGAGAATTTAGCCCAGTTTATGGGGTTTTTGGACTAAGTTCACAGTCTCGAGGTTTTGTTGGCATTTTCATTATGCTGCTATCGCATACTTTCTAATATCAACTTCTACACCATTTTTTACAATAGTTCTTGCTTTATTTAGCAACTCTTTTGTTGTAGACTCATCAATATATTTTTCTCCACAATTATCACAGATATGAGCTGGTACTTCTTTAAAAATAACGGTAGAGCTACCTTTTTCTAAAGTAACTGTTGTTGTGCCTTTTTTGGTTTCTCCGTGTTTACAAATCATACATTTCATTTTTCAATCCTTGTTTTGTAGTCTTCACTCCATTTATCTTTATTTGGATAATATGCAGTTATAATTATAACCTCATTATCTTCATCATTTTTTGCAAAAACAACATGAAGAGGTTTGTTTTTTAAACTTAATGCTAAGAATGATGGGTATGGTTTATCATCAATGTATTCTTCTATAATAATACCACTTTCAATAGTTTGTTCAACATTCTCTTCAAATATATCTCTTTCAAACATCCTTTGAATTGCATGTTCTCTATATATAAAAGTCAAAATAGCCCCTCTTTATCTTATAGTGCTACATTATATCAAAAATTTACTCTTTAATATCTTCTAATTTTTTATAGGACTATCATTTTTAATCATAAACACTACTTTTTTACAACTACTATTTATGGCTTGAGAGCTAAATCTGTTGCTAACCATTGATTATCTTCTGGTGTGCTTTCAAATCTATTTGAGGTATCAGTTATCTAAGTTGTTACACTGTTTTGATTGATAAATTCTAAGCTATATTGTAATGGTTCTCTATAATCTTTAAATTCACAATACTTTTTCCAAGTACAAAGTAGTGCATTTATGTTTTGCAAATATTCTACTTTGCAAAATTCGCTCTCAAACATTGTTTTCCTTAATAATGTTACTTTAGATGCTAACTATTAGTTAATCAACATTTTAGCACCAACCATATTATATTATGCGGTCACTATGATTATTAACATAGTTCATAAAATCGCTAATATAATCATCTTGAACTTGAATTGCTATATTTTGCATAACATACTCCAATATTTAATTAGGTGCATTATAGCAAAAATTTACTAAATCTTATTTGTCACTTTTCAATATGCTGTTTGAAATAAAAACTTCTTTTAGTTTTGCAAGCTTTTTTATTATGTCTTTATGTCTTTTCATGTGTAAATCTATATTCTAAATGTTTACATAAACCATCTATATCTGGGAATATCATTGAATTATTTATACCTAGGATATTTAAATCTTCTTTGATATCGCTAAAGTGTTCTGGCTTAATAATAATTTTAATTAATTTATTTTCATTAAAGGCAATAAATTTATTATCTCCATTTATTTTATGAATAGAAAATACTCCATTTTGATTAGTGTGGGTTCCTGCCAACTGTTGTATGTAGCATAGCGGAATACGACAATTGGTGGGGAGCACGTTTAGTGTTCAGCCCCACCGTTTATTAACAAATATTATATACCATAGACCTTAAATATCATTTAATAACAAAGATAATAAATAAATGTTATTTATCAAATACTACAAATGCACTTGAAGGTAGAGTGTTCTCGTACATGAAAAATATAATTAATTTGCATTGCAGATTGAGTAAAAGTTTGAAGCTGAATTTTCAAACCCACATTTTTTTTAATTAAGTCACAATAACAAATCCTCCTTTTACCAACTGTTAAATTTATTACATTAGAATTGCATTTGTAAAAAAAATATCACAAAAAAAGGATGGTCAATGAATTTTCAACCACTTGGAAACAGAGTTTTAGTCAAGCGTGTAGAAGAAGCTACAACAACTATGTCAGGGATCATTATTCCAGATAATGCAAAAGAGAAACCCTCTCGTGGGGAAGTAGTTGCAGTAAGTAAAGAAGTAGAAATACTAACAAAAGGAGATCAAGTTCTTTTTGGTAAGTATGCTGGTAATGAAGTTTCATTTGATGATACTGTTTACATAGTACTTGATGTTGATGATGTCTTTGGAATTATCAACTAAATTACCACTCTTGTTCCACCTCAGAAGAGGTGAAAATAGTAAATATAAATAGATATAATCAAAATAAAGGAAATTAAAAATGGCAAAAGAAATAATATTTTCAGATACGGCAAGAAATGTATTGGCTCATGGTGTTGAAAAACTAACAGATGCGGTAAAAGTAACAATGGGACCTCGCGGTCGTAATGTACTAATCATGAAAAGCTATGGTGCACCAGTTCTTACAAAAGATGGTGTCTCAGTAGCTCGTGAGGTAGAGCTTAAAGATAAATTAGAAAATATGGGTGCACAACTTGTAAAAGAAGTAGCTTCAAACACTGCTGATGAGGCTGGTGATGGTACTACAACTGCTACTATACTCGCAAACGCCATCTTCTCTGAAGGTCTCCGCAATATCACAGCTGGTGCAAACCCTGTAGAGGTGAAACGTGGTATGGATAAAGCATGTGCTGCTATCTTAGAGAATGTAAAAGCATCTTCAAAAGCAGTAAATGGTAAACAAGATATAGCTCAGGTTGCTACGATCTCTGCAAACTCTGACTCTGCAATCGGTGATATGATCGCTGAAGCTATGGATAAAGTTGGTCAAGATGGTGTTATTACTGTTGAAGAGGCTAAGGGAATTAGCGATGAGCTTGATGTTGTTGAGGGTATGCAGTTTGATCGTGGTTACTTAAGCCCTTACTTTATTACAAACCCTGAGAAAATGATAGCAGAGATTGAAAATCCTTGGATTCTTCTAGCTGATAGCAAGATTTCATCACTAAAAGATCTTCTTCCTGTACTAGAAGAAGTTCAAAAAACTTCTCGTCCACTTCTCATTATTGCTGAGGATGTAGAGGGTGAAGCACTCTCAACTCTTGTTGTAAATAAACTTCGTGGCGTTTTAAATATCTCTGCTGTCAAAGCACCAGGTTTTGGTGATAGACGCAAGGCGATGCTAGCTGATATAGCTGTACTTACTAATGGTACTGTTATAAGTGAAGAGACTGGACATACATTAGAGGGTACTGACATCTCTATGCTTGGTCAAGCTGCTCGTGTGGTTATAGACAAAGATAACACTGTTATCGTTGATGGTGCTGGTAGTGATGAGGCTGTAAAATCTCGCATAGCTGAAATCAAAGTGCAAATAGATGCAACTTCTAGTGAGTATGATAAAGAAAAACTTCAAGAACGTTTAGCAAAACTTAGCGGTGGTGTCGCGGTTATAAAGGTAGGAGCTGCAACTGAAACTGAGATGAAAGAGAAAAAAGATCGTGTTGATGATGCACTCTCAGCTACAAAAGCAGCAGTTGAGGAAGGTATCATCATCGGTGGTGGTGCAGCTCTTGTTCGTGCCGCATCAAAAGTAAAACTTGACTTAGAAGAAGATCAAAAAATCGGTGCAGAGATTATCTTAAGAGCTATAAAAGCACCTATGAAACAGATAGCTGAAAATGCAGGATTTGATACTGGGGTTGTAGTAAATACAGTAGAGACAGCAGATAGTGATACTATTGGATTTAATGCTGCAAATGGTGAGTATGTAGATATGTTTGAATCAGGTATTATCGACCCACTTAAAGTGGCTCGTGTGGCTCTTACAAATGCAACATCAGTCTCCTCTATGCTTCTTACAACAGAGGCAGCTATTTACGAGTTACCTGAAGAGACTCCAACTATGGATCCAAGTGCAGGTATGCCTCCTCAAATGGGTATGCCAGGTATGTAATAAAAGCTTTAAGAGCCATTTATGTGCTCTTGAAGCAAAAAATAGAAATGCCTTTACTGCTTTGTTACGATATAAAGCTGTTGATGATCTAAATGTTTGAGTATATTCATAACATTTACAAAATTTTGAAAACGAGACTCTTTGTCACTTTTTAAAATAACAGTCCTCTTTTTTGAAATACTAGATAACTCTTTTTCTAATCTCCCTAGATCCACTTTCTCTTTCTCAAAAAATATCTCACCTTTGGCGTTTATATAGATTGTGACCTCTTTTTGTCTATCCTTTTTATCTGCTGTCTCTGCATTTGGAAGATCAATAGGAATTACTCCCTGCTTAATAAAAGTCGCCGTTGTAAGAACCATGACAAGCAGCACAAGCATAATATCTATAAATGGAATAACATTTATAGAATCAAATTTTTTATGACTTTTTTTATATTTTGCCATTACTTCACTTTTTCCTCTTGCTCTACATCAAATTTTGTCAAAATCCTCTCAACTTTACGAAGAGCTATAGTGTAAGCAACAATAGCTGGAATAGCTACTACAAGCCCCATAGCAGTTGCTTTAAGTGCAAGAGCTAGTCCTACCATAATCCTCTTTGCATCTACTGCATCCACATCACCCATAGTAAAAAAAGTAATCATAATTCCCATTACCGTTCCAAGTAGTCCCACATAAGGAGCATTTGTTCCTATAGCACTAAGTACTCCTATATTATCTGTAAGATCAAGATCGAGACTATCTCTATGCTTATAATCCTCTGTTCGCACACTTTTATAAAACATCATACGCTCTATAAAAAGCCAAAGCGTCACGATACTCATCAAGATAAGCACTCCCATAACACCATAATCCAAAATATCTTCTGCATAATTTAATATATTTACCGCTTCCATTTAACTTCCTAATTTTTTAAATTGTAATTCTACTTTTGTTCCTCGACTTAGTGCAGAGTCAAAGTTAAGTAGTATTCTATTTTTGTCACAAAATCTCTTTACCATACATAAACCTATACCAAATCCTTGCATAGTACTATTTGACTGATAATAGGCATCAAATATATGTAGAAGTTCTACTTCATCCATACCTATTCCAAAATCTTCTATAGCTAATCTATTCTCATGGAGTGTAATTTTTATTTTTGACGATTTATCAGAGTATTTTACCCCATTATCAACAATATTGTCAATTACTTTACTCACTCCTGTTCTATCACTTAGTACTACTAACTCATCTACATGAAGTTCAAACGCCATCTGTGGATAGAGTCTCCTAAAAAATGCCACTCTCTCCTCTACAAGATCTTTGAGTGAAAACTCTTCATCTATATCTTCACGACTCTGCATTTTTATCATATACTCAAGTTCATTATATCTTTGTTCAAGCATACTACAAGCACTCTCTATACGGTTTAGCCTCTTTTTACTCTTTGTATCATTCAAGTTTTTTTGCAGCATCTGAGTATTTATTTTTATGGTACTTACAGGAAGATTTAGTTCGTGTAGTGTCTCATTTGAGAGATCTTGTAGATTTTGTACATACTCCTGAAGTGGATCGACTGCAAGTTTTGAGATAAGAACGCCAGAGAGAATGATAAAACAAAAAAATACTACTGCCAAAATAGAGATACTCTCTACTGAAGTAAAAAAGAGAAAGTAGTAAACTCCAACGATAAAAAAGAGCACTGTAACAAAGTAGTAGATAAATATATTAATCCGAAGGCTAGCAAACAAGTCTATACCCTACCGCTCTTATATTCTCTATCTGTACTTCTGGAAGTAACTGTTTCAGACGGTTCACATAAACACGAATAGCACCATCACTCCCACCCTCCTCTGCACTCCAAAGTTCATCTAAAATAAGCTCTTTAGGTACAATCTCATTAATATGACTAAGAAAAAGTTGTAAAAATATATACTCTTTGTTAGAAAGTTCTAATAAAGTTCCATCATAGTAGATACTTTTATGCTCTTCATCTAATTTAAATTTTCCAATCTCTCTTGGTAGCTCCTTTTTCGTCCGTTTTAGTAGTGCTTGTAAACGCCAAAGAAGTTCATCATTGTCAAAAGGTTTTGTGATATAGTCATCTCCACCACTTGCAAAACCTCTTGATAAACTCTCTTTATCTTTATGAGAAGTCAAAAAAATAGCAGGAGTAGTATCTCCTGCTCCACGTAAATCATCTAGTAAGGAAAGTCCATCTATAAGGGGAACATTTATATCAAGGAGATAGAGATCAAACTTCTCTTTGTAACTTGCATCGAGTGCATTAGAGCCATTAGTAAAATAAGAGACCGTGTATCCCTCATCTTCTAAAAGATCGACTATTGTCTCCCCTAAGAGTATATCATCCTCTAGTAGTAGTAATTTAGTCAACAGTCTCAATAGCCCATGAAATAGTCTCACCTGCATACATAGGTACTACACCATTATAGTTTTCAGGCACGGCAAAAGGACGTTTCTCAAGAGTTACCTCTTTAAACTCTGGACAGATACCGTAGATGCGTTGTGCATTATCACTTACAAAATCTTGGAGGTTCTCTAACTTATTAAACTGTTCAAATATTTCACAAAGAAGTTGTAATGCAATAGGTGCAGTAAAGATACCAGCAGCACAGCCACAAGACTCTTTAGCATGTTGAGGGTGTGGTGCAGAATCACTTCCAAACATCACTTTAGGGTGTGCCTCTAGTGCTACACAAAGAAGAGCATCCAAATCCTCTGGACGTTTTGCAATAGGCTTACAGAAGAGATGGGGTTGCATCATACCACCAACAACATCATCAAGAGTTAAAAGAAGGTGATGCACTGTAATAGTTGCATAAAGATTGTCATATTTATCAAGCATATCTACAGCGGCTTTAGTAGTAATGTGCTCCATAATAATTTTTAACTTTGGAAAATTTGTTGCTAAAAGCTCATAAATAGACATAAACTCAGCTTCTCTATCCATCACAAAACCATCAGTCTCCCCATGAACACAAAGTGGAATTTGCAAATCACTCATCACTTGCAGAGTGGGACGCATCTCATCAATATCAAAAGAGCTTACTCCACCTTCAGAATTTGTAGTAATTCCAGCGGGATAAAGCTTAATCGCTAAGATTTCATCAGCAACAGACTCTAAAAAGGTTTTATCGTAGTTCTTGTAAAAAAGAGTCATATAGGGCTCAAAATTATCATTTGGTACTGCTGCTAGCACACGTTCTTTATAGGCTACTACTTCAGCTGCATTACTTATTGGAGGAACAAGGTTTGGCATAACAAGAGCTCCACTAAAAGAGTAAGCAGAAAGAGGAGCAACATTTTCAAGCATAACTGCATCACGAAGGTGGAGGTGCATATCTAGTGGCATTAAAAGTGTATGTGTTTTCATTTAAATCCTTAGGGAATAATTTTATTATAACAATTATACCTCAATTCTAAAAATAAGTGCATTTTTCAAAATTCAAAAAATTATCTTTTCAACTTTTTAATTTTCTTCTCACTAATTTTACTAAAAGATACCTAAGTTAAAATATATTTAGGAATAAGACTCTTTATCTTTTTAAATATTTTTTCAAAATCAGTAGAGTAAACACGAGTATCAGCAATAGTTGTTATAAAGTTTGTATCACGATTAAAACGAGGAACAAGATGCATATGAATATGTTCAGCTATTCCTGCCCCACCCGCTTTACCAAGATTCATACCGATATTTACACCATCTGCACCAAAACCCTCTTTAAGAAGTTTTACCCCTTTTTGTGTGAGAGCTGTTATTTGCAGCCAACTCTTAGAATCTAGCTCTTCAAGTTTATCGGTATGTACATGGGGAATAATCATAAAATGACCTGGTGTATATGGGTATTTGTTCATTACCATAAAGCAGTGTTCATCTCTATAAAGAACCTTAAACTCTTTGTCATCACTACTATTTTTTGAGATATTGCAAAAGAGACACCCATCCATCTTTGCACCTGCTACATACTCATCTCGCCAAGGGGCATATAAAATATCTTCCATTAAAAAACTCCATCTATTGTAAATTACATAAATATTTTTGAACCGATCACATTAGACTCACATTAAGTAGCTTTTTTAGAACTCTCAAATAAAAGCAAAAACTAAATCAGGAAAAAGTACAACTAAACCTAAAGCAATAAGCTGTAACAGAATAAAAGGGATAATTCCCTTATAAATCTCCATCGTTGTTACACTATCACTAGCAGCTCCTTTGAGAAAAAAGAGTGAAAGCCCAAAAGGAGGGGTCAAAAAAGAGGCTTGTAAGTTCATAGCTATCAGTACTGCAAACCAAATAGGATCAATTCCAAACGCCGACATAATAGGCACTAATATAGGAACAATAATAAAACTAATCTCTATAAAATCAATAAAGAAACCAAGTATAAATATAGCAAGCATTGCTACCCAAATAAAGACCCAAACATCCCCAATATCTTCACTAAAAAATTCTAAAATAAGATCACTACCACCAAGCTCGTTAAAAACTAGACTAAACGCCGTTGCTCCGATAAGAATCATAAAAATCATACCACTAAGCTTCATACTCTCAAAAAGAGCATACTCTATCATCTTAGGAGAGAGTGTTTTGTTAAATAGGGAGAGTAAAATACCCCCAAAAACTCCAAATGCAGCCGACTCAGTAGGTGAAGCGATACCAGCGAAAATACTCCCGAGTACAGAGATCATTAACAATAAAGGAGGAACTATAGCTTTAAGCAGATCAAAGAGAGAGACCTTTTCATCACTTTTGAGTGCAGGAGCATCCTCTTTTTTGAGATAAGATCTAATGAGTATATAGCTGATATAAAGAGATACAAGAGTAACTCCTGGCAAAACTGCCCCCATAAAAAGATCCCCCACACTCACACTCATAACATCCCCTAAAACAATAAGAATAATAGAGGGAGGAATAATCTGCCCTAGTGTTCCAGATGCAGCAATAGTTCCACTAGCGAGTGACTTATTATACCCAGCATTTACCATCAATGGAAGTGCAATTACACTCATCATCACAACAGATGCAGAGACTATTCCTGTAGAAGCAGCAAGTATAGCACCAACTAAGACTACACTCACACCAAGCCCACCACGAACACCCCCAAACATAGCAGACATAGAGATTAAAAGTTTCTCTGCCATTCCAGACTTCTCTAAAATAAGTCCCATTAAAATAAAAAGAGGTACTGCCATAAGTGTAGTATTGCTCATGATACCGTAAATACGAAATGGCAATATATTAAAAACATCAAAGCCCAGTTCTGGTATGCCAAACGCGAACATCATAGCAACTCCACCAAATGCAAACGCCACTGGAATACCAAGGAGTAGAAGAAAAAGTGCTACACTAAACATAACTATAGCAATCATAAAACCCTCCATTTTTTTATCTCTTTTATTAAAAAAGATAAAGCTTCAAGAGCTAAGAAAAAAAATGCTAAAGGCATAAGTGATTTTACTATCCATCTGTGTGTAAGCCCACCAGGATCAGAGGAAGCTTCACTCTGTAAAAAACTCAACTCCACAAAACCAATACCTATGTAGATGATGAGTGCTGAGAGAGGTAGTATGAAAAAAAGCACTGAGAAGATATTTATAAAAGCTTGTATTTTAGGAGAGAACTTATCGTAAAATATATCTACACGAACATGTGCATTATGTTTAAGAGTAAATGCGATACTTAACAATATAATCACATCATAAAAATGCCACTCTAACTCTTGAAGAGCCGTCGAACCAGAAGAGAAGAGATAGCGAGCAGTTGCATCATAAATAATAAGAGTTACAAGTAGTACAAGTATCAATGCTGTAAAGTAAGCAGTATATTTAGAGAGAGTATCAATACTTAATTTCATCTCTTCTCCTGATATTTTCATCGACTTACATAAATTAATTTGCATACAACAGATACAACTTAGCAAGTTATCCAAATTAAGCACCTGATCTATTTTAACTCAAATGTAATTCAACTGCTATTATATCCTCTACAACTTTACACTTCTCTTTATTTGGTTCGTGGTGTTTATACTACATAAAGAAAAACATTGCTAACCAATAAGCCAACATAGGACCCTCCTTTTGTTGATTTAATAGATATACCATCAAGTTTATCTACCGTTTGAGGAATGATATAAAAAATTTATTAATACTACAAGAGATAATCAACTGCAAGGCTTATTAGATAAAGTTTGGTGCATCATTTGCAAAAAGGATAATATCACCCGACTTTGTCTTCTTAGCTAACACAGCAGTAAGGTTCGTCTTATCTGCCAACATAACTTTTTGTTTCACAGCTAAATGCTTCTCAAATAGCTCTGCATTTAGTGAACCTGTTACTATAACTATATCAAAAATCTCATTTATGGCGTTTATAAGTTTGAGGTTTAACTCCTCTGTACTCTCTACTAACCCTGGTGTTACTATGACTTTTTGTCCTCCTTTATGTAGTGAGCAGAGTCTTATACCCTCAAGCATACCATCTATATTTCCATTGTAACCATCATCTAAGATATATTTTCCACCTGCTTTTATCATCTGTAATCTATGCTCTACTGGTTCTAACTCTTTCACAGCTTTGCTTATCTCATCATTACTCATACCGAACTCTTTAGCTATACGAATAGCTACAGCGATATTTATAGTCTGAAAAGAACCTAAAACATTAGTATGTAAGTTTAGAGTAGTTTCATCAAAACATATAGAGAAGTCAATTCCCTCCAATCCTGCATCTATATTACTTACTTCATCTCCGAAAAAAGTCACTTTTTCATGGAACTCATCTGTAACAGAAGTGTGTATAAAAGCCTTTTGTAAACGTGGAGACTGCATTATCTCTAACTTTGTGGCTATAATGTTTTTGAGAGATTTGAAGTACTCGATATGAGCTTTACCAACACATCCAACTACTACTGTTTGAGGTGCAACAAAAGTAGTAATATCATAAATATCTCCTCTCTCACGTGCACCTGCTTCACAAATGTATATCTCTGTATCTTCAGGGAGAGAATTATTTACATCACTCACTATACCCTTTAGAGTATTGATACTCCTTGGCGTTGCATAGACCTTGAATTTTTGTGCAAGCATCTGTACCAAAAAGTTTTTGATACTTGTTTTTCCATAACTTCCTGTAATAGCTATAACTTGGAGTTTATCCATACTTGCAAGTTTTCTTTTTGCCTCTTTTTTATAAACCATAAAAAGATATTTTTCTATTATATAAGATCCTATATAAGCCATCGCCAAAGGCATAAAAACACCATAAATCTGACATACATCTTTCAGCGTGCAAAGTAGATCTTGAAAAAGAGTTAAACCTACTAAGAGGATAAGAAAACGTTTTACACGCCATGTTAGAAGAAGTTTTTTGTCAAGTTTTTTGTACCAAAAAATAATGGCAGGCAAAAAAGCAAAGAGAAAAAAGATAAGAAAAAACTTTCCTGTTGTATAGTAAACAACCAAAGGAATAATAAAATACATAACATGCCACTGCGGCTTATGGTGCTTCAGAACAACACGGGAAAAGCTATAGTTATACCACTGAAGGTTCGTAATAAGATACCAACCTAAAAGTGTAACAAAGAGAGTATTTACCGCAAAGTTTATCAATATTTCAAACTCTTGCATACTAATTTCCTAATGTTGTTAAAAAAGTCTCTTCACTCTTTTTGGCGATATTTTCTGCATTTTTAGTAAAGAAGAAATGATCCCCCTCATAGACTTCTAAACGAGAATCTTTTATAAGTTTACTCATCTCTTTTCCTGAGCTAAGAGGTGTAGCACTGTCCTCTTTTGCAAAACAGATAAGTGCTTTTCCATAAAATTTAGAAAATTCATCTCTAAAATCTTCATTGACTACATTTTTAAAGGTTTCATACATAGGACGACTCAATTTTTTTGCATCTTCTGCTACAAAAAGTGTACGAAATCTACTCAGTCCAAAATAGTTCAAAAATTTTGTAGCAGCAATTTTTAGCTTTACTATTAATGATTTATTTCTGTAAATACCTGCACTTGCAATAAGTATAAGCACTTTTGGATCTAAAATAAGTGCTACTTTTCCTCCAAAAGAGTGTCCAAGTACTATATCTTTTTTGGCATTTATATGAATCATAAGCAGCTCTACAATTCGAGCAACATTTTTAGTATCTAAGGCGATGGGACAGGTTGAATTTCCAAAACCAGGTAAATCTATATAAATATGGCGAAATCCTTGCATATATGATCCAAAAGAATTTTTCATAAACTCCTTATTTGCACCCCAACCATGGAGAATAATAATATCTACTTTAGCCTCTGGATTAAGTATCTCATAACATATATCAAAAGTGTGCTGAAGGTATTGAATAGACTTAACTGCCATTATTTTCCTTTTGCTTGTGAGATTGAGTGAATATAATTGTAATGAACATTTGCTTTTTTTGCATAGGAGAGAGAGTTACTAAGTGCTTTTATAGATGCAGGAAAATCTTCAAAAAGGTAGTTTGCCATAGAGCCAGGAATAGGGTTTATCTCATTGAGTAGTACTTCACCATCGATAACAAAAAAGTCACAACGGATCAGTGCTCCCTCAAACATACCACGATAAATTTTCTCAAAATTTGACTTAAGTTTGTTACTAAGTTCTTCCCCTATCTCTGCATGACGTACCTGTTCAGAGCGTGAGAAATCCATATACTTCTTCTCAAAGTCTAAAAACTCCTCTTTTTGAGGCTCTTCAACTATAGAAAAATAGATCTTACCATCTGCCATATAACCAGCAAGGTTATACTCTTTTACACCCTCAATAAATGGCTCAACGATAACATTACTATCAAACTCAAACGCCGTGTCTAAAGCATAATCAAGTTTTGATTTCTCTTTTACAACACTTACACCAATAGAACTTCCTAAAGAGGCAGGTTTCACAATAACTGGCATAGAGAGACTTAGATTTACCTCTCTCTCCCTACTGAGGAGTTCATAAGCAACACTTTTCACACCAATAGCATCACAGAGGTATTTTGTATAACGTTTATCATAAGAAAAAGTACATGCCTCTTTGCGTGGACCAATAAACTTAATCTTGTAAAAGTCAAGAAGAGAAGCAATAGTCCCATCCTCTCCATCTGAACCATGGATAAGATTTAAGACAGTATTTGTATGTAGTGTAGAATTTAAAAATGTTTTTTGCAAAAAACCACCATTTGTCAAGGTTAATTCTGGCATCTTTTTATGGAGTTGTTTACTAAAAGTTGTCGCTTTCATCTTATTAGCCTCTATAAGATAAAACTTATGATCTCCATCACAAAAGATAAAACTCAAATCAAAACTACTCAACTTCTCTTTCACTGTTATAGCACTTACAACACTGATCTCATGCTCAAAACTCGCCCCACCAAATAAAATAGTTAATTTCAATATATATCCTTTTTCAAACTGTTTTTAGTAATTTTAGAGCACCTTTTACAAGTGCTGCAGTATCATCGCCTTCACAAGCTGTGAGTGCCTTAGATATTTTATCTTTTTTAAAACCTAGTGCTTCAAGTGCTTCTTTTGCCTGAGCAAATGCTATAGTTGCATTTGTACTACCATCACCGGCGTTTATAAGCTCGGTATCAAAACCAGCGAGTTCAACAAGAATACGCCCTGCTCCCTTTGGTCCTATACCTGGTACTTTTTTTACACCATTTAAGTCTTTGTTATTTATAACTGTTGCAAACTGAGAAGGAGTATATGTCGAACAGATAGCCATTGCTACCTTTGGACCTACTCCATTTATTTTTATGAGTCGCGCAAACATCTTCTTCTCATTTCTATCCATAAAACCAAAGAGCAGTGAGGCATCTTCACGAATTATTTGCGAAGTAAAAAGAGAGATCTCATCCCTACCTAGTGCCGAAAAAGTTTGTAAAGAGATAAACACCTCATAGACTATACCCTGTACATCTATATGTACAAATGTGGGCTCTTTATATACTACATTTCCTTTAAGACCAACTATCATTCTGCCATTGCCTTTATTGTGTATTCACCTTCTGTATTTTGTACTAAACCAAAAATCATCTCTTTTGATCCTTCTGCTGGTTTATGTATCAGCTCTATAGGTGGATCAATAAGTTTAAATTTTATCTCATTATAACCTACCCATTTATCTCTATTTACTATCCGAGCATCTAAAATATCATCTTGCAAGGAGGATGTTCTAGTAGTCTGGAGAAGAAGTTGGTCATTTTGAGTAGAATACTCTTTTTTTCGTTCTTCCAAATCATCTTGTAACTTTATAAAGGACTTATACTTTTGAACAAAAGATGTTGGAAGTTTTACACCATTTTTCTTATAATGAATAAGCCTTTTTTTTATATCTAAAAAAGCGGGTCTGCCTCTTCTGATATGCTCTTCTAATCTCTGAATTTCAGAGTTAATACTCTTTAAAGAGGACTCCAGCTCACTTATAGTCTCTCTGTTATCATTGAGACTCTTTTGTATATTTTTTTTTAGGAGTAGATCTATAACAAAACTATTCTCACTCCCTTGAAGTTTTTTGATTTCTATATACCGTGTTGCTATTGCTTGAATATTGGAATCACATACCTCAATGTAAATATCTTTTGCACGAATAACCCCACCTATTGCTTTGGTTATGTAAACATTATCACCCTCTACCTCACCATGTTCTAGTCGTACAATATGAACTTCTTTACCTTGAGCATTCCCTTTGTGAATATTTATATCTAACTCATCTGCTTTTATGAAAGAAGTTTTATGTGTCTGTCCACCTACTCTTGCCTTAAGAGCTACAACATGTGCATTTGAACCAATATTTCTATCTATATCTATCTCACTAACCTCAACCTTCATACCAGAGCCTATAGCATCTTTGTCACCATCTGTTTCATTAATACTTAGGCTCACATTAGAATCAATACCGCTTAATATATTTCCTGTAGTTCTAAAACTAATCTCATTAACACCCATCTCTTTTTTTATACTATATATATTATCTTTAAAAGCAACATATCCATTCTCTCTAGCGATATACTTCACACTTCTACTATCTTCTTCTTCAGAGATAGTTTCATCAACTCTAAATTTTATCTTATGCGCAACAATAGGCTCATCAGGAAGAGTAGACTCTCCACGGCAATTACGTCCTGCTGTACCTTTTATAGGTTTTATATATTCTATAAGTAACTCATCTTTTTTCACACTTTTAATAAAACCTCGAGAAGCATAGTCTATTTTCTCATGCTCTTTTATCTCATTATTTGAATTTTCATAGTGAAGAATAAGTTCATCATTTTGTGTTGGTATTGGCTCAATACCCTCAGCAATAAGCAATATCTCTTTTTTCTCAAAAACAAGAGAGCCTCTCGCCTCAATCTCAGCACTTAATTTCAGAATAACCTTATGCAGCATCTCATCAAAAATATTGACCAAAATACCAGCTCTAACTTTTTTCTTATTGACAAGATTTACTAAATTTTCATTTAAATTCATACTCTTTTCTAATTTAGAACCTTTACTAATACTCATATAAACCTTACACTTGCTAGCATTCACTCCAATAGTAAACTTAAAATCTGCAAAAGTATTATGAGTGGTTTTATGTGAGAAAATTTCTATTTCATAGGTCTGTTTTATTTCAAAATGAGGATTCAAAAGAGCTTCGACACGATCTAGGTCTTCAAGTTCATCATTTGTTATATGTTTCCATTGAGTATCTAATGAATCATTATTTATACGTATGTATGTAAATATCTTTAAAAGATTAAAGTCTAAGGAGTTTACATCTACATTGTGCTCAATAGCAATCTTTTTGATCTCTTTTACAATATTTTGAGTACGTACTATAGTCGGGCTAACAGTACTCCTCTCTATAGTAGGTTTAGAAGAACCAAATAGTGCCATAATCTACTCACCGACTTTATATTAAATTTATTTTTGAGTCTATTTTAACTAAAAGTTTGTTAAACTTTCGTAAAATCAAATATATATCGACAAAGAGTCCTATGTTTAAAACAATATTTACCAATAGTTTCGGCATCTTAATTTCACGTATTTTAGGATTTGGACGAGATTTACTCACAGCTTCAGCTCTCGGTGCAAACATTTATAGTGATATATTTTTTATAGCATTTAAACTCCCAAATCTCTTTCGCCGTATCTTTGCAGAAGGCGCATTTACGCAAGTGTTTATCCCTGCATTTGCTAAAAGTAAAAATAAGGCAGTTTTTTCTATACATATCTTTTTCATTTTTCTCTCTATTATCCTTCTTATCACCCTTTTTGTCAACCTCCTGCCTACGCTCTTTACAAAAGCCATAGCTGTTGGGTTTAGTAAAGAGAGTATAGAGATAGCATCTCCCTATGTAGCTATTAATTTCTGGTATCTTCCACTTATCTTTTCTGTAACATTTTTAAGTGGAATACTCCAGTACAAAAATCACTTCGCCACAACTGCATTTAGCACAGCACTTCTTAATCTCTCTCTCATAGGTGCACTCCTCTTGAGCCATAATAAAGAAGAGAGTGAAATAGTTTACTATCTTAGTTTTGGAGTTGTTCTAGGAGGTTTACTCCAACTTAGCACTCATATCATCACTATTTACAATATGGGACTTATGAAGCTTCTTTTTGGCGGTATAAAGTACCTCAGAGTAAAGAGTAAAATCATTACAAAAGATACAAAAAAATTCCGTCGTCAATTCTTTCCTGCAGTTTGGGGAAACTCAACTGCACAGGTCTCAGCATTTTTAGATACATTTTTAGCATCATTTTTGACAACAGGTTCTATCTCTTATCTCTACTATGCTAACCGTATCTTTCAGCTTCCATTAGCACTCTTTGCTATTGCTACATCTATCGCCCTCTTTCCAAAAATAGCCAAATATCTCAAATATAATGATGAGATAAAGGCAAAACAAAATCTTAAAAAAGCTTTCTGGTTCTTGGCGTTTGTTCTTACGGCAAGTACTATAGGCGGTATCATCTTAGCAAAAGAGATAACATGGTTACTCTTTGAACATGGTGCATTCAGTGCAACAGATACCATAAATACTACAATAGTACTACAGATGTACATGATAGGGCTCCTACCATTTGGGCTACAAAAGCTTTTTCTCCTCTGGCTCTATGCAAAGGAGATGCAGATGCAAGCTGCTAAGATAGCTACACTCTCTCTTATAGTTTATATAATAATGGCACTCTCTTTCATTTCACTCTTTGGAGTAGCAGGACTCGCCCTAGCAAGTACTCTTGGAGGTATAATGAGTTTTATCTTGACTCTAAAAACATTTGGTTTTACTAACTTTGTGGAGATTATCCATTCTAAGTACACTTTATATCTACTACTTGGAGCTGTTCTTTTTACTTTTGTTATGCTTGCATTAAAGAGTCTTATAGCAATGTATTTGCTACACTAATTCTAAAAATAAGTACAATTTAGCTATAATTCCATCAATGAAAAAAAAACCAGAGTTTATAGTTACATCTCCTTACCAACCTTCAGGTGATCAGCCTGCAGCTATTAAAAAATTAACAGATTCTATACTTCAAGGGAATCGTTATCAAACCCTTGAGGGTGTAACAGGTAGTGGAAAAACACACACTATGGCACGGATTATAGAGAATGTGAAGATGCCCACTATCATCATGACACATAACAAAACTTTGGCATCTCAGTTATATTCAGAGTTTCGCCAGTTTTTTCCTCATAACCATGTTGAGTATTTTGTGTCATATTACGATTATTATCAACCAGAAGCTTACATCCCTCGCCAAGACCTTTTTATAGAAAAAGATAGTGCTATTAATGATGAGTTAGAACGTATGAGACTCTCTTCTACGGCAAATTTACTCTCTTATGATGATGTAATAGTTATTGCTTCTGTTTCAGCAAACTATGGGCTTGGTGATCCCCAAGAGTATCTCAATATGGTACAAGCTTTAGCTATTGGTGATAATATAAACCAAAAAAAGCTACTGCTACGTCTAGTAGAGATGGGATACTCTCGTAATGACACCTACTTTGACTCTGGACATATTCGTGTGAATGGAGAGAGTTTAGATATATACCCACCTTATTTTGAACAAGAGGCGATTCGTATTGAATTTTTTGGGGATGAGATAGAGGCTATTTATACTTTTGAACTCATTGACAACAAAAAGCTTGAAAATTTTAAGAACATTACTATCTATGCTTGTTCTCAGTTCAGTGTTGGTCAAGAGAAGATGGCTCTAGCTATTAAACGCATAGAAGAAGAATTAGATGATCGACTTGCTTACTTTCAAAAAGAGGGAAAACTCGTCGAGTATCAGCGTTTAAAACAACGTGTTGAATTTGATCTTGAAATGTTACAGACTACAGGAATGTGTAAAGGGGTAGAGAACTATTCACGTTTACTCACAAATAAAAAGCCTGGAGAAGCTCCTTTTACACTTCTTGATTACTTTGCACAAAATAACAAAGAGTACCTTGTTATTGTCGATGAATCTCATGTCTCTTTGCCTCAGTATCGAGGAATGTATGCAGGGGATAGAGCTAGAAAAGAGGTATTGGTTGAGTATGGATTTCGTCTCCCCTCTGCACTAGACAATCGCCCTCTTAAAGCAGATGAATACATCAATAAAGCACCGAAGTATCTCTTTGTATCAGCAACACCTGCCGAATATGAACTTGAAATATCTAGCGTAACAGCCAAACAAATTATCCGCCCTACAGGACTACTAGACCCACTTATAGAGATAAAAAGATCTGATAATCAAGTAGAAGATATCCATGATGAGATCAAAAAAGTCATCGTTAAAAATGAAAGAGTTCTTATAACAGTACTCACTAAAAAAATGGCAGAAGCACTTACTAAATACCTTGCTGACTTAGGTATAAAAGTACAATACATGCACTCAGATATCGATACTATTGAGAGAAACCAGATCATACGCGCTTTACGTTTAGGAGAGTTTGATGTTCTTATTGGGATTAATCTTTTACGAGAAGGACTTGACCTCCCTGAGGTAAGTTTAGTGGCAATTCTTGATGCCGATAAAGAGGGCTTTTTACGAAGTGAAACAGCACTTATTCAAACTATTGGTCGTGGAGCTAGAAATGCGAATGGTCGTGTTATACTTTATGCAAATAAGATGACAGGTTCTATGCAAAAAGCTATCGATAAAACGAATGAAAGAAGAGAGATACAAAAAGCTCACAATAAAAAGTACGGTATCACTCCTACTACAACTATTAGAGCACTCGATGAGAATCTCAAACTAGAAGAGCATAATGATCTCTATCTTAAACATAAGAAAAGAGATAAAATGCCAGCATCAGAAAAAAAAGCTATTACAAAAGAGCTTATGCTCAAAATGAAACAAGCTGCCAAAGAGTTAAACTTTGAAGAAGCAGCTAGGCTTCGCGATGAGATAATGAAGATCAAGCAACTATAACATATAGGAATATTAATGGAAGATACTTTTACAAACTTAGAAACATACGGATATATAGGACTTTTTCTCTACTCACTAGGTGGTGGATTTATAGCACTTTTAGGAGCGGGGGTTCTCTCTTATATGGGGAAGATGGATCTTGCGACATCTATGGCTATCGCATTTGTCGCAAACGCCATTGGAGATATACTCCTTGTTTACCTTGCACGCTACCAAAAAAGTATGATGATGGAAGGAGTTAGCAAGCATAGACGTAAACTCGCCCTTGCACATATTTATATGAAAAAGTATGGCTCATGGATTATTCTGATCCAAAAATTTATCTACGGTATCAAGACACTCATCCCTATTGCAATAGGTCTCACAAAATATGATTTTAAAAAGTTCATAGTACTCAATATCGGTAGCTCTGCTATCTGGGTTTTTATTGTAGGATTTGGAAGTTACTACTCTGGAAGTATCCTTATAAAGTTAGCTGAATCGATAGGTAATAAACCTTGGATTGCACCTATTATACTAGTGGTATTAGGTGGAGGATTATGGCTCTATATGGAAATGGCTACTAAGAAAAAGGTTAAATAAAAAATTTACTAAACATATCCAACTAAATAAATTTTAGTTGGATTTTGTACTATCTTTAGTAAAGATCTACTCTTCTTAAGATCCGACTATTGGACCGAATGGGGCAAAATCTGTATGCTCCCCATCCTGGTATTTTTTATAGTTAGCAATAAACATTTCAGCGAGATTATCTCTAGTCTTATCAAAAAGTTCTTTATCTTCCCAAGCATTGCGAGGATTTAAAATTTCTGGTTTTATATCACCTAAAGTTTTAGGAACATGCAGTCTAAATGTTTTTGTTGTGTCAAACTCACTCTCATTAATACTACCATCTAAAATAGCATTAATACAAGCACGAGTATTTTTGATACTCATACGTTTTCCAACGCCATAAGCACCACCAGTCCAGCCAGTGTTTACAAGATAAACATTAACATTGTGTTCATCTATTTTCTTCCCTAGAAGATCAGCATAAACTGTTGGATGAAGTGTCATAAATGCCTCCCCAAAACATGCAGAGAAAGTAGCGATAGGTTTCGTAATACCACGCTCAGTTCCAGCAACTTTTGCAGTATATCCACTTAAGAAGTAGTACATTGCTTGCTCTTTTGTCAATTTAGACACAGGAGGGAGAACACCAAATGCATCAGCAGTTAAAAAGATAATATTTTCTGGATGTCCTGCCATAAGATCTTTTTTATGGTTCTCAATATGTTCGATAGGATAAGAGACACGAGTATTTTCAGTCTTAGAACCATCTTCATAATCTACTTCACCCTCACCATACATTACAACATTTTCTAAAAGTGCATCTTTACGGATAGCACCATAAATCTCAGGTTCACTTTTACCATCAAGGTTGATTACTTTTGCATAACATCCACCCTCAAAGTTAAAAACACCATAGTTGTCCCAGCCATGTTCATCATCACCGATAAGTGCACGATGAGGATCAGTACTAAGTGTAGTTTTACCCGTTCCACTAAGACCAAAGAATAGTGCAGTATCACCACGCTCTCCAACATTTGCAGAACAGTGCATAGAGAGTTTACCCTCTAGTGGTAACCAGTAGTTCATCATAGAGAAGATACCTTTCTTCAACTCACCACCATACCATGTTCCACCAATAATACAAATATTTCGTTCAATATCAAAAAGAACAAATACTTCAGAATTTAACCCATGCTCTTTCCATTTATTGTTCACAGCTTTACAAGCATTTAAAACTACAAAATCAGATTCAAAGACTTCTAACTCAGCGGCAGTTGGACGAATAAACATATTTTTTACAAAGTGCGACTGCCAAGCTATCTCTGTGACAAAACGTACTGATCGTTTAGAAGCTGGAGATGAACCACAAAATACATCAGTTACATAAAGGTCTTGATTTGAAAGTTGTTCCTGTGCGACCACTAGCAATTCATCAAAAACTTCAATACTTATTTTATGATTTACGTCACCCCAAGCAATATACTTGTTAGATGGATCACGGTTTACGAAGTATTTATCTTTTGGAGAGCGTCCAGTAAAAATCCCTGTATCAACGGCAGTAGCACCTTTTTTTGTTAAAGCCACTTCACCATTATCCAACTCATGTTTAATGAGCTCATCATAACTTAAATTGTGAAAGATTTCTCCAACATTTTTAAGTCCTAATGCTTCTAATTCTGCTATATTCATAGTTACCCTTGTACTATCTTTTAATTTTACCTTGAAATTATACACCTAACAAACATAAAATAAAAGTAAATCTCTGATATTTACAAAAGTTTTATCAAATTTAAAAGAGATTAAAAATTTACTAAAAATTGAAAATTAGTTTAAGAATTGTTTGGTAAAATTTCACTCTTTGGACAAGCTCGATTAACTCAGTGGTAGAGTATCACCTCGACAAGGTGGGAGTCACTGGTTCAAATCCAGTATCGAGCACCATTACTTCATGTAGCTTCAAATTTTTAAAATAACTCTAACAACTTTTTTGATATAATCCATTTTTAAATCTAAATTTTTAGGATTCCTCCGTGAGCCAACAACTAGAAAATATTGAAGAACAACTTGCAAACCATAAGTTAAGTCAAGATGACTATATACATATAAAAGAGATTCTTAAACGCGAACCAAATATCGTTGAGCTTGGTATCTTCTCTGCAATGTGGTCTGAACACTGTTCTTATAAATCTTCAAAAGTACACTTAAAAGGTTTCCCTACAAAAGCTCCTTGGGTTATTCAAGGTCCTGGTGAAAATGCTGGTGTTATTGATATAGGTGATGGGTATGCTGCAGTTTTTAAAATGGAGTCTCATAATCACCCCTCTTTTATAGAACCTTATCAAGGTGCAGCAACGGGTGTTGGTGGAATTATGCGTGATGTATTTACTATGGGTGCTCGCCCTGTTGCTTCACTTAATGCTCTTCGTTTTGGAAATATCACTAACAATGATGATATCTCAAAGCACCAACGCTATTTAGTTCGTGGTGTCACCGAAGGTATCGGTGGTTATGGTAACTGTATGGGTGTCCCTACTATCGGTGGTGAAGTGAGTTTTGATGAGTGCTATAATGGTAACATTCTTGTAAATGCTTTTAACCTTGGTATTGCAAAATCTGATGAGATCTTCTTAGGTCTTGCTGAGGGTCTTGGTAATCCAGTCATGTATGTTGGTGCAAAAACTGGCCGTGATGGTCTAGGTGGAGCTGTTATGAGTTCTGACTCCTTTACAGAAGAGAGCAAATCTCTTCGCCCTACTGTGCAAGTTGGTGATCCTTTTACTGAAAAACTTCTCTTAGAAGCTTGCTTAGAACTATTTAAAAGTGATTATGTTGTTGGTATTCAGGATATGGGCGCGGCTGGTCTTACATCTTCGGCATTTGAGATGGCTGGACGTTCTGGTTCAGGTATGATTATGCATCTTGACAAGGTTCCTGCTCGTGAAGAAGGGATGCTGCCTTATGACTTTATGCTCAGTGAATCTCAAGAGCGTATGCTTGTTTGTGTAAAAAAGGGATGTGAACAAGCAGTTATTAATATCTTTGAGAAATGGAACTTAGATGCTGCTGTTATCGGTGAAGTAACAGATAGTGGAAATATGGAACTATTTTGGCACGGTGAAAAGTGTGCTGAAGTTCCAGTAAATCCTGTAAGTGAAGAGGCTCCTGAACTAAATCGTCCAATGAGTAAACCATCCTATCTTGCTGAATTAGCATCTGTAACTATTAACGACTTTAAAAAAGTTTCAAATCAAACGGCGTTTGAGAGACTTACTAAGTCTATGGAAGTAGTAGATAAGTCATGGATTTATACACAGTATGACTCTATGGTACAAACAAATACTATCAAAAAAGGTGGTATGCTTGATGCTTCTGTTATCCGTGTAAAGGAGAATGGTAAGGCGCTATCCATGAGTGCTGATTGTAATGTGCGCTACTGTTATATTGACCCTAGAAATGGTGCTGCTGCTGCAGTTATTGAAGCTGGACGTAATGTTGCTATGAGTGGTGCTAAACCTTTAGCTGTTACGGATTGTCTTAACTATGGTAATCCTGAAAATCCAGAAGTTATGTGGCAATTTTCAGAAGGTTGTCTTGGGATCAAAGAGGCATGTGCTAAACTAGCTACACCCGTTATTGGTGGAAATGTCTCGCTTTATAATGAGACAAATGGTGTTTCGGTATTCCCAACACCATCTATAGCAACAGTTGGTGTTAACGATGACCAAAACAATGTTCTTATGTCAAGCTTTCAAAGTGCTGGAAATGCACTCTACTTAGTAGGTGAAAGTAAATCAGAGTTCGGTGGTTCACTCTATATGAAAGAGATTTGTGATACAGTTGCTGGTGTCATGCCTACTATTGACTACAAAGCTGAACTTGCTCTTTGGGATTTAGTCATCGAAGGAAACAAGAAAAACTTACTAGAGTCTGCTAAAGATGTAAGTTCTGGTGGTGTAGCTATCGCTCTTGCGAAGATGTCTGCAACATCTGGATTAGGTTGTGATGTAGAGATGAGTGTTGCTGATGAGCGAGATATTTTTGCAGAGTCAATGAGTCGTGCTATTATCGAAGTCAAACTTGAGAACTGTACTCTATTTGAAGCATTGCTAGATGAGTCTATGGCAGTAGAAAAAATTGGTACAATTGGAGGAAAGAGTATTAAAGTAAATGATGTAGAGATGAGTCTCCAACAGTTACAAGATAACTACTTCAATACTTTCAAACGTGTTATTGAACGTGATATATAAACGCCATAAGTGAAGCCATACCTGCACAAAATTTAGGCTCTAATATATTTAAAAAAAGAGCAAAAACTATAAAAGTACTTTAAAATTGATGATTTTATTCCAAATTTTAGAAAAATTTGATGATATTTTTGGTAAAATGCTCTCCATAAAAGGCCTTGAGACTTTTGAATATAATATTTTTATTCTAAAATCATTACATTACAATGGTTAGAAAAGCTTTTTTAATTTAATTTTTGCTTGCATTGTGAATTATTTTATGATCTACAATTGGCTCTAAATACAAAGGAAATAAAATGGTAAAAAACATACTTGCACTCATTGGTGCTCTCGTTATTCTCGTAGGTGCTGGTGCCTATATTAAGGTTGGTTCTGATATCCAAAAGTTAGATAAAGGTGCTATTCCTGCATATATGGATATGTTTAATAGTGTTCTCAAAGATGGTGATCCAGCAAAAGCTATGATGAAAGAGTACACTGTGGAAGAAGATGTAAGTGGTGATGATGTAAGAGAGTCTATCAATGCCCTTGCTGAAGAGTATAATATGAGAGTAACTGGCTATGTAAAAATGTTTACAAAAGAGGATGCAAAACCAAATGAAGTTAAAGAAGCAAGAATCTTCTCTTTATGCTCTTTACATATTGCGAAAGTATTTCTTAATTACTCTCGTTTTTTTGGTGGATTTATGCCTTGTAGAATTATGTATCTTCAGTATGGAAATGGTGATGCCAAACTTATCACAATGGACTTAACACTTGCTATTTATGGTGGCTATCCATTAGAAGATGAGATGCTAGATCTAGCAATACACGTAAATGAGGCGATGATTGAGATTCCTAAACGTGCAGCTTCAGGAGATTTCTAATCTCTTCTTAAATTTTAAAATAGTAGAATATCAAAAATAAAAAAATAAGGAATATTATGAAAAAAATAATATTAGGTATAACAAGTCTCTTTGTAATGATGGCTTTTTCAGGATGTGCTACAACTCATATGGGTTGGACAGCGGTGACACAACAATATAAGCTAGATGATGGTGCTATGGAAGCTTATGATGACCTCTTTTCAGAAGTTGCTAAAAATGGTGACCCTGCAAAAGCAATGATGAAAGAGTATAAAGTATCTGATAAGATTAGTGCTGATGAAGTAAAAGCATCTATCTATTCACTTACTGAAGAGTACAATATGCGCATTACAAACTATGTAAAAATGTTTACAAAAGAGGATGCAAAACCAAATGAAGTTAAAGAGGCAAGAATATACTCTCTCTGCTCTTTATATATTGCAAAAAAATTCCTGAACTACTCACGTTATTTCGGTGGATTTATGCCTTGTAGGATTATGTACCTTAAGTATGGAAATGGTGATGCTTACTTAATTACTATGGATTTAACACTCGCAATTCATGGTGGATTTCCACTTCCAGATGATATGTTAACTCTTGCCTCAGATGTAAATAAAGCAATGATTGAAATTCCACAACGTGCTGCAAAAGGTGACTTCTAGTCCCTCACACTATTTTTTACTCTCTTTCTTTAACTAGATGAGAGAGTAATTCTAATCTAACCCTCTTTTTTTACCATACAACTTCATCTCTACTCTATACAATTAAAGAAAAATCTATTGTAACATAATTAAAGATTAGCTACAATAGCAAAAATTATTTTTCCAAAGGAATTTTTGTGGTAAAAAGAGCATTAGTAAGTGTAAGTGATAAAGTGGGTATTGTTGAGTTTTGTAACTCTCTTGTAAAAAACAATTATGAGATTATCTCCACTGGTGGAACTTATAAAAAGTTAGTTGAAGCAGGAATTAAAGCTATTGAAATTGATGAAGTTACAAAATTTCCTGAGTGTTTTGAGGGGCGTGTTAAAACACTTAACCCTTATGTTCACGGCGGAATCCTACACCGTCGGGATAAACAGTCACACATAGATCAAGCAAAAGAACTTGGAGTTAAATCTATTGACCTCGTATGTGTAAATCTTTATCCTTTTAAAGAGACTATTGATTCGACTGATAATTTTGATGATATTATAGAGAACATCGATATTGGTGGACCTGCTATGGTTCGATCAGCTGCAAAGAACTTCGACTCAGTTATCATCGTTACAGATGTTTCTGATTATGATGAAGTTATTGATGTCATTGAAAATAATAAAAATACAAAAGAGTTCCGCCGCAACTATATGATAAAAGCATATGAGCATACAGCCGCTTATGACTCTATGATAGCAAACTATATGAATGAGCGTTTCAACAAAGGTTCTGGAGAGAAACAGTTTATTGTAGGAACTAAAGTAATGGATACTCGCTATGGAGAGAACCCACATCAACAAGGTGCTCTTTATGAATTTGACACACACTTTACAAACAACTTCAAAACACTCAAAGGTGAAGCAAGTTTTAATAACCTAAACGACCTTAATGGTGCAGTGAAAATCGCTGCTGGTTTTGGTAATGATAATGCAGTATGTATCTCTAAACACGGAAACCCTTGTGGTTTTGCTATCAAAGATACACTCTTAGAAGCTTACACAGAAGCACTAAAATGTGATCCTATTTCCGCATTTGGGGGTGTTGTTGCTATTAATGGTATAGTTGATGTAACTCTAGCTGAAAAGATGAATGAGATTTTTTTAGAAGTTGTTATTGCTGGTCGTATTACTCTTGAAGCACAGGAAGTCTTTGCTAAGAAAAAACGTATCAAACTTTTTGAAATGGGTGCCGATAAGCTTACTCTAGCAAATGATAAAAAAGACTTCAAACATATAGATGGTGGATTTGTTTTCCAAGATGCTGATGTTGTTGATAAAAATGAAGTAAAAAATGCAAAACTTGTTTCTAAAAATGCAGCGAATGAAGCTGAAATGAAAGACTTAGAAATTGCATACAAAGTAGCATCCCTTACAAAATCAAACTGTGTTGTTTATGTAAAAGATGCAGTAATGGTAGCAGTAGGGATGGGTATGACCTCTCGTGTTGATGCTGCACAGTGTGCTTTGAAAAAAGCAAAAGAGATGGGTCTTGATGTTACGGGTGCCTCATTAGCATCTGAAGCATTTTTTCCATTCCGTGATAGTATAGATGCTGCGGCTAATGCTGGTGTAAAAAATGTTATAGAACCAGGTGGATCTATTCGAGATGGAGAGATCATTGATGCCGCAAATGAGTTTGGTATGAGCTTATACTTTTCAGAAGTTCGTCATTTCCTCCACTAAAAATCACAATAGCAACATATATTTTATGTTGCTCTCTATCCAACCTTGATTGACATAGACTCAACTCTTATGATATAATTCTGCTAAATAATAAAAACAAACAATTATGTACTAAAAAGGAGTCAGTTATGGCAAAATCATTATATGAGATATTAGAAATTAACGATAATGCAAGTGAAGCAGAGATCAAAAAGGCATATAGAAAACTTGCACGTAAATACCATCCAGATGTTAATAAAGAGGCTTCTGCTGAAGAGAAGTTTAAAGAGATAAACGCCGCTTATGAAATTCTTAGTGATAAAGAGAAGAAACAGCAATACGATATGCATGGCGACTCTATGTTTGGCGGCCAAAACTTTCATGACTTTTCAAAAAGTCATGGTGGTGCTGGAAGTATGGAAGATATTCTCCGTGAGATGTTTGGCGGCGGTGCTCAATTTAGTGGAGGAAGCAATCCATTTGGTGGAGGGGGTAATCCTTTTGGTGGT
>JAICBP010000084.1:228047-249098 GCA_021766785.1 Sulfurimonas sp. endosymbiont of Alviniconcha boucheti
CTTAACAAACAGTTTTTACAAATGGCTTTATCAAAAAAAGTCAGAAAGTACCATCAAAAGAGATACAAAAAGCTATAAAAATAATGGAGGCTTATCAAAATGAATAATGCAGAAAAATATTTTGAAGAACAAAAAAAAATGTAGAATTTATGCAAAGTTATGATAAAATATCACAACAGGCTAATATTGAATGGGAACTTGAAAGAGTAAAAGAACATATCAAAAATAACACTGCAAAAAATATCATTCTTTATGAAATAAAAAAGTTACAAAACTTCATACATAAAGCTAGTTTTGTACCACGAAGTGAACTATCAGTTTAACAAAACATAGTAGCGAATAAGTAGCCTACGGCGACTTATTCGCTATATTCAGTCGTTAAAAGACAAAAAGGAACATCATGGCAAGTAATAATTTAGAAACACTATCAGAACTTTTTAATGATAAAATTTTTCGCATACCTGACTATCAAAGAGGCTATGCTTGGGGAAAATTGCAAATTAATGATTTTTGGAGTGATTTAAACAATTTAGATAAAGATAGAATCCATTATACAGGAATGATAACTGTTGAAAATAAAGAAAATTATTATCATGTTATTGATGGACAGCAAAGACTTACAACAATAATGATATTACTAAAAGTAGTATTAGACCAATTTGATGATGAAGATTGGATTGATGATAAAGAAAAAAACGATTATGTGAAAAAATATCTTTTTAGAAGAATTGGTAAAGAAGGTAAAAACTTAAAAGTAATTTTTGGATATGAAAAAGATAATCCAAGTGATTGCTACTTTAAAACAAAAATATTGGATTTAAAAGATTCAGATTGTTATAGTGTTCCACAAGAAACATTATATACAAAAAATTTACAATATGCCAAAGATAAATTTGAAAAAAAGATTGCTAAACTCAATAAGTCAGAGTTAGAAATACTATTTAAAAAAATCACAAAGCAGCTCAAGTTTAATTTTTATGAAATTGATGATGAACTAGATGAGTTTGTTACATTTGAGACAATGAACAATCGTGGTAAACCACTGACGACTTTAGAACTTTTAAAAAATAGACTTATTTATCTTACAACACTAATGAAAGATGATTATGATGAAAAAAAAATATCTTTACTACGAAAAGATATAAATAATTCTTGGAAAACTATTTATGAATATTTAGGTAAAAGTAAAAATCCTAAAAAAATTATCAATGATGATAAATTTTTAAAAGACCATTGGATTATGTATTTTAAATATGACAGAGATGTTGCCAAAGCTGAAAAAGATTTTTTATTAAACAAACATTTTACACAACAAAGAGTATTTAATAAATATATAGATTATGATGATATAAAAGATTATGTATCTAATATTAAAGAAGCCATTGTTGAATATTATTTCATGGAAAACCCAGAAGACTCTTCTTATGGGGAAGAAATTAAAAAATGGCTTTCTAAGCTAAATAGAGTTGGTTTTGGGGCTTTTAAACCAATGATAATGGCAATTTTAATCAATAAAGAGGAAGATAAATATATTTCCAAAGTCTTACAACTTGCAGAAAAATATGTTTTCTTAGTTTTTATGGTATCAAATCGAAAGTCAAATACTGGAGATAGTAGATTTTATAAATATGCTAATGAATATCATAAAAACAAATATATTTTCAGATTGATTGATAATATTAAATCTGAAGTATTTGAAGATGATAATACTTGTAAGTGGATCAGTTTAGAAAACTTTGAATCAGAAATAAATGAGAACTTTAAAAAGCATGAGGGTTGGTACAGCTGGAAAGGAACAAAATATTTATTATATGAATATGAGCTTTATTTACAAGAATCATCAAAAGGAGAAACTAAGCTGCAATGGGAAGAGATTAACAATGACACCATTGAACATATTTATCCTCAAACTCCAAAAGACAAATGTTGGAGTGAAAATTTTTCTTCATTAAATAAAAAAGCAAAGGAAAGAAAATTACATACATTAGGAAATTTAGTATTATTATCACACTCTAAAAATTCAAGCTTAGGGAATAAGTGTTTTGATGTAAAAAAAGAGATATTTTCAAATGGTAGTTATAGTGCAATTGAAGTTAGCAAAAATTCCGAATGGTTACCAAGCAGTATAGATGAAAGAAGTGATATGCTATTACAATTTTTATCAGATAGATGGGATTTACCATTATCGGACGAAGTTATTAAAAAGGTTATATGACTTTTAACAAAACATAGGAGCACAATAAATTACCTAGCGGAAATTTATTGGCTATCTTCAACCGTTATATGAAGCCTAACGGCAAGAAATATAATATCCCCAGAAAAACAAACCACTTAATACAACACTCTTATTTCTTCTCTTTTGGGAGATTATATATCTCTAAGTTAGCCTATTATTATCAAAAAAGGGTATAATGACAAAATATTATTTATTTATGGGGTTTAGATGCAGTTACTAGATGGTAGAAAACTTGCAAAAAAAATAGAGATAGAGATTACTCAAGAAGTTAAAAAGCTCAAAGAGACCTGTGGTTGTACCCCTGGGCTAGCAGTTGTTTTAGTTGGGCAAGATCCAGCAAGTGCGACTTATGTAAATATGAAAAAAAAGGCCTGTGACCGTGTAGGTTTTTACTCTATCACGCATGATATGCCTGAAACAATTTCTCAGGAGGCTATAGAGCGCACTATTATCAGTATGAATGAAAATGATAGCATAGATGGTATTCTTATACAGCTGCCTCTTCCTGAGCAGATAGACACGACAAAACTTCTTGAACTTGTAGATCCAGCAAAAGATGTTGATGGCTTTCATCCTTACAATGTTGGTCGTTTAGTGACAAATCTTGATGGATTTGTACCATGTACTCCACTTGGTGTTATGAAACTTTTAGAAGAGTACGACATCAATGTTAAGGGGAAAAATTGTGTTGTTGTTGGTGCTTCAAACATTGTAGGAAAACCTATGGCTGCCCTCCTTCTCAATGCAGATGCAACTGTAGAAGTATGTCATATCTTTACAGATGATCTCAAAAAACATACACAAAACGCTGATGTTATATTAGTAGGAGTCGGTGTTACAAACTTAATTACTGAAGATATGGTCAAAGAAAATGCTATCATCATAGATATTGGTGTGAGTAGAACACCAGAGGGGAAACTTGTAGGTGATGTTGACTTTGATGCAGTAAGTAAAAAGTCCTCATATATCACACCAAGTCCAGGTGGCGTAGGTCCTATGACTATCGCAATGCTGCTAAGTAACACACTCAAAGCGGCGAAGATAAATGCAGCAAAAAAGAAGAACAACTAAATGAAAAACAGGATTATAAAGCTTTATAAATGGTCAAATTCATGGACAGGTACTATTGTTATTGTTCTCTTTGTTATGTCCTTTGTAGCACAAGCATTTAGAATCCCCAGCGGAAGCATGAAAGACTCTCTTCTTGTTGGTGATCATCTTTTTGCTAAGAAGTTTGCTTATGGTATCTCTATGCCACATATTCCATTTATAGAAGTCCCTATTATGCCGTGGAGTGATAAGTTACGTCTGTTTGATGGTGATACACCTAAACGTGGAGATATTATAATCTTTCGTTACCCAGGAAACATCAAGCAGCATTTTGTGAAACGTTGTGTCGCTCTTCCTGGTGATGAACTTTTTGTAGCGAACAAAGATCTCTTTATACACTTTCACGAAGGCGATGAGTGGATAAAGAAAAATTATTCAAAATTTGAAATAGCAAGATATCAAGATAAACTTTGGGTAAAAAATCCTTACATGAAAGCACATCCAGGTATTCATCACGATACTCATGTTATAAATGATGGTAGGAATCCTATGCCTATCTTCTATATGAATCCAGTAAAAGTAGAACAAGATATGTACTTTATGATGGGTGATAATCGTGACCACTCTAACGATAGCCGTTTTTGGGGAGCAGTTCCTTATGACAACATAGAGGGTACACCTTGGTTTATCTACTTCTCCATAGATAAAAACTGGGAAATCAGGTGGGATAGAATGGGAAAAACGCCAACTGACCTAGAAGAGTCTCCTTCTCTTGATAAAGCGAGACAAGAGCGAATCCAAGAAGATAAAAAGCAACATGGAATTACTTGATATACTCAAGATAGCTACTGCTGTTTTAGCACTAGCTATCGCTATCATCGGGCATGAGATCATGCATGGTTGGGTTGCCTATATGTATGGAGATACAACTGCCAAAAATGCAGGTCGCCTAAGCATAAATCCTATTAGCCATGTTGATTTAGTAGGTACTATCATCGTTCCTGTGAGTATGTACTTTTTACCTATGCTCTTTGGAGCTGATAGTGGCTTTTTATTTGGTTGGGCAAAACCTGTACCTATTAATACTGCAACAGTTATACGCAAAGGTGGCTATAATGCAGCGATGCAAGTTGATTTAGCAGGCATTGTATATAACTTCACTATGGCAGCATTTGCTTCTATAGCTGTTGTGGCTATGAGTCAACCCACTACAACTGACTCTGTGTACTATATATTTGCATATTTATCTCTTTTTCAACTACTTATTATCAATGTTGTACTTGGAGTTTTTAACCTTTTACCAGTGCCTCAGTTTGATGGTGCTCACTTTTTAATGCATCTTGCGTTAAAATACAAGATAAATGCTGTAGCAGAGTTTTTTTACAAAAATGAACGCTATGGAGTGATAATCATGCTCATCATTATAATGACACCAATAAAAGAGTATGTACTATTTTTACCAGTTCAAACCATTCTAGGTTTACTACTTTCTTAGGAGATAAGATGAAATTTTTTGTTGCAACAGACCATGCAGGAATAGAGTTAAAAGATTATACGGTAGAATTACTACGCAAAAAAGGTCATGATGTTGAGGATATGGGTCCTTTTTCCAAAGATAGAGTTGATTATCCTGACTATGCACATAAAGTCTCTACTGCGGTTCTCAAAAACACAGGTACACAAGGTATCTTAATATGTGGCAGTGGTATAGGAATGAGTATGGCAGCAAACCGTCACAAAGGCATACGTGCAGCTCTTTGTCATGATGCTTATACTGCACTTGTCGCTCGTGGACATAATGATGCAAATATTCTCTGTTTTGGTGAACGTATAGTTGGCAAAGGAGTAGCTGAGTCTATTCTTGATGCATGGTGTACAGGAAGTTTTGATGGTGGTCGCCACAGCTCTCGCATTGAAAAAATAGAGCTATAATTATGTTTTGGGAATGGTCACTTTTAACAATACTATCTCTCCTCTCTATCTATCTTTTTGTAAAGATGTTCTACTTCAAGAGTATCACAAACAAAGAGCAGAGAAGCAACGACATGATGAAACTCACTCTCAATGAGGCAGAGATACTCATAAGAAAGTACCAGATTCAACTTCAACGTGCGCTTGGCAATGTCGATATCCTCAGCGAGGAGCTCACAAAACTCCGCAATGAGTTAAAAATACTCAAAAAACGTAACTCAAGATATAGACAAGAGGTAGAGAGACTCACAAACAAGATAAAAGCCCTTGAGGGAAAAATAGATACACTTTTATAAGGTAAAATATGGAACTAAATGATACAGATAGAAAAATAATTGAAGCGTCAATAAGAGAGATAAAAGATTTTCCAAAAGAGGGAATTATCTTTAAAGATATCACTACTCTTCTCAACAATAAAGAAGCATATACTCTACTTATGAACCACCTCTACACTCGTTATAAAGAGTATCATTTAGAGTATATTGCTGGGATTGATGCTCGTGGATTTATCTTTGGTGCTGCACTTGCACAGATGTTACAGATAGGTTTCGTACCGATAAGAAAAAAAGGGAAACTTCCTTACACTACTATAGGTGAAAAATATGCTTTAGAGTATGGTGAAGATGAGATAGAAGTTCACATAGATGCTTTTGGCAAAAAAAAAGGTGCAAAAGTACTTATCATAGATGACCTCATAGCAACAGGAGGTACAGCAAACGCCGCGGCAACACTTGTTAACAAGACAGGTGCTGAGTGTGTAGAGTGCTGTTTTATCATCGCTCTCACTTTCTTAGATGGTATAAAAAAGTTAGAAGAAAAAACAGAAGTTTATTCACTTATAAAGGTTGATTAATGTTACGTTTGATTGTTAAAAATTTTGGAGTTCTCAAAGATATAGATATAGAGCTACATGAGACAAATCTATTTATCGGTGATAATGGAAGTGGCAAGAGTACATTAGCTAAACTAATTACTATTATTGCTGACTTTACTCTTNATGAAGATGAAATTCTTCAAAGATTAAAAGAGTTTGATATTAATTTTCTCAATGAAGAGTGTTTCATTCAAGTTCTCGAAGATGAGAAAAAACTCCTTGAAATAGATAATACTCAGATAGAGTTGTTCCAAAGAGAAGAAAAATTAGAGGAATTAGAAGAAAAATTAAAAGAATTAGAAGAAGAATTAAAAGAAAAATTAAAAGAAAAATTAAAAGAATTTAAAGAATTAGTAGAATTAGAAGAAAAATTAAAAGAATTAAAAGAATTTAAAGAATTAGTAAAATTAATAGAATTAAAAATAAATCTATACACACCAAAATATATCCCATCTGAAAGAAATCTAATCTCACTTTTCGATAAATCCTTAAGCAATATGATAAGTGCCGAGATCCCATTGCCTAAAGCACTTTTGGAGTTCTCTGCGAGTTATAATAGTGCGAGAAACGACATAAAAGAGTTAAGTTTACTTGGTATGCAGTATAAAAATGAGAACTCTCAAGATAGAGTCTATTATGAAGATGGTAATTATCTTACTCTTAGCAATAGTTCTAGTGGGATCCAATCAGCACTACCACTCTATTTAACTTTAAAATATTTTGCTTCAAAACCTGGTTATATTATGGTAGAAGAGCCTGAGCAAAACCTCTATCCAAAGTCACAAATAGAGACTGTGAAGTTTATGGTTGAAAATAGAGGAAAAAGTTCTTTATCCATTATGACTCATAGCCCATATATACTATCCATCTTAAATGTACTCATCTTTGCACATAAAGCTTCAAATACAAATGATACATTAAAAGAAAAAATCTCTGCTATTATTCCACAAGCTCAACAGATAGACCCTGATAAGTTTAGTGCATATCTAATAGAAGATGGTATTTCAAAAAATATTAAAGGTGAATCTACTGGAATGATACAGGAGAATACTATTGATAATATAGGTGATATGTTAGATGATGAGTTTAATGAACTACTTGATATTTACAGTGAGTTTGAAAAGTGAAAAATAGATTAGAAGAATGTACCGATAGCATCACTGAAAAACACTTTTTTATTGAAGATGGAGGAGATCAGGAACCAGCTTTTATTTCATTTGAAAATGGTGAATTTGAGGTTACTAATAACACCAATAACTCTATATATTTTCTTAGAACCGATTCTTGCCTCTATAATTCTAAAGATCCAAAAAGATGTGACTCTGTAATATACAATGATAATACAATCTGTTTTATTGAATTAAAATGTATCAAACCTAAAAACTTCGCTGATAATAGTCAAAATGCTAAAGAGCAAATTGAAGAGACTATTATAGACTTTCAAGAACATGGTGTCTTACAAGATAAAAACAGAGAGGCTTTCATCTCTTTAAATTGTCACAAAAAAAAAAATGGATGTTATGAACCAATTACAAAAAGACCAACAAATAGTCATGTTTTTGCAGATTTCAAAATTCGTTTAAACACTAAATTATACTACGATACAAAAAAGGAATTTAACTAATATGAAAGAGTATATCCCAACTGCTAGTAAATTTGATCCCGATGAGAATGGACACTTTGGAATATTTGGTGGACGTTATGTCCCTGAGACACTTATGCCAGCACTTCTAAAACTCAAAGATGAGTATGAGTCTATCCGTTTTGATAAAGCATTTTGGAAAGAAGTAAACTACTATCTAAAAGAGTATGTAGGTCGCCCTTCTCCACTCTACTATGCTGAAAATATATCAAAGGAGCTTGGTGCAAAGATCTATCTTAAACGCGAAGATTTAAACCATACAGGTGCTCATAAAGTAAACAATGTAATCGCACAAGGACTTATGGCTCAACGTTTAGGATATAAAAAGATCATCGCTGAGACTGGTGCTGGGCAACATGGTGTGGCTACTGCTACTATCTGTGCACTTCTAGGTTTAGAGTGTGAGATATTTATGGGTGCAAAAGATGTTCAACGCCAAGAGCTTAATGTCTTTCGTATGAAACTCCTCGGTGCAAAAGTAAACGCCGTAGAGAGTGGAAGTAAAACATTAAAAGATGCTATGAATGATGCTATTCGTCACTGGGTTACAAACGCCAGAGATACTTTTTATATCATTGGTACAGTAGCTGGCCCTCACCCCTATCCTATGATGGTTAGAGATTTTCAAGCTATCATCGGGTATGAAGCTCGTGCACAGATACTTGAAAAAGAGAATCGATTACCAGATCATGTCATTGCCTGTATTGGTGGGGGTTCAAACGCCATCGGTATGTTTCAGCACTTTTTAGAGGATAAATCGGTTGCGTGTATCGGTGTTGAAGCTGGTGGACTTGGTGTCGAGACAGATAAACATGGTTGTTCACTAGAGAAAGGTCGCCCTGGAGTACTTCATGGACAGATGTCTTATCTCCTCCAGGATGAAGATGGACAGATTCTCGAAGCACACTCTATCTCAGCAGGATTAGACTATCCAGGAATAGGACCAGAACACGCATTTCACAAAGATAACAAGAGTGTAAGCTATAAAAATATAACTGATCAAGAAGCACTAAATGCTTTTGTATGGCTTTCACAAAAAGAGGGAATTATCCCGGCGTTTGAATCTTCTCATGCAGTGGCTTATCTCAAAAAGCTACCAAATATAAAAGATAAACTCATTATCGTAAATCTCTCAGGTCGAGGGGATAAAGATATGATCCAAGCACAAAATTTACTTCAATTTGATTAAAAAAGGATTTACCATGAATATTCAACTATTACATCAAAACATTGCAGATACAAAGAGAGCTGTCTCTCTTGAGTATATCACAACTGATGATCTTAAAAAGAGTAAAAATAGACAAGCACTCAAACTTGCTGGATTTAAAGCAGATCAAGATACCATCTGCTTTTTATATGACAAAAACACTCTTATATGTGGTCTTGACTCACATAGTTGTGATGATGTGAGAAGTGTAACAGCAGTAGCTATAAAAGCCCTACAAAAGACTGAATATAAAAGTGCCAATATCACAATAGATGATAAGTCTCTCATTCCTGCATTTGTAGAGGGTTTTGTTCTTGGTGGCTACAGTTATGAGGTGTACAAGACTACAAAAAGTAAGTCAAAACTAAAACAGATCTCACTGATCTATACAAAAGATGACTATAAATCTGCTATCAAAATTTTTAGTGATGCTATTGTTGTAGCTGATGCAACTTGCTTTACTCGTGACATAGTAAACACTACTCCAGAGGATTTAACCCCTGTTACTTTTGCAAAACTCGCAAAAAAACTTGCAAAAGAGAATGCTCTAGGGTGTAAGATACTTGATGAACAAGCACTCCTAAAAGAGAACTGTACATCTATGCTTGCAGTAGGTCGTGCCTCTCGCCATGAGAGCCAGCTCATCCATCTCTCATACAAACCAAAAAATGCAAGAAAAAAGGTCAGCCTCATAGGAAAAGGGCTCACGTACGATAGTGGTGGACTTTCACTTAAGCCTGGTGCTTCTATGGTTACTATGAAGATGGATAAAGCAGGAGCCTGTGCTGTTCTTGGTATCATTAAAGCAGCTTCAGAGATGAAACTAGATATAGAGATAAATGCTTTTATCGGTGCAGTTGAAAATATGATAGGAGGTAATGCCTATAAACCTGATGATGTTCTTGTATCTCGCAGTGGTAAAACCATAGAAGTACGTAACACCGATGCTGAGGGGCGTTTAGTTCTTGCAGATCTCTTAGACTATGCTCAAGATAAGGTAAAAGCAGACTATATCTTCGACTTTGCAACACTTACGGGTGCTTGTATGGTAGCACTAGGACAATACACAACTGGCGTGATGGGGCACTCAAGCAGACTCAAACATGCAGTAGGAAAAGCCTCTACAGATGCAGGAGAACTCACCGCTTCACTCCCTTTTAACAAACACCTCAAAAAACAGCTAAAAAGTGAAATTGCAGACATCTGTAACATCTCCAACAAACCATACGGTGGTGCAATCACTGCTGGGCTCTTTTTAGATGCTTTTATCAAAGAGGAGAACAAGGAGAAGTGGCTTCATTTTGATATTGCAGGAAGTGCCTATACTGAATCACCTTGGGATGTAAATGTTTATGGTGGGACTGGTGCAAGTGTGCGTTTTATGAGTAAGTTTTTAAAGTCACTATAATACTATTTTCGCTGAAAAACTACTAAGAAGTTGCCATTTTCAAGCTCTTGCGCTTCATAGGAGAAGAGAGTTTCTATTCTCTCATACAGTGGCATTGGCTCATGAAAATAAGTGACTTTTAAAATATCGGTCTCACTTTTTAACATCTCTAGTACAACTATAGTATTAACCATAGGTTCTGGTGGAGAACACTCTGTTGCATCAAATTCATAAATATGTAATCCATCTTGTTCATAATAGTAAATATCTAAGGTAGCTCTTGGTATTGTGATTAATTCCTTGTGCATAGTATTTTTCCTTGGTTAAAGATATAGAGCTATTTTTTTGCATTCTTGCTACATTGATTTACTATATTTCTAGCAATAAATATTCCAAATTATTTTGCAAGTTTAATTATAAAAACTTTCTTGCTCCCCTCAAGTAATTGAACATATCCTCCATGCACCTCTGCGATCTGCTGTGAAAGTACAAGTCCAAGTCCATGTCCTTTCTCTTTTGTACTTTTAAATGCTTCAAAGAGATCTCTCGCATTCTCTATAGGAATTCCACTATCATAAATTTCAAATATATGATATATTTTATCACTTCTATAGGAGAGTTCTATACTCCCCTCTTCTTCTTCATCAAGCTCTATAGCATCTATAGCATTTACAAGAAAGTTTGAAAAAAGCATATCAAGAAGATCTTTATCTGCATGGAGTGTAAAATCTTCTTCTGGAAATTTAAAATGAATATCTTTTGAACAAGAATAATACTTCAGTGACACATCTATAGATGCTTTAAGTTCACTCCATAAAAATTCTTTTTTTGTCGCTTCAATCCCTTTAGAAAACATAAGAGTCGCTTTTATAATCCTCTCTATTCTATATACTGAGTTTTGAATCTCTTCTACTATACGAACACTCTCAGAAGGTACTCGTTTTTTGAGAGTAGAACTCATAAGAGAAATTGCTCCTATAGGATTACGTATTTCATGAGAGAGGTGTGCAGCCATTTGTCCCATTGTTGCAAGGTTCTCTTTACGCTTTTGTTCGGTAATATCTGTCGCCGAGAGCATAATTTTATCTTTGTGTGAAGAGCTTTTAATAAGATAAGAGGAACTGTTAAACTTTAACTCATAATCTTCACTCTTGTACTCAAGTAGCTCCAATAACTCCCACAGTTCTCTTGCCTTAGAGTTCTGCAAAAAAATAGTGTTGTCCTCATTGACTATCCAGATAGCATTTGGGAGAAATTCTACTACTTTTTCAACTGTATTTTGTAGATGATCATAGGAAGCTTTGAGTTCATTAAAATCTTTTTCTACCTTATAAGTCTGCTCTATTAAAAGATTTAGTTCTTCTGGTGTTATACTAGACATACTTAATGCTTAAACGCCACAAGTATTTTATAAAGAGAGTATGCATCCTCACTCCCTGCTAACTCACGTATAGAGTGCATACCTAGTGTTGGGAGTCCTACATCTATAGTCTCTATTCCAAGTCGTGTCGCTGTAATAGGTCCTATAGTTGAACCACACCCCATATCGTTACGAGTGACAAAATGTTGAAGTGGTTCTGCTATACTTTTTGCACTATCCATAAACTTTGCAATAGTCCTAGAGTTTGAAGCATAACGTTGGTTGGCGTTTACCTTAATAACTACACCCTTGTTTATATATGGGGTATGCCGTTCATCATGTTTAGATGGAAAGTTTGGATGAATAGCATGTGCATTATCTGCACTTACCATCATTGAGCTACGTATCATCTGCATATACTCATCTATATCACCAAAAACTCTTTTGAGTGTGGATTCTAAAAAACTTCCTGCTGCCCCACTTGTTGAGCTACTGCCAACCTCTTCATGGTCACTTGCAACAAAAAGTATAGGTTTAGTTGCATCTACACTACAAAGACTCAACATACCAACATAGCATGAGAGAAGATTATCAAGCCTTGCACTAGAGATAAAATCATCTTGCAGACCTACAAATGATGCCTTTTGTGTATCATAAAAACTTAGCTCACTTGCATAAATCTCTCTAACATCTTGTCGCCCTATTCTGTCCAATTGCCATCTCAAAAACCTCTCTATCTCAAAATTCTCATTAGTTGTGAGGATAGGGCAAATATCTCTTTGCTTATTAACAGTTTTATCTCTGTTGGCTTTATCATCAAGATGAATAGCAAGAGAGGGAATAGTCGCTATAGATTTTTTCACATCTATTAGTACATCTTGAATACTCCCCTGCATATCAAGATAAGAGATACGACCAGCAAGAGAGAGATCACGATCAAACCATGGTGTTAAAAGAAGCCCACCATAAGGCTCAACGCCAAACTTGACAACACCATGCTCTTTTATCACTGGATTTGGTTTGAGTTTTAAGTTTGGTGAGTCAGTATGCGCTCCCACCATCAGATAATTTCTCTTCTCTTTAGGGTAGGTAAATGCGATAATACTAGAGTCATTACGAGTAACATAGTACTTTTCACCTGCGACTAGTTTCCATTTTTCTACTTCTTCAAGCTTTACAAAGCCAGCATTTTCAAACATCATCGACATATTTTGTGTAGTATGAAATGGTGTTGGTGATGCATCTAAAAAGCCTAATAGGCCCTCATTAAAATCTTCTTTATTCATCTGTATCCCTCTTTTTTAGATATTTAATTCTATAGATTCAAACTCATTATCACTATTTTTTTGAAATCTATAGTACTTTATAAACTCTGGTTTTGAGTATGTTGGCTCTGGTGTTACAAAGACTATTCCAAAACCTTTAGCATTAGCAAAAGTTCTTAATTTCTCTTGATTATCACTATGTAAACGCGACACCTCATCAACTATAAGAAAAAATGGTGTTCTCTCTTTCAATGTAAAGAGTTGAAGTATAGATATAGCTATTGCAATTTTAAGAAGCATACTTCCACCTGTAGAACTCTCATTTTTAAGCTGTGATACTTCTGTTATCTGTTTTTCATTCTCTTTAAATGAGAGTGTTAAGTCTATGGTATCATCAAGAGATATAGCACTCCCTTTTAACTCTTTTTTTATCTCTTTAAACTTTGTCTCTAATTTTGTTAGTTCAGCTAAAACATCAGACTGCTCATAAAAAAGTGATGTTTCATTAAGAAGTGAACTAAGTGTTGCTACGCTCTCATTGAGATCTCTTAAAAGTTTAGCTATGCTCTTTTTATCTCCTATTGTTGGATTGAGTTTTATATCTTTGATCACTCCAAAATCAACTGATGAAAGATTTTTATTTATCTTAGCGACCTGATTTAAAAACTTATCTTCACTATCATTAAAAACAGACATATTTTGAGGTAAAGCATTATTAACAAAGTTTCTAAACCTCTTATTACCACTCTCTTTGGTAATATATAACTTTTTATTTTTATACTCATAAACTTCATCTATCTTAGCTACTATACTTGGACTTTTTGAGATATAAAGATCACTGTCATACTCATCAAAATTAAAATATATATCTATGTCATTATGGCTATTTTTAAGCCTGTTAAGTTTATCAAGTTTTGATTTAAGATCTATTTTTTTGCTTTTATACTTCATCACTATAGAGTTATAGGACTCTAGTAACTCATAGAGATATTTTTTACTCTCATGCTCCTCTATATCACTAAAGTTAAACTCCAAAAGAGCAAAAGCATCTACTCCTTTTTTAAAACATTCTTCCTCAGCTAAAAGAACTTCTTTCTCTTCACACAACTTACTATAAATAGAGATATACTCCTCTATCTTGGCTTCTTGTTGTAACTTAAATTTTTCAAATCGCAACTTAATATTTGTAAGTTCATTTTCTAAAGAGGGCAGAGATGCTATCTTCTCTTTTGATTTCTCATACTCTTCCAAAAAGTATTGAGACTTTATGATGAATGAAAGTTCTTTTTCTAACTCTTTGCGACTATTGTCTAACTCTTTTATCCTCTCATCTTGCGTTGTACTACTCTTCTTCTGCTCTTGACGTTTTATAAGCTCATCTACTTTAGCTGTTTCATCCTCTAGCCATCTTTGGAGTAGATTATACTCCTTTTGTATCTGATCATCACACTCCTCTTCTAAATCCTTTGTCCTATTTCTAAGAGTTCTTTTATCCTCTCTTATACCCTCTTCTATCTTAGCTATTACATCTTTAGAGTTTTTTATCTCCTCTTCAAATGCTCCTATACTATTTTGATGGCGTTTACGCTGCTTAGAGTGCTCAGCATCAAGCTCTAAACCTCTCTTCTCTTTGCTCTTTAATAACTCCTCTATCTCCTCTTCAAGTTTTTCGATACTCTCTTTTTTTGTCTCTCTATCACTCTCTAAAAAAAGTATTTTCTGTTCTATCTCTTCTCTCTTCTCCTGAAATTTCGACTCTATATCAACATTTGACTTCTCATAACTTTGTGTTAAGTCTTCTAACTTTAACTTATGTTCTTCTATCTTTTGAGTTGCTTCATCTTTAGTAAGGATTTTTTTTAAAGTTTCTGTCTGCATATCTATAGATAAAAGTTTCCCTTTATTTATCATACTAGGTTTTAACTCATCTAGGCTTCTATCTAAAAGAGTCTCATCCATAAAAGGATAAAACTCACTCTCCCATCCATCAGCCTCTTCATTTAAAAACTCTTTAAAGGAGTTAGGCTTTGCCTCTATCATCCGAGTATATTTCTCTATGGCATTTGTAATATCTCTCTTTTCATCATTATAAGTCTCTTCATTGTGAACAAGTGTTCTTTCCCTCTCTCGCTCTAGATCTTCTTTATTAAACTCTAGCTCTTTTATCTCTCGGCGTTTAGTATCTATAAACTCTTCGTACTCAGCTATAAGAGATCTTCTCTTCTTCTCTTCTCTCTCATGCTCTTCATTAAGACTCTTAATATACTGCTTAGACTCTTCTATACAAGTATTTAATCTATCTTTCTCAGTTTCTATATCCTTTTCAAAAACTTTTATCTCATTTTGAATATCCTCTATTTCATTCCTAGCAATATGCTCTTGTGTTACAAACGCCAGCTCTTCTCTCTCTATCTGTTCTGTTACCTGATCTTTTAGATACTTTCTTTTATTCTCTTTTTTGTTCTCTAACTCACGAGGAAGCTCTTTATCTTTTTTATAGTGAAGCTTTTTTATTTCACTCTCTATACTCTCTATCTTATCTTCAAACCCTTTTTTGAGTCTAATATACTGCTCTCGAACATCTTCAAGTTGTGATTTTGTCTGTTCATACCTATCCGCTCTATCCTTATGCTCTAAGAGACTCTCTTTAGAAAATTTCGCTTTTAGCTTTTTTCTCTCCTGTATATCTAAGATTAAAGAATTCAAATAATCTTTATACTTCTCATCACACCTCTTCAAAGTTCCTTGGCGTTTGTTCTTAACTCTTTTTATAGCACTTAAATTTTTTTCTAGTTTTCTATACTCTGCCTTGCTCATCTCTAGTTGCATTTGCTCTTTTTTTGAAACAAAAAGTATATATGAGAGTAAATTTCTCAACTCCTCTTCATATGCTAATAAACTATTTTTCAGACTATACGCACCATCTATATTCTCTTTTTGTTTCTCAAACTCTCTAAAGAACTTATACTGCGATTGAAAAATATATATATCTTGAAGATATTTATCATGCTCAAACTCAAGTACTTTTTTCTCACTATTAAGTGTTGTCTGTATAGCTTTTTTAATACTTTTTGAGTCAATAATGGACTTATCAATGTTAAATATTTCATTAAAAAGCCCTATAAAAACACTACTATTTTTAATAGTGGTAAACTTAAAATCCAAATAGCGTTTATCATTTCCATAGATTATATCTCTGTACTCACTTAGAGACTTGACAGTTTTTTTCATATTTGGCGTTTTAGCATACCTCTTTATGGCATCTAACTCATAAAGATTTGACTCTTCATCTATCACTCTTGCTATATCAAACTTCTGTTTTGAGAAGAGTTTGACTATCTCCCCACCCGCTTTATACATAAAAATAAAAAAAGACTCAAAAACACAAATCATATAGGAGTTAGGGTATCTAAAGTAGTACTCTTTAAAGCCATCTTTATCTGAGGGGATTCCTAGATTTCTCACATCTCCACTAAAAAGATAGTGAATGGCACGAATAACAGTAGTCTTACCACTTCCATTATCACCCAAAAAGAAGAGGTCTTTTTCTAAGTTCACCTCCAAAAAGTTAAAGTTTGCAGAATTTATTAAAATAATTTTTTGTATCATTTAAGCCACACTTTGTACAATTTTCATATAGTACTCTAAACTTGAGAGTACCAAATACTCATCTTTTGAGTTACTCTCTTTTTTCTCTATAATGTAATGTTTCTCTAATAGATCAAAGAAGTGTTCAACAATATCTTTTAAATCTCTACTCTCAAAGATATACTCAAATTTTTGTTCTAAAAGAGTATCCTCCTTTTGCTTATACTGATATATAAAGTCAGTCTGCTTAAGAGTACTTCCTCTCTCTATAAAGGGAAACAGTTGTTTTAAGATAGCAATAGAGACAAGAACTTTTTTATGTGCATTTAAAAAACTACTCCGTTCTGCTTCACTCATACCCTCTTTTTTTGAAAGAAAAAAGTATCCATTCTCACCATTAAGTACAAAACCTAGCTTATCAAGTAAAATACTCATCTCATCATAGTTCTCTTCTATCATTAAAAAATTTACTATATCATAGTATTTTTGAGAGTGCATTGAGACCATAACTCCCTTACTTAAAATCTTAAATACCTCATCTAAACCCATTTCGCCACCTTTATGTTATAGTCATTAAACTCTTGTGTAAAAATCACTTGTTTGTGCGTGGTAATTGCAAGATATATCTTAAAAGCTTCATCTATAAGAGTTTTCCCCTCATATTTATGTAATTCATAATGCTCTTTAATAAAGATAAAAATATCTTCACTCTTAAGAGAGTTCAAATGAGTAATAATTTTATCTATATTAATAATATCTAGCTTTTGGCATTGCTGTTTTTTTATAAGACCTACTTTTTTTATAGGTTTGATACTCACATCTGTAAGTATCTCTATGAGCCCTTTTTTAAGTCTATGTATATCTCTTTGAGATGGATAGATCTGTACTCTATTTTTTTGAGATTTTGGATAAGTAAAGTAGAGTTTATGTGATGTTACACTTAAGAGATCATCTAAAGCAGAACACTCTTCATTTAAAATAAGATTTGAGAGGTTTGCTATCTGTCTATTTTGTACTCTTCTCTTTTGTGTCTGAAGTATAAAACGGTTGATCTGTTCTATGTACTTATCTATATTATGAATATACTCCAAGATGTTCATGCTAATACTTTGAAGTAGTATATCGATACTCTCAGCTAATCCTCGTAAATCTTTACGTAAAAGTTCTCCTATCTGCTCATTTGCTTCTATTAGCTCATAAATCTTCTCTAAAGTATCCGTCGCATTTTCCAGAAGTATATCTATCTCCAAAGAGGTATCATTCTCCAAACGCTGTATAAGAATCTGTATCTCTCTATCTCGATTATAAAATTTCTCATAAAGATTTTCTATAAGATGCTCTATACTTTTTTTATAGTGTTCATTCTTTGTTTGTTCATATCTTTTTTTCAGTTTTACTAGCTCTTTATACTCTTTTTCATAATCACCAAAAATAATGCTGTAATCAACCCTTTGTAAAATAGAATTTGCAAAATTAGAGTAGTTTTTATTGAGTTTATAGCGTTTATTTATTTTGAGAAAGAGTGCAGAATCTAGTAACTCCTCATCAATACTCACTATAGACTCTCCTCTATATGCCCTATCAATGAGTTCTGCGTTTCTATCAAGAAGTTTTAGTAAATCAATATGCTTCATATATTATCTCTTGTTCCACTACAGTTGCGTATTTTTTTATGAGTTTTATTATAACACTTGCTTCTTGTGAATAGCTTTTTCGCAACCTCTTTCTCTGTTTTTTATAAAGTTCTATATTATGATACTTATCACCTTGGAAGTAGCACTCTAATGTTTTAGGAATATGTAGTGTTTTACTCCTACACTCAAAACTCTCATATATATTCATACCCTCTATATCATAATCAAGATAAAACTCCACCTCTTTAGAACGTAAAAATTCTCGTGTTAAACTACTTGCATAGCCTGATAGATAAACAAAATATTCTGCTTGAAAATATTTTGCATATCTATCTATATTCAAAAATGTCTCTCCATTTTCTACTGCTACAAAAGAGTTTACATCAGAGAGTTCATATAGTTCATCTTCCTTATAAAGTTTACTCACTTCACCCTTTTTTTTCACAATAACTACTTGATCAAATACCTTAATAAAGCTCGATTTTGAATTGCCACTATTTTGTATATTTTCACTTCGGCTCTCTGCATGGAGAGTCTTTTCTAACTCTTCAAATGTATAAACTTTAGTAGCTAGCATTTGCGAAAGAAATCTAAAAAACTCCTCCTCATCTTTGATAAAACTCTTCGTACCCCGTTTAGCTTCTAAAAAGTAAACGCCATTATCGCTTTGATACTCTAGTGCTAAGGTGTATAGCTCTTTTATTTTAGAATGTGTAGGATTACCCTCTTGAAAAAGAAGAGCTTGCTTTATGAGTTTTTTATTCAAGATTATACTCTCTGTGAATCTTTTTTATAAACTTCCATCTCATTACATTTACCAAGTGCGACAACTTTGATGATAATTTATTCTTCTACTATTTTATAAACTATCCATATGCTCCATATAGTCAAGTGCTTCTTGCATACACTTCTATTCTATAGGTAGAACAACAGCTTCGAGCTTATTGTTTTTAGAAATGACAAATCTATCTTTTGTATAACTTATCAAGTCATTTAAAACACCAGAAAATCCTCTTGCCATATCACTTGCCGAAATTATCTCATCCTTGAAATTTTTCATAAGCTATTATAGCAGATATATGTTTATGTGGAAGTTTATTAGCTACTCCCCAAATAATTCCATAACAATCAAGACACCTCCAAATTCATAAAAAGCCCATCTTTTTTTAAATCCAGAAACACCTAATTAGGCTACAGTATCATACTTTACATATTTTTGACTCCATTGGTCTTGGATTTTGCACTTTTAGTGTAAGATTCATGGTTTTTAGAGATGCCTCTTGTATTGAATAGATCTCAGTAGTTTTTGTTCTTAGCTTTTTCAGGTTTAAATCTATTGTCATTGCAGACTCTCTTCATAGGCTTTTTGCCTTATTGTGTAAAGCAGATTTATAAATGCATCATTGACTTTAAGTATGGTCTCTCTTGCATAAGAGACAACCTTACCTGCGATATTGTAGAGTTTGTATCTAATTGTTTTTACTGTATGTTTTTGCAGGTTCTTATCTAACTTTAGCTCTCTGATTTTATTTTCACTTGTCTCTCCTCTTTGACGGTACAGATACAACAAAACAGAGGAGCCAATAAGTTACCTAGCGGCAACTCATTGGCTGAAGCACACACTCAGCCCATGCTATTATGTGAAAGTCAAACTGTTTGACAAAAAGAATAAAATTGAATATAATTAGAATAATAATATTCAAGGATTTTGCTATGAAAACAGTTACAATGAGAGTAGATGATTCTATTTACAATATGATAAAACTAGCAGCAGATGGACAAAGAAGAAACCTTTCAAATTTTATAGAGTTTGCAACAATACAATATCTCACTTCATCACAATTTGTAGAGAAAGATGAAATGAATGAAATTTTAGAAGATAAAGAACTTGTAAACAACTTGATGAATGGATTAGAAGATTTCAAAAAAGGCGATTACACAATTGTCTAACTACAAAATTGCTGAAACTAAAACTTTTGAAAAACTTAAAAAGAAACTAGATAAAAAACTCTATGCAAAAATTGAAAATTTTGTATATCCTCAACTTAGAAAAAATCCATTTTATGGCTCAAACATAAAAAAGTTAAAAGATAATTTAGAAGGCTATTATAGATATAGGATAGGAAACTATAGGCTCTTTTATCTTATCGAAGATGATAAACTCATTGTGGCTGTTGTAGATTTTAGGCATCGACAAAAAGCTTATGATTGAGTGTCTCATTGCCCTCTAATACTTCTAACACAATTTTAGCTTTAAACTCTGCGCTATATATTTTTCTTTTAGTACTCATTTTTTTATCCCTCGCTTATATTGTTCTTATTTTATCATTTGAAATAAGAATGTTTTATTAAGTGGTTTGTTTTTCTGGGGACATTATANNTTACACTGCTTATTGAGAGATAACTTATGCTTGGTGTCCACAAATGTTTTTCTAGTTCTAGAGGAGACCAAGCTGACGAGCTTTCCCTCTAAAAACTCCTTCTCAACAATTGTCTCTCCAAGTTTTTTTGCGATAGAATCTTTATCTTTTTTAAGATTCTCTATCTCCTCTTTATACTCTTTGACAACTCTGCTTTTATCAAATGCTAGTGACATATTGTCTATAAACATCTTCTTCCAGTTCTTTACATTAGCTGGTAACAACTCATACTTAGTTGCTATCTGATTGAGTGTCTCATTGCCCTCTAATACTTCTAACACAATTTTAGCTTTAAACTCTGCGCTATATGTTTTTCTTTTGGTACTCATTTTTTTATCCCTCGCTTATATTGTTCTTATTTTATCATTTGAAATAAGAATGTTTTATTAAGTGGTTTGTTTTTCTGGGGACATTATA
>JAICBP010000084.1:249106-255698 GCA_021766785.1 Sulfurimonas sp. endosymbiont of Alviniconcha boucheti
TCTATATAATATCTAAATAATGTTGATGATTTAATTTTGGCTTTAGTACAACAGCTGAATTCAACTACAAGGCGATATTTTTCATTTTCAAACTTAAATTATCGCAAGTGTAGCCTTGTTAGTTCCTACGATTTGTTGTGCTTGATACTACTTAAAAGTCAATTATCCCCAATCTGTTTTGTAACAAATTCATCAACTTCTTTTTCAGTTATATTGACTAATTTACTCTTATCGTAAATATATAATAAATGTAACTCATTTTCAACTACTGCTAAATAACTGATTAACCTATAACCAGCACTTTTACCTTTATTTTTATCACTATTTGCAATTCTAACTTTAAATACATTTGACTTTAGTTCTATCCCTAAATCTTCTTTTGCATTTATAGATTTTAAAAAATGTTTAATATCTAAATCTATATTTCTATATGTTTTAGATAATTTTTTTAAAGCTTTTTTATATAAATCTTGTTCAACTGCTATATATTTACACACCTTGAATAGTAACTACTGTTGAAGTTTTATGACCTAATCCACTCTTTGCATCTTTTAATGTTTGACCTAACATTGACAAATCATTTAAAACTTCATCATCATAGGTAGTCTTTTTATCTTCAATAACCTTATAATCATTTATCATATTATCTTTTTTAAACAAATTTAATAGTTCTAAAAAGATAGTTGATTTGACATTATTTACATCAATTTGAAGTTGCATTTTACTTTCCTTTGTCTAATTTTATCAAAATAACTTAACTTTCGACTTAATTAAAAAACGGGGGTTTAAAAAATCATCTTTTTTGATAATTCATCAAGTAATAATCAACTAAATTCAGCTTCAAACTTTTACTCAAACCTCGATGTAAATTAATCATGTTTTATCATTTGAANATTATAATGGTGCATACTTGATGCGATCAGGGGAAGAGTTACTTCCTATGACTCCAGAACAATTACAACGCATCTTTGCCGAAGGGAAGCCAGATTTTGAATTACAAATAGCTAAAGCAAATTTATCTAGTGATGAAGTAGTGTCTCTTTTAGATGTTCAGAGCTATTTTGATATGATGAAAATACCTATGCCCGAAACTAGAGATGCTATTATTGATAAATTTGAAAGAGAAAAATTACTTGTTATACACTCTGGCAGTTATGAAATAACCAATCTTGGAGCTATGCTCTTTGCAAAAGATCTTACAAATTTTGATAATTTATCTCGTAAAGCTATCCGTGTTGTCGTATACAATGGACATAGTAAAATAAAAACAAAATTAGACTTGACTGGAAATAAAGGCTATGCCATAGGTTTTGTTTCACTCATCCAGTATATTATGGGGCAGTTACCAGCAAGTGAAGTTATAGAAGATGCCTTAAGAAAAAATGCTTCAGTTTTTCCAGAGTTAGCAGTTCGTGAGTTAGTAGCTAATGCCATGATACATCAAGATTTCATGTTGAGTGGTAACAGTGTGATGATAGAAATATATGATAATAGAATTGAAATTAGTAATCCAGGTAAGCCTATTATTACAGTAGATAGATTTATAGATGAGTATCAATCTCGTAACGAAAAGCTTGCTAATGTAATGAGAAGATTAAGAATCTGTGAAGAAAAAGGAAGTGGGATAGATAAAACGCTATTTGAAATAGAACTATTTCAACTTCCTGCATTAGATATTCGAGTGAATAAGACAAGAACAACTGTGATAATGCACACTCCAAAAAGTCTTGATGAAATGGATAAAAAGGAGAGAAAGCTTGCCTGTTATCAACACTGTTGTCTAAAGTATGTAATGAGCGAGATGATGACTAATCAAACCTTCAGAGAAAGATTGAGTTTATCTGATAAAAAAGCAAGTGTTGATATCGTTTCAAAAGTTATAAGAGAAACAGTTGAAGATGGAATGATAAAGTTAAATGATGCAGAAAACAAATCTAAACGCTATGCTAAATATGTTCCTTTTTGGGCTTAGATTTTATTCGATAGCTAAATAAACTTGAAAAGATTAAAGGCTTGAAACAACGCTATTACCGATGTATTCTTGTTCGATAGCTAATTTTAGGAGATGTAAAATATGAGTAAACATAAAGAGAGACAGTTCCAAATAGAGATAGTACAACACCTAACTTCACATAATTATGTTGAGGGTAATGCCTCGCACTACAACAGAGAATTAGCACTTTACCCTAGTGACCTCATAAATTATATCAAATATACTCAACCTCAAGCTTACGAAAAGATGCAAAGAGAGAGGGATCAAAAACCCCAACTCTCTTAATTTTTCTATTTTGTTTTTCATATCTTTACTTTTATATTATACTCCTAAAACATCGATAACACTATTACCCTCTAAACTTGCAAGTATCTTACTATCTACTCGTATTGCCGAATCTATCACAACATTATGCAGTTTTGATACTATAGTTATACTAAGAGGTCTGTTTCCTCTGTTTTGGTTTATCATCGCATAGAGTGTGTCTAGTACGGTTGGGTCTGCATCTAGTCTCACTGCAAGATTTATAGGTGTTGGAGGGGCAAGTTGTACCTCTTTTTTCACCTTCTTTGTCTCGCGTTTAGCCTCTTTTAGAGTCATTATTTTTGAGATACCTATACGAGGACCGAAGTCTGTATGCGTTATTTTTCCTTTGAATGCTATAGGCTCATCTTTGTTCATCTCCTCTAGTTTTTCTAGCTTATCAGAAAAAAGCATGATCTCTATATTACCATGAAAATCCATGAGATTTACTATACCAAACTGGTTGCCTTTTTTACTCATCTTAATAGTAACATCTTCTACCTTACCAATGAAAATAGCAGTAGAACCATCTTTGACACTCTCTAACTCTGAAGAGAGTGTATAGTTGATATCATCCATCTCTAATCGAAACTTATCCATAGGATGACCACTCACATAAAAGCCTAAAGTCTCTTTTTCAAACTCTAGTATCTCTTTAAGATCATACTCATCACTATTGGTAAGATGAAGTGCAACAGTTGTTATCTCATCATTATCTCCAAAGAGACTTCCTACCGCATTTTTCTTTGCTTCACTCGATTTTTTTGCAGTCTCCACGATAAGCTCTATCTGATCTAGTAGTGCTTTACGACTATAACCATACCTATCAAATCCACCTGCTTTGATGATAGACTCTATTACACGCTTATTTACTTTAGAAGGATCTATACGATTAACAAAATCTTGCCATGAAACATAATCTCCATTTTGTTCTCTCTCTTCAAGCATGGACTCGATAGCTGCTTCTCCTACTCCCTTAATACCACCAAGTCCAAAAAGAACAATATCTTTTCCATCTTTGGTGATAGCTGAAAACTCTAACTGTGAATCACATATATCTGGAGAACCTAGTTCTATCCCCATTCGCTTGACTTCATCGATGTAACGAACAACTTTTTCCGTATTATCTTTATCAGATGTGAGAAGCGCCGCCATAAACTCATTTGGATAGTAGGTCTTCAGCCATGCAGTCTGAAATGTTACCATTGCATAAGCCGCAGAGTGAGATTTGTTAAAACCATACCCAGCAAACTTTTCAATAAGATCAAAAAGAGCAGATGCAAGCTTATAATCAAGTCCAAGTTTTTGTGCACCCTCAGAAAAAAGACGATTGTACTTCTCCATCTCTTCCACTTTTTTCTTACCCATAGCACGACGAACGATATCTGCTCCACCAAGGCTCATACCACCGATAATTTGCACTATCTGCATAACCTGCTCTTGATAAACTATCATCCCGTACGTTGGTCCAAGTGTATCTTTTAGCAGATCAAAACTTACCTCCTCAAACGGGTAAAAAACTTTCTTACGCCCATGCTTACGCTCTATAAAATCATCAAGCATTCCTGACTCCATAGGTCCTGGTCTATAAAGTGCCAAGACAGCAATAAGATCTTCAAAGTTATCTGGCTTTAGGCGTTTGTTCAAGTCTTGCATACCACTTGATTCTATCTGGAACATTCCAATAGTCTCACCAGTTTGAATGACCTCATATACATGTTTGTCATTCATATCTATAGTATCCCATTTGACATCTACATCATAACGGCGTTTGATAAGTTTGACTGCATTTTGGATAACATCAAGTGTTTTAAGCCCAAGGAAGTCAAACTTAATAAGATCTATATCTTCCATGTAGTTCAGTGAATACTGAGTTACATAAGTATCTTCCCCGCTTGGTTTATAGATAGGTGTCTTTTTCCATAACTCTTCATTAGAGATAACTACACCTGCAGCATGAATACCAGCGTTACGTTTAAGCCCCTCTAATTTCTTAGCAAACTCCCAAACTCTCTTAGCGTTTGCATCACTCTCAATAAGCTCTGCTATCTTTGGCTCTTTTTGAAAAGCTCCATCTTTAAACTCACCACCCTTTGTCTTACCATTAAGAGTGATACCAAGCTCATCTGGGATAAGTTTCGCCATTTTATCAGCTTGGCTAAGTGGCATATCTAAAACACGAGCGACATCACGGATAACTCCCTTTGCAAGAAGTGAACCAAAAGTAATAATCTGTGCTACTTGATTACGTCCATATTTTTCTACAACATAATCTATAACCTCACCACGACGAGCCTGCATAAAGTCCATATCTATATCGGGCATACTTACACGTTCAGGATTTAAAAATCGTTCAAAGAGCAAATCATACTTCATAGGGTCAATATCAGTGATATTAAGTGAGAACGCCACGAGACTCCCAGCAGCAGAACCACGACCAGGTCCAACCGCTATACCCATCTTCTTAGCAGCAATAACAAAATCCCAAACGATCATCATATAGCCAGGAAATTTCATAGAGTTGATGATCTCCATCTCATACTCTAAACGCTCTCTATACTCTTGATGGCGTTTAGTTGGTACTATTTTAAGACGATTTTCTAGTCCCTCTTTACATTTATAGACAAAGTATGCTGCATCATTTTTATCTGCAGCTAGCATGTGAAGTTTCTTCTCCTCTTCAGTCGCATTCGCTGGGAGAGGGGGATCATCAGAATAATCTATATCAAGACCATCTGCCTTTGCATACTCCTGAGTAAACTTAAAATTGGGGGGTGTTGGTGTTTTGACAATAGGCACAAACTCTTCACACTTATTAACGATCTCTTGTGTATGCTCAAGTACTTCTGGAATATCAGCAAATATCTTTGCCATCTGTTGGGGTGATTTGAGATAAAATTCATGAACAGAGTGACGCATTCTATTTGGATCATCATAAAGTTTATTCATCCCGATACACATAAAAGCTTCATGGTACTGTGCATCATTAGGAAATGTATAGTGTGTATCGTTTGTTGCTACAACTTTTATTCCTGTTTCACGGCTTATTTTGAGTATCTGTTCATCTATAAAGAGTTGATCCTCTATCCCATGGCGCATAAGCTCAAGATAAAAATCATCACCAAATATATCTTGATACTCACGAGCCACTTCTAATGCTCTCTCATATCCTAAAGCGCCATTACGGACATTTCTCTCATTTGCAAGGTTAAGATGCCAAGAGACTTCTCCTTGCAGACAAGCACTTGAACAGATAATCCCCTCACTATGTTCACGAAGTTCTTTTTTATTAATACGAGGAAAATAGTACATTCCGTGAATGTATGCCTGAGAAGATAGGTACATAAGGTTTTGGTACCCTATCCTATTTTTTGCATATAGACAGATATGAAAACGCTGTTTTGTGCTTCTATCATTTAGCTCTTCACCATTATGGATATACCCTTCTATCCCTATAATTGGTTTAATCTTAGCAGCTGTCATCTGTTTATAAAAGTCGATAGCACCGAACATATTTCCATGATCAGTCATGGCAACACTAGTCATGCCAAGCTCTTTTACCTGAGTTACAAGATTTGTCAGTTTATTCGCACCATCTAGGAGTGAATACTCAGTATGAAGATGAAGATGTGTAAAGGGTTGTACGCTCACAATAGTCTCCTAGTATATAGAATAATTATAAAAAGATTATAGTGAGTTTCTCTTAATATTGGTTAATATATAATATCAAATAAAAAATAATAGTACTCTTTTTATCACTCATTTTTTATGATACTTGAGCAAAATCTGCTACTTTCTTAATTCTGATTTAATTTTTTTTTTAAACCGCCAATTTTTGTAAAATGTAAAATTTTAATAGTACAATACTTAAATATTCATCTTATGAAATTTACATTTATGTGATTTTGTCGGTAAATATGGTTTGTAAACCCGAGTTGATATTTGATTATTTTGCATTATCAAATATTTAAGACAGATATAAAAGTAATATCAAAGCAGATAGCTCAGAGAAAAGCTTTTATTTAAGATCAAAAAAAAGGGAACACAATGAACGTAAGACAGAAAACTTTAACAGCACTTCTTGTGCTAGGGATAGGAGTGAGTGGTTGTAATATTAATGATAACAACCTTATCCCTCAAATAGTGAATAAAAAAACTGATGATCGGAATAAGACAATTGATAATAATAAAACAGTTGATCAGAACAATACTGAGGAGAATAGAACAGCTATTATCCTCTCAGAAATAGGCAATCAACATAGTGATCATAACTCAACTATAACAGTTGCACAACTA
>JAICBP010000084.1:257492-278522 GCA_021766785.1 Sulfurimonas sp. endosymbiont of Alviniconcha boucheti
CAAACATGGAACGCTTTAACTGCTGATGGATCAATGAGTAGTCTGCTAAAAATACCTGGTCCAGGATGGCTTAATTCAAATGGTTATGGTATGTTTTACCCTGGAGGTGCACCACGTATATGGGATACAACTGCAGGAGTAGCATGGAGACCTCATGGGACTCACTCTCTCCAAAGAACAAATGGACTACCTCTACGCTGTATAAAAGAGCAAACGCCAGCAGAGAGATCACGTAGTGTTCTCTTAGAGATAGGAAATGAACACAACAGTCATAAATCACTTATAACCATTGAAGATCTAAAAGCTATCACTCCAGCACTAAATCATATAAATGATGATTATGAAAATATCTATAGAACCTATATAGTAAGTAGTAGCACTCACTTTAGCTCACCTGCTACAAGAGATGAAGTGCAAAGTATGATAGAAGCTGCTAATCAATATCATCTAACTAAACTTGGCTCATACGATACGGTGGGGAATGCAATAGGTATTACTCTTTCAAATGATGGCACAAAAGCTTATATAGCTGATTATGAGAATGGTTTAGTTATTATTGATATAAGCAATCCAGCTCATCCGACTAAGCTTGGCTCATATGATACGGCTGGTAAGGCATATGGTGTTACTTTATCAAATGATGGAACAAAGGCTTATGTAGCTGATCGAGAAAATGGTTTAGTTATAGTTAATATAAGCGATCCAGCTCATCCGACTAAGTTTAGCTCATACGATACAGATGGTCTTGCAAGAGATGTTGTTTTATCAAATGATGGCACAATAGCTTATGTGGCTGATCAAGGAGATGGTTTAGTCATAATTGATGTAAACAACCGATATCATCCAACTAAACTTGGTTCATACGATACAGCTGGAAACTCATATGGTATTACTCTATCAAATGATGGCACAAAGGCTTATATAGCTGATGATTATAGTGGTTTAGTTATAGTTGATATAAGTGATCCATATAATCCAACGAAGATTGGATCATACGATACAGCTGGGTATTCACAAGGTATTGCTCTATCAAGTGATGGATCGAAGGCTTATGTAGCTGATCGAGATAATGGTTTAGTCATAGTTGATATAAGTGATCCAACTCATCCAACTAAATTTAGCTCATACGATACGGCTGGATCTTCAACCAATGTTACTCTCTCAAGTGATGGATCGAAGGCTTATGTATCTGATTGGAATAATGGTTTAGTCATAGTTGATATAAGCGATCCAGCGCATCCAACTAAATTTGACTCATTCGATATAGCTGGGTGGTCATTTTGTGTTACTCTCTCAAATGATGGATCAAAGGCTTATATAGCTGATGAAGCAAATGGTTTAGTCATTATTGGTGGTATAAAATAAAGTTTACAATTTTCATTCTCAATGTACTGATCTTTTAATTCTCACTGTTATCGAAGTCGATTTTTAGTACTCTCTTCTCCTGATCCTTAAAAATTGTGTTTCTTTCTTAGCTATAATTTACCAAAAAATTGACAAAAGAGTTGTAATATTTTTAAATTTTTTGTATAATTTAGTAATGTTTATAAAGAGCAACTTAAAGGCTTGCATCTATTTTGGAAATTAGGCTTATTAAGATCTAAGGTAATATTTGATTATTGAAATATAGCAAGGCAGATAGCTCAGATAGAAAACTTTTATATAAACAAAATAAGTAAAAAGGTAACATAATGAATTTAAGACACATATCTTTAACCCTACTTTTTATTCTTGGAATAGGAATGAGTGGTTGTAATAATAATGATAACAACCCTACCCTTCCAATAGTGAATAAAAAAACTAATGATGGGAATAAAACAGTTGATGGAAATAAAACAGTTGATGGAAATAAAACTGTTGATGGAAATAAAACTGTTGATGGAAATAAAACTGTTGATGGAAATAAAACTGTTGATGGAAATAAAACTGTTGATGGGCAGAATAATAACATCTTCGCGTTTGAGACCCTGTTTGACTGCACTGCAAGTGATTATGGTGCGAAGATAGAGGCTCACCCTGTCCGCTGTATAAAAGATCAAACGCCAGCAGAGAGATCAAATAGTATCCTTTCAGAGATAGGCAAGGAACATCGTAGTCATAACTCAATTGTAACAGTCGCACAACTAAAAGCTATCACTCCAGCACTTGAGAATATAAATGCTGAATATGAAAATATCTATAGAACCTATATAGCAAGTGTAGATAAAAGTTTTAGCTTACCTGCTACAAGAGATGAAGTGCAGAGTATGATAGATGAAGTAAATGATTTTAACCTACCTGAACATGCTATACTAGATAGAAGTTTTTTCAAAAAGACAAATGGAGCATTTGAGCATAGATTTGTCTATCTAGCAGTAAAGAACTCTACAACAGGAAGAACATGGTTAAACAATAACCTCGGTGCTGATTATGCAAATGTAGATAGTAGTAATTACAATGCATCACAACAAGCGACAGCAAGTACTGACTACCTAGCTTATGGTTCAATGTTTCAATGGGGAAGAAAAGCAGATGCTCATGAGCTAATGGATTGGACAAGCGCTGCTGCAGGAACTAGAAAATACGGCGAAACAAATACAACAAATGATAATCCATCTGATTCACTCTTTATTACGAAATATAGTGATTGGAGAGTAAACCAAGATGATACTCTATGGGCAAGCGAATCAAGCGCAAACAATGTCTGTCCAGAAGGATATAGACTACCACTAAATCCAAATGGAGCAGTAGATGCTGAGAATGAGCTTGCTGTAGAATTAAATAGTTGGGATTCAAAAGATGCTGAAGGTTCTATGTCAAGTGCTCTAAAACTGCCTACAGCTGGCGGCCTTACGTCTAGCGGTGCTATTACTTGGTGGACGCCGGGTTACGGTATCTATTGGACCGGTTCAGTCGTCCCTAGTAACGGTAATAGTAGTGCTGTAAGTGACGCGCGTGACATATATTTCGGGAACGCTTTGGGCTTACTTGATACTAGCGGCAGAGGAATTGGATACTCTNCAGAGAGATCAGCTAGTATTCTCAAAAAGATAGGTAATGAACACCGTAATCATAAATCAACTGTAACAGTTGCACAACTAAAAGCTATCACTCCAGCACTTGAGAATATAAATAATAATTATGAAACTATCTATCAAACCTATATAGAAGGTGATACTCACTTTAGCTCATCTGCTACAATAGGTGAAGTGCAGAGTATGATAGATAAAGTGAATGCTTTAAATCTACCTACTAATGCTGTAATAGATAGAAACTTTTATAAAAAGACAAATGGCAAGTTTGAACATAAATTTGTCTATTTACCATTAACAAATACTACTACAGGAAAAACATGGTTAAACAATAATCTCGGAGCAGAGTATGCAAATGTAAATAGTAGTAATTACAACCCATCGCAACAAGCAAAAGGAAAATATGACCACTTAGCTTATGGTTCATTCTTCCAATGGGGAAGAAAAGCAGATGGACATGAGCTAATAAATTGGTCAATTTCGACAAATATGAAAGGAAAATATGGGAGAACAACTACTAAAGCTGATAATCCATCTAATGCACTCTTCATCATAGGTTCTGATGATTATTTAAATAGCAATTGGAGAGTAAATAAAGATGATACTTTATGGGCGAGTGAAGCTAGTGAAAATAATGTCTGTCCAGTAGGATACAGACTACCACTCAATCCAAATGGAACTGATGATGGCGCAAATGAGTTTTACCAAGAGGCAAAAAGTTGGACACGAAATGTTCAAGGTGCTTTTTCAAGTTTCCTAAAATTATCTGCTCCTGGACTTCGTAATTATAATGGTTCGGTTATGTGGTCAGATGTTGGTTATGGTAACTATTGGACTGGTTCAGTTAACAGTAATGAAAAAGCGATAAACTTCGTATTTGAATGGGGTGGTCTTTGGGCGAGTGAGAGTTTATATTCAAGAGCTCATGGTCTTTCTGTACGTTGTGTAAAAGATCAACTACTATCAGAGGAAATAGATAGTATTCTTGCAGAAATAGGCAATGAAAACTATAAGCATAAATCAATTATTACAGTTAATCAACTAAAAAAGATTATTCCAAAACTTAATAATATAGATAAAGCTAATGAAAAGTGGTATCAAAACTATATAGAAGGTACAGATATTCACTTTAGCTCCCCTGCTACAAGAGAAGAAATACAGCATATGATAGATGAAGTTAATGGTTTTAGACTACCTAATAATGCGATACTAGATAGAAGCTTTCATAAAAAGACAAATGGGAAGTTTGAGCATAGATTTGTCTATCTATCAGTAATAAACCCTACTACAGGAAGAAAATGGTTAAATAACAACCTCGGAGCAGAGTATGCAAACGCCACCGATCCAAATGGTAACTACAAGCCAGAACAACAAGCAACAGCAAGTAATGACTATAAAGCTTACGGTTCACTCTTTCAGTGGGGAAGAAAAGCAGATGGACATGAGCTAATCAACTGGACTGGTGCTACTCAGGGAACAGGAAAATATAATGTAACATCAACACAGGCTAATACACCATCCAACTCACTCTTTATCAAAAATTCTAAAGATTGGAGAGTAACCCAAGATGATACACTATGGGCAAATAAATCAAGTTCAAACAATGTCTGTCCAGCAGGATACAGATTACCAATGAACCCTAATAATGCTAGTGATGGTGAAAATGAGTGGTACCGAGAGATACAGACATTTGCAACGAAAGATATTTCAGGCGCATTTGGAAGTGTGTTAAAACTTACAATGCCTGGTTTCCGTGATCCATCAAGTGGTAGAGTAAGAGATGAAGTAACTGATGCTAGTTACTGGTTTGGATCATTAAATGGGGAAGCAGCACATAATTTGAATATTGAATCATCTGTTTTAGACCATACTGCAAATACTCATAGCACAAGGGCATATGGCTTCTCAGTCCGATGTATAAAAAATCAAACATTATTAGAAAAGGCTCCTAATACTCTATTAGAAATAGCAAATGAACATAATAGACACAACTCAGTTCTAACAGTTGCACAACTAAAAGCTGTTATTCCAGCACTTAATAATATAGATGAAGCTAATGAAAAATGGTATCAAAGCTATATAGAAGGTGCCGATACTCACTTTAGCACACCTGCTACAATGGATGAAGTGCAGAGTATGATAGATGAAGTTAATGGTTTTAGACTACCTAATAATGCTATACTAGATAGAAACTTTTATAAAAAGACAAATGGAAAATTTGAGTATAGGTTTGTATATTTACCAATAACAAATGATACTACAGGAAAAACTTGGCTAAATAATAACCTCGGAGCAGAGTATGCAAACTTAAATAGTAATCATTATGAACTCTCAAAACAGGCAACTGCAAGTGATGACTACTTAGCTTATGGTTCACTCTTTCAGTGGGGAAGAAAAGCAGATGGACATGAACTTATAAACTGGACTAATGGTTCTACAGGAAGAGGAAAATATAATACAACGATTAGAAAATCTGACACTCCATCTAACTCACTCTTTATTACAGGTTCTAAAATTTGGAGAGTACATCAGAATGACACACTATGGGCTAGCGAATCAAGTGTAAACAATGTTTGTCCAGTAGGATACAGACTACCACACAACTTGAATGGATCTAATAGTGGAAATGAGTTCTATCAAGAGATACAAACATGGACATCACAAAACTCTTCAGGTGCATTAGAAAGTTCTCTGAAAATGCCAATACCTGGCTACCGTGATTACAGTGATGGTAGAGTATATGCTGAAGGGAGATTCGGTTACTACTGGAGTGGTTCAGTCAATGGAAGGAATGCACGTAATATGTACTTTTACTCAGGTGATATGAACTTTAATGATGACAATACCAGAGCACACGGCTTCTCTGTTCGCTGTATAAAAAACTAATACGATATTACTCTTTTAGTATATTTCCCCACATAGTGGGGTAAAATGAGTAAGCTACTAACTAGTTAAGATTGAGGTTTTAGGATTAGTATTTGAAAATTTGTATTTTAGGTGCTTATGAGGTGTAAAAAGTGGTGGGTCCTATGTGACTTGAACACATGACCACTCCGTTATGAGTCAAGACTTTAAAAATAAAACACTATTTTTCTTACTATTTTAATACAGAATGAACACCTAAAGTTTATTTTCTAAATCCTTCAATGATCTGGTTATTATTATATTAGAATGCAGCACTATATCTTTTGCGATATAACTGCTTTCTTGAAAATTAGCAATAGAAACTGTCAACCCATTAATTCTAGCAGTTTTTAATGCTGGTATCATATCAGTATCTTTGGAAAAGACTAAAATTTTATCGGCATGTTTATTGTATGAAACTTCGGAGATATCTAACCCTATAAGCATATCAACTTGCTTTTGAACAATATCAGGTCGTCCACCAGCAACAATTCCCCTGACTTGCATTTATTGGTTGAATGGGCGAATAATAAAGATAACATTATCATGCTGATTCTCTTTGTAACAGCTGTACTCTTAGTTTATTAAATAGTGTACAAATACTTGTATTATGCTGCTTGAAGCCCAAATTCAACCTGAAACTGAGTAGCTTTAACTTCCGGTACTAATGAATTTTTTTCTTTGTGCAATGCAACTATGCCATATCTCTCTAGTGTCTTGAGTGTACGAGAAAGATTTGATTTTGCACGACCGGTGAGTTTTTCAAGCTCTTTAAGGGATTTGGGATGATTATCTAGTATCACTTGCAGTAAGCTTTGGTTCTCACTAGAAAGAATCTGAGCCATAGACTTGATAGACTCAAACCAAACCTTTGGTTCCTCTGCTTTAGGCTTATAAACACCTTTTGCTATATCTATAGTGCGTTGTCTGTATAGTTCTTTTGACATAATGCCAACTTTTATAGTATTCATCAGTTATTCTCCATATAATAATCTACACTCTTCCAGAAATCTTCTAGGAGTTGTGAAGCAGATTCAAATTCATAAGCGACTATATCCATCTGTTTGTGAATATGGTCATAAGACTCTTTTCTAGCTCCGTACTTTTTAGATGACTTAAAACTATGAGCATTATCATACCCTATTACTCTATGATTGTTTTTATCATGAAGTGTTAAAGAGTATCTAATTCCATGCGGGACTGCTTTTGTTTGTTCTACTTCATATGCTTCAAACTTTATCCAGTAACCACTGTCCATAGGAAATACTTCACCGTGCAAGTTTAGTAAGTTCTCTAAATCATCCATTGAGTTCCTTTGTTATCATCTAATGATAATATTAATTTGTTTAAGTTCTGTTGAATTATTAAGCGATTAAATATTTATTTGACAATCGGTAGAAGCTTGTTTTTTCTTTTCTATTGATAATTTCGATAATGAAACAATTACAGATACTATTCTTGCTATTCAATCAGTCTAAAATTTATCTCATACAAAAATACTCATTCTATTCAAAAAAGTGTCACCCATTCAAAACTTAAATCATTTAAACAATTTTAATTTTCTTTGAAAGTCCGTATTTTAGGTGTTTGTGAGGTATAAAAAGTGGTGGGTCCTATGTGACTCGAACACATGACCACTCCGTTATGAGCGGAGAGCTCTAACCAACTGAGCTAAAGACCCACTAGACAAAGAGAATACCTCGTTTGCAGGTCGAAATTATACTTATCAATTGCTTAGAGTATGCTTACTTTAAAGTTATATTTTTCTATTTAACAATAAGCTTTTAATCTAGTTTTTTAAGATTTTGATGGTTTTATTCCATATACTACTGCGTAAAGTAGTGGTATATAGAGTAGGTTTAACACTGTTGCCCATGCTATACCAAAACCTAAAGAGATTGCCATAGGTTGCAGTATCATCGCTTGTCCTGAAGCAAAAAAGATAAGTGTCAAAAGTCCAAGAACTGTTGTTAAGGATGTTAATAAAATTGGTCTAAGCCTTGTCTTCGCTCTACTTATCAACTCCTCTGTATTTTTTGCTTTTTTTATAAAATCCACCATAATCAGTCCATCATTTACTACAACACCAGCAAGTCCTACTATTCCTATAAGTCCTGTCATTGTGAGGTTAATATGCATTATCCAGTGTCCGACATAAACGCCAAGAAGTACAAGAGGAATAGTGCTTATAACGATAAGAGGTTTTTTAATAGAGTCAAAAAGCCAAACAAGTGTGATGAAGATAAGAAAGAGTGCCATCACAGCAGACTGCATCATCTCTTTTTTGTTTTTACTGTTCTCTTTCTCTTCCCCTTTTATCTCTACATCTATACCTGTTTTTCGTACCTTATCAAATGCAGCTCGCATTTTAAGCATCACTTCATTTGAGGTAATTTTTGTTTTATCTATTGAAGCAAAAAGACTTCTGATACGCTCTCCATCCTCTTTTTTGAGTGTCACAAAACTTTGTATATATATAAAGTCACATATTGATTTTAGTGTTACCATCTCGTTTGTAGAGGGTACTTGAAGTTCTATGTTATTGATGGAGTTAATATCTTTATTGACATTACTTTCTAGCTTAATACGGATTAAACCATTTTCGTTAAAGAGTTTTCCATACTCTCCTTTCAAGTAGTAAGCACGTAATTCATTCGATACTAAAGCTTCGTTAAACCCTAACTCTTGCCCATAGCTATTTACACGAAGTTTAAGCTCTTTTTCTCCAATATTAGCATCATCTGAAATATTAAAAACACCATCTATTTGAGAGAGTTGCTCTTGTAAATACTTCAGGGATGGGATTACATCACGATTATCTTTAGAGCTTAGAGCAACCTCTATATCATTTGCTACAATACCAGCACCTGGAACTTTTACTACTAACTCTTCAAAGACAGGATTGCCTTTCTTATCTTTTAGCTCATGCTCATTTGCTAAAAGTTTTTTTATCTTTTTTGCAATAACACGAGCATCATCTTTTCGAATCTTCACACCAGTGCTTTTTTCTATAGATAAAAGTGGGCTTATATATTTATCAAATGCATTAACAGGAGCATGCTCATTCAAATCTACAAAGATATGAAACATATTTTCACCCAACTCAGCCCTATTTTTTGAGTCCAGCTTAAAACCGATGATAGAAGTTACAGAAGAGACATTAGACTTATTTATATTTTTTAGAAGTATATTTTCAACACCTGTAACAACTTTTTCTGTATCTTCTAGTTCATTATTTATATTTACTTTTCCATATACATAGACTTGTGTAGTATCAAAGTCAGGAAAAAGTTGAAACTTCGAGTGCTTTATCATAATGCCAGTAGCAAATAAAATACTACTTACTATGAGAAAAAGCGATATAAATCTATGTCTATAAGGGATATGCAAAGTTTTACTTCTTATTTGTACTGCAAAACTCTTTGTTGCAAAAAGAAAGTGGAGTATCTTGTTGTAAATATTATACATCTTTTCCCAAAACTTCTTCGTAAAACTCTCTCTTTGAGAAACTTTCAAAAAATCATATGCGTGTAGTGGTAGAAAATAAAATGCTTCAAATAAGGAAGAAAGTAGCAAAACAGTAATCATAATAGGAATAATTTTTATAAACATTCCCATCTCACCAGTCATTAACAGCATAGGCAAAAATGCAAAAACAGTTGTAAGTGTAGCAGTAAGCACTGCTGGAAACATCTCACTAGCACCTATAATAACTGCTTCTTTACGATCCATACCCTCTTCTAAGTGTCTATAAATGTTTTCAGCAACAACTATCGCCTCATCAACAAGCATACCAAGAGCGATAAGTGTTCCTAAGAGTGAGAGCATATTCATACTGTCACCCATTATTTCTGTAACGATGAGCCCTATCATAAAACTTACAGGTATTCCAAGTGCCACAACAAATGCTATACCTCGGTTGATAAAAATCAACATCGCCAAAAAGACAAGCATTAGTCCAAAAATAATATTGGAAAATACAGTATTAAGGCGATTTTTAATCCAAATAGAGGTATCCGTATAGATACTATACTCTAGTTCAGGATGCTTTTTTTCTTGCTCCTTTAACATATCTCTTATATCACGAACTAGTGCAATAGCATTACCATCTTTACTTTTAGATATATTAAGTGAAATATTACGTTTACCATTGTAGTGAGAAAGTTCTACTTCATCACTCAGTTTAAACGCCACATCTGCTATATCACCTATGCGAAGTCTCTGTCCCCCTACATCTATTATAGTATTTTTCACACTTTTTTCTGTTTTTTCACCATTAAAAGTTGATATATAAAGATGGTGTGCTTTTTCTTTAATTGTTCCTATAGGAAATATTGAACTAATACTCTTTATGGCGTTTATCACAAGAGTAGGTTTGAGTCCATAAGCTATTATCTTCTCAGTATTGAGTTTTATATCAAGTTCCTCATCTGCATCACCACGAATGGTAATTTTACTCAACTCTTTGTAACGACTCAGATCACTTTTTAACTCATCTGCACGATCAAGCAAAATATCTTTACTCACATTACCTGAAATAGCAATAAGAACAAGAGGAAAGGCATGTGTTCTTATCTTTGCGATAGGTTCATTCATATCTGCTGGCAAATCTTTTTTGACACCAGCTATGATATCTTTTACATCATTGAGTACACTTGCATTATCTGATCCTGTTTTAATATCTGCAAATATATCAAAAGAACCATTTTTTATCTCCGTTTTTATCGTTTGTAATTCTGTAATATCTTCTAATTTATCCTCAATAGTTTTTACAACCATCTTATCAAGAACATCAGCTGAAGTTCCTGGATATCCACCTATTATACTTACTCTATCCATCTGAGTAGGAGGAAATATCTCCTTAGGTATATTTGTATAAGCAAAGATGGAAAGCATTAATATAAATATCAAAAGTATATGATTTAAAAGTGGTTTTTCTAGAGAAAATTCTATAAATTTTTTTATCATTATCTATCCTAAAAAAGTGTATCTAATATCTGGTTTTTAAATTTTATCTCTTCAACTGAAGCGGAAATAATTTGGTTCTCTTCCTTGAGTGTATCATACTCATGTTTTAGCTTTGAAATATCTCTACTTTTATAGTAAATTTGTTGTGCTATATAAACTTTAGGAAATGCAAACATCATAATGAGCATCAACACCAAACTCAGATACAAAAAATAACCTGCATCAAGTTTGTGTTTTGGTATAAAAGTAGTATCTAAGGAGTCTAAAAGCTCCTCTTTTTCACTCTGTTTTGTCTTTTGATTCATCTCTTATCCATCTGAAATATTCGCATCTTTGCACTACGACTGCGGATATTTTCTTGAAGTTCATCCTCTCTTGCTATAAGTGGTTTTCGTGTTAAAATTTTTCCTAGTGAGTGGTTGTTACCACACCCACAACGAAAGGCTTCTTTTGGGCAAATACATGACTCACTCCACTTTTTAAATTTTTGCTTGACTATTCTATCTTCAAGAGAGTGAAAAGAGATGATAGCAATACGAGCTTCTTTTAGTCTAGCATTTTCTAAGGAGCAGAGGAGAGATTTAAGCTCTCCTAGCTCATCATTTACTTCAATTCTTATGGCTTGCATTAGTAGTGTTGCTGGATGGATATTTTTTCCTTGTGGTAGATCTTTTCTTAGTATTTCACTTAGTTCTTTTGCAGAACGAAAAGGTCTATTTTTTACTATTTGACTTGCAAGCTTCTTATAATTTCTCAGTTCACCATACTCTAAAAGAATTTTTTCAAGTTCTGCTTGTGAGTATTCATTTACAACACTCTCTGCTGTAAGCGCTGCATCCTTATTCATTCGCATATCAAGATTATCACTCTCATAAGAGAACCCTCTCTCTTTTTGATCAAGTTGCAAAGAGGAGACACCAATATCTGCTAAAATCCCTTTAATCTCTTCTATATCTACCTCTTCTAAAATCTCTTTTATGACATTTGAGAAACGACCCTTGCGAATACTTACTCTCTCACCAAATTTTGCTAAACGCTCACTTGAAAAATCAATAGCTGTCTGATCTTGGTCAATAGCTATAATTTTGATATTTGAATTTGCTTCTAGTATCATGCTAGAATGTCCGCCATATCCCATAGTACAGTCGATAATTATGCCACTCTCTATATCTTTAAATGCAGCAATAACTTCACGATAAAGAACTGGAGTATGTGGAATATTTTGCACAAAAAACCCTTAGATATGATTTAGCAAAATTATACATTAACTTATCTAATAAACTAAACTTTCTCACCTAATTTGAGAATTTACATACTAAGAGACCCCTAAAGCATTCTTGACATGTTCATCAGCCATAGTGATGTTCCATACTGGTTCCCAGACAACTTCTACTTCTACCTCTTTGATATTTGCCATCTTCTCTACAGCCTCTTTGACCCACTGCTGGATCATCTGATGCATTGGGCAAGCTTTTGTAGAGAGTGTCATTGTCACTTTAACACTCCCCTCATCATCACTAACTGCATCATAGATAAGTCCCATCTCAACAAGATTAAAACCCACCTCTGGATCTATTACTGTACTTATCGCTAAAAATAGTTCCTCTTTTGAATACATCGCCATAATTTTTTCCTTATTTTTTAAAATTTATCATATATAAAACACTTCTAACAAATGCTAAAGCACCTACAACCAAAAAAGATGCACCAGCACTAAGTGCTATATTATTTTGACTCAGTAGTGCAAACGCCACCAAAAAAACGCCAATACTACTAAAAAGAAACTGTGCCTCTGAACTTCTTTTTGGAAGCATATCCGCTAACATAGGTACTTTCTCTTTACCTACAAGAGGAGAAAATCTCTCAAACCATACCAAGAATGGAATAATTTTATAGATATGTCCAGTGATCATAAAACCAAAGAATCCAAAAAAAAGCAACCAAGCTCCACTTATTAGGAATGGTTCATAACTCATTAATATAAAGAGTGATTCCAAAAATAGTGCTCCCACTAACGAGAGATAAGCAAAAATCAATGACTTTGCATATATATCATTCTCTTTTCTTACTCTTGTTTTATAGATAGTATAAACTTGGTAGAAGTAAATCATTTGAGAGAGTATAGAAAGAACACACCCAATATATAGTAAAAAATCAAGATCAAAAAGTGAAGCTATCACTACAAAGATCACTGCAAAACTCATCATATAAAGAGCACAATATAGAGATGTAAGAGAAAAACCATGAGAAAGTCCAAACATAGGCAATAAAATCACAGAGAGTCCCATAATAGTAATGCTCACATAACCACCTATAACTAAGTAGGCATGAGCCCTCAGTAGTGAGTAGATATCTACACTCATCTGCCCAGCATAACCAAGTGCCATAACAAGCCCAAAAATAATCCCAAAGAAGAGAAAAGTATTTGCAATAAGTACACTACTCATCACAACAGTAAACTCTTTTACTCTTTTTATAGTTAAGAGAGTCTCCCCTACAAAAATCATCAGTGAAATGAGTACAATCAAGCCACCATAAGGGAGAAGTTTAGGGGAGAGAATAAAGCCACCAGCCATAAGTAGTGTCCCAGTGAGAAGCAGAGGCCAAATAGCATAAAAAAGTTCTACTGCAAAGTGTCCTACTTCTAATACAACAGGAACTAACTGTGCCATCGCTCCAAAGATAGTCATCATCACAAAACCAAGCAAAAAGATATGCACAAAACTTATCACATGTGAATCTGTATAGAAGAGATCACTCGCATCAAATGCAAAAAGCAGAAGTGTAGAGAGCAGATAAAAGAGTGAACCTAGTATAAAAAAAGGAGCTATAAGTTTAAATGGAGGAGCAAACTCTTGAGAGATGGCGTTCATTACTGTTTATTTATCCCCCACAGCTTGTTTTACTAAGATCTGACTCAGCCTTAGCATCTGGATTGTAAGAAAATACTACTTTCACAAGTCCACCCTCAATATCCTCTTCTACGTGCTTAACATCATCCTCAAGCTTTGCAAAAAGCCCACCTGGCATCTTATGGTTAATCATAACTAACTTATCATTTGTGCCCTTTATAAGCTTAAGACCATTCATCGCATTTACCATCGGATGAGGAGGACCCTCTTTTGAAGTGTCAAAGTAGTAAGTACTCTGTGTATCTTCACTTACTTTAAAAAACTCTACTGTTGCACCATCGACTTCTATCTTTACTGCATTTTTTGGTATATTTATCATCATTAAAACCCTTATTATTGTAATTTATGAGAATTGTAATCAACATTATTAACAATGAGATTGATATATGTCAAAAGTAATAACAATTCAATAAGCTATTATTCATAAAGAATCATTAAACCTTCTCTATTTATAATCTCATAACCATGTGAGTTCTTCTCTATAAAACCAAGTTTTGCAAACTTCTTAAATATTCGAGAGAGTGTCTCAGGTGTCATATGAAGCGATTTTGCAAGCTGATTGTTTTTTATCTTAAAGGCTTCAGCATTTTCACAGATATACTTAGCGACTCTTGATGTTGAATCAAGAACAATATTTAGACTGATAACCTCTTCAAGTGTTTTTATCTTATTTGCGAGTGAAAGAAAGAAGTTAAATGCAATATCAGGATTACTTAAAAAGTCACTTTTTAACTTACTAAACTCTATCTCAATAACACTCCCATCAGACTCAAACATAGCAGATGCTGGGTAGTCAATACTTTTAAAAACAGCCATCTCAGCTACAAATGACTTTGCTATAAAACGGTGTAAAATTATTTCATTGCCCTTGACATCTGTTTTATAAACTTTTAAAATACCTTCACTTAAAAGTGTCAAGTATGTAGATTTATCCTTCTCATAAAAGAGTACCTCACCCTTTTTAAAGTTGCGTTTACGAGAAAAAGAGGAGAGATATTCTAAATCACTATCACTAAGACTAGAGAAGCAACTAACTGCTTTAAGATCTGCGAGTTCATGCATTATCTTGTCTGCCCATTTCCATAGATTTTGAACTTATAAGTAGTAAGTCCCTCTATACCCATTGGTCCACGAACATGAAGTTTGTTTGTAGAAATTCCCACTTCTGCACCAAAACCAAAAGCACCACCATCAGTAAAGCGAGTACTTGCATTTACATAAACAGCAGCTGCATCTATGGCGTTTAAAAAGATCTCTGCAGTAGAGATATTTTCTGTAATAATTGCTTCTGAATGCCCGGAACCAAAACGAGCAATATGCTCTATAGCTCCTTCAACACCATCTACAACTTTCAGATTAAGAATATTTTCTAAATACTCTGTATCAAAGTCTTTATCAGTTGCATAGGAGACATCTATGTAAGCTTGCGTCTTTGTACAACCTTTTAGTTCTGTATGCTCTGCATCAAATGCACTCTTAAGTTTTGGAAGGATCTCTTTAGCGATAGTACTATCTACTAAAAGTGTCTCCATCGCATTACAGACACCAGGGCGTTGTACTTTGGCGTTTATAGCAATTTTTATTGCATTTTGTATATTTGCATCTTTATCTATGTAAGTATGGCACTCTCCCTTGTCATGCTTTACTACACTTACAGTAGCATTTTGACTTACATGTTTAATAAGCCCTGCCCCACCACGAGGGATAATAAGATCTAAATACTTATCCATCCTAATAAGTTTATCAACCCCAGCACGAGAAGAGTCTGGGATAAGAGAGATAAGAGCTCTTGGAAGATTATGCCTCTCTAAAACATCTTGAAGTACTTTTGCTATAGCACGGTTAGAGTGTTCAGCCTCTTTTCCACCTTTGAGCACACAGACATTAGAACTCTTAAAACATAAAGCTGCTGTATCACTTGTAACATTAGGTCGAGACTCATAGATAATACCAATCACTCCAATAGGAATACTTACTTTTTCTATCTTAAGATTATCCTCACTCACCCAACCATCAAGCACTCGCCCTACTGGATCTTTAAGTGTTGCTATCTCTTCTATAGCGACTGCCATGGCATTGATCCGTCCCTCATCTAAAAAGAGTCTATCCATAAGTGCTACGGAAAGTTTGTTTTTCTCTCCATCTGCCATGTCCTTAGCATTTTCAGACTCTAAATCTTTGCTATTTTCTCTAAGAGCTTTTGCCATATCATTAAGAATTTTATTTTTTTCACTGCCACTAAGTGCATTTAAAATACGACTTGCAGCTTTTGCTTCTTGTAAAAACTGTTCCATTAATTACCCCTAAAAAGTACTAAACCTATAGTAGCATAACTTCTCTTAGCTATTTCTAACACAGATAGCACTATTTTTTATCTATTCCCCAAATAATTCCATACCAAATTAGACAATAAGCTAACTTACTCTATAATAATTTCAAAAATTCAATCTTAATTATGGTGAGATAGAATGGAATGACTATGAGTTAGCGTTTCCTATTTATGATTTATATGCAGAAAAAATTTAATCTACATTTAAAAAAGATGAGCTTTTTATGAATTTTGGAGTATCTTGATTGTTATGGAATTATTTGGGTATTCTTAAAAAATAGGTACTTTACTAAAATTTAGCTAAAATACTCTATACATTATATATAAGGATTTCTATGCAAACTATTACATTTATAGGTAATGGAAATATGGCTTTAAGTATCGCAAAAGGACTAAAAGATAAATATAAACTTGAAGTTGTTGGTCGTGACATGCAAAAGCTAGATCAGTTCGAAAGTACTCTTGGTATTGCTTTAGAAAAACATCTTATGCAAAATTTTTCCATTGAAGGAAAAAGACTTCTTTTGTGCGTCAAACCAGCAAATATTTTTGAGGTTGGAAAGCTCTTCCACGGAAAAGCAAAAGTCCTCTACTCAGTACTTGCTGGAACTACATTAGAGAAACTTAGAAGCAGTATAAGCACTCATGCTGTTGTGAGAACCATGCCAAACCTTGCAGCTAGTGTAGGAAAATCTATAACAACACTCACAGGCGATACTACTTTCAAAGAAGAGGCTGAGATCCTCCTTGGAACAGTTGGCACGACAAGATGGCTAAGTAGTGAAAAAGAGATAGATATAGCAACGGCACTTGCAGGAAGTGGACCCGCTTACTTAGCACTCATAGCTGAAGCTTTTGGAGATGGTGCAGTCAAACAGGGTCTCAAACGCGAAGATGCTATGGCTATTATGCGTGGACTTTTTGCTGGTTTTGGTGATCTTATTCAGGATATGCACCCTGCTCTCTTAAAAGATGCCGTTATGAGTCCAGGAGGAACAACAGCCGCTGGATATGGAGCACTTGAAGATGCGACTGTTCGGAGTGCTTGCATACAAGCTATACAGAGTGCATACGAAAAGGCAAAAGAGCTTGCATAAAGCTAGATTTGATTAGATAAACTCTAAAATCTCTTTCTCTATCTCTTCTTTATTGATGATAGTATTTTGTACTATCTCTTTTGAGAAGAGCCCTTTTACCATCGCTGGAATTGCTAAAGATGCTGTCTTAGAGATGGACTCTAAAGCTGCTATATCTTCAGTATTCTCTTCACCTGTAAGTGCATTTGCTATGACAGGTGAGAACTTTGTCCACTCTGCAGTAGAGTAAGCTATAGTTTTGATAGCTTGATTTGAGCAACTCTTGTAGGACTTCATACAAGTAGCAGTATGTGGATCCATAAGATAGTTATCATTTTCAAAAGTATCTTTGATATACTTCTTTCCCTCATCACCATTACAATAATCTGCATCGAAACATGTTTGTAACTTTATAAGTTCTTCTGTAGTTAACTCATAAAAATTTTTCTTTTCAAGATCTTCCATAAGCTCACGAGTTCTCTCAAAACCAAACATATCAAATAATATACGTTCCACATTTGATGACTTCAATATATCCATAGCAGGTGATGTAGTTCCTACAACTTCACACCCTCGAAGATCATACTTTCCTGTTTTAATAAGCTTTGTAAGGACATTGTTCTCATTTGATGAAATAATAATCTTCTCTACAGGTACACACATTTTAGAAGCATAGTATCCACCAAGGGCATTACCAAAGTTTCCAGAAGGAACATTGAGATAGACCTTCTCACTCATAGTGATAGCACCTTGACGAACTAACTCTAAATATGAGTGGATATGATAGATGATTTGAAAAATGATACGCCCAAAATTTACAGAGTTTGCAGCTGATAGAGCAACGTGTTTCTCTTTTAGGGCTGATTTGAACTCCTCTGAATCAAGCAGGCGTTTGAGTGCATTTTGAGCATCATCAAATACACCATGAATACCAATAACTTTAAGATTTTTTGCATCTTCTGTTACCATTTGTAAACGCTGAACATCACTCGTTCCACCATGAGGGTAGAGACAAGCTACTTGCACATTTGCACGGTTTTTAAATGTCTCTAAGGCAGCAGGACCTGTATCTCCACTTGTTGCAGCAAGTATCAAGTAGTTTTCTCGGCGTTTTTGAGCTATAGAGGAGAGCACAACACCAAAAGGTTGCAGTGCCATATCTTTAAATGCACGAGTTGGACCATGGTAGAGTTCAGAGATATATAGATTCTCTTTTACCTTGACAACAGGAACAGGATTTTTCCTATCATCAAACTTATCATAAAGATTTAGGGCTTCATCTATCACACTAGAGTCTATATCAATCTCAAAACAATTGAGCATATCTTTTGCAAGTTCTTTGTAGGAAGAATTAAGATGTTTTTCTAAAAATTCACTCCCGAGTTTAGGAAGAGTCTCTGGAACATAAAGCCCACCAAAAGAGGCGATAGGTGCTAAAATAGCTTCAGAAAATGTAACCGTCGCCGGCTTAGTGGTATCGATACCACGAGTCTGTATAAAGTTCATATTTTTCTCTGTAGTTTTATTTTTGCAAGTATAACAAAAAAGAGTTTTTTATAAAGTTAAACTCCTATTTTATCACATTTAAAATATTATTTGATTTTCTTAGGGTAGTATAATTTTAGGAATTATCCGATGTTGACGTAGATTATTGAATTTACTGTTTTACAAACACATTGACATATTTACTATCAATTTGATATAATCGATTATCGATAATATAGTAAAAGGATTTAAATGGCAAAACAAGGAAATTCAATAATTAAAGGGATTGAAATCTCAGAAGTAATAAGTATGCTTAATAAAGCATATAGGATGATATAGTGTCATTAGAATTACAAAAAATACCACTAAAAGATAAGATATCTGCTATTTTGATGCAACGAATAATAGATGGTAAAATTGAAGCTAAAGAAAAATTAAAAGAAGCACATCTTGCAAAAGAATTTGGTGTTTCTCAAGCACCTGTAAGGGAAGCTATTATCTCTTTAGTAGCAAAGGGAATACTTGAACATATTCCAAATGTAGGTACACATGTTAAATCATATAGCTCAAAAGAGAGAATAGAAATTTATGAAACTAGAGAGGCCTTAGAACTCTATGCATGTAAGTTTATACAAAATGGTGTAGATGTATTATTAATGAAGGAGGTATATGAAAAGATGCAAGCCGCTGCAAAGGAAGATGATGTAAAAAGCTTAGTAGAATATGATCAGTTTTTTCATGAACTCCTTTTAAAAGGTTGTGATAACTGCACCATATTACAAACTTGGAAAGAACAATATACAAAATCAGCAGTAGCTCATGTTATAGAAGAGTTTGACACAACATTAGAGAATATCGTTAGTTTACACTTTCCTATAATAGAAGCCATTGAGGAACTATCTATAGAAAAATGTGCAAAAGCGATAGAACATCACTATAAAACAATTATCAAAAATATAAAGGATGAAAAATGAATATATTAGTAGTTACAGGTGGATATTCCATCTTTGATGCAAAAGGACAACTTAATGGGTTTTTGGCTCACTTAACAGAAAAAAATCTTACTGAAAAAGGGCATAAGGTTAAATTCTCAGATACAACAAAAGATACATATGACATTAATCGAGAGGTCGATAAATTACTTTGGGCAGACACCCTTATATATATTACACCAATTATGTGGTTCAATATACCTGCACCTATGGTGGAGTGGCTTGACAAAATACTACTTTATGAAAAAACTTTTGTCATTACTGAGGAGTATGGAGAGGGTGGTTTAGTACCAGCGGAGAATTTCATGATTATTGCAACATCAAATATGAAATCTTCTGATCTTGGTAAGGGTCATGTTTTAAAAAATGCACCTCATATTGATGATGTATTACAACCTCTAATTATGACTAATAATTATCTTAGTGTACGAAACCAAATACCTACATTCCATGCAGATGATGTGATTGCTGGAGATACTTCTTGGATAGAAGAGGCATACTTGAAGCATTTAAATATATATTTTAAAGGCATATAAAATATGAATGTAAACTCCATTGACCATATCGTAATTACAGTGAAAGATATAAATAAAAAAATAATGTCACTCTCCTGCTAACAATCAACTAACAAAACTTTTATACAATTCTATTACAAAAAAAATTTAGGAGAAAAAAAATGAAAAATTCAATTAAGCTAAGCATGGTAACTGTGCTAAGTGCAGGATTGTTTACAGGATGTGAAAACCCAAGTAGTTTAAATGATACACTTGATGCAGAAGCAAATACAGGGTATTTCATAGATGCCGCAGTTTCTAATGTACATTATGAAACAACATCAGGACTTGGTGGCAAAACAGATGATCAAGGTAGATTTAGATTTAAAACTGGAGATAAAGTTAAATTTTCTTTGGGTAAATTAATTTTAGGGGAAAGCGAACCACAGACTAATGGGTTAATAACTCCAAAGCATTTAATAGTAGGAGACAATACAAGCCCAAATGATGAGCAAGCAAAAGCTATCAGTTTACTACTTAGAACACTTCAATCTCTTGATAGTGATGACAATACATCAAATGGTATCACAATCACTCAAGAGGTTCTAGATAATTTATCTACAGAAAGCATAGATATTTATTTTAAAGATGTTAATGAATCAGCTTTAATAGAGTTAGATAATCGTTATGACTTAGGTTTAGATGATGACTATGACGGACTTTTAGATGTTGATGAAGCAAAAGCGAAGAGTCATTTTATAGCAAGTGTAGATAGCTGGGAAAAAGGAGAGCATGAAGAGCTTAATAAAAATAATGATTCAGGCAATGGCAAAGGTTCAGGCAATGGCAATGGCAATGG
>JAICBP010000084.1:278657-279550 GCA_021766785.1 Sulfurimonas sp. endosymbiont of Alviniconcha boucheti
AATGGCAATGGTTCAGGTAATGGCAATGGTGGAAACAATCACGGCAATGAAGATGAAAAGAAAAAAAAGTTAAATTTAGCTAATTACAGCAAAACAGAAAACTTACCTCAAGAACTTAAAAATTCACTAGCATATATGGGAAATGAAGAGAGACTAGCTTATGATGTGTATATGAATCTTTATGATTATCACAAAAATAACAATAGTTTAGAGATAAAACAATTTGTAAATATAGCAACAAAATCTGAAAGTAAACATATCTCTATGGTTCAAGATATTGTCAAAAGATATGATTTAAATGCTACTGATTTTACAAATGTAGATGAGACTATTATAAATGAAAACAATATGTCATCAACTAATATGTTACGTGGAGTGTATGATATAGAAGCTATTCAAAATCTTTATAACACTTTATATAATTTAGGAAAAACAGATAGAGAGTCTGCACTAAAAGTTGGATGTATGGTTGAAGTTACAGATATAAATGATTTAGATAAGTATATTGTTCAAGCAACTGAAGCAAATGCTACAGATATAAAAGCTACATTTGAAGTACTAAGAGATGGAAGCTATAATCATTACTGGGCTTTCGATAAGGGTCTTAAAAATATAGGTGTAGAAAATGGTTGCTATGATAAAGAGAACGAACTTTTAACAGATAAAAGTGAAATTTATCCACAAAATTGATATTGACCATATCAATACACTTGCAAGTAATTCTTTACTTGCAACTCTACAATTTGCAAAAGAGCAAAATTTATTTTACAGAGCCACTTGCAAATTCAAAAATACTAAACAGCTAATTTCTCCTCATAGTGTTTTTTCAAATTAAAAAAATTATAATGCCCCTAAAAATTGTATCACATTGGCGTTTATAGGGGTATTAAAAC
>JAICBP010000084.1:281084-312929 GCA_021766785.1 Sulfurimonas sp. endosymbiont of Alviniconcha boucheti
TAGGCAACTCATCAAGCAATCTTAATTGTATCACATTGGCGTTTATAGGGGTATTAAAACCGATAAATTTACAAATTTTTTACAAATCTTGCTATTTTTACTCATTTTAGGATATACTTCCGTCAGCAATGTTGTATGACATTGTCGTTTAATAGGGGTATTAAACTAAGTCTGCGAATTTTCGTAGATGACTTTAGGAGGTAGCTTCGGCTACCCTCCCTTACTTAAAACAAGAGCAACTGTTTTGGCTCGTTCTTTTCTTCCTCTATCTTTTCACCTATTATCACTTGCATATTTGCAAACTGTTTATCTGTGAACATCAGCATTCTTATATTGCCGTGTTTTATGTTTTTTTCTATAAAATCAACCATCCGTTTTTTTCCATAACTAGCAGATTCTGGGGAGCTAAAGACCTTTGCATAGACTGAGTACTGTATCATCACATAGCCCTCTTTAGCTAGTTCATCGTGAAACCAGTGGTATCTTTTTTTATCTTTCTTCCTTTTTGTTGGCAGATCAAACATTATCATATGCCACATGATTTTAAAGGAACTCATCTTCAAAAAAACCTAAATGTATAGTGGGAAAAAAGATACTCTTTGCATTGTAACGCACTACACACTTTTTGTACTCCTTGATGAAAAGGCTCATCGCACTTGCCATACTTGACTTGCCACCATTTATATCTACACACTCTAAGAGGAGTATATTTACTAAGTCTCGTTTTATATTTGTGCTCAGATTATTTGCATTTTTATACTTCGTATTTAGAAGCAGTTTTACATAGAGATCACAAAAGGGGCGAAAGGGCTCTATGAGGTCATCTACAAGATTAAAAGCATTGTATTTATTCTTATGCCAGATACCAAAAACGGGCAATAGTCCAGTCACTACAAGATCTCTTGCTATACTAGCTCTTAGTATAGCATAGGTGTAGTTTAGCATGGAGTTGATGATGTCCTCACTCCCCTGCTCTCTTCTAAAGGTGTGCATATTGAAAAGTTCTCTCCAGTAGAGTCTAGCAGCTTGTGCTTCATCTTGATTTCTATCGTAAGGCTCTACTTTTAAAGCGAGTTCCTGAAGCTCTGCATACTTCTCTTTACCTAAAAACTTAAGCACCTCAGCTTGATTGTATAGCTTTGATTTGACAATACTCTGCCACATAGTATCTTTAAACTCTTGAGTTATCTGGATCTGAATATGGGCTATCTCACTAAGTGTTGAGTGAGAGAGAAAGGGTGTTAAGATAGAGCTAGGATGAAATGTCTCATCTATAAAGAGTATAGCAACACTACTCTTAGCTAAAAGCTCTATAGCTTTGCCTGTGATACTAAACTGAGTGTTATCAAAGAGTAAAAAGTCTATATCTCTTATGGTGACTCTTACCTCCTGCTCCTCTTCATAAAAAAAGAGCGCAAGATTAGAGTTTTTTACCTTTATCTTACATGGCTTAGTGAGATGGACTACTTTGCCACTCATTTTTTTAGCCTTTTATCTCGTCTAGTAATTTTTGTGAGTTCTCATACTCAGATAAAAAGAATGCATACAGCTCTTCAAATGCTTCATTTTCCATTTACTTCTACTTTATATGCACCTAGTGGGCAGTCTATATCAATCACTAAGCTTGTTTGCACAGCCTTATGAAGACGAAAGATATCTTCCTCTTCAATCTCATCTTTAGAGAGTAAACCATAGACTATATCTATAGCACGAGCATGACCAACAACCTCTTCATGCTCTTTTAGAGTCACACCAGAAACAGTCAGCCCCTCTTCAACTATAAAAGCTATATCTCCTAAGGAGACACTATTCCCTTCTATAGCATTTGAAGTATAAATCCACTCTATTTTAAGTCTCTCTTTTATCGCACGTTTTTGATAACTGCTTAGACCCTCATAAGCTTTTACATGCTTAAGTTCTTTCATAAAAAATTCCTTTTATAAAGCTCAATAATTCACTTTTTGTATTTCCTATAGAACTGTAAGATTTTATTTTTCCTGTTATATCTAGGTTAAGTTTTATTATAGCTATTGATTTTCCTAAGGAAAATTGTTTATGGCTATTTGCTTTTCCATTAAAAAGTGTTACAAATGAGTGCGGTTGGGCACTAATAATTGCAGGGAACTTTGCATTTGAAAAAGCTCCCTGTATCTTTTCTTCTAAAAAACTAACAATCTTCCCACCTCGAAAACTGCCATCAGGCATGACAAAGAAGAGCACATCATTTTTAAAGACTTTAAAGCTATTACTACTCTCTTTTTGTATTGTTGCAAAATTAGCAGCATCTATCCTCTCATAGTGTAACTTCTCACCCTCAAGCCAAGCCCTAAAACCTATAAAAGTTTTCTCTTTAGTCGCTAAACCACCACGAATCTCAAAACCTGTCAAGTTTGTCTGATAGAACTTCACTTTTCGTATTGTGTTTCCATTATTGTCGATGAGATCACTATGCACCAAAGCTTCTAGTTGCTCTTTTGCACCATTCATCTGCTCCTTGTTTTTCGTATCTATACCTACGAATGTATCTAGTAGTGTAGCTATCTCTTCTGCTCTATTTTGCACGACTTGACAAATGACATCTTTAGGGTTTGTTTTATAAAGATACATCTTTTTGAGTATATCTTTCTCAAAGTTTTTTATAAATTTTTGGCTTGAAGTCTTTGGTTTAACTTCTAATTCTACAAACTTCTTTATTATATTTTCTCTAACACTAAAGAGACCATCTCCTTTTTTAGCATATATAGTGTCTTTATGTATCTTTGAGACCATAGGCTTTTTAGAGACCCAGTAGTTCACTACTTTTACCTCGCCCCAAACATCTCTATAAAAAACGCTATCCTCACCAAACTCATTATAGCTCTCTTCTATCCTCTCACACAACTCTTTTGGCGATAAGTACTCCACCTCATCACCTACTATAAGCTCTATGATTGGTATCTCTTTTTTTATTCTTTTTCGTGCTTCATCATCAATAAGACCCATATTTTCTCTAAAAGTATTTGAGAGTTTTTGTAGCCAGGAGTGGTTAGTAAAACCTATGAGTATAGCGTCTATAGCATGGTGTATGTTCGTATCTCTTACTTTTGTTTTTACACCTAAGAGTTTGCGTATGTTTGAAGTAGCACGACCCTGTATATGTCTGACACTACTCCCATCTGCTTGTTTTTTCTCATCAGGAAATGGGTAGTAGCGTTTGAGCACTTGTGCAGTTAGTGCTTCTATGTAGCTAGTAGCTCGCAGTGCTTTAGACTCAAATGTATCTTTATAGGTTTCATCCAAAGAGGTAGCTAGTAGATTTTTTCTCTTTTTCCAGTTTATCTTATGCTGCTTGAAAAGATACTCCACTCTATTGATAAAATCCTGCTTATTTTGAATAAAATCTAAAGGGAGTCTATTTGATTTTTTTATATTTGTATCTCTATGTACTAAAACGAAATTGTGCTTGACACTCAGTCCACCAAGACTCTGAGGCACGATATGATCCAAATCAACCACATTAGTAAATATATCACTCAGCTCTATCCCATCTCCACTATAGATATCTCTACCCTCTTGCTCTTTATAGAGGAGTATCTTTCTTGCATATTTTCGCAAGTTTTTACCATACTGTGCTGCTATTTTTTGGTACTCTTCATCTTCGACTATAGCAGTTATCTCTTTTTCAAGTGCTTTGTTTGCTTTATCTATATCCTTTTTTGTCTGCTCATTTTGGCTAAGCTCTCTTGTACTCTCAACTCGTATCTCATCAAATGCACCATGAATACTATGCAAATGTTTAATAAGTCTTAATGTTGCACTGACAACATACTTGACAGGGTGGTTATTTATCTCTAGCTTATCATCCTCTTCAAACTGCTTGAGATGAAGATACTTTATCCCCTTTTGAAAGTCTGAATAATCCTCTTTTCTCTCAAGAGCTAACTCCTTCTTTATCTCATCTGTAGTCAATCCCTTCTCAAAATAGGGTATAAACTTTATCATAGCATAGTGGGAGATCCTTAAACTATTTCCATCCTTGCATCTTATCAAATCAATAATACTCTTTTCATCTTTTATCTTACTTTTAAGTTTTTCATAGATACTTTTGGGAGACTTCTCATAGGCTAAAACATCAAAAATCTCTTTGAGAAGCTCATATCTATTCTCTTTTGCTAAAATATCTATGATAAATTGATTGTTTATTTTAGAGAGGTTGTTTACAAAGTGAAATTTTATGATCGATCTCTCCTGTTTTTTTCCCTTGTTTGAGTAGCTATCTTCTTTATCAAATATCTTGATAGTATCATCTAACTTAAGGATTTTGCGAATATCTTTATACTTAATATCTTCAATTTTTTTACCCTTTTTGATTTTCGCAAAAAAATCATCTGCTACGCTTTTTATCTGATCTGGGCTTATCTTAAGTGTTGGTTTTGCGTTAAAAGTGATATTTGATACAGCTTCATACATTTTAAAAATATCTGAGAGTAGAGAGTACTGATGTGCTACTTTCTCTCCTCTACCTTGATAGTACTCACAAAACCCAAAAAGACTCATATCGTTCGTAGACTCTTCTTGATCATCAATAGTATCGATGACTCTCTTTATAAACCCTTGCACATCAAAACTATCACTAAAAAACCCAAGCTTTTGTTGAGAGAGAATGATCTTCTCAATCTCATCATTGATATACTCTCGCCTTATCATGTAGTTATAGTTATCGTGATTTCTAAATGTTGGCGTCTTTTGCAGTAGCTCTCTCTCATAGATGATTTGGGCTACAGTTTTATCAGGAGATGCTATACGGAGCTCCTCAACACTCTTGAGAGCACTTTTTATCTTCCCTCTCTCATCATCATCTTTTTTTGACTTGCCCTGCTTTAGCTCTATGCCAAGCTCTTCGCACAACTCCTCTAGCAAATCTTCTTTACCTAAAGATTTGTACCCTCTATGTTTGGCAAGTGTGTAAAAAATAGTAAAGAGTTCTCCAACTTCTAGCTTCTCTTTGAAAACTTTTTTTGCCCGTAACTCCCACTTATTTTTATAGATATTCTCTTTCTCTTGAGTAAGAAGTGTTGCAGATAAAGAGAGCTTAAACTCTTCAAAAAGTTTTGCTAAGTTTTGCTTTCTCTCTTTTCTTAGAGTATAAAGTTTTGTAGTTGAGATACTCTCACTATGAAGAAGCTTCTTAGACTTTCCATCTTTATTGATTGGCTTATCAAACATACTGACACCATAATTTTGCAGGGAGTACCTATCACTATCGTGCTCCGTTAGTACACTATACCCAATAGAGGTTATACCTAAATCTAAACTTAATATTTTTTTATTCATTTGAGACCATCCTTATAAAAAGTATTATACTCAAATATTATCGTAAAAGCCTAATAGGATTTATATGATAGGATTTTTGTGTTACCTCAAAAATGAGCTCATCTTTTACTCGTCCTATTGTATATCCTTTTTTAATTTTTTTACCTTTTTTTGTGTTCGGACTTATTTGCGAAAGGTTTGCATAGATAGTATGAAGTCCATTTTTATGCTCCACTATGACAATATTTTTCAAAACAGCTGTTTTAGCAGCATATATAACTTTTCCATTAAAGACAGTTTTTACTTTTGCATTTGGATATTTTGATTTCATAGAGATAGACTCATTAAAAATCTTTATACCATAAATAGGATCTGTATAAGTTCCATACTTTTTAGTAATAGTGTAGTTATCTAAAGGTGCTATAGTTTTAGAACCTCTATATCTTTTTGTTTTTTGTGCTTGATAAGAACTCCCATGTTTTTTCACTTTTAGTCTATTTTTATCTAGGTGTATTTTTCTCTTTGCGAAGGCTCTTTGTCTCTCCTTCTCCTCTTTTGCTCTTTTGATCTCATCTATTTTTATAATATTTAACTTAGCAAGAGTATTTTTTAGTTGATTTTGGCGTTTAAGAAGTGTTTGTACCTTTTTCTTATACGCTTTTTTATCTTCTGTAAGTTTAGCTAACGCTTTTTTCTTTTCTGCTTTTGTTTTTAAAAGTTTTTTTCGTTTTACATCTATATTTGATATGACAACTTTTAATCTACTCACATGTTTGTTGAGAGAGTCCATATCATTGGAGTTTTTCATAAACTGTTCATTAAGTATTTTTGCTTTATCCTTCTCTTTTTTGAGCATTGCTTTTAGGACTTCAAACTCCATTAGAGACTCTTCATTTGGTGTAAACTCTTCATCTAAGATGACTGAGAGTGAAACACTTTTAGCGATAACAAAAACAAGTTTATCCTCTATTGTTTTCTGTTTTGTTAGCAAATCATCTTGTGATTTTTTCATAAGTTTAAGCTGATAAATATTATCTTTGTATTTCAACTCTTTCATAGAGAGTTCTTCTTGGAGTTTTTTAAGATACTTCTCTTGTTTCTGTAGAGCTCTCTTTTGGTCTAAGATAGCTTTTGCTATATTTGCCATTTTTTTATTTAACGAAGAGTAACTTCTTGAGTATTGAGATAATTTTGTATTTGTACTTTTTATTTTTTTATCTATAGAATTTGCATATAAAGAGAATGCAAAAAATAAAAAAACTAGAACAAAAAAACGCATTAAACCTCTTCTTTATGGCTTATAACAATAAAGGATGCAAGTATAAATGAGACAAATAGAGATACACCAAGCATAACTAAAAAGTCAGGAAATATATCAAATATAATAATATCAATCTCAATATTTATAAGTTGAGAGAGAACCCAATCACTAGTAGAAATAAAAGTAAAAAGAGAGAATGCAAGTCCAGTTGCTATAAGTGCATCTACTATTGCTAAGCGAAAAAGTACTGCAGAACTTAACCATGTAGGTGCTCCAAAAAGCCCCATAATACTCATACGTTCACTATGCTTAAACTGCCAGATTTTCATCTCTTTAGAGATGAGTAAAATAGTGATAATCCCCACACTTACAGCAAATACCGTAATAACACTTTTAAAGAGTAACAGTAGTTTATACGTGCTATTATGGCTTTTTGCAAATGTTTCTACTTTCATAATAGAGCTATTTAGTAGTAGTGATTTTGTTAAAGAGTTTACCTCATTAGGAGATGGATAGTGTTTTAACTGAAGCCTATAAAACTTCGGTAATGCAAGTTTTAAAAGTTCTCTATTTCGTTTGCTAATACCAGCATTAAGTTTGGCTATTACCTTGTCTGAAGTAAGTTCTTTCACCTCTGATATAAGAGAGTACTTCTCTTTAAAAGTTTTTTCACTCATCTTTTTCTTACTTACAACAACAACAGAGTAGTTATTTGCAAGATTTTGCTTATAAGCATCTATCGCACGCTCTACAATTGTAAAAGTTTGTAGAGAAAAGAGTATTCCAAATAGTGCTATGACTAATGAAAAGTGATTTTTAAATGCATTCATGTATCTTCCCAAACTCGATATGTAAATGCTTGTACTCAACTCGCATTGATTCTGGTATATGGTGTGTTACTACTATAACGGTTGCATCCAAGTCCTTATTTGCACCCTCTAATAAATTCCATATAAGTTGTGAAGAGTAATCATCAAGGTTTCCTGTTGGCTCATCAGCTAAGATAAGTACAGGGTTGTTAGAGAGTGCTCTAGCCATAGCGACACGTTGTTGTTCCCCACCACTAAGCTCTTTTGGATACTTTAAAGCCTGATGCTTTAGTCTTACATGACTTAGAAGTTTTTCTACTTGTTCTTGTTGTACTTTTTTATCATAGCCACCTACTATAAGAGGAAGAATAATATTTTTCTCTACTGTCCACTCCTTGATTAGCTTATAGTCCTGAAATACTATGCCAGTATGTTTTCTCAAGAGATTTAATTTACTTTTACTCACATTTTTAAGCTCTACACCAGCGATAACAAGGCTTCCAGTCTCTGGCTTAAGTGCTCCATAAAGTGACTTAAGTAGTGTAGATTTCCCACTGCCACTCGCACCTGTAATAAAAACAAAACTTCCTGAATCTATAGAGAATGTTACATCTTTTATAATGTACTCATCTTTTGAATAACCTAAAGAGAGGTTCTGAGCAACAATAACCTTATCCATGTAACACCCCATCAAGCTCATGGTGTGCTTTAAGGTTACTACGAGACTTAAGTGGTAATTCTGGATAATAACTCACACTCCCCTCTTTTACTATAAGATAGAGATGTTCAGGTCTATCAAAACTTCCCATAGAGAGACGAAGCATAATACCATCTTCTAATCTATACACTCTCTCAAAATGGATAAATCCACCCTCAAAACGGTGTGTAGTTTTATGGAGTTTTAGGAGTTCTGAAAATGAGATCTTACCCTTTGAAAACTCAAAATCACCCTCAATACAAAGTTCTTGAGAGTGCTCTTCATTTATCATAGTAATATCATAGATATTTTTCTCCATCTTGCGCCATCTATCTTCATACTTAGAGACTACAGCTATATCTTTATTCTTGTTTATATGCAGTACACTCTTGTTAAATGCTATAAAAGTCTCATAAGAGTAAGCATAATAATTTTCACTATCTGTGCGCAGTTCTAACTGTCCACCTACTTTTAAAACACGACAAGACTCTTCTATAAAAGAGGTACTTATTACTCTTCTATGTGGCTTTTTATCCCATGGAACGGGGAAGTGTACATAGATTTTACCAACAATATTTGAAGGGATAAGCTCCATAAAAAGCCTAGCATCATAATCAAGAACGAAAAGATTATCTAACTCTTGAATAGCGACTTGTTTAAGTACCTGCTCAATAGAAGGACGATGAATTTCAACTCCTATAAAAAGAGTCTCTTTGTTATTAGCAGCTTGATGCAGAAGGTGTCTTCCTGAACCAAAACCAATCTCAATACGAACCTCCTTTTCAGTAGGAAAATTTTTAGCAAAATACTCTATTTTTTTTAGAGCAGTTACTTTTTCAAGGTGCTCATTCTTAGTACCACTTAGGACATTTGAAGTAATAATCTCTAAGTTTGCTTTTTGAGCATAAGTATTTAATGCCTTATGTACATTAGATATAGAAGCTGGACGGGTAAGCTTATCTGTTTTAAGTAAATTTCTATTCTCTTCTTGCTTTAGTAGTAAAAAAAAATCCTCACTCTCTACACTTACAGAGATTAACTTCTCGTGAGGATTATTTTCATTTACTGCTATAAAGTTAAACGCCACACCATTATGAGTTGATGGGTACTCTATCTCTTTGAACTCTTTTATATGTAGATGAGGCATTTTAAAGTCCACTCAAGTCCAGATTGTCATTCGATAAAATCACCTCTTTTGATCCTTCTACTTTTGGAACAGATCTTTTTTTATTTCTGCTGTTATTAGATACTACAGACTTTTTGTCTCCTATCTTACTTAACTCTGGTGTCACAATTTTTACCTCTACACTTTCTGCGGATATTATAGAGTTTTTATCCAGAGCAAAGATCGAATATATATACGTACTATCATGTTCTACATTTTTATCTATAAAAGTTGTCCTATTATGTAGATTATACTCTGTTGTTTCCTCTTTAAACCAGCCTATTTTATGTCTTCTTTTTACAATATATTTAACTGAACGTGGGTCAGTTTTGATCCAGTGAAGTTTTATACTATTTCCAGTAAATCTTGCATCTATTATTCCTGGTGCACTTGGAGCATCGAGTGACATCCCTTGAATAGAGTTATTTGCATGTAAAGACTCTAATCCATCTTTATCTACTACACTAACTCTATAAAAATAGACTTTACCATTCTCCTTTATTTTATCTTCAAAATGATTATTGTGTAATTTTGCAATAAGCTTGTAGTGATTATCTATTTTTGACGCACGGTAAAGGGCATAGTATGCAAAATCTTTCTGTTTTGAAGCTGACCATTTAATAACTATCTTATTTGGTAAGTTTCTGGTTGCTTGTATATTTTCTACACTTGCAGGTAAAGGTTTTGTAACTACTTTTAGTGTTTTTGAAGGAGTCGAGATTATATTATCAAATGTAAGCGCTCTCACTCTGTAAAAATATACATAATCATCAAGTAAACCAGTATCTATATACTCTGCATTCAAACGCCCATAAACTGTTGCTAACTTTTTCCACTTCTCTGTTACTAAAGTTTTTCTCTCTATCACATAGGCATGAACTCTTTCACTAGAGTGTGGTCGCCAAAGAATTTTGGCTGTTTTTGGCATCCCTGTAATACTGTGTACCCACGAAACAGATTCTAAAGTAGGAAGTGTTTTGACAACAATAGTTTGACTAAGAATACTTTCTGCACCTTTACTGTATGTACTAAATGCATAAGAGTATTTTGTATCAGGCATAACATTATTATCTAAATAATGTGTTGCGAAACGATTTTTTATTGTGGTATAGTATTTTAGTCTAGTTGATCCTTTCTCTTTAGGAGAGATTTTATAGATATATACTCCCTCTACATTTGGATCAGTAATAGCCTGCCACTCAAATGCAATACTCTTCATTCCAGCAATAAGTCCATTTTTGGTTAATACTATAGTAGGTAAATTTTTATCTATAACAGCAGACTCAAGTGCTATAGGTTTTGGTATACTACACCCACTAAAAATCAGTAGTGAAACTGTTAATGATGTAGCTTGTATCCATAACTTCATTTAGGCTCTCCATATTAAATTTTTTATCTATACTCTTTTTCATATATTCATCAAACTCAGCAGTGAATTGCATCACTTTTTTTGTAGTTGGATGTATAAAATAAATCATATATGCATGTAGCAAAATTCGTTCCGACTTCTCTATTTTTGGGCTTAGACCATAGATATGATCACCTAAAATATGTCGGTTTTGCGTCTCTAAATGTACACGGATTTGATGAGTGCGTCCAGTGAAGAGTTTACAAGCTATAAGCTGGTTCTTTTCATCACTGCTAAGTGCCAACTGTTTGAACATAGTCTTTGCCGCTTTTTTATGCTCTAATCCACAAGACATTTTAAGACGGTTATGGGCACTTCGACCAATATTCCCCTCTATTACCGTTACATCATTTTTGAGCGGTGGTATTATAACAGCAATATAATAACGCCCCATACTCTTATCTTTAAGTTGTGCAGAGAGTAGTTCATGAGCCTCATTTGTTTTTGCAATGACCATAGTTCCTGAAGTCCCTTTATCAAGGCGGTGTACTATTCCATTACGCTCCTCACCACTCAGTGTTGAGAGTCTGACACCCTTATGCTTAAGCCAGTCAACAAGTGTCGCTTCTTTTACACTAGGTGCTGGATGCACAGTCACTCCACTTGGTTTGTTTATAACTAGAAGATCATCATCTTCATAAAGCACTTCAACATCAAAGTCAACCTCTTTTGCCTCTTCTACCTTGACCTCTGGAAATACTACCTTTACTTCTTGATTTACTTTGAGTTTTACACCAGGGCGTACTACCTGTTTTTCATCTACCCAAACACATTTAGCTTTTATAAGTCCTGTTATTTGGGAGCGTGACCCTCCTATCTCACTAGAGAGGAAGATATCCAAACGTTCTTGATTTTCGCATATATATTTTTCTATTTTCATATTTATTCATTACCTTTATGATACAATTCTTTCAATTTACTTTGGAGCTATAAACTTGTGGAGATTTAATAAAGGTATTTTAGCACAATTTGACTTTTTTTCTGTAATACTTATCATTCCCCTAGTATTAGCTTCTAATTGGCTTATCAATGAAGCAGTACCGGCACTTGCACAAAAACAAATTGCCTATATGGGAGTAGCTGCACTTACCTTTATTGGTGTTTTTCTTCTCCCTATTCGTAAAATGGCTTGGATGATTCCAATAATTTACTGGGGAAATATTGCTCTACTCTTAGTTGTTGAATTTTTTGGTCATGCTAGACTAGGTGCTCAAAGATGGATAGAGATACCTTTCATAAACGCCACTATTCAACCCTCTGAATTTGTAAAACCTGCACTTATCTTAATGCTAGCTTATCTTATTAATAAAACACCCCCACCTCTCCATGGATACAAAATAAAAGATTTTTTGCGTTTAAGTTTTTTTATTCTACTTCCTTTTATACTAATAGCTAAAGAACCTGACCTTGGAACCGCCCTTGTTCTTTTACTTATTGGTTATGGGGTACTCTTTTTTGTAGGTATTTACTGGAAAATAATTGCAACTATCACCGTTACTGTCATCCTCTTTATCCCTATTGCTTACAATTTTATTCTTCATGATTACCAAAAAATAAGAATAGCAGATTTTTTAAGTGAAAAACCATCCTATCATGTCCAGCAATCTATCATTGCCATTGGTTCTGGTGGTTGGACAGGTAAAGAAAAAGAGGAAGCAACTCAGACACAAATGAAGTTTCTTCCTATTGCTACTAGTGACTTTATCTTCGCATTTCTAGTTGAACGTACTGGATTTTTAGGAGCATTAGCACTTATTACACTCTACGCTGCACTTATCCTGCATCTTTTAAGTCTTGGAATTTTTAACAAAGACTATTACATTAAAGTAGTCAGTGTCTCTATCAGTTTTATGATTTTTATTTATATGGGAGTAAATATTGCCATGACTATAGGCTATGCACCTGTTGTTGGGGTACCTCTACCTATGTTTAGCTATGGAGGGAGTAGCTTCTTAAACTTTATGGTTCTCTTTGCTATCATGCAAAACCTCATCACTTTTCACTACAAAGACATATATGACAATAGAGGTACAAAAAGCTTCGTTTAAGATGTTTTTTTGAATTGGAAAGAGAAGATTATCTAAAAAAGTGGCGCGGTGAAAGGGACTCGAACCCTCGACACCCTGCGTGACAGGCAGGTACTCTAACCAACTGAGCTACCACCGCGCATATAAAAAATTAACACCGATAAATGGCGACCCCTAAAGGATTTGAACCTATGTTCCTACCATGAAGTGATAGTGTCCTTGGCCACTAGACGAAAGGGTCACTCTACTTTCATAAACAAAAAGGTTTGTAAACAAAATGGCGCGGTGAAAGGGACTCGAACCCTCGACACCCTGCGTGACAGGCAGGTACTCTAACCAACTGAGCTACCACCGCAACCTATGGTGGGCACTACTGGACTCGAACCAGTGACATCTACCTTGTAAGGGTAGCGCTCTACCAACTGAGCTAAGCGCCCGACTTTCATCAGGTTATTTTGTATCTAAATAAATGGTGGGCACTACTGGACTCGAACCAGTGACATCTACCTTGTAAGGGTAGCGCTCTACCAACTGAGCTAAGCGCCCATTTATCATAAAATGGTGTCCTGTGATGGATTCGAACCATCGGCCACATCATTAAAAGTGACGTGCTCTACCAGCTGAGCTAACAAGACATACTAACCTCTTGTAATTAAGAGTTCGAAATTATAGACAAATCGTTTTTATAAGTCAAGTGTAATTGAAGAAAATTTAGAAAAATATCTCTTTGTCAACCAGAAGAAGCATCTTAATAGCATAAAGTGCACTCTGTTCCTGAACATAGTTTCTATCTCCATCAAAGAGTAAATGCTCCTCCTTGTGCTCATTTTTACTTCGTACACCTATATAAACTGTACCCACAGGTTTCTCTATAGTTCCCCCACTATCACCAGCAATACCACTCACAGAGAGAGTATAATCTGCATAGCTTACATTCATAACTCCCTCGCTCATTTCAGATACAACATCACGACTTACTGCACCATTTTGAGTTATTGTCTCATGTGAGATGCCAAGCCAGTTCTCTTTGAGGTCATTTGAGTATGTCACTAGTGATCCATTTAAAATTTTTGATGCACCATTCATTTTTGTAAATTTATAAGCTAGTAAACCACCTGTACAACTCTCTGCAAAACTAACTTTTCTCTTTTTTTTAGATAATCTCTCAATGATATGGCTTATAATATTCGCAGAAGTTATAAGTTTTTTTGGAAGAAGTTTTTTAGCACTATGAATAAACTGACTTATATTGCCGTAGCGTTTAGATGTTATATCTACTCGTAACCACCCTTTTACAAGCATTGTTACATCAAAACTAACTTCATACATCTGTGCTATAGGAAGCAATATACTTAGTAGTGTCTCCTTCTCCTCTTCAAATACATGAATAGTAGCCTCAGTCTCTTGTGGAGAGAGAAGAAGCATTGGCATATTGTCTCCTGCATCTATTTGTAATACATTTACAACTACATCTTTATGCTCAAGCAGATATGATCTCTCTTCAAAATGTGAAGCTTTTTGTGGTACTAATACCCCATCACGAACAACTTGATTATCACTTGTTGCTGTACAAATAAGTTTTCCAACAGTAGAAAAGTTCTTTTTACTTATTACGAGTATAAATCTATCGCTAGAGCGAAATTGCTCTTCTAAATAAAGAAAAAGTGAGTGATCACTACTTTTATAGTAAATCACACTATCTACAAAACCTACTTCATTTTCAATATTTCGTAAAATATACTCTTTTAAAGAGCGATTGTACACAAACTTATTCCCTATAAATAATACATGTAATTTCATCTTATTTTCGACCTTTTCTAACTGCTTTTCTAACTGCATTATAGCACTTTTATGAGTTTTTCAATGTATAAAAGATATAATTCGAAAAATTTATACACCTTTGAGGCAATTATGGATTATAAAGATACACTCCTTTTACCAATAACTAGCTTTGCTATGCGCGGTAACCTAATCAACAACGAACCAAAAAAGTACGCTCAGTGGGATGCTGAAAAAGTTTATGAAAAGATGAAGGCAAATCGCAAAGATGCACCTAAGTTTACTCTCCATGATGGACCTCCTTATGCAAATGGTCATATTCACATCGGTCATGCACTCAACAAAGTCCTCAAAGATATTATTATCAAACATAACTACTTTAATGGTATGTCTGTGCGTTTTACTCCTGGTTGGGACTGTCATGGATTACCGATAGAGCAACAGGTAGAGAAAAAACTTGGTGGAAAAAAGAAAAAAGAGCTTTTAGAGACTGCTCAAATCCGTAAACTTTGTCGTGAACATGCCACGAAGTTTGTAGATATCCAAAGGAGTGAGTTTAAAACTCTTGGTATTATCGCTGACTGGGAAGAACCTTATGTTACTATGGACTATAAATTTGAAGCAAATATCTACCGTACACTTTGCAATGTTGCAAAAAAAGGTCTTCTTATAGAGCGAAGCAAGCCAGTTTTCTGGTCTTGGGCTGAGAGAACTGCACTTGCTGAAGCTGAAGTAGAGTACAAAGAGAAAGAGTCTCACTCTATCTTCATCGCGTTTGAGCTTGATAAAACAGCAAAAGCCAAACTAAACATTACAGAAAAAGCCGCCATGGTTATCTGGACTACTACTCCATGGACTATTCCTGCTAACACAGGTATCTCTATGAACCCTAATGAAGAGTATATACTTACAGACACTGGGTATATCGTTGCTAAAAAGCTACTAAATTCACTTATAGAGAGTGAAGTTCTTCATGGAAAAGTAGTACAAACTTTTAAAGCAACTCAATTTGAAAACCTCAAAGCTATTAACCCACTTAATTCCCGTGACTCTCACATCGTTTTAGGTGAGCATGTTCTTATGGATAGTGGTACAGGTTGTGTACATACAGCTCCAGGACATGGTGAGGATGATTATCGTGTTGGACTTCTTTATGACTTAGAAGTTATTATGCCTGTAGATGAGACTGGTTGTTTTGATCAAACTATCGTTCATGATAGTTTGATACCAAATGCAGAGGAGTTTTTAGGTCGCCACATTTTTAAGTCTAATGATGACATCATAGAGCTTATGGGTGATGCAGTACTCAAAGTATCTAAGTTTACTCACTCATACCCTCATTGCTGGCGTTCACACACGCCTCTTATATTTCGTGCGACTAAACAATGGTTTATCTCTGTTGATGGAATACCTGAGGGAGAGAGTGAGACACTTAGAAAAAATGCTCTTAGTGAAGTAGAGAGAACGCTCTTTATTCCAGAGACTGGACGCAAACGTCTTAACTCTATGGTTGAGAACCGTCCTGACTGGTGCATCTCTCGTCAACGTGATTGGGGAGTGCCTATCGCCTTTTTCAGGGTAAAAGCTACTGGAAAAGTTATCTTTGATGAAAAAGTTTTAAACTATGTTGCTATGATATTTGAGATGCATGGAAGTGATGCTTGGTACTCCATGCCAACTGAGAATCTCCTCTACCCAGGTGCTGGTTATAAAGCTGATGATGTAGAAAAAGTGACTGATATTTTAGATGTATGGTTTGACTCTGGTTCTACATGGAACTCAGTACTTAAGTCTCGTAACTATGATGCTGGTGAGTATGAAGCTGATCTTTATGTAGAAGGGAGTGACCAGCATCGTGGCTGGTTCCAATCTTCGCTTTTCCTCTCTTGTGCAGTTGAGCATAAAGCACCATATAAAGCTGTTCTTACTCACGGGTTTACAGTAGATGACAAGGGCGAAAAAATGTCTAAATCAAAAGGTAATGTTATTGCTCCTGAAAAAGTACTCAAAGAGTATGGTAGTGAGATACTTCGTCTCTGGGTTGCATCATCCGACTATCAAGGTGACCTTAAAATCTCACAAGGAATTTTAAAACAGATCTCTGAAAATTATCGTAAACTAAGAAATACTTTTAGAATTATGCTTGCAAACATCAACGACCTTGAAACACTAACACCATACGATGAGATGGGTGCTCTTGATAAGTGGATCTTAAATATAGCAGCAGAAGTTTTAGGTGATGTACATAGATCATTTTCAGAGTATGACTTTGTCAATGGTATGAATAGACTCAATAACTTCATAGCAAATGAGTTAAGTGGTATGTATATAGATATGACAAAAGACAATCTCTACTGTAATGCAAAAGACTCTAAACGCCGTCGTGCTTCACAGAGTGCAATGGCTGAAATAACAAAAACACTTCTTCTTATCATGGCTCCAGTACTTACATATACCGCTGATGAGATAATAGAACATGCTCCAAAAGTTATAAAAGGTGATGCTAAATCTATCTTTGACTTCGTTTATACTCCTCTTACTGCTAGAGAAGATCTCTTTAATGCAGAGTATATGTCCAAAGCTCGTGAAGGTTTTGGCTCTGTTGTTGATGGACTTAAAAAAGAAAAAGTTATAAAAAGCACTCTTGAGCTAGTCATCTACACTGAGTCAAAGGTAGCCTTAGAGATGCAAGCGACTGATGCTGAAGATTGGTTTGTTGTCTCTGGACTCTTAGAGGGTTCAGAAAAAGAGGAGATACTTGGAAGTTTTAAAGTTGATGAGGATATATTTACTATTGCAAAAGCAACTGCTCACAAATGCCCTAGGTGTTGGAAATTTCAAGCAAATGAATTTGAATCCACTTGTAAACGGTGTCAAGAGGTAGTGAGTGCCTAACTTCACTGAACCTGTCTCTTTTAATTTTATATGCATCTCTATAGCTCTTATTTTTATAGCTGTAGGGATTTGTATATTTTTAGTGAAGCGATTCAAATAGTCGCTAAAAGCAAAAAAGAGCCTAAACTTTTGTATATAACCATGCTCTTTTTTGATAGATATACCAATAAATTATCCCTTTTATTAGTGTCTCTATATTCATAATCATAAAAATCACAACTATCCCATAACCCATCTCATAAGCTATATATGAGGGAATAACACGAAAAAACCATAGACTCAAGACATTTATCTTGAGTGTTGTTTTTGTAGCCCCTGCTCCACGAAGTGCTGAGGAATATACAAACACTATTGCTAATGGAATCTGTGCTAATCCTACAAGTATAAGGTACATTGAAGCGACTGCTATAGTTAGTTTATCTTCTGTAAAGAAACCTACAAGCAGTTCAGGAATAGTAATCATCACAACCCCAACACTTCCCATAAATATATAAGCAATTCTCCCACTTATAATACCTAGATCATAAGCCTTATCATAATCATTTCTTCCGATATTTTGCCCAATAAGAGCCACAGTAGCAATAGCAAAACCAAAACCAGGCATAAATGCAATACCCTCTATACGAAGCCCTACCTGATAGCCTGCAAGATCAGTAGTTCCATAAGCAGTAATAATGGAGACAAAAATTAAAAAGCTCATACTTGATATTCCACGATCAAGTGCAGCACCCCAGCCAACATGCCAAACTCGCACCAAATCTTTTAGGCGAACTATAGGTAAAAAATCAAGTTTTGAGTTCATCTTTTTAATAAGAATATAGTAAGCCATTACATTAAAACTATAGGCTATTATAGTTGCTATAGCCGCGCCTTCTATACCCATTGCCTCAAAACCAAAATGTCCAAATATAAGTATATAATTTAGTACCGCATTTATACAAGCAGAGAGTAATTTTATATAGAGTGAACTTTTTGTATCACCAGCTGCACTTAGAGCATTATAGAGAAGATTATCTATAAAAATAACAATAAACCCTAAAGAGAGTGCTTTAAAGTAAATACTTCCCTGCTCTATTACCTCATGAGAAGAGCCCATAACAGTATAAATCCAAGAGCTTCCTATATAGCCACCTATACTGACAAAAACAGAGAGTCCCATAGCAAAAAGTACTAAAGAAAAAAGAAGTGCTGAAGCTCTACGTTTACGCCCTTGACCAATAAAACGAGAGATAAGAGCATTACCTCCTACAACATAAAGTGTCATTAAAAGATTTATAATCATCATAAACTGCATACTCATTCCTACAGCTGCTAGCGCGGCAGTAGAGATGACTCCAACCATCAACATATCTATAAGTATTTGGAGTATATCTACTAAATGTTTCAGTGCTGCAGGAATAGCAAGAGCAAATACTTTTCCTGTATCAGGAGAGATTAATTTAAATATTTTGCTACCTCTTGGATCTCTGCCATAAGGGCATCTTTTCTCTTAAAAGTAAGTACAGTCCTTATCTTTTCATCCTCTCCAGGGTGTGTAAAATCAAAGACAAGTACAAAGTGAACAAGCTTTATCCTATCTCCATAGAGATCTATCCACTCCAGACTCATCTCTGCTCTCTCTCCTTGCATATCTACCACAGCTGCAGGGTAGAGTCTTGTAAGTTTACTCAGATCTACCTCGCCTTGACTTGTTTTATAAATCATTTTCATCCCTGTTAATACTTTTATTCATTTTGCCACTCTGCATCTTCAAAAAAGCAAGAAGTCCAAAAGACACACCCACAAGTATGGACGCTACACCTTTATAATCATCTCGTTCATAAGCCATCACAATCCAGCAAATATCTGCAAAAAGATAGACTCCAACTGCTTCATAAATTTTCCCTTTAAAGGTTAAGAATGCACCTAAATTTAAAAGAAGTCCACCTAAAACTGCAAAACTCATCAAAATATCTCCTCTCACTTCTCTTTGTTAAGTACCTAAAAGATAGTAAACGCCACCACTCATAAGAACATTATATTATTTTATGATTTTAAAAGTATAAAATCTATTTTTCCTTATGTAAGATTAGCACAAAAAAGAAAAAATGCAATTTTTCTCAAGTTATTTCCTTTTCTGTCGATGTTCAAAATAATAATAATTGTTTAATGACAAGGAGCCCATCATGGATGGCATAGCAAATATTGCAAGACAACAACAGTCTCAAATAAATACAACAGAGACTCATACAAGAGTAGTAGAGCAGATTAAACCAAGTACAACTGAAATTGGACAAGAGATAGCTAAAGAACCTGAAAATCAAGAAACAAAGATCAATTCTAAAAAAGATGTAAAATCTTTAGTTAATCAGCTCAATACAGCGATGGCACCAATTAATACAACTTTAAAGTTTGGTGTTGATGCACAAGATATTTTTTATGTCTCAGTTATTGATCAAAAGACCAATAAAATTATTAGAAGATTTCCTGCTAAAGAGGCACAAGATCTTCTTCCTAAGATGCAAGAAGTTACTGGTATCTTATTTGACCATAAAGGGTGATTTTCACCCTCTATTTCACGCAAACCTATATTTTATAACTTCTTATTTTATCTAAGCATAACATCACAAATGTTCTGTTATAATCGCGATATTTAATTTTCTATACTAAGGTTATTATGTGAAAAAAAATGTGAAAAAAGTAGTTCTTGCCTATTCTGGTGGACTTGATACTAGCGTTATTTTAAAATGGCTCCAAGAGGAGTATAAAGCAGAGGTTATCACTTTTACAGCAGACTTAGGTCAAGGTGAAGAGGTAGAACCAGCACGTCAAAAAGCACTTGATAATGGCATCAAAGCAGAAAATATATTTATCTTAGATATTCAAGAAGAGTTCGTAAGAGATTATGTTTTTCCTATGTTTAGAGCAAATGCCATTTATGAAGGTGAGTATCTTTTGGGAACATCTATAGCACGTCCGTTAATTGCAAAAAAACAGATAGAGATAGCCAAAAAAATGGGTGCAGATGCTGTAAGTCATGGAGCAACGGGAAAAGGAAACGATCAAGTACGTTTTGAGCTTGGTTATCTTGGACTTAATCCTGATATTACAGTTATCGCACCATGGAGAGAGTGGGATCTTAACTCTCGTGAGAAACTTCTCGCATTTGCAAGAGAACATGGAATCAACATTGATGCAAAACACATGGATGAAAATGGCAACCCTACAGTAAGCCCTTACTCTATGGATGCAAATCTTCTTCATATCTCTTATGAAGGGCTACACCTAGAGAACCCTATGAATGAGCCTGAAGAGTCTATGTGGCTATGGACTAACTCTCCTGAAAATGCACCTGATAAAAAGGAGTACATCACTATTGGTTATAAAAATGGTGATCCTATCTCTATAAATGGGAAGGAGATGTCTCCAGCAACAATTCTTAGAACACTTAATGAGTATGGAAATAAACATGGAATTGGGCGTATTGATATTGTTGAGAACCGTTTTGTTGGTATGAAAGCTCGTGGCTGTTATGAGACACCAGGTGGAACAATTATGCTCAAAGCACATCGTGCTATAGAGTCTATCTGCCTTGACCGTGAAGAGGCACATATGAAAGATGGAATGATCGCTAAATATGCAGAACTTATTTATAATGGTTTCTGGTTTTCACCAGAGCGTGAGATGATGCAAGCAGCTATTGATACGACACAAAAATATGTACAAGGAACAGTAAAATTAAAACTTTATAAAGGAAATGTAGAGGTCGTAGGTCGTAAATCTGACATGTCGCTCTATAGTGAAGAGCATTCCACATTTGAAGAAGATGAAGTTTACAACCAAAAAGATGCAGAAGGATTTATTCGCCTAAATGCTTTAAGAAGAATAATCGCTGGAAAAAAAAGAGGAGATAAATAGTATGAGTATGGTAAAAATAGATATGAACTCAAAAGAGTTCATCGAAAGAATGGAAAAAACTGTTAAGTTTACTGACAAAGTCATCAAGCAGTTTGGCTGGGAATATAATCCTCAAAAAGAAGTAAATGAGGGTGTTCAAATGGGGCTTGCACGAAATAAAATGATGTATAACAAACTCTTCTGCCCATGTTTTATGGTGGAAGAGGTAGATGGCAAACCTCAATCAGTTGACAATAGAATTTGCCCTTGTACACCTGCCATAGAAGAGGAGATCCCAAATCATGGCAGTTGCCATTGTGGAATATTTTGTACTCCTAAATTTGCAGAGGAGAAACGTGCTGAACTTGGTATAGCAAAAGATGAAAAGAGTAGTGTAAATATACTATCAAAAGAGGAGTGTGAAGCACTTTTTAATGACTTTGAGATAAGTTCAGAAAAGACAATAGCACTTTTAAAAGCTCGCGAACTTGGTATTACAGATTTTAAACTCATTGATGTTCGTGAGTATGCTGAGTGGCAAGCTAATCACATTAAAGGCACCGATCTACTCATCCCTACGAGTGATTTTAAACAGATGCTTGAAAATGCAAAATTAGATAAAGATGAAAATCTTCTTATCTACTGTCTTTCAGGACAACGTTCACTCACAATAGCTCATAATATGTCTCAAATGGGTTATAAAAAAATTGGTCACTTAACAGATGGCTTGGCATCTTATGGTGGTCAAAAGGAGCAAGGATGAAGGTACTCTTGATCAAAGATGTAAAAAGCCTTGGTAAAAAAGGTGAAGTAAAAGAGGTAAAAGATGGTTATGGGAAAAATTTTCTTATAGGAAAAGGCTTTGCAAAACATGCAACAGATGAGATCATAGCACAACATAAAGAAGAAGAGGCACAAAAAGCAGCTGACTTAGCTGCTGATATCGCTCTTCAAAAAGAGAGTGCAAAAAAGTTAGAAAATCTAAGAGTCATTATCACTAAGAAAATGGGTAATAATGGTCACCTCTTTGGTGCTATAACAAAGGAAGAGGTTGCTATAGCACTCAAAGAACAGCATAACATAGAGATTGACAAAAAGCATATTACCGATAAGAAAGCTATAAAAACTGTCGGTGAACATAATTTAGATCTTAAACTTGGTCACGGCATCCATGCAGTGCTACACGTCGATGTCCAAGGTGAAAAGTAAACGCCCATGTTTGATGCCACAACTATACTTGCTTACAAAGGCGATAATAAAGCTGTAATAGGCGGTGATGGACAGGTAACTTTTGGAGATTCTGTTCTCAAAGGAAACGCCACTAAAATCCGTACACTTCACCATGGAAAAATACTTGCTGGATTTGCAGGAAGTACTGCAGATGCATTTAATCTTTTTGATATGTTTGAAGAGTTTTTAGAGAAAAAAAAAGGAGACATTTTAAAATCCGTTGTTGAATTTTCTAAAGCTTGGAGAAAAGATAAAGTACTACGGCGTTTAGAAGCTATGATGATAGTTTTAAATAACGATCATATCTTTATTCTCACTGGAAATGGTGATGTTGTAGAGCCTGAAGATGGAGAGATAGCATCTATTGGGAGTGGTGGCAACTTTGCTATTTCAGCTGCAAGAGCATTGAAGAGACATTCTACTCTCGATGAAGAGGAGCTTGTAAAAGAGTCTCTACATATTGCAGGAGATCTCTGTATCTATACCAATCACAATATAAAAACTTTAACACTAGAGAAACAGTAAAATGAACTTAACCCCTAAAGAGATAGTAGCTTATCTTGATCAATATGTCATTGGACAAAAAGCTGCTAAGAAGACTATAGCCCTAGCCCTGCGTACTCGCTACAGACGTATGCAACTCGATGAGACACTTCAAAATGAAATCATGCCAAAAAACATTCTTATGATAGGTTCTACTGGTGTTGGAAAGACTGAAATATCTCGGCGTTTAGCAAAAATGATGAAAGTGCCTTTTATCAAAGTAGAAGCAAGCAAATATACTGAAGTAGGTTTTGTAGGTCGTGATGTTGAATCTATGATCCGTGATTTAGTTGTCAGTTCCATCGCTATTGTAAAAGCTGAAAAAGAGGAAGAGAACCGTGAGAAGATAGATAATTATATCGTGAACAAGATAGTAGAAAAACTTCTACCTCCCCTTCCTAAATCTGCGAGCCAATCTAAAAAAGATGACTACCAATATTTATTAGAAAATATGGAAAAAAAAGTTGAATCAGGAGAGATGGATGAGAAAACAATAGAACTTGACCTTGCAAAGCTACAAGTAGAGTTTGATAGCAGTGGACTACCACCAGAGATGGCAAAAGTTCAAGAGTCTTTCTCTAAAGTCTTTGCACAAATTAATAAAGAGGACAACACACAAGAAGTCACAGTCAAAGATGCTAAATCCCTTCTTCGTCAAGAGGCAACACAGAAGCTGCTTGACTCTACAAGTGTAAATGCAGAAGCATTACGACGTGCAGAGAATGGTGGTATCATCTTCTTAGATGAAATAGATAAAATTGCTCTAAGTGAAAAATCGCAAGGTAGAAATGACCCATCAAAAGAGGGAGTACAAAGAGATCTTCTCCCTATCGTTGAAGGAAGTAGCGTCTCTACAAAATATGGAACTATCAATACAGATCATATCCTCTTTATAGCAGCAGGTGCTTTTCATCTTAGTAAGCCAAGTGATCTTATTCCTGAACTTCAAGGACGTTTTCCACTGCGTGTCGAGCTAGAGTCTCTTACAGAAGAGACACTCTATGCCATTCTCACACAGACTGAGAACTCACTACTTAAGCAGTATATCGCTCTTCTTGGTGTTGAGGGGATGGAGCTTATTTTTGATGATGAAGCCATTCATGCTATTGCAAAACTTGCACACCGTGCAAATGAAAATACAGAAGACATAGGTGCAAGACGCTTGCATACTGTACTTGAAAATATTTTAGAAGAGATAAGTTTTGATGCAGATAAACACAAAGGTTCTACATTTACTATTACAAAAAAACTTGTTCACGAAAAACTTGAAGAGGTTGTTGAAGATGATGATCTCTCCAGATATATTCTATAACAATTAAAAAAGGCACACAATGACAAAAGCTGGTTTCGTATCTCTTATAGGGCGACCAAATGCAGGTAAAAGTACTCTTATGAATTCGCTTCTTGGTGAAAAGATAGCTATGGTTTCTCAAAAAGCAAATGCAACAAGACGGCGTTCAAATGCTATTGTTATGGTTGAAAACACACAAATTATCTTTGTAGATACTCCAGGACTTCACGAAAAAGAGAAGGTACTCAACCAGTATATGATGGATGAGGCTCTCAAAGCTATGGGAGATTGTGACCTTATTATCTATCTTGCACCTGTAACCGATGGTGTTGAACATTATGAGAAATTTTTACAACTTAATAAAAAGGGTATTAAGCATATTATAGTAATTAGTAAGATTGATCAGGTTAAGCAGGAAAAACTTTTCAAAACTATTGCCTCTTACAATAGATTTTCTGATCACTTTGAAGCACTTGTACCTGTAGCAATTGCTAAAAAAGTAGGTCATGAAGATCTTCTTAAGCTTATCACAAAAAATCTTCCAGAGTCTCCTTTTCTTTTTAACCCAGAGGATTTAACTAGTGAACTTGTTCGTGACATCTATGCAGGATTTATTCGTGAGAGTATCTTTGAAAATGTCAGCGATGAAGTACCTTATGAATCTGATGTTATTATTGAAAGTATTGAAGAGGAAGGTCATATTGATATTATTACTGCTATGATTATTATTGAAAAAGAGTCTCAAAAGGGAATTATTATTGGGAAAGGTGGAGAGTCTATCAAACGTATTGGTAAATCTGCTAGAGAGAAAATAGAGAGACTCAGTACAAAAAGAGCTTACCTAAACTTACAAGTAGTTGTCAAAAAAGGCTGGACAAAAGATATTAACTTTCTAAAAGAGATAGGGTATGATAGCACAAAATAAAAAGAAAATTTTTATTTAAAATCAAAAAAAAGGAACACGATGAACGTAAGACAGAAAACTTTAGCGGCACTTCTTATGCTCGGAATAGGAATGAGTGGTTGTAATAATGGTAATTATAACAATCCGATCTCTCCAACAGTGGACAAAAAAACTGTTGATCAGAACAAGACAATTGATAATAATAAAACAGTTGATGGGAATAAATCAGTTACGGAGAATAAAACAGCTACTATTCTAGGATATATAGGTTCTCAACATAGTAATCATAACTCAACTATAACAGTTGCACAACTACAAGATATTACTCCAGTACTTGATAATAGATGATCGGTATCTAAATATTTATCAAAGATATATAGCAAGTGCAGATACTAACATTAGCTCACCTGCAATAAGGGATGAAATACAGAATATTATATATGAAATAAATGACTTAATAAAAGAAATAGATCCATAAAACACCTTTTAAACTATAGTATATTGAGAGTAAATAAAGGTTTATTTACAAATGATTGTATAAAAGATCCAAAATATGTATAAATTGTCATCCAAATAACACTCAAAATCGTGGTTCAAGAAAAAGACCAGAAAGACTAAAAAAAGTCATCTTTGAAGAATATTTTTTGCACCGCCTAACACTCAAGCAATTATCAGCAAAATACAGAAAGTCAATTCCTTGAATTATGAAACAAAGAGATGAGTATATTGTTGATTGTACAGTCCATAATCAAAAACCTGTAAATCTTATTTGTGATACTACTTTTTATGGCAAAAGAAAAGAAAAATTAATTGCACATGGATACACCATTCAGAGTACTACTCTGGATGGAAAGAGAGGCTTGTATAAAGCCTTTAAAGCAGTATTTCTGTTTTAATTTTGATTTACTATATTGACCTACGGGAACATTATATAGATAAAAAAGAAAAATATTTTTAAAATACTAAAGATTTTAATATAACTGCCGATTTAAGGTTTGGTAGGCATAAAAAATCAACATGTAAATATTACGGACTGACAAGTCAAGAGGCATGAAGATGAGAGTCATATTACTATTTCACTCAAAATGAGTTATTTAATGAATAAGGCACATATGTCTATATAATTGAACTTTATAAAAGATAAATTTTGTTCCATATAGTTCATATTTTATCTTAAATAGGATTATAGTTTATGAGCGAAACTAGTGTAATATCGGTTAATCCATATAAGGGTACTTATGTTAACGGTATTTCAAATTTCCTAAACAGTGAAAAAAATGTAACATTTTCTAAAACTCAATATACTCTTGCATATCTCAATACAAGAGAGTTTATTAATGCACATATAGAGATAAGTAAAAATATCCCTGATGAAGATTTATATGATGCTATAAACACCAAAGCCTATTCAGAGTTAGCACTTGATAATGCTGTAGAGTATCAAATACAATATATCGAAACATTTCAAAGCTCAGATAAAGAAAATCGCCATTTTCATGTCTTTATTGTTGATCCTTCGGTTGTCACACAAACATTTGTAAATACTATAGAACAGATTAAATACCTTGATGTTATCATCCCTGCTCCATTACTACTTAAATCACTTTATACAAAAGAGATCATTGATAGCAGTGGTATAGATTGTTTTATCTATTTTCAAGAAAATGATGCTTTCATAACTATTTATGGAGATAAAGAGTTTATCTATACAAAATCGATTAAATACTCTTTTAAAGAGATGTATGAAAGATTTTGTGAGCTCTATGGTGAAAGAGTAGAGTATCAAAGTTTTTTTGACTTTTATACAACACATCACCTTAAAGAGACACAAAGCGACTATAAAGAGCACTTTATAAAGCTCTATAAAGAGCTTTTTACTACTATTAATGATATACTGACCTATGCTAAACGTGCTTATGAAATTGAAAAATTTGAACATATTTATATAGGTTCACATGTAGATACTGTTACTAAGCTTCATGAGATGCTTGAAGTTGAACTCAATATAAAATCTAGTGAATTTAACTTTGATTATGGCTTTGAAAATAATGAAATATATATAGATCAACTACATGCTCTTATGCAGATCTATACAACTATAAATGAGTATGAACGTTACGAGTGTAACTTCTCAACTTATCATCGTCCTCCAGCATTTGTTAAACGTGAAAGTGGAAAACTCATTCTCCTTACAGCAGCCTCTTTTGCTCTTGCATTTGCATATCCTGTAACATATTGGATACTAAATTATTCTCAAATGCTATATAAAGATTTATTAGCGCAAGAGTATCAAGAACTCCATAATACAAAGATTGCTAGAGAATCCATAATAAAAACAAAAGAGGCTGATAAAACAGAAGCTATAGCAATGTTAAACCTTGAGAAAAAAGATTACAGAGAGAAAAAAGCCACTCTTATTAAAATTCATGATGTTAAAGTTAATTATCCGATGAAAGCAAAAATTCTTGCACTACTCACAAAAAATGTAAATAAATTTGGAGTAAAAATGGAATCTTTAAATTATATTGAAAACAATGCTAGTAAAACATTCAACTTAAATTTAGTATCTTCAAAAGATAGAAAAATCACTAAACTTGTGAACCACTTGACAAAAATATATGAGAAAGAGTTTAGACTTAAACTAGAAAACATTTCATATGACAGTAAAAGTAAAGTTTACCTGTCTGAGTTAAAGGTAAATTTATTATGAAAAACTCTATTCTAAAAATAAGTATAGAAGATTTTCTCCATAATATAGATACTATATTTGATAAAAAAAATCAAAAAGAGATTTATATGACCTATATTATGATCTTTTCAGTTATTTTTGCTTTTGCTTATTCTCTTTTCTGGGATAGCTCTTTTACAGAATTTAAATCAACAAGGAGTAGTATTATCCAGCTCAATACAAAGATTCAATCTGACGATATGTATTTAAAAGTACATCCTAAAGCTCTGATAGCAAAACTTAACACAGAAATAGATAAAATCAAAAAAGACATCACTTTAAATAAAGAGAACAATGCTTACATTAAGAGTAAAATAGAGACAATACCTTCTCTAATCTATAATGAAAAAAAATGGGGAGAGTACTTAGACTCTATCTCTAAAAATGCTCAGAGGTATCATGTAAAAATAAAAAACTTTACAAATAAATATGCCAAAAAAGGTAAATATTTTGGACATATTCTAGATGTTTCTATTAGTTCATCTGCAGACTATATAAATACTTTACGTTTCATAAATTCACTTGAGCAAAGTGACTTAGCAGTAGATATACATACACTCAGTATAAAAGCACAAAGTAGGTTAAATAGTGATCTAAACATCTCAGTTTGGGGGATAAGATACTAATGAAAATACTCCTTTTAAGTTTATCTATGCTCATGAGCACACTACTTCTTGGTAATGAGCTTTCATGGGTTAACAAACAGATAGAGGCTATTAAGCCTCCTCGTTCTGGGATGAGTACTAAGCTTCTTGCTTCATTACATACTCCTTTTATCTTTTTAAAAAAAAATAGAGTTAAAGGGATCAGCATGAAAAGTAAAGGGCATAGAAGAGTAACAGATCCAAAGCGAAAAACAAGCTCTAAGGTCATAAATAGACCTAAGCTTCCAAAGCTAATATATTCAAAAGTTCTCAAACTCTATACCATCATCAATAACTCGGTTATGATCAATAAAAAGTGGTATAAAATCGGGGACTCAATAAATGGCTATAAAGTGCAAGAGATCAGTTATAATTCTGTTCTTCTTGTTAAAAATAAAAAAAAGTTGCTCTTATCAACTAAGAGTCGTTATAAAACAATTAAATTCCAAAATAAGTAGTATTTACACATGAAAACTTTCATAACATCCATTCAAACAACACTTCTCTTTGTTCTTCTCTCAAGTAGCAGCTACGCTGATTGTTCTTATGAGCTCTTTAATATCAGTTCGGTCAAAGGTACAAAGATTATTGACTTTGTTGATCAGTTAAGTGATGAGTGTGACTTAAGTATTATTATCACTGATCCCAATGCAGAAAAAGTTCTTCAAGATTCACTTAATAGAACAAATTTAAAGAACTTAACTATTAATGAAATTCTAGAGATTATTCTCTCTGAGCATAATCTCTCTTACACACTTGAAAATAATATTTTAAAAATTTCATACCTCACCACAAAAGTTTTTGAAATCGACTATATACTTTCTCAAAGAAAGAGTAGTGGTAGTACAGATGTAACACTTAGCTCTAACTCACCTGCCACAGGATCCTTATCTACTAGAGAATCAGGAACTACTGGAGCAAATGGATCTTCAGGTGCACAAACTGGCATAACGATAAAGAGCACAGATGAAGTTAAATTTTGGAAAGACCTTGATAAAGAATTTCAAAGTGTTCTTAATCGCCCTCATGATTCCTACAAGGCATTCCCTCCTATAATAAATAAAAATGCAGGTCTAATAACAGTAACTGCAACTGCACAACAGATAAAACGTTTTGAAGCATATCTTAAGAGACTGCAAAATAAAGTACAGCTCCAAGTACTTATAGATGTGCAACTTCTTTCTGTAACGATGAATGAAGGAAAAACAACTGGTATTGATTGGCAACAACTCTATGCACTCCAAAATTTTGATATTTCTATTAACAATATTCAAAATGATAATGTCGAAAAATTTGACAAGACAACAGGACTTGCAGAGACAACTTCTATTGCTTCAAATGCTATTCATGGTGCAGCAAATATTATAAATATTAAAGATCAGGTAAAACTTAATGAAGTAATTAAGTTTTTACAGACACAAGGAGATGTTAACTCAATATCAAATCCTAAAGTTCTTACACTTAACAACCAACCAGCACTTATTACTGCGGGAACAGAGTACTTTTATAAACTTACAAGTACACAGACGTTAGCGGGTGGATCTGGTACAGGAGCACAGAGCTCAAGTGAAAATATACAATCAGTATTCTCAGGAGTACTTTTAAGAATTACACCCGAAATTTCTGATGATAAAACTATTACACTAAAAATTAATCCTTCTCTTTCTGAGACAACAACAAATATTTCATCACAAGACAATTCAAGAAGAACTATGCCACCAGATTTAAATCGTCGTCAGCTCTCTTCTGTTGTCACAGTAAAAGATGGTAACCGTATTATATTAGGTGGTTTAATTAATACAAAAAATACTTTAAAATCTAACAAAATTCCTCTCTTAGGAGATATACCAATTGTTAATTACCTTTTCAAATATGAAGAGAGGATCAAACAAGTAGAAGAACTTGTTATAATTATTGAACCACATATTATTCACAAGTCTAAACACTCTCTTTCACTTTCTGATTTAGGATATGAGGATATGACTGATGATATTCTTACAAAAGAGAGTCACTCAAATACAGAACAAACAACTGATATAACTGTCGAAAACAATAAAACAGTGGGTATAAAAGTACCAACTAAATCACAAAATGCACTAGAGAAATAGGCATATTATATGAAGAGTCTCTATATAGATGCTAAAGATGTTTTTTTAGATACAGTAAATGCAAAAGAGTATGTGCAATCCAAACATACCTCTTGTATCTACCAATCATTAAAAGACTCTATCATCAAAAAACCCTCAAAGATAATCCTTCTTTATGGTAATTCAGGAACAGGAAAAAGTATGTTCTTGAACAAACTTTATACTGATATTTCTACCTCACAACCTACATTTTTTTACAAAACACCTATACTTAGTGAGAGTGAATTTTATCAAACACTCGCTCAAGATCTTTGTCATACGAAATATTGTGAAGATCTCAATTTCACACAATTCGTGAAAATTATCGAACAAACAGGACAAAAACAAATTCCAATTGTTCTTCTTGATGAAGCACAACTCTACTCTGAAACTATTATGGAAGAGATAAGACTACTCTCAGATAGACAAATGATGAAGTTTGTAATTACTCTACGTAAAATAGAAAAAAACAGTATTATTGCACAGGAGCACTTCCAAACACGTATATGGAAAACTATAAAGTTAGAAAATACTTCATACAGTGAACTAAAGATATATATTCAGAAAAAACTTACGAATGCAAACTGTTTTGACAATGTAAAAATGTTTACAAATAGAGCCGTAAATAAGATATATAAAATCACTAATGGCAATTATCGTGATACAAACAAACTCCTCTACACTCTTTTTGATCTCTGTTATCATTATGAAAAGAGTAACAGATCCTCAAGTGTTAAAACAGATCAAATCTCAAATAAAGTTATTGAGATGGCTGCAATAAAAGCAGGGCTTATAAATGGTTGATCTTCATGAACTAGAACAGAGATGGCTTCGTTATAAGATAAAGTATTATCTTCCACATTTTGCTGTTACTATAAGTATTATTGTTATAACAAGTACCTTGATAATATATAACAAAAACTTTTCCAAAGAGATTAGAAAAAAAGAGACTAAAAAAAAGCAAATAGAAAAAAAAGTAGCACTACAGACTTCTATTCCCATCAAGAAGAAAATCAAGAAAAAAATCAAGAAGAGAATCGAGAAGAAAACACCTTTACAAAGACCAATGAGATCTATAGCTATCAATAAAAAAGCAGTAGTGCACTCACCATCTTTAGATATTATGAAAAAGTCACCAACACAGATGCAACCACACGATAAAGACAAAAA
>JAICBP010000084.1:312992-318886 GCA_021766785.1 Sulfurimonas sp. endosymbiont of Alviniconcha boucheti
ATAAAGACAAAAATATCTCAACTCAAGATAAAAAGAGTGTAAAAGATACAATACAAAGAGAACAGACAAACACTCTCACACCAGTAGAAACACCTCTTCAAAAAGAAGAACCTCATCATATAAGTATTATAAAAAAAGATACTCACAATGATATTGTAGAAATTATACAGCGCTTTAACAAAAACAACAACCCTGCCCTCAGTCTTTTTATTGCAGAAAAATATTATGCATTAGGTAATTATAGACAATCCCGTCATTATGCTCTCATCACTAATAACCTTAATAAAGATATAGAATTGAGTTGGATTATATTTACTAAATCCTTAGTAAAACTTGGTGAAAGAAAAAAAGCCATACAAACATTGCAAAAATATCTTGAGTATAATCATTCAAATAGAGTCCAAACACTTTTAAATAAAATCCGTTCAGGAAAACTTAAGTGAAACGACTTCTCTCTCTATACAAATGTAAAGTAAAACATATTTATAAAAGGAGATATTTGTGGATAGAATAACAACAGATTTACTTGCTAATGGTTCTATTATGAAAGGGCAAGTTGAACGACTTCTTGCCAAAGGTATTGATGAGAGTCTAGTTCTACGTGACATTACCCTCTCTGGCTTTATGACAATGGATAGACTTATCCGTTTTATTGTCCAGCAAATACAAGATGGCGTTTATGCTTTATCTATTATTGATGACTATGATTACATAGAAGAAAAAGATGTCTTGATACAACTCGCTAATGTTTTAGATTTAACTTTTTTAGACTTAGATTCTATGGACATGGATTATAAACTAACTAGTAAAGTACCTCTTGCACAACTACAAAAGTATCATGCTATTCCAGTTTTTATAGATGATATGTATATAACTATCGCTTTTAATGATCCACTCAACATAGATGCTCAAGAATCCATACAAAGACTCTTCCCAAAAAAACTTGTTCGCACAGCACTCAGTACAAAAAAGCAGATAAGTTCTTATCTGCATAAAATTGCCCTCAAAGATAGTGTCAAAGATCTTGTAAAAAAGGTCAAAGATGAACTTAATTCTATTAATTCCATAGAGGAACAACAAGAAGCTTCTTCAATCTTACTCCTCATAGATGTTATACTAAAGACAAGTATTCATAACCGTGCAAGTGATATTCACATAGAACCTACTGAAAAAAACTGTGTTGTACGTGCACGTATAGATGGAAAACTTGTTGAAACATTTATCTTTGAACAAGAGATTTACCCTCCTCTCGCTTCAAGACTTAAGCTTTTGGCAAATCTCGATATTGCAGAGAGGAGAAAAGCACAAGATGGACGTTTTTCTACTGCTATTGGTTCCAATGAGTATGACTTTCGTATATCTGTACTCCCTATCCTCTATGGTGAATCTATCGTTATGCGTGTTCTTGATAAAGAGAAAGCATTAGTCAAACTCGAAGATGCAGGTATGGATAGTACAAGTTATCAAAAATTTATTAGAGGTTTACAATCTCCTCATGGTATTATATTGGTTACTGGACCAACTGGTTCTGGAAAAACAACAACACTCTATGGTGCTCTTAATGAATTAAGAAATGTAGAAGATAAAATTATTACCGTTGAAGATCCTGTTGAGTATAGAATGAACTTAATTCAACAAGTTCAAGTTAATGCAAAAATAGGACTCTCTTTTGCAGATGCACTTCGCTCAATCTTGCGTCAAGATCCAGATAAAATTATGATTGGTGAGATTCGTGATCATGAGACATTAGAAATCGCTATCAAAGCAGCACTTACAGGACACATGGTCATCTCCACCCTCCATACAAATGATGCGATCTCATCCATTCCTCGTATGGCAGATATGGGCATTGAGCACTATCTTATTTCTGGAGCACTTGTAGCGATCCAAGCACAACGTCTTGTTCGCAAAATCTGTAAACATTGTAAAGTTGAAGAGAAACTTTCACCAACTGTAATAGAAGAGATTCACAGTATAATCCCAGAGAGTGCAAAATTTTATAAAGGAAGTGGTTGCAAAGAGTGTGGAGATAGTGGTTATATGGGAAGAGAGATGATTTGTGAGGTCTTAACTATTACGGATGCTCTCTCAACCCTAATCGCAAAAGGAGCGAGTAAAGATACTATGCTTACTCAAGCAAAAAAAGATGGTTTTATAGACCTTTTTCAAAATGGTGTGCAAAAGGCACTTGATGGAATTACAACTATTGAAGAGATCCTAAAGGTGGCAAAAGGGTGATATACTTTGTAGCGACAGTACTAACCAAAGGTCAGCGAAAAGAGTTTGGTTTTTATGCAGAAAACAGACAAAAAGCAAGTGCATTTGCAACACACAAGTACGATGGAATTATTATTAAAGTTGTTGAGGAGAAGGAACCTTTAGAAGATCAATTTAAAAGATTTAAGGATGATCTTTTAAAAAACTTTAAAAAGAAAAAGATCAAGCCAAATAATCTAATCTCAGCAATGCGTCAACTTGCAGTTATGGTAAACGCCGGTATCTCTATTCATGATTCTCTTAAAGAAATTGCTAGTGCAACTGATGACCCCTCCCTTAAAATAGTTTTTTCTAAATTAGCCGATGATATAAACTCTGGTCACTCTTTTTCAAAGGCTATGAAATTTTTTCGATTTGAACTAGGCAACTTAACAATTGCGATGGTAGAACTAGGTGAAAAAACAGGTAACTTAGATGAAGCCCTCTATGCTTTATCAGATATGCTTGAAGAGATTAGATCAAATCTCATAAAATTTAAAAAAGCTATGGCATACCCACGTAATGTTATGATTGCTATGGCAGTTGCATTCAGTATTTTACTCACCTATGTTGTCCCACAATTTAAAGAGATTTTTGATCAACTAGGTGCAAATCTTCCTCTTCCTACCATTATACTCATGACCTTATCAGATTTTCTTGTTACTTACGGTAGCTTAGTACTAGTAGGAATTATTATCTCTGTTATTATCTTTAAGTATATGGTGAATAATGATCTTCAATTTCGTTATAAATGGCATGCATTTCTACTTCGGCTTATACTTATAAAAAATATTATTAATTTTTCTACATTAAGTAGATTTACACTTGTATTTTCAGAGTTAATTCGTGCAGGTATTCCTGTTGCAGAGGCACTCGATACTTCTATTGAGATGATAGAGAATCTTCCGATGAAAAAGAGGCTACAATCAGTAAAATTTACAGTTGAAAAAGGTGGAACACTTCATCAGGGACTTTCAGAGACAGGACTCTTTGAAAATATGATTTTACAAATGATTCGTGCTGGTGAAAATAGTGGTACACTCGATGCCATGATTAAAAAAGTTGCTGAGTATTACAAGATGCGTTTTGATGCAATTATTGATGGTCTGAGTGAGGCTATTGAGCCTATTATGCTCTTTTTTATTGCGGGAATTGTTATCCTACTTGCACTTGGTATTTTCTTACCTATGTGGGATATGGGCAATGCTGTTCAAGGAAGATCCTAGAGAGTTTTTACAACTCTCTTTACCTTTTGAAAAAAGGCTTCCATACTCTTTTCATCCGCTTTTATCTTATAGACTATTTTATTCTCAAAATTTTTTTCTAAAACACTCACACCAAAAGCTACACACTCATACTCAACAAAGCGTACATCGCTATACTCTATCTCTATAGTAGCAAATACCTCTTTTTTGTACTCTTTGAATTCTGCTTCATTTATAACAAGATTAACAGCATCACTGTAGGCACGTACTAAACCACCAGTACCTAACTTCGTACCACCAAAATAACGTACTACAATAACTGCTGTATTGATAAGCTCTTGACCTTGTAAAACAATAAGAGAAGGTCTCCCCGACGTACCTTTTGGTTCACCATCATCATTAGAGTGTTCTACTACTTGCTCATACTCATTAATGTAGCGAAATGCTGTAACAAAATGTCTCGCTTTTGGATGTTCATTTTTGAGATGTTCTAGTCTCTCTTGATATATCTCGTAAGGAGTAAGCCAAGCGATAAATTTTGATTGCTTGACCTCTAAGGTATGCTTTACAATATCTGTAATATATTTCATAAAAAAATTATGCTAAGTTTGTATATACTTTTTGGACATCTTCATCATCTTCTAGTTTCTCAAGAATTTTATCTATCTCTTCGTGCTGTTTTGGTGTTATCTCTACTGGTGTATTTGCGATACGCTCTAATGTCGCTTTTTTCACCTCTATACCCATACTCTCTAAGGCTTCATGAAGTGTTCCAAAACTAGTATAATCAGCAGTCACAAGACACTCACCCCCTTCCTCTTCTATCTCTTCAAGTCCAGCATCTATTAGTTCGAGTTCTAACTCTTCTATATCCATATTTTCTTTGAGATCAAACTCAAAAAGTGCTTTGCGAGAAAACATAAAATCTAATGAACCTTTTGTAAGTAACTCCGCCCCATTTTTCACTAAAATATTTTTTACATTTGCCACCGTACGAGTATTATTATCAGTCATCGTCTCTATGAAAATCAATACCCCATGATGAGCTTTACCCTCAAAATTTACCTCTAACATACTAGCAGTATCTTTTGCATTTGCACGTTTTATAGCTGCTTCTATATTGTCTTTTGGCATATTTTCAGATTTGGCGTTTAAAATAGCTGTTCTCAATCTTGCATTTGAGTCAGGATCAGTTCCACCCTCTTTTGCTGCTAATGTAATAACCTTTGCAAGCTTAGGAAATAGCTTTGACATTGCTCCCCATCTTTTTAATTTTGATGCTTTTCTATACTCAAATGCTCTACCCATAAAAATTCCTCATTTAAAATTATGTGCAATTATAGCATTTCATTGTATAATATGAAGTGATAAGCAAAAAGGAATATAGTAATGAAACTTAGTTTTAGAATAAAACACCATTTTTTTAGTGCTTTTCGTGAATTTTTTGTGCATCATCATGGATCGTTGGAGTTTCGTGCAAAGATATTTGCACTCGTAATCGCGGCAAATGAACAAGCTAAAGTAGAAAGTTTTGTTATTGTCCAAGATATTGCGATGAATATCTATAATGGTGACACAGAGAGAGCCAATCTACTCATGATCTCTACAAAAGAGTTGGTACAAAAAGTAAGAGATAATAATGGACTTAATATTGATAATCTTATCAATAATATTCTACACGATCTAAAAATTGTACCGCGTTACGCAAAAAAAATAGATATAAAAGCACTTAAGCTACTCACACAACTCACTTATGATGAAGATACAGTCTCTTATCAAAACAATATTTTAGAGTTTTTACAGACAACTAAAGATGAAATCTTAGATAAAAAATAAGTCGATAAAAATCAAAGATTAGTACAAAGTATTGAAAATTGCAAACTTTATTGTATGCCACCAACTATCACTAAACCATTACGTCCATCAGTCACATAAGCCTTCGAGCTATCACTTGATAAAGTAACACGCAATGAATACCCAGCTGTATGATATGAGCCAAATTTAGTTGGATGAGATGGATCACTTATATCAACTATAACTAAACCATTCGAACCATCAGCTAGATAAGCTTTTGAACCATCATTTGATAGAGTAACATCTGTTGAGATCCCAGCTGTATTATATGAGCCAAGCTTAGTTGGATGAGCTGAATCACTTATATCAACTATAACTAAACCATTTTTACAATCAGCTACATAAGCCTTTGTATTATCACTAGATAGAGTAACACTCATTGCATCCCCAACGGTATCGTATGATCCAAGCTTGGTTGGATGAGCTGGATCGCTTATATCAATTATGACTAAACCATTCGAACCATCTGTGACTAGACCATACGAACCATCAACTACATAAGCCTTTGTGCCATCACTTGATAGAGTAACACCCGTTGCATCCACAACGGTATCATATGATCCAAGTTTAGTTGGATGA
>JAICBP010000084.1:333952-354357 GCA_021766785.1 Sulfurimonas sp. endosymbiont of Alviniconcha boucheti
AGAGAAGTTTTAAATATGTTATAATGTTGCTAATCCAAAGATTTAATGAAATCTTAGAGAGAAAATAAAAGGAAATCACCTATGGATTTACAGACAACAGCACTCCATGCAGGCTACGAAAAAGATACACAAGGGACTATGGCAGTGCCTATTTATATGAGTACTGCTTATGAGTTTCGAGATGTAGAACATGCAGCAAACCTATTTTCACTTAAAGAGCTAGGTAACATTTACACTAGGCTTAACAATCCAACAACAGACGTTTTTGAAAAACGCTTTGCTGAACTTGAGGGTGGAGAGGCAGCAATAGCTACAAGTAGTGGAATGAGTGCTATCTTTTTTGCCATAGCAAATGCAGCAGAAGCAGGAGACAACATTATCTGTGCAAAACAGCTCTATGGTGGGAGTCTCACACAAACTGCTCACACTTTTAAGCGTTTTGGCATAGAGTCTCGTTACTTTGATGTACAAAACCCTAGCGAAATAGAAGCTCTCATAGATGAAAAAACAAAAGTAATCTTTTTTGAGTCTTTAACAAACCCTAGTATAGATGTAGCAGATATAGAGACTATCACTGCTATCGCAAATAAACATGGCATCTTAACTGTAGTAGATAATACTGTTGCCACTCCTGTTTTGTGTTCTCCATTTGAATATGGTGCAGATATTACAGTTCACAGTGCAAGTAAATATACTACTGGTCAAGGAGTTGCTATTGGTGGAATATTAGTCGAGAGGAAAGATCTAGTTGAAAAACTCAAAGCAAATCCACGATATACACATTTTAATGAACCTGATGCTTCTTACCATGGTTTAGTATATGTTGATGTTGGTCTCCCCCCATTTACACTCCGTGCTCGTCTCTCTCTTCTTCGTGATATAGGAGCTGTAAGTTCACCGTTTAACTCATGGCTCTTTATTCAGGGCTTAGAGCATCTCTCACTTCGTATGCAAGAGCACTCTAAAAATGCTTTAGCACTAGCAAAATTTTTAGAAGTACACCCAAAAGTAAAAAAAGTAAATTATCCAGGTCTCAAGTCAAACGCCAACTATAAAAATGCACAAAAATATTTCAAAAATGGGCTATGTAGCGGACTTCTCAGCTTTGAAGTCAACTCTTTAGAGAGTGCGACTGCTATAGTAAACGCCACTAAACTTTACTCTCTAGTCGTAAATATTGGTGATTCAAAATCTATCATTACACACCCAGCTTCTACAACACACCAACAGCTAACGACAGAGGAGTTAGAGGCTTGTGGTGTTCCAGTTGGGCTTATTCGCATCTCTGCAGGACTAGAGTCAAGCCAAGATCTTATATCTGATATTAAGCAGGCACTTGAAGTTTAAAACTTCTCTGTGTAGCTAGTTGCAAAGATCGAATAACTTTGTGATTATCTTTAAAAATGGTTTATTATCCTTAGTAAATTCACTATTGCTTATACTCTTCTTATTTTATCATTTAAAATAAGAATGTTTGGTTAAGTGGTTTGTTTTTCTGGGGACATTATATTTGCAAGTGATTCTGTACAAAAGATTTAAAATGGTGTCAATTATTTTAATAATTAACCAGATTACAACATAAAGCATGCTAAAATATCTCTATGATAAAAAAAGCCACAAAAAAAGAGATAGCCGAGATACATACACTTTTCATAGAGAGATATGATAAAGCAGTTACAGAGCTTTGCTATAAAAATGTTTATGAGTTGCTTATAGCAGTTACACTCTCTGCACAGTGTACTGACAAACGTGTAAATCTCTTAACTCCTGCACTCTTTGCAAAGTATCCAACTACAAAGGAGTTAGCAGAAGCTTCACTAGATGATGTAAAATCTTTCATTAACTCCTGTTCCTTTTTTAACAACAAAGCCAAAAATATTATTAAAATGGCACAAAGAGTAGAAGAGGTCTATGGTGGTGAAATTCCTTTAGATGAGAAAGAGCTCCAAACACTAGCTGGTGTTGGACAAAAAACAGCAAATGTAGTTATGATAGAGTATACAGGTGCTAACCTTATGGCAGTAGATACTCATGTCTTTCGAGTATCTCACCGTTTAGGTCTAAGTGATGACAAGACTGCTCTAGCAACTGAAGCGACATTAGTGAAAAAATTTAAAAACAACCTCCATGCTCTGCATCAAGGAATGGTACTATTTGGACGATACATATGTAAATCTAAAAATCCAGAATGTGAAGAGTGCTTTTTAAAAAAATATTGTAAGACAAAAGAGACTTTTAAAGTTTAGGTATAAAATATGCTAGAGAGAAGTATGACAAAATTATTTTTATTATTACTATTAAGCATCCTCTTTAATGGATGTATAAATAAGCATGGCATCTCTGCAAAATATTACAGTGATTGTAAAGAGTACTACGATATGCAAGGATATTACCATAAAGAGTGTGGAGAAGATGACATCATTACCTATAAAGAGATAAGAGATAAATTTAAGCGCAAAAAGAGAGTTGAAAAGGGTAATGTTTACTAGTAAACAGCGATGAAGGTAGCAAAATTCGCCCACCTAAAGATAACTTCACAGTGTGAAAACCCTGCATGTTTTGCCATCTTGATATTTTCCTCTTCACTATAGGGAACTAGTACATTCTCCAAAGCTTCGCGCTTTTGTACTATCTCATACTCTGAATACCCCTGTCTCTTTTTAAAATCATAATAGCACTCTATTAGATCTTTATTAAGTTTAGACTCGTGACTTATTACCTTTTCACTAAAAATAAAAACACCCTCTCTCTTTAGACTTTTGGCTATTTTCTTCACAAGTTCTTCTCGAACAAGTGGACGAATAAACTGTAAAGTATAATTACTTATAAAAATATCAGCAAGTTTATACTCATACTCTAAAATATCTGCATTTACTACCTCAATATTTGCCCCATATGCTTCACACTTTCTCTTTGCCTGTTCCAACATCGCTTCGGAATTATCAACTCCTATGAGTTCTGCTTTTACTTTTAAATCTCTGTGTAGATTTAAAAGTAAAGAAGCTGTTGAGCAACCAAGGTCATAAACTATGCCCCCTTCTTTTAAGTTTTTATGCACAAAAAACTGAGTAATATTTTGACTCTCTTTATAAAAAGGAACACTACGCTCAAGCATATCATCAAATACAGCAGCCACTTCAGCATCAAACTCAAACTGTTTTTTTATCGGTTTTGTAAATACTTTATCATTCATAAATGTGATTTTATCTCAAATAGCCTATAACTAATATTTTTCATCAACAAGCAGATTAGATTAGTTTCTATTCATCGCATTTAAATCTTTAAACGCCACTATAACTCTTTCACGAAGTCCTTCTTGTCCAGCACGTAACCATTTTCTAGGATCATAATACTTTTTATTTGGCTTATTTTCACCCTCTGGGTTACCGATTTGACCTTGTAAGTAGTCATGATGTTTTGCAACATACTCACGAACGCCACTCCATGTTGCCCATTGTGTATCTGTATCTATATTCATTTTGATAACACCATACTCTATAGCCTCCTCTATCTCAGAAGCAAGTGAACCTGAACCACCATGAAAAACAAAATTTACAGGTTTTGCGGCACTATTGCACTCTTTTTGAATATATATTTGAGAGTTATCTAAAATTTTAGGAGTAAGTTGAACATTACCTGGCTTGTAAACGCCATGCACATTTCCAAATGAAGCAGCTATTGTAAAGCAAGGCGAAACTTGTAGAAGTTCTTTATAAGCAAACGCCACATCTTCTGGTTGAGTATAAAGTAGTGAGTTGTCCATATCGGTGTTATCGACACCATCTTCTTCTCCACCAGTACAACCGAGTTCTATCTCTATGCTCATACCTATCTTTGCCATACGTTTTAAGTAGGCTTTACAAGTTGCTACATTTTCTTCTAAAGGCTCTTCAGAGAGATCAAGCATATGAGAAGAGAAGAGTGGCTTAGCATTTTTACTAAAGTACTCTTCACCAGCATCTAAAAGAGCATCTATCCATGGAAGTAGTTTTTTTGCAGCATGGTCTGTATGAAGGATAACTGGTACACCATAAGCTTCTGCCATCATATGAGTGTGGATAGCCCCAGAAACAGCACCGATTATAGCAGCCTTTTCATTCTCATTTGAGAGTCCTTTTCCTGCATAATTAGAAGCACCTCCATTGCTAAACTGGATTATTACTGGAGAATTTACCTTTGCTGCTGCTTCTAAAACACCATTTATAGAGTCTGTACCAACTACATTTACAGCAGGGATAGCGAAACCAAGCTCTTTTGCATGTGCATAGACTTTTTGAACATCATCACCAAATAAAACTCCAGCTTTTACTATATCTAATATACCTTTACTCATAGAACTTTACCTCTCCTATTTATTATTTTGAAATTATAATTAAAAGTTCATTTAAAAGAACTTTATGCTAAAATGAACAGAGTTAAATTTTAATTGTAGTTTTTTGGATGAAAAGTTTTATAAAAATACTTAACAGAATACTTCTAAACTAAAATATATAAATAAGGAGAAAAAAATGCGATTAACAATAGAAGAGTATTCCAAACATTTCAAAATGTCTAAAGAGATGATTCACTCAAAGCTTAGATCCAGAAAATTGAACTACATCATAGAAAATACTGTAACATATATTATTGTACCAAGAAATTTACTTCCTCAAGAGAAACGCCAAGAGATACATAAAAAAGATACTATACAGAAGAGAAAGACAACAGTAGCTATGATACTAGAACTCTATCAAAAAGAGAATCAACAACTCAAAGAAAAGATAGTACAACTTGAGTCCAAAATAGACAAACTCATAGATGATAAAGAGCAGATGCTTCGTGATGAGATGAAAAAGATAGAACAGGTATATAGTGAGAAAGATAGCCAGCTTAAAAACATTTTAGAGCTTATAAATACACAACTCATGGCAAAGCAAGAAGAAACAATTCATGAGATAGAGCCTTTAGCAGTAGATACCAAAGTAGAACAGCAAATGATAGAACTTAAAAGCTATCTCAAGACATTAGATATAAAGAGCTATCAAAGAAAAGTCATTAAAAAAAGATTTTTAGCAGTGTATGGAAAAGATATTCGAGTAATAAAACAGAATGGAAAACTTTTTCTAGATTTTTCAAAATATGACTATAGCGACCTTCTAAAATAGTCAAATCCCTTTACAACACCCTCCTTACCTAGCTACTTGCTAATCCCGAAGTAGTTCTTCACTTCATCAAAAATACACTTTCTATCAATATTTGCCCTCTAATTTAGCAATATCTATATCAATAAAACACGGTAAACCGTGTAAAACACAATATAAACAGTATTTCTAAGTTTATTTATAAATCTTTTTATACATTAAAAAATATATATTATACTTAATAACAAATATATTATTAAATTATATGTATATTTAAGTATTTATTCTGTATAATTCACTTATGCAAATTAATGATTTATTCAATATTCTTCATAACTCCTTAGAGTCCCAAAATAATGGCAAAAAAATATCTCTTAAAGATATGGCTACATCTTTTGGTATCTCTATGCGAACATATCAAGATTGGAAACTAGGGCGCGCAAAACCTCAAGCAGCCGCAGTAGTTATACAGATGCTAGGAAGATTAGAAGATGATGAGATTATTCGAACTGTTAGAAAAATAAATAAATTAAAGGATCAATAAGATGAGTACACTTACAAAAGATGAGCGAAATGGGCTTGAAGATGTTTTTTTATCTATCCACACAAATAAGGCAAAATACCACAGACTAAAAAAACTAGTAACACTATCTCTTTTAAATGAGATCAAACAGCAATATGAAAAAATTATCAAAATGACTAAATATAAGCCTACATTGGTTAAATTTTCCAAATTTTTCACTAAAACAGAGAAAAAGAAGAAATATTTAAGCAAATAAAGTATAAAGTTCCTTAATCTGAATTATTTCACTGCAATGGAAGTTCGGAAAATATTTTAATTTAAAGGCAAGTTTATGAATAAAGCACAATTCGTAGAATTAGTACAAGCAAGTGGTGAGTACAAAACTAAAGTAGAAGCAGAAGCTGCAGTTAAAGCATTTACTGATGCTATAACAACTGCATTAGTTAAAAAAGAAGATGTTTCTTTAGTTGGTTTTGGTAGTTTTGCTACTACACTACAAAAAGGTAAAAGTGGTAAAGTACCAGGTACTGATAAAACTTATACTACTCAAGATAAAATGGTTCCAAAGTTTAAAGCTGGTAAAGTTCTTAAAGAGCGTGTAGCTTCAGGTAAATAGACGTAGAGGTAGTAACATAGTTTGTGTTACTGCTTACTTTATTTATGAACTCTCTTTCACTAACTTTCATTTTAAAAAAAAGTTTCTGTCATTTACTACTCTTGACACTCTAGTTGTCAACAAATCAAATCATTTCACTTTACAAAAATCTATTTATTTGACATCATGTTAATTCCTGCACGAATAGATTTATATTTATACAGTAAAAATTTGCTATAATATGCCATAAATTTATCAAATGACAGTGCAGATATTCTTTACAAAAAGAGTACCAAAAAAATACGATCCTAGGAAAAATAAAATGACAAAAAAAATCTTAATGCTTTTAGCATTCACAACCACACTCTTTTTCACAGCATGTGAATCGAACTCTTCTACTCCAGTACATTTACACTCTAATGCTATTGCTAAAAAGAGCCAAAAAATACCAGAGGCAACTAAGACTCTTCATCCTATAGTTGTTTTAGATACAACAGTGGGATCATTAGAGTTGGAACTTTTTCCTGATATTGCACCACTTGCAGTAGAAAACTTTATGACTCATATCAAAAATGGCTACTATGATCATATAGCATTTCATAGAATTATCAAAGACTTTATGATTCAAGGTGGAGATCCCACAGAGAGTGGTCGTGGTGGCGAAAGTATCTGGCATAAAGATTTCAAAGATGAATTTAAAGATAAACTCTTTGATAAAGCAGGTGTCCTCGCAATGGCAAATCGTGGACCAAATACAAATGGAAGCCAATTTTTTATTACAACTGCTCCTACAGCTTGGCTAAATGGACACTACACAATATTTGGGCAACTTGCACAGAACTCTATGGCAACTTTAGCAAAGCTAAATAATACTCCTGTAAATGGCAGTAAGCCAAAAAAACGTGTAGAAATTATAAAAGCTTATATAAAAAACAAAGGGAAATAGATGGAGATACAAACTATAAAAAGACTTGAAGAAGAGGCGATTAAAAAAAACAGTACAGATTTTACTCGCTTAGGTTTTGCACTCTTTTTTATGATAGGTGTACTTACTTTTAGTTTTTTAAGTAATGGTGGCATTCCAAATAATATGTTTCTTGCCATAGCAGCACTTATAGGTGCTTATATGGCGATGAATATTGGAGCAAATGATGTCGCAAATAATGTAGGTCCTGCCGTTGGTTCTAAAGCTATGACAATGACGATGGCTATAACAATAGCAGCAATTTTTGAAGCAAGTGGTGCTCTTATAGCAGGTGGTGAGGTTGTCAAAACTATTAAAAAAGGAATTATAGATATATCTGCATTTGGTGGTAATTCGGATCCCTTTATCTGGGCAATGATGGCAGCACTTTTAGCAGCTGCTCTTTGGCTTAACTTCGCAACTATGATGAAAGCTCCAGTATCGACAACACACTCTATAGTAGGTGGTGTTATGGGAGCAGGTATTGCTGCTGCTGGTTTTAGCATAGTTTCATGGTCAACTATGGGAAAAATTGCTGCTTCATGGATAATATCTCCAGTTCTAGGAGGTCTCATTGCTGCAGCTTTTTTATATGCTATAAAAAAATCTATCATACATAAAGAGGACAAGGTACAAGCAGCACGAATATGGGTTCCTGTTTTTGTCTCTATTATGTCTTGGGCATTTGTAACCTATATAACACTTAAAGGACTCAAAAAAATTTGGCCACAAGTTGTTGATATACTCAACTTTCTCCCTCTCATCAGTATAGAAGTAACTAAAAAGCCAACATTTACAACAGCGCTTATTATGGGAGGGATTACTGCTGTATCTATATACTTCTTAGTCAAAACAAAACTCTCCTCTAAGATACAGACAATAGAAAATTCAAAAGAATCTGTCAATATACTCTTTACAATTCCTCTCATCTTTGCAGCTGCTCTACTCTCCTTTGCACATGGAGCAAATGATGTCGCAAACGCCATAGGTCCACTCGCTGCAATAAACGATGCTGTAGTAAATGGTGGTATATCCTCAAAAGCGAGTATCCCTTTATGGGTTATGGGAGTTGGTGCTCTTGGTATTGCTCTTGGACTTGGGCTTTATGGTCCTAAGCTTATCCAAACTGTTGGAAGTGAGATTACCGAGCTTGATCAGATTCGTGCCTTCTCTATAGCAATGGCTGCTTCTATAACAGTTATTATCGCATCACAATTGGGGCTTCCTGTCTCCTCAACTCATATTGCTATTGGTGGTGTTTTTGGTGTTGGTTTTTTAAGAGAGTATATGCATAAAAATAGTGCTAGTGATACGATTAAAGATGACAAAGAGATAATCAAAGATGAAAAGATACTTCGCTCTGCATATAAATCTGAACTTACAACACTAGAGAAGAGAGAGAACAAGAGTAAAGAGGAGTATGAGAGAATAGTAGAACTCTACAAACTTATAGCAGCAGAAGGCAAGCTCATAAAAACTACTAAAAAGCATATAAAGAAAGCAAAAAAGGTAGAGTATGTCAAACGAGATGCAGTCAAAAAGATAATTGCTGCATGGCTTATTACTGTCCCTGCAGCAGCTATGTTAGCGGGAGTTTTATTTTATATGATTCGTGGAATAATGCTCTAAGCAAGAGGAACTTACCTCTTAGAGACTAAGTGCTTTTTGTAGCTTTAATGCCTGTACATGTTCAGATACATCATGAACACGTACTATTGAGGCTCCATTTCTCACTGCTTCTAAGTGGATAGCAAGTGTACCTCCTAAACGATTTAGCACACTAGAGTTATCTATATGGGCTATCATCGATTTTCTTGAAGCACCTATTAAAAGAGGGTAGCCAAGTGCTAAAAAATGTTCTAAGTGCTTAATTAGTATCAAATTATCTTCAAGTGTTTTTCCAAATCCTATACCTACATCAAGTACTATATCTTCTATGCCAAACTCTATAGCTTTCCTCACTCGAGATGATAAAAAGTTACTTATTTCATCTAAAATATTTATATACTCTGGCTTATTCTGCATATTTTCTGGTTTGCCCTGCATATGCATAATGACAACTTTTGCCTTATACTTTGCCGCAACCCTACAGAGATCATCATTTTCTAAACCTGTTATATCATTAACTATACTAAAGCCACTTTTGAGAGCATATTCAATCACTTCTGGCTCATAAGAGTCTATACTAAATGCCACTTTCTCGTAAAGTTTAAACTTTTGTATAAGATCACAGATAGGTTTTACACGAGAGAGTTCCTCTTCTACACTAACTCTTTTTGTATTTGGTGCAGAGGAAACGCCACCTATATCGATGATAGCAGCACCCTCTTCTATCATCAACTCTATTTTTTTAATAGCAGACTCATCTCTAAAACGGCTTCCACTAAAAAAACTATCTTCATTGGCGTTTATAATTCCCATCACTTCTACACTCTCTGGCTTTGTAACATTTGCTATGGCTTGAAGTTTAGATGCTAACTCTTTAAGTCCAAAAGGTTGCCCAAGCTCTTTACGAGAGAGTTTTTTCAATTGTGCAGTAGTTGCTATGAGAAGAGAGTCCACTTGTGGCGTTTTAGCTAAAACTGTTCCACGAGGTACTGCTAGGTCTGCACCTACAGAGAGAGCATCTTGTTTGAGAATATTTGCACCACCAACATTTAAAGCTTTTATACTTATGAAGTGTGTTTTTGCTTTGGTTGCCAAAATAGAGATCCCTCTAGCATCAACATCAAGCTTTTCTAAAAAGTTTTTAACATTAAGTTCGGCGTTTAACTTCTCTACTATCATCATCTCTCTCTTGTAAAACTCATAAGTAGCATGGCAAGTACACTTTGAGGTCTTGAGTTAAGGGTTAGGAGTCTATATGCCTTATCAAAGTTATCTAGTTGCAGAGGAGTAAGGATAAGCATATCTGTAACAGTTGCTCTATAAAAGAGAGCTTGAACAAGATCTTTTGCCTCCTCTTTTTTAACACGTGAATGCTCTTTTAAAAAGGCAAAAACTTCTCTATAATCAAGTCTTGCAAGATTGAGTTTTATCTCTATTTTTTGATGAGAAGAGTTTACTTTAAGTATGGGTAAACGTGAACGAACTGTAGGTAAAAGATTTGATTTAGTAGGGCTTATAATGATAAACTCTATATTTATTGGAGGCTCTTCTAAAAGTTTTAACAAGGAGTTTTGAGCAATATCTGTTAAATCATTTGCACCTAAAATTATATACTTAGTTTGTGACTCTCTGATGTATGACTCAGCTAAAACAGCTTTAGCATGCTCTATCTTAAAACTCTCATCAGTCACAACAAACTTCACAACACGCAAAGGAGCTAACTCCTCCTCTAATCTCACTACCTCAGCTTCTATATCATCTGAGATAATAATGTGTCCTTTAATCTTACTATGAACTTGCATCAACCTCTCCAAACATTGCTGCATTTAATGAGGCATTAAAAAGCTTATAGAGTTGCAAGAGTTTAATATCTAAATTTTTGTCATAAGATTTCAAAGTAAAAGCATCATTAAAATCTTCATCAAACATCCAAAAGTAACTGTTATCTTGTCTTTTGGCTATATCACTACGTTTATCATCACCCTTCCCTATGTACCAAAAAAAGTAGTCATCTTTATGAGACAAAGAGAGCATATCATCGACAACATCAATCATCTCTCCACCACTTATAGACCCATAATGTACAAAAAGTGCATCTATACTAACGATAGGAATAAGAGGACGTTCTAATAGTAGTACAGAAGAGTTAAGAGAGGAGAGAATATACTGCTCTAGCCATTTACGCTTCTCATCAGTAATAAGAATAATACTCTTTCCTTGAAGTACTTGTTCAAGTGCAAACGCCGTAGTTTTTGACCACTCAAAACGTTGCTCTTCAAGCCAAGAGAGACTTCCACCCTCTTCTCGGATAGCATCTAAACTCCAATGAGCAAAATCAGATACACAAGAGTTCAACATCAGACTACTTATCTAATTCATAAGTATCGTGAAGACCACGAACTGCCAGTTCAGCATACTTCTCATCTATCACCATAGAAACTTTTATCTCTGATGTTGCAATCATATTAATATTAATATTATTATTTGCCATGGTAGAAAATGCACGTGCCGCAACACCAGTATGACTTCTCATTCCAACACCAACTACAGAGACTTTACAAATATCTTCATTATAAGAATCATCATTGATCTCACCATCTTCTACAAAACCATTTACTACTTTTTTTGCATCTTGTAAATCACCTACAGGAACAGTAAAATCTATATTTGTTGTGCTATCATGTGCCTTGTTTTGAATAATCATATCAACATTTACCTCAGCATCTGCTAACTTGTTAAAGATATCAGATGCTATACCTGGGCGATCTTTTACACCCATAAGTGAGATACGTGCTTGGTTTCTATCGAGTGCAATTCCACTTACTAATGGTGCTTCCATAATATTCTCCTCTTTTGTTATTAGTGTTCCTTCTTCATCTGAAAAGCTTGTTCTTGTGACTAAATTTACATTGAGTTTTTTTGCCATCTCCACGGAACGGTTCTGAAGTACCTTTGCACCAAGAGAAGCAAGTTCAAGCATCTCATCATAAGAGATTTTAGCAAGCTTCTTCGCCTTTGGCTCAATACGTGGGTCAGTTGTGTATATACCACTTACATCAGTATATATCTCACACAAATCTGCGTGTAGTGCTCCTGCAATAGCTACGGCAGAGAGATCACTCCCTCCACGACCAAGAGTTGTAACATCTCCATCTCCATTTACACCTTGAAAACCAGCGACAACAACTATCTGACCTTTTTTTATAGCCTCTTGCATTGTAATAGGATCTATCTTCTCTATTCGAGCCTTTGTATGGTGTAGATCTGTAACTATTCCAGCTTTTCGACCAGTCATCGCTGTTGCATCATATCCCATCTCTTGCAGTGCTATAGAGAGGAGTGATGCAGTTACACGCTCACCAGCACTTAGTAACATATCCATCTCTTGAACACTTGGATTTTTTGAGAAGTGCTCTGCATATCCTACAAGTTTGTTCGTCTCTCCGCTCATAGCAGAAACTACTACTACTACATCATTGCCCTCTTTCACACTTCTACTCACACGATTTGCTACATTTTGAATGCGCTCTAAGTCGCCAACACTTGTACCTCCAAATTTTTGCACTATTAACATCTACAAGAATCCCTCAGTTTTAAAATACTCTATCACATGTTCATAAACCTTTTTTTTAAAATGTGCCGTTAAATTAAGTACATCCTCTACTTTTACAAACTTATAACCTGAAAACTCAGGATGTTTCGTTTTAAGGTTTATTTTTGCACCTTTTTTTAATCTAAGAAGAAAGTAACGTTGTGTCTGCCCTTTATACGGCTTCATTTTTTCTAATATCTTTTTTGGAAAGTCATAAGAGATCCACTCAGGATACTCAGCAATAATCTCTGCATTTCGAGTTCCTATCTCCTCCTCCATCTCACGAAAAAGTGCTTCTTCTACCTCTTCACCGTTATCTATACCACCCTGAGGAAACTGCCAAATATCTAAAAAATCATTCCGTTGAGCAATAAAGATCTCTTTCTTCTCTGGATAATACTCTGAAACAATAATCATCGCCACATTTGGACGATATTTTCTTTGTACACTCATATTTACACCTATATAATAATTACAGCAATTATACAAAATTTGTAATTATAAAGAACTGATACCAAATAAAAAGAGTAACTGATTCAACTTATAAAGGAATACTCTTCACTATAAAACATAGAAGCAATTCTTAAAATAGATGAAATCGCCAATTTTATGATTATCACTTAACAGATAATACTCTTATCTATTAAATATCTTCTGGTTTAGCAAGAGAACTTTATTAGCAAAATATTTACTGATAAAAACCATTATTTGGTATCTTTCCACCAATAGTTTTAGGATTATTATTTTTCAAAATATCAAAGAAAAATTCTAAATCTTTTTGGGCATCTTTTGCACTTACATAATCAAGCTGAACATAGCTTAAACTATCTGCTACTGCTTTAGGCATTAACACAGGAATATATTTATTAACTAATACACCAGCTTCTCTTGGATGAGTTTTATACCATTTAAGAGCTTTAATGTACTCTTCATTAAATCGTTTTATAAGATGTTCATCTTTTTGACCTATAACAGCCATTCCAGCTTGAGGGATTTTACCTTTTATCTTAAAGACTTTTCCCCACTCTTTTTGAAGGTCTGCACTCCTATACAAATCAGGTGCAATAAGTTTAAGTGGAAATGAGTTTGTTTTTCTAAGAGCCATAGAGATGGTAGGCTCAGCTAAAAGTGCATGATCTACTCTTCTCATCACAAGCATCTGCATAGCATCTATTGGAGAGCCAACATAACGAAGTTTAAAATCTTTTTTAGGGTTTAATCCTTGTTTTTTTACTATCTCTTCAAAAACTATATCTGGCATATCTGCACGAAATGGCATTGCTATCTCGCACCCTTTAAAATCAACAAGAGTTTTTTTAGTTTTATCCCTTGTAATCATTCCTAAAATTCCCCATACCGAAACATTAAGAAGTTTTATATCTACACCTTTGTTATATAGATTAGCTCCAACATTTGTAGGAACTGCTATAAAATCTGCTCTTCCTCTTAGTGTTAATGCACGAAGTTCATCAGGTGATTTCCACATTACAAACTTGACCTCTTTGGCTACATCGTTTAATGCACCTGTTTCTATCATTCTTAGAAGTGGATGGCTTACTGATGCCATTGGTCCACTTAATAGTAAAGTATCTACTTTTTTTATCTCATTTGCTTGCATTGAAAATGCAAGTGCTATCATTAATAATATTTTTTTCACAAAACTTCCTTTGCAATTTTAAGAATTTGTTTATGTGGAGTATTCATAGACCTCATTAAAAAATTTCTATTTATTAGTGAAAGTTTATCTACATTAATTTTAAATATAACTTAATTTGAAAATGATTATCATCATTATCTCTTCTTAAGTTTTCTAGGAATATACTTTCATACATTAATTATTATAATCGAGGAATAAAAGTGAAATTCATTCTAAAAATACTTAAAAATCTTCCAGCATATTTATGGAGCGGATGGGGAGCTATTGCTTCTATCTTACTCTTTATAGCTTTTTGGGATATTGGTAATCAAATTTATGGTAACTTAGTTTTACCCTCTCCACTTGAAACATTTAAAACACTCTATGCAATGTTACACTCTCAAGATGTTTGGGAACAGATAGATATCACACTGTATCGTGCTTCTGTTGGATTTGGACTCTCCTTGCTTTTTGGTTCTGTTTTAGGATTAATTGCAGGTTTTTTTGCTACTGCATCTATGATGAGTCGTCCCGTTGTTACTATACTTGTTGGTATGCCACCAATCGCATGGATTGTTTTAGCAATGATATGGTTTGGTATGGGAGATGAGACAGTAATCTTTACTATTTTAGTAGCATCTTTTCCTATTATCTTTGTTGGAGCATTACAAGGAACTCGTACACTTGATGGAGATTTAAAAGAGATGGCAGATAGTTTTCATCTACCTTGGCATATGAAGTTTATAGATGTCTATTTTCCTCATATCTTTTCATATATTTTTCCTGCTTGGGTAAGTGGTCTTGGTATGGCTTGGAAGATAGTCATCATGGCTGAACTTTTAGCTACAAGCGATGGTCTTGGTGCTTCACTTGCAGTTGCTAGAAGTCAGTTAGATACTCCAACAGCACTTGCCTTAGTTGTTATAATGATAGGCTCACTCATGTTTATTGAATATATCATATTAGAACCAATTAAGAGAGAGGTAGAGTTATGGAGAAGCTAGAGGTTAAAAATCTAAATCACCATTTTGGGTTTACAGAAATTTTAAGAGATATAAACTTCACACTTAGCAAAGGAAAAATCCTTTCTATCGTTGGTCCTAGTGGTGGTGGAAAGACTACACTTCTTCATCTATGTTCTGGACTTTTAGACGTTGAAGAAGGTAGTATTACTAATACATTTGATAGCTCTTCATTTGCATTTCAAGAGGGACGATTACTTCCTTGGAAAAACGTTATAGACAATATTGCTCTTGGTCTTTTAGCAAAAGGTAAAAATAAAAGTATATCTACACAAAAAGCAAAAGAGATAGCCCTAAAATTTGGACTTGAAGAGGAGGACTTTCTTAAGTTTCCAAAAGATTTGAGTGGTGGGATGAAACAAAGAGTAAGTTTTGCTCGTGCCTTGGTTGTAAAACCATCACTCCTCTTTTTAGATGAGCCTTTTTCAGCACTAGATATAGGTCTAAAAAAAGAGTTACAAACACACCTTATAGAGATAAGTAAAGAAGAAAATATCTCTATTCTTTTTATTACCCACGATATAATGGAAGCGATACGGCTTAGTGATGAAATATTACTACTAAAAGCTGATCCTGGTCATATAGCTAAAAAGTTTAGTTATGCACTGACACAAGAAAAAAGAGATGATAGATTTGTTTATGAAGAGAGTGCAAAAATCTTACAAGATAAAGATATTATTGAAACATTTGAGTTAAATACTTTGGAGCTAAAATAATGAGTACACAAGAAGAAAAACTACATGCAACAAACCATTATCTTTATTATCCTGATGAGGAGAATATACCAACATACTTAGCTTATGGTTTTCGCCCTATTTTTTTACTTTTAGCACCTTATTTTATAATCTCTATAGTGCTTTGGGGATTAGTTTGGAGTGGGTATCTGAATATTCCCTTTATGGATAATGTCTTAACTTGGCATATTTATGAGATGCTTTTTGGGGTACTAACTGCTGGTGTAATGGCATTTTTAACAACTGGTCTGCCCGAACTGTTTCCAGGTATGATTCCGTTTGTTGGAAAAAGGCTGAAATACATAATGCTTTTATGGGTATCTGGACGGGTTAGCTTCTGGTTTATAGATACTACAGGAGTCTATCTTACAGCATTACTAAATCTTGCTATGCTTGGTTGGCTCATATGGTTTGCAAAAGATATTGTACTAGATAAACTACAACGACATGCCTCTTTGGGTTATATTTTAATAGCTATATTCGGCATAGAAGTTTGGTTCTTTGCATCTATTTTAGGATGGAGCGGTAGTGATAGTATGAGTATTTTAAGAGTCGCTCTTGGGGCTATTGTTATTTTAGTTCTTCTTGTTATGCGTCGTGTAAATATGGAAGCAGTTAATGAACTTATGGAAGATAAAGGTATAGACGATATTTATATCTCACGACCACCTCTCACAAACTTAGCAGTTTTTAGTGTTATACTTTTTACCGCGGTTGAGTATCTTTACCCTACTAATTCTGCATTAGGTTGGATAGGTTTAGCAACAGGTGCCTCAATCTTAGCAATAACAAGTGATTACTCTTTAGAAGATAAGTTTATACTAAACCAACCTTATGTGATTTATATGTTTTTTATCTTTGTAATGCTTAGTTTAGGATATGGACTTATGGGGTGGAGCATACTTTTTAATGAGGGTAATGGAATTTCAAGCTTTAGACACTTTATAACTGCAGGTGGACTTGGACTTTCTTATCTTATGGTTATGATAACTATCGGTTGGATTCATACTGGTAGGCATCTAACATCAAATATTTATACTCATTTGATGGTATCTTTTATGATTTTAGCTACTTTTATAAGAGGTCTAATACCATTTTTTCAAGAGTATCAAATGCAGCTTTATTTATGGTCTGCAATAGCTTGGAGTATTCCATTTATAATTTTTATAAAAGTGTTTTTTAATTTCTTACTTGCACCTAGGGCTGATGGGATAAAGGGATAACTTCTTTAGTATAATGCCCCTAAAATCTAAGACAGCAATTCAGTAGAATATATTTTAGAAAAAATTTTATAAATTTTTGCAGTTGTTACAATTTGTATCAGCAGTTTAATTTGGTAGTTCTAATCGACTTTTCCTCTTCTGCCAATCAGGCATATAAGTACTTAAATAGTTATAAAATTCTCTACTATGGTTAGAATGAACTAAGTGAGATAACTCATGAAAAATTACATATTCTATTGCATTGGATGGTTTTTTGATAAGCTCACTATTGAGATTGATATACGATTTAGCACTATTACAAGACCCCCATCTAGTTTTCATTTGTCTGATTCTAATATTTTGAATATTAACATTAACTATGCTTGAATATTTTGCGATAATCTTTTTAAAATAGTTCTCTGCTTTTATGAGATACCAGTCATTTAAAAGTTTCTTTTTTTTCTCTAAATTGCTTTTATTTTTAATGAATATCTGTATATAACCTCTTTGAAGTTTTACACACTCATCATCACTTTGAATAATTTTCAATCTGTAATTTTTACCTAAATATTTAAAATTCTCTCCACTAACATATTCTTTTATTTGAGGTTTATAGTTGGCTTTGTAAAATTCTATTTTTTTACTAATCCAATCTTTTCTTTTTTTCAAAATATACTCAATATGCTCATCAGTAGTTAAGAGTGGAGCAGTTAAAATCACTTCACATGTAGGCTTTACTTTTAAAGTGATATTTTTAATATCTTTTTTGATGATTTGTATATTATTATGAGTAATTATTGATTCCAATACTTCTTACCCTTGCTATAATTTCATCAGTGTTTTCAAAGCTAATGCTATATTTATCTTCTAACTCCCATAGTATCTCTTCAATCTGCCCATCTATTTGATTTGTGACATTTGTATTATTTACCCAATCAGGTTTTTTACTTTGACTTTTAAATATATCGTTAAAAGATATAGATACACTCTCTAAAATTTCCTCTGACAAACTTCCTAAGAGTTTATTGAACTCATCACTCATGTTATCAAAAATAGCTCTTGCACATTTATTGTGTTTAATACTCTCTGGATAGTTGTCGTCTATCTCTACATCTTTTGCAATAAGTAGGTTTCTAATGTCTTTTGCATCTTTCAACTTCTCTTCATCAGATAGTCTATCATTCTTGTATGCTTCTATTATCTCTTTGATTCGTAAAGATAGTTTCTCATAGTAAGCAGGGTTAGAATCCATTTTCTCTGTTATAGTGGCACTTAATGCACTTAAAATTGTATCTGCTCTTGCATTATCTCCTACTATTCTCTCTATCTCTGTTTCAAAATCTTCATCAAAAATATTGACTAACTTTGTAAGTTGATGGACATCTTCGGCACTTATGAAAGTATCTAAAAGTTTTTGCATTTGCTTTTCATACTTACCAAAATCTACACTCTCATGGTATCTGATTTTTATACTTACTCGTAAGTTACTATAAAACTTCATTTTTAGTTTATATTCTCTAATCTCTTCATCACTAAAAATCTCATCTATCTTATCTGAAGAGAGTGCAAGTTTTAAAGCTCTTCCATAGTTTGATAGATACTCATAAAACTCTTTTCGTATATCTTCATCTGCTAAAAATACCTCATAACTCTCTTGGTCATTTTTATTTTCAACATTTTTAAATAACTCTTCTAAATGCGAATAATATGTTTTTACTCTTGCTATCTCTTCTTTGATGTCAATAACAGTTCCAACTAAATCTTCTTCCTCAAATCCATCAAGTGAAGAGTAAGAAGTTAAAGCACTATCAAGATTACCTAACAGTCCTCTATAATCTATAATGAACCCAAAGTCTTTACCATCATAAAGTCTATTAACCCTAGCAATAGCTTGAAGTAGATTATGTTCTTTTAACTCTTTATCAATATATAAAATAGTGGCTTTTGGTGCATCAAAACCCGTTAAAAGCTTACTAACAACAATGATAAGTTCAATCTCTTCGCCCTCCACAAACTCATCTTTGACTTTTTCAAGGTATCTATCTTCGTCCCCATATTTCTTAATGATTTTTTGCCACTCTTCATTTATGAATGCTTTGTTATCATCATCAACACTTTCATACCCCTCTCTACTATCAGGTGCAGATATTACAAAAGCAGTTTTTATATCTCCTAACTCTTCAAACAGTTTATGATACTTAATAGCTTCATATTTAGAACTAGTTGCAAGCATAGCCTTAAAACCAGTACCTTGAATATTTTTGATAAAATGCTCATTTATATCAAACATAATCATTTCAAGTCTTCTCTCACTACTTGCTACTTTTTGAAATCTTGCCCATTTTCTTTTTAAATCAAGTTTCTGTTCATCATTTAAGTCACGAGAGAGAACATCAAATCTTCTATCAAGTCCTTTTTCGTCACTAATCCATTGGTCAACTAATCTTCCCTCATAAAGTAATGGTAAAACTGCCCCATCTCTTACCGCTTGGTCAATAGTATATTTATGTAACAATCCACCAAATTTAGAGATGGTACTTTTCTCTTTTTTCATAAGTGGAGTACCAGTAAAACCAAGATAACAAGCACTAGGGAAAACTTTTTTCATAGCCTTATTCAAATCTCCCTCTTGTGTTCGGTGTGATTCATCTACAAGTATAAAGATATTTGGGTCGTTTAATATCACTTTCTCTTTTTGAACTGTCTCAAACTTATGTATCAGTGTTGTTATAACACTTTTTCCACCTGCAAGTAGTTGTATAAGTTCTTTACCACTTCCTGCTCTTTTAGCTTCTATCTCACTTTTGTTAAATGTAGAGTGTATTTGTCTATCTAAATCTTTTCTATCTGTTACTACAACTACTTTTGAGTTTAGTATTTCTCTTTTTATTACACGAGTTAGCATTACCATAGTAAGAGACTTTCCACTTCCTTGTGTATGCCAAATTAGCCCTCCACCTCTTACTCCTGTGGCATCAAGTTTATCTATCTTTTTAACTATCTCTTTGATGGCAAAATATTGTTGGTATCTTGCTATCTTTTTTACTTTGTTATCAAAGATTATAAAAGAGTGTAAAAGCTCTATAACTCTTTTTTTCTCAAACAGAGAGTAAATAGTATTATCAAGTTTACTAGGTGTTCTATTGGTGATAAGTTTATTTATATTTTCTCTTACATCCTCCTCCCAAGAGGCATAAAACTTTTTAGGTGTGCCACAAGTTGCATACTGAGGAGAGTGGTTATTCCCAGCAAGTAGTATTTGGGTAAATTTAAAAAGGTGTGGTATCTCGCCTTTTAACTGATTTCGTATCATTTGAGAGATACCTTGCTCTGTCTCTACACTTGATTTTTTAAGCTCTATAACACCAAAGGGTATGCCATTTATAAACAAAACTATATCAGGTCGTCT
>JAICBP010000084.1:357883-390772 GCA_021766785.1 Sulfurimonas sp. endosymbiont of Alviniconcha boucheti
CCAATCCTCAGGAATAACCCCAACCTTAGTTTTTTTATATCCTTTTGGTACTTGATTATTTGATTTATTTATGTTATAATTCATATACAATTTTCCTTCGGGATCGTCCCTTCATTTTTTGAAGGGCAAAAATCATCATCAAATATCAAGTTATATAATTTCTGTTTTAAATTCTCAAAATCATTTGTATTTATCTTTCCAAGTTTTTTAATAAATCTTTTACTACTAAAAAGTTTTTGTTGTACCAAAAGTGCTGTGCTTATCTCACGCCCATTCAACCAATAAATGCAATTTCCACCTAACTCTTTAATGGTTTGTCTTACTTTTTTGCCAACTTCATTATGAGCTTTGTTTGCTTTCGCTTTACTTTGTATATTTTCTCGTTTTAATTTCTCTTCTGCTTGTGTAGCACGAAAAACATTGATAGCTAATTTTGTAAAATTATGCTGTTCTCTTTCTATATTACTCATCCTAAAGCCCTAACTCTTTAAGATATTCATTCATTTGAGTTTTTACTTCAATAAGCTCTTTTTCTATATCTTCTATTTTTTGCTTAGTTGCCACTATATCTACTTTCTCTTCTTCTTCAAAAGTATCTACATATCTAGGTATATTTAGATTGTAGTCATTCTCTTGTATCTCTTCAAGAGTTGCTTTGTGTGAGTATTTGTCAAGCTCTTTTTTATCTTTGTAAGTAGTTAGTATTTTTGCTATATGCTCATCATCTAGGCTATTTTGATTTTTATCTTTGTTAAACTCACGACTAGCATCTATGAAAAGAACATCACTATTATCTTTTTGCTTTTTAAACACTAAGATACATGCGGGTATGCTTGTTCCAAAAAATAGGTTTGATGGTAAGCCAATGACTGCATCAAGTAGATTTTCATCTATTAACTGTTTTCTTATTTTATCCTCACTTGCCCCACGAAATAGAACCCCATGAGGAAGAACTACACCCATTCGCCCATGTTCATTAAGTGAAGCTATCATATGCTGAATAAAAGCATAATCCCCTTTACTTTTTGGTGGTACTCCTCTCTCAAATCTTTTGTATTTGTCTTCACTCGCATTTTCAGCACCCCACTTGTCTAAACTAAACGGAGGATTTGCTACAACTACATCAAATTTCATAAGATGTTCATTCTCTAAATGAAGTGGATTACCTATAGTATCTCCCCACTCTATAACTGCATCATTTATATCATGTAAGAACATATTCATTTTTGCTAATGATACTGTTGTTCCATTACTCTCTTGTCCATAAAGTCTAAAGTTATTGTTTCTCACTTCTTTACTTGCTTTTATAAGTAGAGAACCTGAACCACAAGTTGGGTCATAGATTCTATCTCCCTCATCCGCTTCTACAAGTTTTGCAAGAAGAGTAGAGACTGCACTAGGAGTAAAAAACTCTCCCCCTTTCTTACCTGCATCACTAGCAAAATGAGATATAAGATACTCGTAACTATCCCCTATAACATCATTACCACTAAGCATACTCGGTCTTAAATCAAGTCTACTGTCACTAAAATCTTCAAGTAGATGTTTTAGTATCTTATTTCGCTCTTTTGTTCTTCCAAGCATAGTTTCACTGTTAAAATCTACATTTCTAAAAACACCTTCAAGTTTCTCTTTGTTGTCCTCTTCTATTCTCTCCAAGATTTTATTTATCTCTTCACCAAGGTTTTCTGCCTCTTTTTGTTTTAGTAGATACTCAAATGTACATTTCTCATCAAGTTTAAACTTCTCACGACTTAAACTCTTTTGGATTCTATCTTGATTATCTCCATGTTTAGCTTTTAGCTCTTCAAGTTTTTCTCTATAAAAATCTGATAAATACTTAACAAACAACATAGTAAGAACATAATCTTTGTACTGAGAGCTATCCATCTTACCTCTAAATGTATCACATGCTTTCCATACTATACCGTTAATTGTTTCTTGACTTGTTTTGCTTATTTGATTGCTCCATTTTTTAATATATTGCTAAATACTTCTTGGCAGTATTTTTCTTTTTGATTTTTCAACTCTTCAAGTAAATCTATCTCTTTACTTGTTAAGTCTAAAAACTTCACTATCTTTTTTTGCTCTACATAAGAGCTAGCAGAGAGTCTAAGATTTTTCTCTTTTACACTGTTACCTAGTCTATTGCTAGTAGTATCAAAGTCTGCAAACAGACCTTTAATATCTACTTCAGAAGCATACCCATTGGCTGAACCTCTTACATCATTTGCAATTTGCCATATTTGACATTGTAATTTATCTCGTTTTTGTGTACTTGTCATTCTTAAATGCCTTAAAGTCTCTTCTTTTTATATTATATCTAACTATATTTAAATTTGCATATATCTATATTTTAAAATTGGCAAGAATTTTTTTGATGCATATACCTTTCATTCACTATTAAAGTATAAAATAGTGGTTGGAGTATGAAAGATCTAAACTCAATAAAAAAATGGAATACAATATGAAACTCAAATTTACACTCATAGCCTTACTAGCTACACTCAATCTCTCAGCCTTAACAATAGGTAAAGTACCAAAAGAAGTATCTATTTCTGGTGATAAGGGAGGAATGATTACAGATGGAAGTGAATGGAATTCAAAAATTCTCAAAGATAAAGTTTATGTCATATTTTATGTTGACCCTGATAAAAAAAGTGTAAATGAACATTTTTCCCGAGCCCTTAAGAAAAAGAACTATCGTGAAAAAGGGAATTTTCAAACCTTTGCTATTATCAACCTTGCAGCAACTTGGACACCAAACTTTCTTATAGAAAAGGTTCTAAAAAGCAAACAAAAGGAGTTTCCAACAACCATTTATGTAAAAGATAAAAAGAGTGTTTTGGTCAAAGAGTGGCAAATTGCAGATGATGCTTCAAACATTCTCATCTTTGACAAAACAGGAAAACTCATCTTTTACAAAACAGGAAAAATGCAAGATGAAGATATGAAAAAAGCATTTGCACTTATAGAGGAAAATTTATAGTATTTGTATGAGTAGTAAAATGAATAGTAAAAATAGTATTTTACTCCTTAGTTTTAAGGATCTTTTTACTTCTAAAATGATCAAGTACTCAGTACTGCCATTTGTATTTAGTATGTTGGTTCTTTATGCTCTCTTTTTTGTGTTTGCAGGAATAGGACTAGACTCTCTTGGAACTATGGAAGTACACTCAAGTAGTACAACTATACAAAATGGTATCCCAAATACTGATACCTATATAGCAACTCTTAAGGGAACTTCTCTTATCCAATGGCTGATGAGTCATGCCCTCACTTCTTGGATAGCATCTTTTCTTCTCTATACTGTGGGAACTTTTCTTACTCTCTATCTCTCTATATTTGTAGCAATTATTATTGTAGGTTTTTTAACAAATGTTATCTTAAAAGAGATACAAAAACGCCACTATAGTGATGTAGAGATGAGGGGAGACTCAAATCTCTTTGCAGGACTTTTTTTAACACTCAAATGGTTCACTATTATGCTACTTATGTTTTTAGTTTTTATACCTCTATATTTTATTCCTGTAGTAAATATAGTCGCTTTTAACCTTCCTTTTTACTACTTTTTTCATAAAATGATTACTTATGATATAGGTTCAACTATCTGTACAAAAGAGGAAAATATGAAGATAAAATTCCTTCATGCTTCTGCACTTAGAGTTAAAACTTTAGGGCTTTATCTCCTCTCTCTCATCCCTTTTGTAGTCTTTTTCGCTTCAGTTTTTTATGTCATTTATATTGGACACTCCTATTTTTTAGAGACACGTAAAATAAGACAAGCGTCTTAGTATCATCTAGGCAGATCAACTTCCTCTTCCTCTCTTTTTGTATGTTTTATTACCATCGCTCTATAGGCATCATCTTTAGGAACTAGACTAGCTTCATAAAGAAACTGACTCGCTAGAAAATTCTGCTTTTTTATCTTATCATATCTTGCGAAACTCAAAAAAAGTATATCTTTTGCTCGTGTAACTGCTACATAAAAGAGGCGGCGTTCTTCCTCAAGACTTCCGCCGCGTTGCATTAGTTTTCTATTTGGGAATCGCCCATCCATAAGATCAATGACATAAACCTCTTTGTATTCAAGTCCCTTACTTGCATGTACGGAGAGAAGATTTACTCCCTCTCCTTGTGTTAAATCAGAGGAACCCAGTATCATGGCGTTTAAAAAACGCTCATGCTCTTTGTAGGGTTTTGTCAATTCTTTAAGAAGTATATTTTTTCTCTCTATTCTAGTGAATGCTTCTACTTTTTGCTTTTCATCAATACTTCCATCTTTAAGAGTAGATCGTTTTGTGGCTAGCACGTCTACTATGTACTTAAAAAGTTCTGATTTTGTTATTTTCTCTACTACAGTCATTGGTCTTTTCACACCTTTAAGATCACGAAAAAGCAGATAAAAGTTATGCACAAATGTGGCAGACTCTTTTGTGAGTCGTGGGTGTTTTAAAATAGGATTTTTCATAAACTTCTCTTCAAAACCTAGTTTAGCATATTTGCCAACAGTACCAAGCTCTAAAAACTCATCAAAGAGTCCAAGTTGACGGTTGAGCTTTCGTTTTTCAAAAGGATTATTTATTGACTCATCAGCTGCATAAAGCCCATAGAACATACTCCCATGCCCTAATGTTTTTAAAGCAAGATAGAGCTCTTTTGCCATAGCTGAACCTACCCCTTTAGCAAACTCAAAAAGGTGTATAAACGCCATCATATCTGATTCATTTATAAGTAATGTATAGAGATCAAGTATAGCTTTTACCTCTTTTGCATCAAAAAAACTCGTACCACCCTTACGCTTACAGGGAATGTCTAATTCTCTTAAACCTACTTCTATACCATCTGCTGAGGAGTTATTCCGAAAAATAACTGCTATCTCTTCTCTTGGCGTTTGAGAATCTCGTATCATAGCTGCAATAGCATGATACTGATCAAAAAGTTCATCAAATGCAATAAGGCTTGGTGCCTTTACATCCAAATTTCGTGTCACTTCTAACTGTTTTGGGTAGATACGCTCATTATGCTCTATTACCTTAGTGGCAAGTGAAAGAATAGAACGGGAGGAGCGATAATTTTTTGTTAGAGTATAAACATGAGCCTCTGGAAACTTCTTCGTAAATCCTCCAATAATACCAATATCTGCACCATTAAATGCATAAATACTCTGATCATAATCCCCAACACAAAAAAGGGAGGGTGGTCTCATCACATCAATAAGAGTTCCCTGTAAGGCATTTGTATCTTGATACTCATCAACAAGTACTTCTTTATAGCCAAGGTCTTTTGTTTTACATATTTCACGAAAATTAAGTAAGAGATCATTGAAATTTACAAAACCATACTCTCTTTTTAACTTCTCAAACTCATCAACAACATCAGCATAAATAAGTGCAAATGGTGAGTGCTCCTCATACTTCAGCGTAATCCACTCCTCGAACTCTTTTTCTAACTCAGTATTTTGATAAAAGGAGTACATATCATAGAGGTGGTTTCCTCCATATGGTGTTATATCTGCTTCTATGTGTGAAAAATTACGTTTTTCAAAGACAGAACGAAAGAGTGTTTTTAGTTCACGTTGTTGCTTTAAAACCACTCTTTTATTATATTTTTTAAGCCATCTATAACTTACTGCATGAAAAGTTCCTGCATCTATCTTTCCTGCAACAGCATTTCCAAAATACTCTGCTACACGAGCGACCATTTCAGCGGCCGCCTTGTTTGTAAAAGTAAGGAGAAGAATTTCATTAGGCTGTATATTTTGTGAGAGCAGATAACCGATACGACCAACTATAGTTGAAGTCTTTCCAGTTCCAGCAGAAGCTATGATAAGGTTTTGAGCATATGAAGAGGTAGCAGCTTTATACTGTTCTTCATTTAATCGTGATAAAGGCATTTTGCAATTATAGCTTAGAGAGTTTAAAACTTGCTAATTATCTTCATATTATATTGATATTACAAAAAAGCAATTTATGCAAGCTTTAGTACTCTTTGGATATAATCGCACAATTTTAAGAATACAATTTTAAGGCGATGCAGAATGTCAGACAATAAATACAATGCTCAAGCAATTGAAAGCAAATATTATAAAATTTGGGAAGAGCGCAAGTACTTTGAGATAGATGGAAACAGAGCTATCCAAGAAGAGGAAAAAAACTTCTCTATCATGATGCCACCACCAAATGTCACAGGACGTCTGCATATCGGACATGCACTTACTTTTACACTTCAAGATATTATCACTCGTTACAAACGTATGGATGGATACAAAACACTTTGGCAACCAGGAACAGATCATGCAGGAATTGCTACACAAAATGTTGTAGAAAAACAGATCCTTGCTGAGGGTACTACAAAAGAGGAACTAGGTCGTGAAAAGTTTTTAGAGCGTGTATGGAAGTGGAAAGAGGAGTCTGCTGGGATCATGACTAAGCAACTTCGTGTTCTTGGAGTTACTCCAGCATGGGAGCGTGAGCGTTTTACTATGGATACAGGTCTTCAAAAGTCTGTAAAGAAAGCATTTGTAAAACTCTACAATGATGGACTTATTGTTCGTGGCAACTATATGGTAAATTGGTGTACACATGATGGTGCACTCTCTGATATTGAAGTAGAGCATGAAGATCATAATGGAAAGTTTTACCATATCACTTATCCATTTGCTGATGGGAGTGGTAGTGTTGAGGTAGCAACAACAAGACCAGAGACATATTTCGGAGATACTGCCGTTATGGTGCATCCTAATGATGCACGTTATAAAGATCTACTTGGAAAAGAGATAAAACTTCCGCTTCTTAATAGAACTGTAAAAATAATTGCTGATGAGCATGTTGATATGGATTTTGGAACTGGTGTTGTAAAGGTAACACCTGCACATGATCAAAATGATTATGAAGTAGGTAAACGCCACAATCTAGAGTTTATCACAGTATTTGATGAAAATGGAATCCTTAATGACAATGCAGGAGAGTTTCAAGGGCTTGAACGTATTGAGGCTCGGGAGATTATTGTAAAACGTCTTGATGAAGAGGGATTTATAGTAAAAATAGAAGACCATAAGCATCAAGTAGGGCACTGCTACAGATGTAAAAATATTGTAGAGCCTTATATCTCAAAACAGTGGTTTGTTAAAAAAGAGGTAGCTCTTAAATCGATAGAGAAGACAAACAGAGGTGAAGCTCAGTTTTTCCCTCCTCACTGGATTAACTCATATAACTCTTGGATGGGTGAACTTCGTGATTGGTGTATAAGCCGTCAACTCTGGTGGGGACATCAAATCCCAGTATTTTACTGTGATGATTGTGGGTTTGAATATGCTACAGAGGATGAAAATCCTGAGGCTTGTCCTAAATGTTCTAGTAAAAATTTAACACAAGATCCTGATGTTCTTGATACATGGTTCTCTTCTGCACTCTGGCCTTTTTCAACTCTGGGTTGGGCAAATGACGAAGAGGGAAAAGAGAGCCTTTGGAGTGAATCAGATATGAGAGATTTTTATCCAAATACACTTCTTATCACTGGTTTTGATATTCTCTTTTTCTGGGTAGCTAGAATGATGATGATGGGTGAAAATTTTAATGGAAAACTTCCCTTTAACCATATCTATCTCCATGCTCTTGTTCGTGATGCAAAGGGTAACAAAATGAGTAAATCTAAAGGAAATGTTGTCGATCCACTCGATACCGTTGAGAAGTACTCTGCAGATATTTTACGTTTTACTCTTGCAATATCAGCTGCTCAAGGTCGTGATATAAGAATGAGTGATGAAAAACTAGAACTTAACCGTAACTTTACAAACAAACTCTACAATGCAGCAAAGTACCTACAAATGAATGTAGATGTTTTCCCTGATATGAGTGGCTTTTGTATAGAGACTGACTTGGGTCGTTACATGATGAGCCGTCTCAACTTCACAACCAAAGAAGTCCGTGCTAATCTTGATGAGTATAAATTTAACGATGCGGCATTAGTACTTTATAAATTTTTATGGAATGAATTCTGTGGTTGGGGTATAGAGCTTTCTAAAGCCGATAAGGGATCAATAGTAGAACTTGGTGCTATCTTCAAAGAAGCGATGAAACTTCTACACCCATTTATGCCATTTATTACAGAGCACCTTTATCATGAGCTTAGTGGTACTACGCTTGAAACGGGTGATTCTATTATGCTTATGAAGTACCCTAGCAAGACTAAACAACGTAAAGAAGAAGAGATTTTTGAAGTAATAATGGATGCTATTGTCTCCATAAGAAGAGCTAAAGTACTTGTAGAGTTGGCAAACCAAAAAATAGAAACAGCCTTTGTCAAAATAGATGGTTTACATGAGAAACAAAAAAAGATGATGAGACCCTTTATTATTAAACTTGCAAAAGTAGAACACCTTGAGTTTACAGAGTCAAAAATAGAAAATGCGGTAAGTGACATTGCTGATAAGTGCGAGACATTCATCCCTACTGACAGCATAGACTTAACACCTATCATCACAAAATTAAAACGCCAAGATGAAAAACTTCAAAAAGAGATAGATAAGTTAAATGGTATGCTCAACAATGAACGTTTTGTATCCAATGCACCAGAAGATGTACTAGAAAAAAATAGAGTACAACTCACAGAAGCAAGTGCTAAACACGAAAAAGTTTTAGAACAGCTCAACTCTTTGCAATCATAAAAAACTAAACATACAAAAAGTATGCCAAGCTTTTTCTAAAGAAAGAGATAGGTGCTATCTCTAACTACAACCACATTCTCCACCTTGCGTAGATGAACTAGAAGATCCACCTGTTGAACAAGCAGATACACCTGGAGGTGTAGTAGGTTGAACACTCTGATTATCAACTCCACCATTAGCATTAATCTCTTCAATCGTTGCCCAGATAGAAGCTGCTGCAGTAGCAAAGCGTTTTGCAGATTCAGAAGTAGGAGCAAAAAAGGTAACAGGTTTTCCTTCATCTCCACCAGTTCTTACAGCTGGTTCAATAGGAATCTCTGCAATGATTTCAGTATTAAACTCTTTTGCCATTGGTGCGGAAGTTCCCTTACCGAAAATATCATACTCAACACCAGTATCTGGTGCGATAAATCCACTCATATTTTCAACAATTCCAGCTATAGGAATATTAAGCTTCTTGAACATATCAAGTGAACGCCGTGAGTCATCTAATGAAACAGATTGCGGTGTTGTTACTGTAAGTCCAGCAGTTACAGGAACTGACTGAGCAAGAGTAAGTTGTGCATCACCTGTGCCTGGTGGCATATCAATAACTAAACAATCTAACTCTGACCATAAAATGTCACGTAAGAACTGCTCAATAGCTTTCATAATCATTGCACCACGCCAAATAAGAGACTGACCCTCTTCCATAAGTGAACCCATAGACATCATCTCAATACCATAGGCTTTAATAGGAAGAACCTTATTACCATTTACTTCAGGTTTTATATCTGCAACACCCATCATACGAGGTACATTTGGACCATAAATATCTGCATCGAGAAGACCAACTTTAAGTCCTTGAGCTGCAAGTGCAATAGCGATATTTACTGATGTAGTTGATTTACCAACACCACCTTTTCCTGAACTTACCATAAGGAAGTTCTTTACTTGTGGTGCAATGTTTTTTCCGTGAGATGAAGACTCTTTTGGCATTTTAGGTGCTTGAATATGGCAGTTAACAGTCGTAGCTCCTACAGATTTAAGAGCCTCTGTTGCTTCCTCTTTGATCTGCTGTGCAACTTCTGGTGCACTTGATGTAATATCTACAGTAAAACTTACTGCCGTAGCATCAATATTTATATCTTTGACAAAACCAAAAGTTACGATATCCTTGGTAAAACCTGGATACATTACCTTTGAAAGTGCTGATTTTACAATTTCTTCAGTCATATATTTTTTTCCTTTTTATTATTTTAATAAAGATGCTTCCTTATAGTTAGGAAGTATAAGAGAGTCCTCTCTTTTCATATTTTATATTTCAAAATATAGCATATCTAAATAAGAGAAATATTGTCCTAATTAGATAATAAATATATTTAAGCTTTTTTTTATATTATTGCATCAGCCACTTTCTCTTTTGCTTCTACAGCAATTTGCGCAATCGCCTCTGGATTATCCATAATCTCTTGTGTAATTTTATAAGAACAGAATTTTGGTCCACACATGGAACAGAACTCCGCCTCTTTAAATACATCTTGAGGAAGTGTCTCATCATGGTACTCACGAGCACGATCACCATCTAGGGCTAACTCAAACTGCTTCTCCCAATCGAAGCTATATCGGGCATCACTCATAGCATCATCAACATCTCTAGCACCCTCTCTACCTCTAGCTATATCAGCAGCATGTGCTGCAATCTTGTAAGCGATAATTCCCTCTCGAACATCACTGGCGTTTGGAAGTCCTAAGTGCTCTTTTGGTGTTACGTAACACAACATACTCGCACCATGCCACCCACCAACAGCCGCACCTATAGCAGAACTTATATGATCATATCCAGCTGCAATATCTGTAACAAGCGGTCCTAAAATATAAAAAGGTGCCTCATGACAAAGTTCACGTTGGATCTTCATATTGCGCTCTATCTGATTAATAGGTACATGTCCTGGACCCTCTATCATCACCTGAACATCTCTCTCCCATGCACGAAGAGTTAACTCACCAAGAACTTTAAGCTCACCTAGTTGTGCATCATCACTTGCATCAGCTAAACAACCTGGTCGAAGTGAATCTCCAAGAGATAAAGAGACATCATACTTTGCACAGATATCTAAAATATCGTCAAAAGCTGTATAAAAAGGATTTTCCCTATGATAGTGCATCATCCAAGCGGCCATAAGTGATCCTCCACGAGAGACGATCCCCATCTTACGTTTTGCAACTTTTGGCATAGTCTCTAAAAGAAAACCAGCATGTATTGTAAAGTAAGAGACACCCTGTTTGGCTTGTCTCTCTAATACATCTAACATGACTTCTATAGTCAAATCTTCTATCTTGTTTCCAACATCGTGAAGGATTTGGTAGATAGGCACTGTACCGATAGGGATAGTTGAAGCTCCTATAACGGCTTTTCTAATTTCATCAAGATCTCCACCAGTTGAAAGATCCATTGCTGTATCTGCCTTATATTTTTGAGAGATTTTCATCTTCTCAACTTCATCTTCGATGTCAGCAGCGATTGCAGATGAACCAATATTGGCGTTTATCTTACATCTACTTGCAATACCAATAGCCATAGGTTCCAATGAAGTATGATTTATATTCGCAGGAATAATCATACGTCCACGTGCAACTTCACTACGGACTAGTTCTGGAGATAGCTTTTCAACTTTAGCAACATATTCCATTTCACCTGTAATAATGCCTTGTTTGGCATAATACATCTGGGTTTTTACAACATCGTTTTCACGTGTTTTTAGCCATGCGACTCTCATAGTCTCTCCTAAAAATATTTAATGTACTCGCAATATAATCAAATAAAGTTAATCTAAGCTAAAGAGAATAAAGTGACTTTACAATTTAGATAAAAATAGGTGTATAAGAGAGTAAATTATCTCTTATTTAAGATTTGCAAAGTCTTTTATATGTATAATTTCGTAACACATTCAAATAAGGAAGCATATTTTGTCAAAATTATCGCTAATATTACTATCTGCTGGTAGTTCTAGCCGTTTTGAGATGCGTGTAAAAAAACACTGGTTGCGTATAAACCACACACCTTTATGGCAGTTTGTAGCGCAAAACTTAGAAAAAACTCAAAAATTTGATGAGATAATTATTGTTTGTGCAAAGGATGAACTACCTTTTATGCAAAGCTATAGCTCATACAGATTTGTAGAGGGTGGTAACACTCGCCAACAGTCACTGAAAAATGCACTAGCATTTGTCAAAAGTGAGTATGTTCTTGTAAGTGATATAGGACGTGCTTGTATTAGCACTGCCTTACTAGATGCTATACTCAATGAGCAAGAAAAAAGTGACTCTGTCGTACCCTATCTCAGAGTAACAGATACTATAGTATATGAGAATGAAACAATAGATAGAGAAAAAGTCAAACGCATACAGACACCTCAACTCTCTCGTGTCTCAGCTCTAAAGTCTGCACTGCTAACAGACCAAGAATTTACTGATGAGAGTAGTGCTATTGTTGCAAATGGTGGTTCTCGTTGTTTTATTCTTGGAGAAGAAGATGCTCACAAGATAACCTATATTCATGACTTAAATAAGATCCCTTGTCTAGCAACTCCATCGACCGATACACTTAGTGGTAATGGTTACGATGTACATGCTTTTGATACAGAGGGGAGTATGTGGCTTGGTGGTGTGAAAATAGAATCTGACTTTGGCTTTTTAGCACATAGTGATGGTGATGTTGCCCTTCATTCTCTTATAGATGCACTTCTTGGTGCTGCAGGAATGGGTGACATTGGTATGCTCTTTCCTGATAACGATGAGAGATATAAAGGCATAGATTCTAAAAAGCTACTAAAGATGGTTGTCACTAAACTACACAACTTTGGCTTTATAATAGTCAATGTAGATATTACTATAGTAGCACAAAAACCTCGTATTGGCAAATATAAACGCCAGATGAGAGAGAGTATAGCCTCCTTACTTGAGATAGATATGAGTCGTGTTAATATCAAAGCAACAACAACAGAAAAACTTGGCTTCATCGGTCGAGGAGAGGGTGTCGCTGTTACTTCAAATGCAAATTTAAAATACTTTAATTGGAAGAATGAATATAAATGAAAATACTAATAATAGAAGATGAGGTTTATCTCGCACAGAGCATTGCCACAAAACTTGGTGAACAAGGACATATATGTGAGATGTGTACATCCACAAAAGATGCAATTCATAGCAATAATTATGATGTAGTACTTTTATCTACAAATATAAATGGTCAGGATTTTATTCCTATTGTTAAGACTTTTACAAGTTCTATCATCATTCTTATGGTCTCATACATAAGTAATGATACAGTTTCTAAACCTCTTGCTGCTGGAGCAAAAGACTATATTATGAAACCTTTTATGATTGAAGAGCTTATAAGAAAAATAGACCACTATCAAGATTACGAAAAACTCAAATGTAGAAATATCGCTTATGAGAAGTATCTTAAACATACACTTTTAAACGCCAAACATGAACAGGATATTAATATGATTGAGCTTCCTCTTTTTATAAGTTCTAGCTTTCAAAAGTACTCTGATGCCTTTGCTTTTGAATATGCACAGAGTAAAGACATTCCTATTCATTTTATTACATTGAGTGATCCAAAGAGTCTGCAAGAGGTAAGTTCTCTTCCTCAAAGCACTCTACTTTATATTATCGACTACCAATTACTAAAAAAATCTGATAAAAAAGAGTTTTTAGAGTTAATTGATGGAAGAAAAGTTATTGTCTCTAGTAGTGATAAGATAGAAGATATAGACTACCCTATAGTAGAAATAAAAAATGATAATAATATCTTTGATAAAGGTGAAATTTTACCTATTGAAGATTATGTAAAATTTATAGTTTTAAATTATCAAGACAAATACCCAGATACTGAACTCTCTAAAAAACTAGGTATTAGCCGTAAAAGCTTATGGGAAAAGCGAAAGAAATATGACATCGTTAAAAAGAAATAAAACACTTTTTATAGATAAAGAGGCAGCTTCAGCTCTTGAACTTGTCTCTGATGGGCTTCTTTTACCTGTTACAAAACTAATGTGTGAGGAGGAGTCTCATAAGGTTCTGGAAAAAGGAATTATACATGGGAAGTCTTTCCCTTTTCCCTTTATTCTTGCGCCATCTGGAAAAAAAAATGAACTTCTCTTAAGCCAACTAAAAAAAAATGAGGTTATAGATCTTATCTGCGAAAATAAAGTTTTTGCTACACTTATCGTTAAGGAGACCTTTAAAATAGATCCATATGAGAGAGTGAAGCATATATATGGCACCGATGATCTAACACACCCTGGGGTACAAGCCACTATAAAAAGACTTGGTCATTGGGCAGTAAGTGGGAACTATACATTATCTGACAATACTCCAAATAGAAACAAAATCAATATCGCTAGTGCAAAAAAAGCGATCAATGCAAAACACACAACTGCCCTTGTCATGGCAGCAAATCCTCTTCATCGTGGTCATGAACGACTTATACGTCAAGCACTAGATAATACAGACTTACTTATAATATTTTTGCTTAAACCCTACAAAACTGCGAACCTCAGTTATGATCTAAGATATGAATCATTAGAGTTCTTTGTAAATAATTTTTTACCTAAAAACCGTGTCATTATAGTTCCTCTTGAAAATAGTTATATTTTTGCAGGCTACAATGAGATAATCATTGATGCTATTGTTGCAAAAAATTATGGCTGTGACAGATTAACTATAGGACGTAATCATGCTGGTCTTGGTATGTTCTATGATTGTAATTCAAACAAATCTATTGTAGATAGAGTTACAGGAATAGATATTGAAATATATATAGCAAGTGAGTATGTTTACTGTGACCAGTGCACCACCCTTGTAAGTAAAAATACATGCCCACATGGACAACATCACCAGATATCTTATCACTCTGATTCCATTTTACAGCTACTAGAAGCAGGAATTTTACCACCTGCAGTATTAATGCGTAAACAGATTAGTGCTTTTTTACTCTCAAAACTTTCTCCTAACAGATTTAAAAATTTAGAAAAAATCTACTATGATACTTTTGCAACAAAAGGTCTTTTAGAAGAACATACAGAAAAAGATTTTTATATTGAGCTTATGAAGCTCTACCAAACAACATCACTCACATAGGATTGTTATATATGAATAGTAAAAATATTATCACAATAGTAGTCGCTTTTTTAAGTGGACTGAGTATTCTTAGCTATTTTGATGAAAGAACACTCTTTTTGGCTACACTTCTGCTTAGCATCTTAACTATTAAAACTATTAATAACAGAATAAATAAAGATAAAAATTTTGATACTAAAGATATAGCAATAAACTCTTTTGCTGGAGTCTGGTTTGCACTAAGTATTGCTCCTGCATTTGGTGTTACATCAAAAGAGATCTTTCTCTTTGAAAATGGTTTCCTCATACAAGCCATACTCTCTATTATATTTTTTATTCTCTTTATGAGTATGAAGATATCAATTATTGGTCGTATAGAAGAAAACTATAGAGGTGGTGTAGGTGTTGTGGCTTCTGCCATCATAGCTGGAGCGGCAGCAGGAATATCTAGTTCTTCTCTTTGGCAAGTCTATTTACAACTTCAACATATGTTTTGACTCACTATAATATCCCCGAAAAAACAGACCGCTCAATACTATAACTACACTCCCTCAAGAAAATCAAACAACATTTTAAAATTGGTGAAATATCTCTTTACTATCTTATGTTACAATGATACTAAATATAACTACTAGGAACTTCCTTTGTCTAATCTTTCAAAAGAAACTAAACTAACACTGCTCTATATACTTGTAGCATTTACATTCTCTGTGCTTATGCGACTTATCTGGGTTTATCAGTTTGATGGGTACGAACCATTTATCTTCAATGGTCAGTTTATGATCAATACAAATGATGGCTATTACTGGGCAGAGGGTGCAAGAGATTTACTCTTAGGAACTGGGACTAATCCAGATGCAAAAGAGTACTTTGATCATTTTCATCAGTTGCATGACCTCTCTCCTGTAGATACTGCTGCTGCACAGGTCACAGCATTTTTTGCCTATGTACTCCCTTTCTCTTTTGAGTCAATAATCTTTTATTTACCTGCTTTTTTAAGCTCTTTAGTAGTTGTGCCTGTTATTCTCATAGCTAAATCTTTAAAAAACCTAGAGATGGGACTTATAGCCGCTCTATTAGCTTCTATCGCTTGGAGCTATTATAACCGTACTATGGTAGGATATTATGATACTGATATGCTCAATATCGTACTTCCTATGTTTCTGTTGTGGTCTATTATCTGGGCTATTCGAACAAAGCAGGATATCTATCTTCTACTAACAGCATTAGATATACTTGTCTATAGATGGTGGTATCCACAATCTTATGCCCTGGAGACATCATTTTTCGGACTTATTCTTTTATATACATTGATTTTTGATAGAGAAAATAGATACAACTATAAACTTCTCTCTATGATGCTTTTTGCTATGATGGGTCTTCCTGAATATATAAGATTTATTATCGTTCTTATTGCATATATAGCATTTAAAAAAGAGAGTATGCAGAAGTATATTTATCATATTTTAGCATTTGCAATGGTACTTTATTTTGGTACAGGAGGATTTACACCTATCTGGGGGAAATTAAAAGGGTATGTATTTAAAGATGCTATTAGTGTAGGAAAAGAGGGTTTAAAGCTTCACTTCTTCACAGTTAAGCAGACTATTCGTGAAGTTGGTCAAATTCCTTTTGAAACCTTGGCAAATCGTATTAGTGGGCATCCTGCTATTTTTGTTATTTCTCTTATTGGTTATGCTTATCTCTCTTTTAGACATAAAATTATGATCTTAGCACTTCCTTTAGTTGGACTTGGATTATTAGCAAGTGTAGGTGGTCTGCGTTTTACTATTTATGCTGTACCTGTTCTCGCATTAGGTATAGCATTTCTTATTACTGAACTCTCTTCGCTTCTACCAAATGCTAAGCTTAAAATAATAAGTATGATGGCGTTTACAATAGCAATTCTTTTTCCAAATTATACACATATTGAAGGGTATAGAGTGCCTACTGTATTTTCAGCAACTGAGGTGAAGACATTAGATAAACTAAAGCATATTGCAGATAGAGAAGATTATGTCATTGGCTGGTGGGATTATGGCTATCCAATACGCTACTATGCAGATGTCAAAACACTTGCAGATGGTGGAAAGCATAGTGGTTCTGTAAACTTTCCACTCAGCTATATTCTTACAAAACCACAAGATGTAGCTGCAAAGATGGCAAGACTAGATGTAGAGCAGACTGAAAAAAGCTATGCATTACGTGATGCAAATAAAGATCTCATTCAATTATCTACTATAGAGCAGATGACAACAGAACATGGTCTTAAGGATACAAATGATTTTTTACTTGCTTTAGAGACAGATGATATAAAACTTCCAAAGAAAACAAGAGATATATACTTCTACCTTCCATATAAGATGATGAATATTCTCCCTACAATAAATCTTTTTTCAAATATAGATATTATGAATGGTAAGCAAGGTAAACGCCCATTTTTCTTTGTAAGTCGTCACTTTAAAGATATGGGAGATAAGATAAACTTTGGTAGTAATATTTACTTAGATAAAAAAAGATGGCAAGTTGTAGTAAGAGAGCAACGAGTACCACTTAAAAGATTTACAAAAACGGTATATGATAAAAATAGGAAGTTACATGTAGATGAAAAGCTCTTCAATGTTACTGCAAATCTCAATGTTATCTTTATGTCAAATTATAATACTTATTTAATTGTTGATGATGCTATGTATAACTCTCTATATATTCAACTTATGGTTTTAGAAAAAGCTGATCCTAAGCTTTTTGAAGCAGTAAATTTAACCCCAAGAGTAAAAATATATAAGCTTAAAATTTAGTAATGATTTGAAAAAAACAGTAAAGATAAAAAGATGAAAAGAGTCAATTTTGAAGATGCTATGAGACTTTATGATATGGATTTTTTTGAACTTGGCTTACTAGCAGATGCTAAACGCCAAGAACTTCATGGGAAAAAGACATATTTTAATATCAATCGCCATATCAACCCAACAAATATTTGTGCAGATATTTGTAAGTTTTGTGCATACTCTGCAACACGTAAAAATCCTAATGAATATACCATGAGTCATGAAGATATACTTCAAATAGTCAAAGAGATGGATAAGAGAGAAGCTAAAGAGGTGCATATAGTCTCTGCTCATAATCCTAATGTGTCACTTGATTGGTACTTGAAAATATTTAAAAAGATTAAAGAGCAGTATCCTCATTTACATATAAAAGCATTAACTGCTGCAGAGGTGGACTTTCTCTCTCGCCATCATGGGTACACCTATGATGAGATACTTGATATGATGCTAGAAAATGGTGTGGACTCTATGCCTGGTGGTGGTGCTGAGATATTTGATGAGAAAGTTCGTGACTATATCTGTAAGGGAAAGGTAACATCCGATCAGTGGTTTGAGATTCATAGAAAGTGGCATGAACGTGGTAAAAAATCTAATGTTACTATGCTTTTTGGGCATGTGGAGTCTCGTGAAAATCGTATAGATCATATGATGCGTATTCGTGAGCTTCAAGATCTTACAGGAGGGTTTAACAGCTTCATTCCTCTTGTCTATCAAACAAAAAATAATTATCTGAATATAGAGATACCAATCACAGCAAATGAAATTATAAAAACAATGGCAGTCTCACGTTTGGTTCTAGATAATGTACCAAATCTCAAAGCCTACTGGGTAACTTCTACTATAAATCTAGCATTACTATCACAAGAGTTTGGTGCGAATGATCTTGATGGAACTATAGAGAAAGAGTCTATCAACTCAGCTGCAGGGGCAAAAAGTGCTGATGGCATGGATGTAGAAGAGTTTACTTCATTGATTAAAAATAGTGGCTTTATTCCAGTGGAGCGTGATAGCCTCTACAATGAGATAAAAATCTGGTAGTAAACGCCACGATGCAGATAGCAGTTGTTATCCCTACATACAACCGCTATAAGCTACTTCAAAGAGCAATAAACTCTATCTTCGCTCAAACATATAAACCCTCTGAAATTATAGTAGTTGATGATGGTTCGACAGATAATACCTCAAATATCAAAAAAGAATTTCCTTCTGTAAAATATATTTATCAAAAAAATAGTGGTGTTTCTTCTGCGAGAAATAGAGGCATTAAGAGTGTATGTTCTGAATGGATAGCTTTTTTGGATTCTGATGATGAGTGGTATCCTACAAAACTTGAAGAGCAGGTAAAATTTCATCAAAAACATAGTAATATTTTTATGAGCTACACTGATGAGACTTGGATACGAGATGGTGTATCTGTACATATCCCTAAGAAGTTCAAAAAAATAGGTGAAGATATTTTTGCAGAAAATCTCTCTTGCTGTCATATAGCCCCCTCATCAGTACTTTTACACAGAAACATTTTTGAGTTAGTAGGTATGTTTGATGAGCGCTTAGAGGTGTGTGAAGATTATGACCTCTGGTTAAGAATATCCTTAAACCATACAGTAGCATTAGTAGATCAAAAACTTATAAAGAAATATGCTGGGCATGAAGATCAGCTCAGTTTTAAATATTGGGGAATGGATAGGTTTCGTGTAATTACTCTTGAAAAGTTTTTGGTGGATACAAAAAGTTTACATCCTAAAAAGAGAATATGTATTAAAAAAGAGCTTCTTAGAAAGTACAGCCTCCTTTTAAAAGGTGCTTTAAAACATAATCGAGATAAAGATGTAGAAACCTATAGAGAAAAAATAGTAAAATTTAGATTAGTTTAATTTTTTTTCGATAAAATTTCTACCGTATTCCGGATTAGCTCAGTGGTAGAGTAGATGACTGTTAATCATTTGGTCGCTGGTTCGAATCCAGCATCCGGAGCCATACAAAACTCCCTGAAATACGAACTTCTAAGCACTTTAAAAAATCACTTTAAGTTTCAAAAAATAACCCTCAGTCCGTCACAAGTCCGTACGATAATAAATAATATGATTAGAAATGAGAACTACATCCTTATAAATCTCCATGATTGAGTCCGTATAAGTCCTTTGTATTGGTACTAATTTGAACTTAGGTTTTCATTTACCACTTCTTTATAAAACACACCTTCATGTTTCGTTGATATCTTTTTTTGAATTATTTTTAGATTAGCCATAATAACTCCATATAGTAGTACTCAATTGCTAGCAATGGTAAACTAAAAAAGCTGTTGCTTCCCTTATACAGGGAAATAGAGGAGTTTTGATAAAATATGGAGAGATTTGATAAGCTCAAAAAATAGCTAAATATGCTATAATTACAAAAAGATAAGGAGTGTGTGATGCAAACTAAATTTCAACCAATGTTACTATTAACTGTAAACAACTCCATAGGTAATAAAAAGAAGCATTTTACTGTTGAAAATTTATGTCAACTTTTTAATAAAGAGCAAGATTTTTCTAGTGTAGAAAAATATGCACTCGATACTATAAAAACAGAAGCATCACCAGAGGAATTATCTTGGTTCAGTAAAGATTACCATATTCCTCTTTCAAAAATAAAACATGTCTTATCAGCAAATTTCTATTAATCCAAATAAACTTGAGTTTATCAAAGAAAACTATCAAGACCAAATAACTGCACTTGAACTATTTTTCAAAGATGCATTTGCTAAAACACTTCCAAAAGATATTATAAAATTTGGTGGAGGGACTGCACTCTCTATCTATTATTTTCAACATAGATTGAGTTTTGATATTGACTTGTTTCTAGTAGACCAGCAATATCTATCATATTTCAGTCCTAAACATTGGATAGAAGATACAAGTAATTTTAATAGCTCGCAATATATTGATATACATAATCATATAGGAGTTGTCTCAGCTAATAATATTAAGGTTGATATTTTAGTTGATTCAAGCTCTGATAGTATTTTAATAGATGACACAAAAACTGTATTTTCATTTGATATAAGAGTAGAGTCTATTGAAAATATTTTGGCAAAGAAAATAGTTTTTAGAAAAAAAGATAATAAGGCTCGTGATATTTTTGATATTGCTGTAGCAATACAAAATGATGAAAATATAATCCGTAACCTTCTAAAAAATGAAAGAGTAACAAAAGAAGATTTACAAATTTTTCAAACTGCTTTAGAATCAATAAATATGAAAAAATATAAAACTGCAATAGATTTGATTGAACCAATTGATGAGTATCTGTCTTTAGCGAGCGAGGCACCTGATTTTATATTATCATCTTTAAAAAATCTCTTTGAAACGAGTTAAGTCCTTGGAAAGTCCGTGTAAGATTGTTCTTTTTGCAAAAAGATGATAAGATTTAATAAGCAAAAAGTTTTTAGAAACTCCTTATTTTAGGGATTTGATTGCATTTGAGAAGATTTAAGGAAGTATGATATGTTGCTTTTAACCGACTGTTAATCATTTGGTCGCTGGTTCGAATCCAGCATCCGGAGCCACTTCAACCTTAAATCCCATAAACTCAAACTTAGGTAATTCCTTGCTTCATAGTTGCTTTAGTTTTAATTTTGTTCTTTAGAAAAATATTTTAGATATTATAAATATAACAATGAAAATTATATAAATTTCCGCCAAGCTATTTACATGCTTGATGGATTAATTAAAAAGTGCCTCTAATGCATCTACACCATCTTTAGCCTCTTCTATCTCACCATCCTCATTTGTAACAGCATCACTTTCTACTAGCTCAATCTGCATACCTGTTAGCATAGAAGCAAGACGAATATTTATACCACTTTTACCAATAGCTTTTGATTTTTGATCTACAGGAAGAGTGATTATTGCTTTTTCATTTTCACCCTCTTCATTTTTTACAATCTCTACATGAGAGAGAATAGCAGGACTCATAGTTCGTGATACAAAAAGTTCAGGTATTGTTGTGTACTCAATACAGTCGATATTCTCACCGATCAGCTCATCACTTACGGCGTTTATACGGACACCTTTAACACCAACCGTTGCACCAACAGCATCAACTTGTGGATGTGTACTCATAATTGCAATTTTTGCACGCTCACCAGGAATACGTGCTGCTTTTTCAATGATAACTGTTCCATCATTTATCTCAGGAACTTCTAAAGCAAGAAGTTGTTCTAAGAACTTAGGACTTGTACGAGAGAGTTCTATGCCTATACCATGCTCTTTATCCATATTTACACGGCGAACAACAGCTTTAATATGGTCACCGACCTCAAAGTATTCTCCCTTGATACGGCTTTTCATAGGGAGCACTGCGCGAATCTCATCTACTTCTATGTATGTAGCATTTTGTGAATCGACACGAGTTACTCGTCCACTCACAAGAGTACCTATCTTTGACTGATATTTACTATATACCTCATCTTCTACAAGTCTTTGAATATGAAACTCTATTTCACGGTGGAGTTGTGAAGCACCAGTACGACCATAATCCTCTAAATTGTGATCCACCTGAAGTTGATCATCTAATTCTACTTGATCATCATACTCTCTTGCTTCACTAAGGGGGATATATGCAGGTGCAAGCTCTTCATCATTAAGTCTCTCATCACCATCTGAAACAACTGTAATTGTCTGCACAATTTTAATACTTTTTGTCTCTTCATCAATATGTGCTTCAAATGCGAAGTTTCTATTTATAACTCTTTTTGCAGTCTGAACAAATGCAGTTTTGAGTGATTCGAGTACTTTTTCGGGCTGTAAACCTTTTTCATGAGCGATTGCTTCAGCGATGTCTAATATTTTTTCCATAATAATTGCCTTTTATGTTTTCCCTATTTTCTTTGAACAATGATAAGTAAATTGGGGAGTTTTTTTGTAAGTTAGAAAGTATATACAAATATGCATAAAAACTTCTTTAACTATAAAGTAATTTTACTTGTTGCATCATTTTAGTATAAATTATAAGAGAGAGTTAATAGAGTTTTTATACATATTTAACTATAATCCAAAATTAATAAGTCTCTAGCACTTAAAAAAGAAGGATGTAAAGTATGGATTTAAAATTTGCAAGAACTGATATAACAAATAAACCAAAAAAAGTAAATTTGGCAAAGATAGAAGCAGCGGTTGAGAAAGATGATAGTATCATCTTTTACTTTGACAAAGACAACTCTCACAAAGATTTATTAGCACTTCAAGACCATTTTGAAGCAAAAGGTAAAAGCTTTTATATGAGTGAAGTGAAGTTTGGTATGTCAGATAATGACTATATGTACCAAGTACACATAATGAGCTAGAGAGGCTCTTATGCCAAAGTTATTTATTGAAACATTAGGTTGTGCTATGAACTCTCGTGACTCTGAGCATATTATCGCACAGCTTCGTGAGAGAGAGGGCTATACAACAACACAAGAGTTCAAAGAAGCAGATCTCATTTTGATAAATACCTGTTCTGTAAGAGAACGACCAGTGCATAAGCTCTTCTCCGAACTTGGTGTCTTTCACAAGAAAAAAAAAGAGGGAGCAAAGATAGGTGTCTGTGGCTGTACAGCTTCACACCTTGGTGAGGAGATCATCAAACGTGCTCCCTATGTAAACTTCGTTTTAGGAGCAAGAAATGTCTCTAAAATAAGTGAAGTTTTGCATAAAGATAGAGCAGTAGAGACAGATATAAATTATGATGAGAGTGAGTTTGCATTTAATGACTTTCGTACTTCTGCTTACAAAGCTTTTATAAATATCTCTATAGGTTGTGATAAGGCTTGCACATTTTGTATAGTGCCAAAAACTCGTGGGGATGAGATTTCTATCCCTGCGGATCTTATCATAAATGAAGCACAAAAAGCTGTTAATGCTGGTGCGAAAGAGATTTTCCTCCTTGGACAAAATGTCAATAACTATGGTCGCCGTTTTTCAGGTGATACACAGAAAATAAATTTTACAGAACTTCTTCATCGACTCTCTAAGATAGAGAAACTTGAACGTATACGTTTTACTTCTCCACACCCTTTTCACATGGATGATGCATTTATAAAAGAGTTCGCACATAATCCTAAGATATGTAACTCTATACATATGCCACTTCAAAGTGGAAGCACAAAAATTTTAAAAGCGATGAAACGTGGATATACAAAAGAGTGGTTTATTAACCGTGTAGAAAAACTTCGTGCAGAGTCTCCAGGAGTAAGCATATCTACTGATATTATTGTGGCGTTTCCTGGTGAAAATGATGAAGATTTTGCCGATACCATAGATGTAATGAAACGAGTACGTTTTGATCAGATATTCTCTTTCAAGTACTCTCCTCGCCCTGAAACTGAAGCTGAACATCTACCTCAAATAGATTCAGAAATTGCTTCACAAAGACTCTCTTATCTACAAACACTCAATAATGAAATCCTTGATGAAATTCATGCTGAGTGTTTAGGCAATAGCTATCGCGTTTACTTTGAGGATCTTATTCATGATGGCTATGTAAGCGGTCGTAGTGATAACAATCTACTCATCAAAGTAAAAGGTTCAGAAGAGTTACTTGGAACATTTCATGAAGTAAAAGTAAACGCCATCGGTCGTACTATCCTAACAGGCGAGATTCTTGCTTAAGAAGTATTTACGATCTTTTACAGTAGTAGTTGTACCGATTATTGGGGCACTACTTATCCGTTTTTTATACTTCACAAACAAAAAAGAGTTCCACACCAACAACCCTCTTCCAGATGATCCAACTATTTATGCCTGTTGGCATGGAGATCTTCTTATGTTTGCACACTCCTACTTACATTATAAAAATTCTCCTCATGTAAAAGCTGTTATCTCTAGTCATTTTGATGGTGCACTTATAGCAGGTACTCTAAGAAAATTTGGACTTGAAATCATAGCAGGCTCTTCAAATAAAAATGCAGTTCGAGTCCTTATAGAAGCTATAAAAGCACTTAAAGAGGGGTACGATATAGGTATAACACCAGATGGCCCTCGTGGTCCTAGGCATGAAGTAGCTGATGGTGTTATTGCTATGGCAAATAAAACAGGAAAAAAAGTTATTCTTGTTGAGATCCGCCCAGAGTCTTACTGGCAACTAAATAGTTGGGATAAGTTTGTTATTCCGAAAGCTTTTGGAACTATTCACTTTTACTATAGCGATCCTATCGATATAAAAAGTATGCAGATAGAAGAGGCAAGAGCATTCATAAAAGCAGGGTTACTCAGACATGCGTAGCAGATACCTTTTTAGCCTCATAGCCGTTGGACTTGTTGCAAGTATGGGGATCTACTTTTTAGTACATCCTTCATATCAAAAATCTTTAGAAGCAAAATACTACTATGAGATAGGGGAGTATAAACATGCATACACATTAGCAAGTGAAGCTTTTAATGATAATGTTTATAATCGTATGGCTTCAACAGTAATGGCACAATCAAAAACCTCTCTAAAATATAGTAAATATATAGAACAGGCAAAAAAATTCTTAGTAGAAATAAATACAATAGCACAAGCAGAGAGTATTTCTAATGCACAAAGAGCCAAGATAAAGATGATGAGTGAGATTATGGTAGATTCCTATAAAAAACTCGCTCCAAGTATTATTACAGATAAAGAGTTAGTCGATCGTGCGGCTAAGTACTATAATGACTTTGAGAAGCTCCATGCAGAAGTTACTAGATAAACAACGAGTTGCATTTTTAAAGTATCTTGAGAAGATTCGTGCTTACTCAGACTTAACTCTAAAAAGTTATGATGAAACGCTTAAAGAAGCACTCAAAGTAGTAGAGATAACACAAGAATCTTCCCACATCTGTTTTAATCTTATGCCCTACAGAATAAAAATAGCAAATCTTAATGCAAAAACTATAAGTAAAAAATTGAGTGCAATAAGAAGCTTTTCAAAATATCTTTGTGATCATAATTTCCAAGTACTTCTCAAGTCTGATGATACTCTTAAAGTAGCAAAAACTCTTCCTAAGCCTATCTCTCACCAACATATTATGCAGGCAATAAATATGGCAGAGGAGAAAGAAAAATTTATAGTTTTACTTCTTTATACAACTGGTCTGCGAATCTCAGAACTCACTTCTTTGAAATTGTCAGATATAAAAGAGCAATGGATACGAGTATTAGGAAAAGGAAACAAACATAGAGATGTTCCCCTATTAGCTGAAGTAAAAGAGTTAAAAGATAAATATTTATCACAAAATAGTGTAAAAGTATTTCTTTTTGAAAAAAATGGCGAGAAATTAAGCGAAAATAGTCTAAGATATATAGTGAATAAAGTATTTAGACGTGTTTCGCTTAAAGTAACACCGCATCAACTACGTCACTCTTATGCAACTGCTCTCTTAAATGGCGGGGCACCAATAGTAGACGTAAGTGAGTTATTAGGTCACTCTTCCATGGCAACAACACAAATATATACAAAACTTGGAACTACTTTAAAGAAAAAGAGTTATAATAGAGCACATCCTTTATGCGGAGTTGATAAATGATAATTAGTAAACTATTTGAAAGATTTTATAATAAAATACTTGTCAATATCGTTGTCAATCGTACTTCTAGTGATGTTTATATAGAAGTACTTTCAAAATCTAAAGTTATTGAACATGTTCAAAAAAACTTTAGTACCACTACTCTTGATGAAAATATCCTGACATTTATTCAAAACTACACCAAGGAGTCACCTTTCTCTTATGTCTCACTACTTAACACATCAAATGAACAAGGTGCACTTCCAAGCTGTGACAAGCGAGTAATATCAAAAATTATTGACTTAAACAACATGCAGTATAAATGCCACGAAAAAAAATGGGCTCACTATAGCTCTCGTGCTGACATTAATAATGCGGAAAAGATATATAAAATTATAGGTCTTGATTATATTTTTTCTCCTTATTCTATTTTAGCAAACTTTTTCAAAGAAAAAATCAGTTCTCCTAGTACTATGTTTATCTTAGTTCACGATAACCATATATCTTTAGCAATTTATGATAACAGTGAGTTACTTTTTGCAGAATGCTTAGATATGCAAAGAGAGGAAAAAGAGGAAGAAAAAACCCAATCTCAGGATATAGTTGAAGAGAATGATTCAACTTTAAATGATCAAGAATATGTAAATATCTTAGATGATATTGATGAATTTGGAGATGTTGAGGATCTTGATTCTATGCAAGAGAATCTTTATAAAGAACAAGAAGAGACTACACTCATAAGAAGTAACGATAATAAAAAAGATTTTGATGAAGATTATCAACGTTTTTTACTTATTCACTCTTCTTTAGGGCATTATTATAGTGATGAAAAATATGATAGTCAATTTATTGAGAGTGTTTATATCGCTGATTCAATAGGAGTAGGTGATGATTTAAGTCGCTATTTAGAAGAAGAGATGTTCTTAAATGTTTATATCCGTAAAATTGATTTAGGTTATGAAATAGCACAACTAGTAAAAATGGAACTTTCCGTATGATTTATAGTTATATAAAACCACAAAAGAAAAATATTTTTACACAAGAGATGCAACTACTTAGTACCTTTTTTATCATTACTATTGCGATGCTATTTTTAACATATGCATTCTTACTTTATAAGGATTACTCATATACCAAACAAAAATTAGAGAAACAAGAAGAGAAAAAAAAGATAGAACGCTCTATTGAAACATTGAAAGTAAAAATATCAAAAATAGAAGAACGGCAACAGTTTAGTGAAAAGATATATACAAAGAATAGTGTTCTTAAAGACTCTATTCGTAACCTATTTGATTTAATTCCTGCACGCATTACCCTCTCTAAAGCTGAACTTCTAAAAGATGGACTTATTCTTTATGGGATAACACCAAATAAAGATACATATAATTTTATGCTTTATGCCCCATTACATGCTATTTTTCACAGGACTTATAGTAGTTTTTATCCTGCTCAAAATGGATGGTTACATTTTGTTTCGACAAATTATATAGATGATGAAGAGGAGTTTGGCGATGAAAAATAGTGTTTCAAGACAGCATATTTATCTTATTGTTCTTTCGCTTTTTTTATCTGTATTTGTCTTGATCTTCTCTTTTGGTGTACTTATTCCTAAAGGGAATGAGTACCGATTGCAACGAAATGAATTACAAAAAGTTGATAGACTTCTTCGTAAGAAACAAGATTTTCAAATAAATACTATACTAAAATTAAAAAAACTTCAAAAATCAAATCGTAGAATAATTAAAGCTTTTGATACTACATTTGATCCTGAATACTTTGAGAAAGAAAATAAAAAGTTTTTCTCAAAACTCTCTATAAAGTCAGTAAATTTAAAAAAGACAGAAAAAAATTTCACTATGTATGAAGTAAATGCAAGTTCTCAAATAGACTCACCAACAAGTTTTTATAAATTTTTAGATGCTCTAAACAAAAGTAACTGGATTGTAAAAGTTCAGTTTCCTATAAAGTTTCAACACGAATCTGGAATGATAAACTCCTCTTTTAAGTTACAAATTTACTGTAATAATCGTGAAACAAATGCTAGTACTTCGGCGTTTGAAGCCAAATAGCCTCGAAGTTTTGGAGTCACTCTAAGTAAACGTAATTTTTCTTTTATCTTTTTTTCTATCTTTTGATCTTGAACAAAAGGAGCGATAAAAAGATATCCATGCTCTTGATTTACTACATATTTTCTTGAGATTACAACAGTAATTTCATTTTTTAGTAGCTCCTTTTCTTTAGCTGTAATCAGGAGTCCTTTGGACTTAAAATGTTTATCTATGGCAAGGATATTACTGCGTTGTGAAGGGGAAGCTTGTGTATAAAAAAAGTTATGGAGCTGAGAAAAGTGTAGCTTCTCTATAAGAGACTCTCTATCCTCATCAAGATACTTAAAACTTTTTTGTATCCCTGCTCTATACTTTGCTAAAAGTGGCTGAGCATAGTTATGGCGAAACTCATTTCGTTTATACCTTTCATCACTATTGGATCTATCTATGAAGTGATGAATATTATGCTTTTGAAGATAGCTGAAAAACTCTTCTTTATCATGTGCAAGAAGAGGACGAACAAGGGTATATTTCTCACGTTTCTCAAGAGAGTGCATACCAGCAAGTTCCACAGCCCCAGCACCCCGACATAGTTGCATAAGCATCCACTCCAAACGATCTCCTAGATGATGTGCAGTTAGAAGTGTTGTGTAGTTATACTCTTCTATGAGCGTTTCAAAAAACTCATAACGAATGGCACGAGCATTAGCCTCAAAGTTTTTTTTTATAGGCTCTGCTTCATGTATATAGCAAGTAAAGTGATATTTTTTTGCAAGCCTCTTTGCATAAGAGACTTCTTCCTTTGACTCTTCTCGTAAGCCATAATCAACAATGGCAATATCAAAAGAGATTTTAGCTTCTAAAAGTAAAAAGAGCAGAGTAGTAGAATCCACTCCAGCTGAAAAAGCTAAAAGATTTTTAGAATGAGATAGCAGTTCTTTATTTTGCAGCATTATCAACTGTTGCAGTTAAGACATCTCCAGCGATGTCCGTAATTTTTGCCTTGTAAATCTTCGCAAATTCTAACTCTTGTAACTCATCAGTTCTATCATTTACATAGATCTCACCATCTATCTCTGGTGCCCAAATAAGCTTACGAGCTGAGAGTAAGAACTCATGCTCATCACTCTCCCCATCTATAATAAGCTCACACTCTTTACCTAGTTCAGATTGTAGTGACTTCTTTGTAGCCTCTACAGCAATATCACCTAGAATCTCTACTCTTTTGCTCTTTGTCTCATCATCTATCTTCATCTCATAATCAAATGCAGAAGTAGTCTCCTCATCAGAATAAGAAAAAACATTAATTCGGTCAAAACCAAATGATGAAGCGAACTCACACATCTCTTCAAACATCTCTGGCGTTTCATTTGGATGTCCAACGATGAAGCTTGTCCTAACAAAAGAGTTTGGCAGATTTCGCATAAAATCTAAAAGCTTCATAGTCTTCTTCTTACCAAATCCACGTTGCATCATACGAAGCATATCATCATTAATATGCTGAATAGGCATGTCAAAGTAGTTGTGAAAGATTTCACTCTTAGCTATATTTTTTAGAAGTGCCATGGAGGTAGTAGAAGGATAAAGGTAAAGTACACGAGCAGACTTTACACCCTCTATAAGCTCTATTCTCTGAATAAGAAGGGAGAGACCATCTTTGATATTTTGATCCCGAAGATAGGAGCTAGAGTCTTGAGAAATAAAAGAGAAGTCATAATACCCTTTTTTCACAAGCCCTTCAACTTCTTTTGCGACAGAGTCCAAATCACGAGAGTTTAACTTTCCTTTAAAAGAGGGAATTGCACAAAAACTACAAGATTGATTACACCCCTCAGAGAGTTTTATGTAGGCATGGTAAGTAGAACCTGTTACAATACGTTCAGCACCATCTATAAGAAAAACTTCTTCAGAAAATCTACTCTTTTTTTCCACTAAAAGCTCATCTATCTTATCATAATCACCTACCCCAGTGAAGATATCAACCTCTGGAATCTCTCTCATCAGTTCTTCTTGATAACGCTCAGTAAGACATCCTGCCATAACAAGAAGAGACTCCTCTTTGCGCGCATTATGAAGAGAGAGAACAGTATTTAGCGATTCTTCTTTAGCCGCGTCTATAAAGCCACATGTATTGACGATGATAACATCAGCATCTTGTATGTTATCTGTAAGTTCAAAGTTTTGAAGTTTTCCCATCATAACTTCTGTATCAATAAGATTTTTCGTACAGCCCAAAGATACGATATGTAGTTTCTTGCTCATTCTTCTTCTTTCATTGAAATATTTTTATAATTATACCCTATAATATAAAAATGAAAAAAGTAGATGTCATAATTTTAGGTGCAGGAGCTAGTGGGCTCATGTGTGCTGGAAATATCGGAAAGAAAAAATCGGTACTTATCATAGAAGGTAATAAAAAAATTGCCAAAAAACTCAGAATCTCTGGTGGTGGAAAATGTAACATCACAAATATAAGTGTAAAAAACAAGAATTTTGATGGAGATAGTGAGCTTATAAAGAGTGTACTAAAACAGTTTTCAAATGAGGATTTACTGAACTTTTTGCAACGTCACCGAGTAGATTTAGAACTTCGTAAAGAGCAATACTTTTTCTGCAAAAACAGTGCCGAGGATATTATCGATATACTTCGTAAATCAGCTAAAAACGCTAATATAATTTTAGGTGAAAAGATTATTAGTATTACAAAAGAAGGAGCATATTTTGTAGTTCAAACAGATGTTAGCAGATATATGGCAAAAAAAGTTGTCGTTGCAACAGGTGGCAAGAGCTTTGCAACTTTAGGTGCAAGTGATATAGGATTAGAGATAGCAAAAAGTTTTGATATAAAAGTTAAAGAGTTTACTCCTGCTTTAGTTGGACTCACCGTACAAAAAGAGCAGTTTTGGATGCGAGAACTGAGTGGACTAAGTTGTTATGTCTATGTAAAAGTGGATGATAAACTTCTGAAAGAGGAGATACTTTTTACTCACAAAGGAATTAGTGGTCCAGCCATACTCTCTGCTTCACTCTACTGGAGAAAAGGACAAATAAGTATAGATTTTCTACCTACAAAAAATATAATAGAGCAAGTAGATGCTAGTAAAAAATTTCTAAGTTCAACTCTAAATATACCAAAAAGATTAGCAAAAGCACTTCTTAAAGCCGTTCAAATAGAAGACAAGGAGTGTAAAAAACTTACAAAAGAGGATAAAAACCATCTTAAACTACTCCATAATTATAGCTTTTCACCAGCAGGAAATTTTGGTTTTAAAAAAGCTGAAGTTAGTCGTGGGGGTGTTATTGCCCAAGAGCTGAATTTTGCAACTTTAGAATCAAAAAAAGAGAAGGGACTCTATTTTATTGGAGAAGTTATCGATGTAACAGGTGAACTTGGTGGATATAATTTTCAATGGGCTTTTTCAAGTGCATATGTTTGTGCAAAAGCTATAAAGATAGAACCTAATAAATCCATACCAAATTTTACAACAAAATAAATTACTCTAATAGTAAGTGATCCAATTTCTATATAAAATTGTGACTTAATAAAAAAATTATGAACTTTATTTTATACCACCAACTATTACTAAACCATTCTCCGCATCAGCTATATAAGCCTTTGATCCATCACTTGATAGAGTAACATCTAGTGTTAATCCAGCTATATCATATAAACGAAACTTAGTTGGATGAGCTGGATCGCTTATATCAACTATAACTAAACCATTCTCTTCATCAGCTACATAGGCCTTTGTACCATCACTTGATAGCGTAACAGTCTGTGAATATCCAGCTGTATTGTATGATCCAAGCTTAGTTGGATGAGATGGATCGCTTATATCAACTATGACTAAACCATTACTCCAATCAGCTACATAAGCTTTTGAACCATCACTTGATAGAGTAACACCTATTGTAAGCCCAGATGTATTGTATGTTCCAAGTTTAGTTGGATGAGATGGATCGCTTATATTAATTATGACTAAACCAACATGGTCATCAGCTACATAAGCCTTTGTACCATCATTTGATAGAGTAATACCCTTTGAATACCCAGCTGTATTGTATGATCCAATTTTGGTTGGATGAGATGGATTGCTTATATTAAGTATGACTAAACCATTTCCTTCATCAGCTACATAAGCTTTAGTACCATCATTTGAAAGAGCAACATCCCATGCAACTCCAGCTGTATTATATGATCCAAGCTTAGTTGGATGAGCTGGATCGCTTATATTAACTATGACTAAACCATTATCATCATCAGCTACATAAGCCTTTGTACCATTACTTGAGAGAGTAACAACCCTTGCATACCCAGCTGTATTGTATGATCCAATTTTGATTGGATGAGATGGATTGCTTATATTAAGTATAACTAAACCATTCGCTTCATCAGCTACATAAGCTTTTGTGCCATCACTTGATAGAGTAACACCTATTGCAAACCCAGCTGTATTGTATGAGCCAACCTTTTGTAAGTTAAGATTAGCAGCATCTATCATTCTTTGTACTTCTCTTGTTGTAGCAGGTGAACTAAAACTACTATCAGCACTTGCTATATAGGTTCTATAAGTGTTTTCATAATCATCATTTATACCTCTAACTCCTGGAGTGATAGCTTTTAGATCTTCAATGGTTATAATTGATTTATTACTACGGTGTTCATTTCCTATCTCTAAGAGGACACTTCGTGATCTCTCTGCTGGCGTTTGCTCTTTTATACAGCGTAGAGGTAGTCCATTTGTTCT
>JAICBP010000084.1:393156-395515 GCA_021766785.1 Sulfurimonas sp. endosymbiont of Alviniconcha boucheti
TTGTAGTCACTACTATCTACATTTGCATAATCAGCACCAAGGTTGTTGTTTAGCCATTTTCTTCCTGTTGTATTACTCTCTACTGCTAGATAAACAAATCTATGCTCAAAGACTCCATTTGTCTTTTTGAAAAAACTTCTATCTAGTATAGCATGTTCAGGTAGGTTTAAATTCTTTACTTGAGTTATCATCTGTTGTACTTCATCTCTTGTAGCAGGTGAGCTAATATTAGTATCTGCACTTGCTATATAGCTGCGATAGATATTTACATAATTATCATTTATATTCAAAATAGTAGTCTTCTCTTTTAGTGTTTTTAGGTCTTTGATTGTTATATTTGATTCACCATTGTTGTGTTGATTACCTATCTTTTCTAGAAGCGTTTCTAAAGCATTATTCATGAACATTTGCTTAGGAAGGACAGGGATAATAACCTCATCATGAGGATTAGGGTCAGTTCTATTAGACTCGTTATTCTCTACAGGAGGAGTAGGGATAGTTCCATTAGACTCGTTATTCTCTCCAGGAGAAGTAGGGACAGTTCTATTCCCCTCTGTTTTATTCTCATCAGTTTTTTTATTCACTATTTGAGGGATAAGGTTGTTATCATTAGTATTACAACCACTCATTCCTATTCCTAGGACAAGAAGTGCTGCTAAAGTCTTCTGTCTTATATTCATCACGTTTCCTTTTTTTTGAGCTATCTGCTTTAATATTATTTTTATTTCTATACTAAATATTTGGTAATGTAAAATAATCAAATATCAACTCGGTTTTATAAACCATATTTTACTATAAAATTTTACTTTTTTCAACTATTGGAGTGAGAAGATATGGTAAATAGCAGTGCAAATTTTAAAAGATTTAGCAGATGATTACTTTGTCTCTGTGGAGTTTCTATCTGTTGTGTTTTTATCTATTGTTGTTATTTTCTTGTAGCTTTGTTAACTAAAATGTCTGAAATACATGGTTTGCTTCTATCTGTAAATAGAGTTAATAGAGAATGAAAATTATAAAAGAGTTGACTCCCGCGAGAGCGGGAATCAAAGGATTAGTAACACAAGTGTGTTAGTCTTTTATACAACGGACACCCATTGAATCCGTTCTATCGCTACTGTCAAGTAGGTTGAAAAAATGACCGAAGTATATGTCACGTGCGTAACTTACAGTACTATTATTACCGTCACTAGGGACGACTGAACCGCTCCAATAGTTACCGGTAGAGTTTAGGCTGCGAGGCACACTATTTGGAAAGAGATGATAATCGTAGCCATTCAAAGTCAGTTTTAGATCACTTGATATAGCACCGTCGGCATCTTCTGAATCCCAACTATGTATTTCTACAGCAAGCTCATGTTCAGCATCATCTGCTCCATTTGGATTTAGTGGCAGTCTATATCCTGCTGGACAGACATTGTTTGCACTTGATTCACTTGCCCAGAGGGTATCATCTGGGTTTACTCTCCAATCACTATTATCACTGATTACTTTAATAAAGAGTGAATCAGATGGTTCATCAGCTTTTGTAGATGTCATACCGTATTTTTTAGTTCCTGTAGTAGCACGATTCATTAGCTCATGTCCATCTGCTTTTCTTCCCCACTGAAAGAGTGAACCGTAAGCTAAGGAGTCAGTACTTGTTGTTGCTTGTTGTGAGGGGTTGTAAGCACTACTATCTACATTTGCATAATCAGCACCGAGGTTGTTGTTTAGCCATGTTCTTCCTGTTGTATTGTTCTTTACTGGTAGATAGACAAATCTATGCTCAAAGATTCCATTTGTCTTTTTGAAAAAGCTTCTATCTAATATAGCATTTGTAGGTAGGTTGAAATCATTTACTTCATCTATCATACTCTGCACTTCATCTACTGTAGCAGGTGAGCTAATGTTAGTATCTGCACTTGCTATATATCTTTGATAGATATTTAGATAACGATCATTTATATTACTAAGTGCTGGAGTAATCTCTTGTAGTTGTGCAACTGTTATAGTTGAGTTATGATCACTATGTTGAGAACCTATATATCCTAGAATAGTAGCTGTTCTATTCTCATCAGTCTCGTTATCCTCATCAACTGTTTTATTTCCATCAACAGCTTTTTTATCCTCTATTTGAGGGGTAGAGTTGTTATCATTAGTATTACAACCACTCATTCCGATTCCTAGCACAAGAAGTGCCGCTAAAGTTTTCTGTTTTACGTTCATCACGTTTCCTTTTTTTGGTGTTAAATAAAAGTTTTTCTCTGAGCTATCTGCTTTGATATTATTTTTATTTCTATACTAAATATTTGATAATGTAAAATAATCAAATATTAACTCGGGTTTACAAACCATATTTTACTATAAAATTTTACATTTT
>JAICBP010000084.1:395528-396985 GCA_021766785.1 Sulfurimonas sp. endosymbiont of Alviniconcha boucheti
CAACTATTGAAGTGAGAAGATATGGCAAATAGCAGTGCAAATTTTAAAAGATTTAGCAGATGATTACTTTGTCTCTGTGGAGTTTCTATCTGTTGTGTTTTTATCTATTGTTGTTATTTTCTTGTAGCTTTGTTAACTAAAATGTCTGAAATACATGGTTTGCTTCTATCTGTAAATAGAGTTAATAGAGAATGAAAATTATAAAAAAGTTGACTCCCGCGAGAGCGGGAATCAAAGGATTAGTAACACAAGTGTGTTAGTCTTTTATACAACGGACAGCCACTCCAATCGTTTTACGATGATGACTATTAACGTCCACTTCGTCATCAGCTATATCTATCATACTCCCGAGCTTCCTCATTTCTCCCCCCCAACCGGGTAGGGTTGCATGAAATTCTGTACCAGCCCAGTAATATGGGTCTATACCTAAATGAGTATCTACATTGCCATTATACGGTTTGCGTTCACCAGATACAGACAGTTTCAGCTCACTTGCAAAGGCACCTGCCCTGTCTTGTGAACTCCAAGTACTTGACTCTACATACCACTCATTTTTACCATCATCTGCTGGAGCTTCATGTCCTGCATTTGGATTGAGTGGCAGTCTGTATCCTATCGGACAGACATTGTTTGGACTTGATTCACCTGCCCAAAGGGTGTCATCATGGTTTACTCTCCAATCAAATCGGTCTTTATCATAGTTCCATAGTATAAAAAGTGAATGAGATGGTTCATCAGCTGGTGTCTTTGTCGTACCGTATTTTCCTTTTCCAGCGAAGTGTAGAATTGTATCTGAACCATCAAACTCAGGACCAAGGAAAGGTGTCCAATCCATTAGCTCATGCCCATCTGCTTTTCTTCCCCATTGAAACGATGAACCGGAAGCTTTATAGTCATCTAGTGCCGTAGCTTGTTGTGAGGGGTTGTAGTCACTACTATCTACATTTGCATAATCAGCACCAAGGTTGTTGTTTAGCCATGTTCTTCCTGTTGTATTGTTCTTTACTGGTAGATAGACAAATCTATGTTCAAAGATTCCATTTGTCTTTTTGAAAAAACTTCTATCTAGTATAGCATGTTCAGGTAGGTTAAGATCATTTACTTCATTTATCATACTCTGCACTTCATCTACTGTAGCAGGTGAGCTAATGTTAATATCAGTACTTGCTATATAGCTACGATAGATATCTTGATAATCATCATTTATACCGTTAAGTGCTGGAGTGATAGCTTTTAATTGTGCAACTGTTATAGTTGAGTTATGATCACTATGTTGAGAACCTATATATCCTAGAATAGTAGCTGTTCTATTCTCATCAGTCTCGTTATCCTCATCAACTGTTTTATTTCCATCAACAGCTTTTTTATCCTCTATTTGAGGGGTAGAGTTGTTATCATTAGTATTACAACCACTCATTCCGATTCCTAGCACAAGAAGTGCCGCTAAAGTTTTCTGT
>JAICBP010000084.1:396992-431228 GCA_021766785.1 Sulfurimonas sp. endosymbiont of Alviniconcha boucheti
TTCTGTTTTACGTTCATCACGTTTCCTTTTTTTTTATGTTAGTATAAAAGTTTCTATCTTAGCTATCTACCTTTGATAGAAGTTTTATATCTATTGCTAAATATTTGATACTAATAATCAGATATGACCTTAAATTTTATAGAACTATATATATTGTACTAAAAATTTAAAAAATTTGCAACTCTATTGCCAATCCTAAATTATTCCTTAACATTCCCAACACTTCCAAATTCATAACAAACTCCTCTTAATGTGGCATTTGATGTAGGAATATTCTCAATTTTGAAAAGTGTTATGAGTGCATTATCTACTTTTATCTCTCCAATATCATCAAGAACATGACCTCTTCTAATATTGCAACACCTGTTCTTGGAGTTAACTTCTCATTCACAAGACTTCAAATTTAAATTTTGGATCGTTTATAATCTTGTTTAATAAGAAAAGGTATAATCATTTTTTAAAATTACTCAATTAGGTTTCTCATGAAAAATAAAAAATACCTCACTCTAGGATTTGCTTTTGCTACACTCTCTATGAGTTTACTCCTCTCTTCATCTCTCTTTGCACAAACAAAACAAGAGAAAGAGGCAAGTCGTCTTGAAGCTTTAGCAAAGTTTACGAAAGTAATTAGTATTGTAGAACAATATGATGTAGATAAAGTTACTATTGAAGAATTAATAGATAAAGCATTAGATGGTATGATGAAAAATTTAGATGCTCACTCTAACTACCTTACAAAAAAAGATTATAAACGTCTCCAAGTGCAAACAAGTGGTGAGTTTGGTGGTCTTGGTATTACAGTAGGAATGAAAGATGGTGCATTAACAGTTATATCACCTATCGATGGAACGCCAGCAGACAAGGCAGGTCTCAAATCTGGTGACATCATTCTTAAGATTAATAAAAAATCAACTATTGGTATGACTATAGATGAAGCAGTATCTCTTATGAGAGGAAAAGTAAATACTGCTATTGACATTACTATTGTTCGTAAAGGAGAGGCTAAACCACTTCTTATTCATATTGTTCGAGGTGTGATTACTATCAAATCTGTATATACAAGACTCATAAATACTAGTACTCTTTATATTCGTGTAACCAGCTTTGATAAAAAGGTCGCACGTAATGTTGCAGCAGCCATTAAAAAGCATAAAGCAACAACAACAGGAATTATTCTAGATTTAAGAAACAACCCTGGTGGACTTTTAGATCAAGCAGTAGGTTTGGTAGATTTATTTGTAAACGATGGAGTTATAGTTTCTCAAAAAGGTAGGCATAAAAGTGATGCAAAAATATACTCAGCAACTTCAAGTGCAACAATTACTAACGTTCCTATGGTTGTGCTTATAAATGGTGGTAGTGCTAGTGCATCAGAGATTGTGAGTGGTGCTCTTCAAGATCATAAACGTGCTGTTCTTGTTGGAGAAAATACTTTTGGTAAAGGAAGTGTTCAAGTTGTTCTCCCTATCACTAAAGAAGAGGCTATTAAACTCACTATTGCTAGATATTACCTTCCAAGCGGAAGAACTATCCAAGCAGTTGGAGTAAATCCAGATGTCACTGTTACAGCTGGAGAGATAAAAACACATGAAAACTCTTTTTCTATTAAAGAAGCTGATCTAAAACAACATCTTAAAAAAGAGCTTGAGAAAATTGATGGCAAAAAGAGTACTGCAAAAGAAGATAAAAAAGTAAAAAAAGATATAATAACACCAGAAATGCTAAATAAGGATCTCCAGCTCAAATCTGCAGTTGACATTCTTAAAGCATTAGTAATCACAAAATAAATAGTAGGAAAATAGGAATGAAAGCAATTATAAATATATCTTTAAAAGCAGGTGTTTTAGACTCTCAAGGAAAAGCTGTTCACCATGCACTTGACTCTCTTCACTTCTCTGGTGTAAAGGACGTTCGTGTTGGAAAACAGATCCTACTAGAACTTACTGAAACAGACAGAGATAAAGCTATGTCAGAAGTCACTAAAATGTGTGAAGAGATTTTAGCAAATACAGTCATCGAAGACTACAAGATAGAGCTTATCTAATGAAAATAGCAATTTTACAATTTCCTGGAACAAATTGTGAGTATGACACACAACATGCTTTTGCATCTCTAGGAGCAGAGACACAAATAGTTTGGCATAAGGCTGAATCACTTCCTTCTGATACAAATCTACTTGTAATCGCTGGTGGTTTTTCATATGGTGATTACCTAAGAAGTGGTGCAATTGCAAAATTTAGTCCTGTTATGAAGGCTGTTAAAGAGTATGCATATAAAGGTGGTAATATACTTGGTATCTGTAACGGTTTTCAAGTACTTACTGAAGCAGGACTTCTTCCAGGTGCACTGAAACGTAATAGTGGTCTTCACTTTATCTCTAAGCACCATACACTTAAAGTTGAAAATAGTGACAATATCTTTCTAAAAAAATTACAAACTGGTGATATAGTAAATATTCCCATTGCACACCATGATGGAAACTACTTTATTGATGAAGCTGGTTTGGCTGACTTAAAAGCGAATAATCAAATCCTTCTTCGATACACAGATAAAGAGGGAAATATAAAAAATCCAAACGGAAGTGTTAGTTCTATTGCTGGCGTTTGTAACAAGTCAAAAAATATTTTTGGTCTTATGCCTCACCCTGAACGTGCTATGGAGCTTATTCTTGGATCAGATGATGGCATTAAGATGCTTGAAGGTTTCTTAACATCGTGATAAAACTTTTTTTACTCTCTTTTGTGTTTCTTGTATCTCTATATGCAAATAAAGTTATCTATCTTAACTATAATGAAGTTCCACAAAGAGTTGTAAAGGGAGAGATATTTCCTATTACCCTCAAAACACTCACAACTCTTAGAGATGTTACTGATATTCATTATGAATTTTCAAATTTTGAAGGGCTTAATATCCTTACTCACTTTCCAGTACGAGAAAAAAAAGGAAAATATTTTTATGATACTTTTTATTTTCAAAGTACACAAAAAATGGCTAAACTTCCAGATATAAATGCGACTATAGAATCCCTACAAGAGTTTCCTTCAACCTTTATAAAGGGAAAAGATCTCAATATTATTGCACTTAATCCAAAAAATAACTTTTCAAATATCATTGCCCAAAACTTTGAGCTCATTGAGTATAAAACTACAAGCTTTGATAGCGATCATAACATCATAATTTTTGTTGCTTCTGCAAGTTATGGGGATCTCTCAAGTATGCATTTTAATAATACTTTCAAGCAAGGGATAGAATCTCTCTCTCAATCATACGATCAAGCACGTGTAATCTACTTTTTAATTGTTGACAAAAATTTAGAAAAATTTTCTTTCTCCTACTTTAATCTTAAAATGAATAAATTTGTAGATATTACTATTCCAATAGTTGTTGTTGAAGATAGTGTTACAACACAGAGTGACTTAAAGCCAAAAGATCAATCCAAAGAACAATTAAAAATGATGATAGTAGCAGCTTTAGTATTAATTATTCTCTTTTTTATTATATGGAAAAAAAGATATATTTATACTCTTGTACTCCTACTCCCTGTCGGCTATCTAATATATTTGCTTATCCCAGAGAAAAAACTTTGCATAAAAGAAGGAACACAAATTTATTTACTTCCTGTTGCAAATGGAACAATATTTGAAACTACTAAGTCAAAGATTACTCTTTTACAAGAAGGAAGTGTAGAACATTTTGTAAAAGTACAGCTTAAAAATGAACGAATAGGATGGATTAGAGATGAAGATATTTGCTCGAATTAATTGGTTTATAGCAACCATTTTTATCTTTACTTCTTTGGTAATAATGATAATACTCTACCCTATAGTACCACGACCTTATGCCCGTAAAATAGCTGCTTGGTTTGTACGATACACAATCTTTTTCTCTACAGATATAAAAGGAGAAGAGGATCCTGCGGCTCAAATGTATCTTATTAACCATCAGAGTGATTTAGATATAGGGATACTCGAGACCATCTCAAAAAAAGATCTCTCCTGGGTTGCGAAAAAAGAGCTTTTTGACGTGCCATTCTTTGGTTTAGCCATGAGTATGCCTGAAGATATCCCCATAGAGAGACAGAGTACAACATCACTCCTGCGTTTACTAAAAAATGCAAAAGACAGACTTAATAAGGGGCGTGTAATTACAATGTTTCCAGAGGGAACACGCTCTAAAAATGGACGGATGCTTCCCTTTAAAAATGGTGCAAAAGTAGTAGCAGACAAGTATAAGCTCAAAGTACAACCTATTGTTCTTATCCAAACTGCAAAATACTACAATATAAAAGAGTTTTTTTACTCTCCTGGGACTATTAATGTTATATTTATGGACTCATTCATCGCAGAGAAAAGTGATGAAAACTGGTTAAAAGATCTACGAATACAAATGCAAAAGGTGTATGATGATGAGTTGGCAAACAATCTTAGCCATAGGTAGCGGTGGTTTTATAGGTGCAGTACTTAGAGTCTACCTCAATGGGCTTATCTCCAATAAAATTCCCCATACACTTCCCTTTGGTACCTTAGGAGTCAATCTACTTGGTAGCTTTCTTATGGGGATTTTAATCGCATACTTTATGCATGCAACATCTTTCTCAGTCCATATAAAATCTTTTCTTACAACAGGAATACTTGGAGCACTCACAACCTACTCAACTTTTGCTATTGAGAGTTTTTTACTGCTAGAAAGTGGAAATATCATGCTTGCAACTCTCAATATGTCTCTTAATGTTTATGGAACTGTGATAATGGCAGGGGGTGGATACTATCTCGTCCAAAGCCTCTTTAAATCCTTATAATCTCATCAGCACACCAAGAGGCTAAATCCATATCGTGTGTTATAAGTAACATTGCCATTGAGTCTAAGTGTGATATTAACATCTGCATTACCTCTAACTCAATAATATTATCAAGAGCAGATGTTGGCTCATCAAGTAGTAAAAGATCTGGTTTCATAAGTATTGCTCGTAAAATAGAGGCACGTTGAAGCTGCCCACCTGAGAGTTCATGAGGAAATTTATCTAACAAGATTCGTTCAACATTTATAAGTCTGCAGTATTTTTGTAGATCCTCTAAAGAGGTAACATCTTCTATCTGATTAATAAGTGTATAGCTTGGATGAAAAGAGCTATAGGGATCTTGAAAAACTTGTGAGCATGATGCAACTTTAAGTGTTCCTGCTAATGGCTTAAGGTTACCTAGTATAAGTTCAAAGAGTGTACTTTTTCCTGCACCACTCTTTCCAACTATAGCTTTTAATTCTCCCTTTTTAAGTGTGAATGAGAGATTTTGAAATAGAAGATTCTCTTGAGTATATCCAAAAGAAAGTTTTTCTATCTCTAAAATATTTTGCAACTATTAACTCTTTGCTAGAGCAGTATATACTTTATGTAACTCTTTATAAAGAGTATCTGGCTTTATATTTGCATTTGTCTCCCAGATACGTTTCATCACTGTATTATCCTCTTCGCCATTCCATACTTTTATGTAAGATCCATCTTTGTATCCATTATCTTGACGGAACTGATTGAGAATATTTTTCCCAACATAGAGTCTATAAAGACTCTCTAAATCTAATCCACTCATAAATACTAATTCAAAAAACTCACTTATCATTTTTTCTAACTCTAACTCTTCAATAGAGATACTTAATCTAATAAGATTTTCTACCTTCGCAATAATCTCTGAAGGTTGAGAAAAAGTTTTATTAGAGCGATCTATCTTACTAAACGCTTCAAGTTCAGAAATATTAATAGCAAGATCTTCTACACCACCTTTCATCATTACTGTGTAATTTTCTATAGCTAAACTCATAATAAAGTGCCATACATCTACCACTTCTATCTGATGGTTTGCCCAGTCTGGTTCTTTATCTATAGCCTTCCAGTGTTTCCAAGCAAAGCTATCCACCATCTCTGCACACTCCATATAGATACAGCGTTTCCAGTTTATGGATTTTCCATTCTTTGTTATACCCTTTACCCACTCTTCACCATTTGTGGCATCATTGAGTTGATTTTGTAGTTGAAGCATTAAAAGTATTTTATCCATAAAAGTAAGCCTTTAAATTTTTCTCTTATTGTATCTAAATATGCTAAAATAAGAGTTATGAAAAGAATTAACTGTAGAGGATGTCAATACTATTTTGTCACATGGGAACCTGAGCAGCCACATGGATGCAAAGCATATGGATTTAGATCTCAGCAAGTTCCCTCTCTACTTGTTTTTCAAAGTAGCAATGCAAAATGTGCCCTCTTTAAAGAGAAGAGTCAGTCCAAATAATTTTTTTTCCAAAACCAAGACGATTATCAGTTAGTTTCAAAAAATTTACCTCTATTTTATAAAGTAAAGGATTAAGAGCAAGAGCATAAGGAAACTTTTTAAAGTAAAGTATTTTTAGTTTTTCTTCTTGCAGTATTACAAACTTACCGCGAAACTGTAAACCTTGGATTCTACCTATACTCTCTGTTTCAAGTAAGATATTTCCAGCTACATTTGGATCTTTTCTAATGTGCTTCATATGGAGTGTATCTTCGCTACTCGCTACAATAAAACATCTACTATCTTCATCATAGACATAAAAAAGGGAACAGACACTCAACTCCTCGACAGATTTAGTCGCAAGACTCAAAACATGATGCTCTTGTACAAATGATACTATTTTAGAGAGTCTCTTACTCATCTAAAACTTGTAAAAAAAAATTTTAAAGAGATAGCATTGTTAATAGTGCATTTAGTAAACATTAAAAACTCCAATAAGATCTCAAAACTACTATATCTCACACTCATTTTTATGCTCTACCCTTTTTACAAGCTGCTCGGGAAGAAGTCCTAGCGACTCTTCTACAAGTTTTGTACTTCCATGAGTTATAAATATATCTTCATATTCAAAACTTGTAAGTTCAATATCTGCAATTTTCTCGTTAGATAAAAATTCTAAAAGAGCTGAACCGACACCACCAATCTTTGCACTATCAGAAAAGACAAACCATCGCTTATGCTTACATGCTAAATTTTTGAGCATCTGCGTGTCTAATGGCTTAACAAATCGTAAATCTAATATACTTACCTCTTCTTTGAGGAGTTCAGCTGTCTTATAAGCACGTCCAACACCATTTCCATATCCAATAAAAAGAGTATCTGACTCAACTGATTTAAGTAGCTGTGACTTTGCCAACTTAAAAGGTAGAGATTCTGGTAAATCAGTCTCTATAAATAGACCACGAGGATAACGCAGAGAACAAGGATGATCATAGACAGAAGCAAACGCCATAGCATGATGAAAACTCTTCTCATCTCTAGGAGCAAAGAGTGTCATATTTGGTATAGCTCTTAAAAAAGATATATCAAAAGCCCCTTGATGTGTCTCCCCATCTTCACCAACTATACCTGCACGGTCAAGGGCAAAAACAACAGGTAAATCCATAAGACATGTATCATGAATAACCTGATCATAAGCACGCTGTAAAAATGTTGAATATATGGTGCAGAAGGGTTTAAAGCCCTCTTTAGAAAGAGCTGCCATACTTGTCACTGCATGCTGTTCAGCAATGGCTACATCCCAAAAACGTTCAGGATATTTCTCCATAAGTGCACTCATTCCTGTTCCACTTGGCATTGCAGCAGTTACACCAACTATCTTCTCATTTTTTTCACAAAGGTGCAAAAGGGCATCAGTATAAATCTGTGTTGCATTTTTTATGCTGTTTTTCTTTGTACTTGATCCACTACTTAAGTCAAAAGGACCTACTCCATGCCACTTCTCTTCTTTCCCCTCTGCTATTTCATAACCTTTTCCTTTAATAGTTTGAGTATGAATAATAACAGGAGTATCAAGTTTTTTTGCTTTTTGAAAAATTTCTATAAGTTGTTCAAGATTATGACCATCTACTGGACCTATATAGTTAATGCCCATCTCCTCAAACATAATTCCAGGAGTAATAAGCTTTAGTCCCTCTTCCATTCGCTTTGCAACATAGTGAGCAGTTTCACCAAAATTATCGACAAAAGACTCTGTAGATTTTTTAAAGCGCTGATAAAATGGACTTGCCATTGCAGAAGAGAGAATACGAGAGAGTGCTCCTATAGGTTTAGCTATACTCATCTCATTATCATTTAAAATGATAATCATAGGATATTTTCTATCACCTAACTCATTGAGTGCTTCATAAACCATACCCGCAGTCATTGATCCATCACCTATCATAATAACAGGTACACGACTCTCTTGTTCACCCTTGAGCGCTATAGCTTTTGCCGCACCCACACCTAAAGATATAGATGTAGAGCTATGACCTGCAACAAAGTAATCATCTTCACTTTCAGTTGGTTTAGTATATCCACATAATCCATTAAACTGACGAAGTGTGTCAAACTCATTCCATCTATCTGTCAAAAGTTTATGTGCATAGGATTGATGACTCACATCAAAAATAAAAGGATCTTTTTTACTATCAAAAACCTTGTGCATTGCTACAATAAGTTCTGTCGCTCCAAGTGTTGAACTCAGATGCCCACCATTTTTACTAACAACACGAAGTATCTCATTACGAATATCTTGACATATTTTTTCTAATTCTTGTATATTTTTATCTTTTATATTCATTTATATTTACTCACTTAACACCGTTCTTTTCACTCGTTCAAATCTTTTTTGTATCTGAGAATCTATATTTCCAGCATCACTTATAACAATAACACCACCTTCACTTATCGCACTATCAGAAAGCACAACTACATTTTTTAAACTTCCTGTTTTTTCTGAAATAGCTCCATGATTTGCTGGGTTTACCTTTATAGTTACTTGAGAAGCATTTTGCAAATCTTTGAGTAACTCTTCACTAAGCTTTTGTGCTACTTCATTTGAGCTCTCATGCAGTTCTACTTTTATAACTTCTTGTGAAATATCCAATGCCGCTACAACAAGCTGACTCTTGATCTCTTCTAACGCATTTGTAAACTCTTGTGTAGTAATCTCAAGTTTTTTTACAGAGTCCGAAAATTGTTCTAAACTTTCTAAACTATTCTTTGATAACTCTGCATGTGCTTTTGCTTCACCAGCTGCTAGACCTTCAGAGAAAGCCTCTTCTTTAGCTTTTGCTAAATTTTTAAGATACTCCTCTTCTTTTACCTCTAACTTCATCTGTAACTTAATAAAGTTTGAAGAGAGCTCCTCATTCTTTTGCATCAATGACTCAATAAGAGACTCTTTTGAACTAGAACTTAAAGCACTAGAATCTACTTCTGTAATCTTCTTTTTTTCCTGATTTTTCTCTTTTGAGGATGTAGTATCTATAACTTTAAAGTTATATTTATTTATATCATGTGCTTTAAGCGATCTATTTGAAATTACAACTGCCATTACTCAATCATCTCTTCTGTTGATCCCATCTGAATAGTTCCAGCTTCTGCTAGACTATTTACAAGCTCAACAATTTTTCTCTGTGCAACTTCGACATCTTTCATCTTCACTGCACCAAGGAACTGCATCTCTTCTTCAAAAGCTTCACGAGCACGCTCACTCATAGCAGAGAAAAATTTCTCTTTAAGCTCTTCTGGAGCAGATTTTAATGCAAGAATTAGTTCTGCTTTATCGACAGACTTAAGCACTTCTGCTATGCCCATTTTATCAAGACTCACAATATCTTCAAATGTAAACATCATATCTTGAATGAGTGTTGCTAGCTCCTCATCAACTTGTTCAATTGTTGCAAGTGTTGCCTTAGAACTTTTAGCACTAAGACGGTTAAAGACATCTGCAACTGCACGAGGTCCTCCAACTTCTACTTTATATGAAGCTAAGGACTCAAGTTTTGACTCAAGTACAGCTGAGACACGTTTAATAACAGAAGGAGATATATCTCCAAGTTTTGCCATACGCATTGCCACTTCACTTCTAAGTTCATCAGGAAAAAATTGCAATGTATCAGCAGCTTCTGCCGCATCCATATGTGCTAAAATTAATGCAATAGTCTGAGGATGTTCATTGACAATAAAATCAGAAAGTTGCTGAGGCTTAATCTTAGAAAGATATGCAAAATTTTGTGTATCTTGCATACTTTTTGAGAGCTTATCAAGTACATTTTTTGCTTCCTCTGGACCTAGTGTCTTATAAAGAAGCTCTCTAGCATACTCCAAACCACCAGCAGTAAGATATTGACCAGACTGAAAAATTGCATGAAACTCTTCTAAAACAGCTGTTGCTATCGCTCTGTCTATACTATTATTTTGTGCGATGTACTTTGAAATTTTAGTTATTGATTCAACATTCATTGAAGAGAATATATCTGTTGTTGTCTCTTTGCCTAGTTGTAAAAGAAGTATAGCAATTTTTTCTGCCATACTCATCTCATCAAATACTGCTTGCTGCTGTTGTGTCAAACTAGACATCTATATATCCTTCTTTCACTATTTTTGAGCCCCAGACTCTGCCTCTTCTGAGAGTAATGCTTGAAGAAGAGAAGCAATATCTTCTGAATCATTCTCAGCCATATGTCGCACTTTTTCTAAGATAACCTCATACTTCAAACCATCTTCATTAATTGTCTCACCTACACCAAGCTGATCCTCTACTGTTTTACGCATCTGTTGTACTTTTTCTACTAAATCCTCTTCATCATCTTCTATATCCAAGGATGGAGCCTGTAGCTCTTCCTCTTCTCTAGAGACTTCAAGCATTCTGTCTGCAAAAGGAGAGATAACTTTTTTGTAAAGGACAAAAAGTAAAATAAGAACAAAAAGATACTTAAAGAGTTCAGAAAATGGTGCTAGATATCTATTTATAAAGATTTTACTCTCTGTAATACTATCAACAGGAGCTTCCGTTTTAGTTCGATCAAATTGTAAATTTTGCACGCTGATTTGATCGCCACGTTTTTCATCAATACCAATTGATCTACTTACTAATGATGTAAGTGCATTGAGATCTGCCTCACTCAATGGTGTATATTCTATATTTGAAGTTGCTGCTCCTGATTTATCTAATTTATTTTTATACTTTCCATCAATAATAACAGCAGCAGTTATTCTCTTAATTCTAGCAAATTGACTTTTTGTTGTACTTACTGTTTTTCCAATTTCATAATTAGTTGTTCCTGTGTTTTTTTCATATTTTTCAGTTGTTTTATTGTTTGAAACTCCTTGAACAGGACCAATATTGCTAACAGTACCTGGAACGCCACCAACTTTTTCAGGAGTAGAGCCAGTATGCTTTTCTTCACTTATTTGCTCACTTCTTACAACATTTTCAGGGTCATAACTCTCACTTTTAGAATTTTTAACAGAAAAATCAAACTCAATAGTAACTTGAGCCACCACCTTATCTTCTCCACCCACAAAAGGTGAGATAACACTAACTATTTTTTTTTGGCGTTTCCGCTCTTCTTTAAGTTTGTAACGTTGTTGCACGAGAGAGAGTTCACTCATCTGTACCATTTCGTCTTCATCACCTAGTGTATTTCCATCACTACTTACAAGCATTACATTTGCAGTTGTAAGCATTGGTACTGCAGCAGCAACAAGATTTTTAACACCACGTATTTGTTTACTTGTTAAAGAGCGATTTTCTACCATTTCAAGCATGACAGAAGCTGTTGGTGCTACCTGTTTAGAGACAAAGAGTGTCTCTTTTGGAAGTGCTAAACTAACTGTAGCTCGTTCAATAGGAGAGAGAGCATTAATAGTTCGTGAGAGTTCACCCTCTAAAGCACGAAGATGTTTAATTTTCTGATCAAAACTCGTTGCTCCGAACTCCTGTTTATCAAAAAGCTCAAACCCTACACCTCCTTTTTTAGGAATACCTAAGGAGGCGATATTTATTCTTTCTCTATAAACAACATTTTTAGGTACTTTAATGATATTATTTGCTTCAAGAGCATAGGGTATATTCTCTTTTTCTAACTCTGCTACTACTTTAGCGGCATCTTCTGAAGAGAGTGCATCAAAAAGAACCTCATACTTACTCTTTTCATCTTTTGTAGAAGTAAAAACTACAAGAAATATTAAAAAGGCAACAATACCTACTACTGCTGTTGCAATAATGATTTTTTGTTGTTGTGTTAGCTTAGCATACAGAGTAATAAGCTGTGAAAAAAGTACCTTAAAATCCATTAAATTTCCATTTAGTTTATAATAATTGTTCTATTAGTGTAAAAAAACGACTATTTTGTTCAGGGGTTCCTACTGTTACACGTAAAGCATTCATCCCATATCCACTTAAATCTCGTACTATCATTCCCTTACGGAGTAAAGCATTAGCCAACTCTGTAGAGTTTTGATGCTCTTGAAGACATAGAGTGACAAAATTTGTATAGCTATCTATTATATCTATTTTTTGCTTAGTTGCAAATACTTCATAGCGTTTCATCTCGCTAAAGCATGATATTATAGATTTTTGTACAAATATTTCATCTTCTAACGCCACACAAGCAGCTTCAAGAGAGAGTGTCGTTATGTTAAATGGTGGGCGAAGTTTATAGAGTTCTTGTATAATAAGAGCACTTGAGATACCATATCCAACTCGCATACCACCTAATCCATAGGCCTTAGAAAAAGTTCCCAAATAGATAACATTACTAAATTTTTTAATTAACTCTTTAGGATCTATTTTTTTACTCTCGTCTTTAAATGCGGCATATTCCATATATGCTCCATCCACTACTACAAGAGTATTATTATCAACTTTCTCTAAAAATGTCATCATATTATTGACATCTATAGCATCACCTGTTGGATTATTTGGTGTGCATAAAAAAATAATATCTGGTTTTTCACTTTTATAAAGATCATAAAATTCTTCAAGATTATGCTCTTGTGATACAGTACGAATTACCTCAGCACCTACATGCTTAGCATAAATTTCATACATAGCAAAAGTAACAGAATTGATAAGAATCTTTGTATTACTCTCTGCTTTTGCATGCATTATAAACTCAATAACCTGATCACTTCCATTTCCAATAATAAGATTTTCTTCTGCAATATCAAATCTTTTTTGAAGAGCCAATTTTAGTTTCATCATACTATCATCAGGATACAGCGCCATATTTGCTACTATATCAGTAACTGCCTTTTGTACCTTTAACGAACAGCCATAAGGATTCTCGTTAGAAGCAAGTTTAACAATATCTTTTGCTTCTATACCAAATTCACGGACAACAAGTTCAATGGGTTTTCCAGCCTCGTATGTTTTTATATCTTTTAATTTTTTATTAAATTGCATTCTTCACCCTGTACATAAGATCCAAGCCATGTTACTTCATCTGTGTGTTTGCTGAGTACTTTTTGTATCTTATCATCATCTATATGTCCAAAAAAATCTATATAGAACCAGTAATCAAAACCACCCTCTTTATCTTTTGATGGACGAGACTCGATCTTACTTAAATTAATTTGTTCTTTATCAAAGTCTTGTAAAAAATGTACAAGAGCACCAGCCTTAACAGAATCTTTTAAACGTACAAGTATAGAGGTTTTATCCTCTCCACTCGCACTATTTTTAAAGTCACTAAGTATAACAAATCTAGTAGCATTATCATGTTCATCTTCAATATTTTCAAACATAATTGGCACACCATACAGTTTTGCTGCTATATGTGAACAAATTGCTGCAGCATTTTCATCTTCTGCTGCAAGTATAGCTGCCTTTGCTGTAGATTCAACAGGAATCTGTTCAATATCATAAAAACCATGCTCACTTAAAAACTTACGGCACTGACCAAAGCCTTTATCTTTAGAGTAAATCTTTGTGATATGTTCTATTTTTCTTGCTTTTGTGGCAAACGCCACATGAATAGGCATATAAAGTTCTGCAACTATTTTTACATGAGATTTTGAGAGTAAATCAAGTGTCTCTCCAACTATGCCATCACGAGAGTTTTCAATAGGAACAACACCAAATTTTGCACGACCAGAGTTCAGTGTATTAAAAACTGATTCTATTGAATTCAAAGAGAGATACTCACTCATAGCACCAAAACGGTTCTCTGCAGCTTGATGAGTAAAACTTCCCTCTGGTCCAAGGTATGCTATACGTTCAGGAAGTTCAAGGTTACGAGCAACTGCAAAAATTTCAAGATATATAGCTTCGATTGCATTTGCATTTAATAGCCCAGTATTTCTCTTATTTAACTTTATCAGTCTAGAGATTATAGCCTTTTCTCGTTCTGGTCTATAAATCACTCCACCTGTATCTGCTTTTATCTCACCAACTCTCTCAACCACTTGCATGCGACGATTGAGAAGAGAAAGTATATCATTGTCTATAGTGTCAATAGTATCTCTGCAATCTTTTAAACTTTTCCAGTCACTTTTCTCGTTCATATACTCTCCAATATCTTTTGTATATCTGCATACACAAAATCTGGTCTTAAATCTTTTTCTAAAAGAGGCACTATTTCTTGTGCTGTTTTATACTTACCACTTGTAACGAAAATAGTCTCCATTCCAAGTTCTTTAGCACCACCTAAATCTCCTTTTACATCATCACTTATCATAGTAATCTGTTCATATGAAGCTTTTGGTTCCTGCTTTTTTAAGAGTTTAAGTGCCTCTGCATAAAATAAAGTACTTGGCTTACCAATCACTTCATAAGAGCTACTCGTAGCAAATTCAAGCATACGAAGAAGTGCACCAACACCAGGATAGCGTTTAGCATTTTTTGCATAGATAGAAGTCTCATGCATACCCACTAATGTTGCACCTGAAAGTAAAAAATCTATCATCTGTGCATACTCATCGCTTGTAAAGTCCTCTTTTATCGCAAGTAAAACACTTTTTGGATCTATATACTCTAGCGTATAACCCATCTTCTGAAGTGTTGTCAAAAACTCCTCTGATCCATAAGCGGCAACACCCTCTTTTGGAATACGGCCCTTAAGAAGCATCAGAGGATCTATGTAGTGTTTATATGAAAAATCAAAGCCTATACTCTGTAGATAATTATAAAACTCTTTGGAGTCCTTTTTTGTATTATTTGTGACAATCATATAAGGGATTTTTTCACAATTTAGCTTTTTGATAAAAGCTATCGCTCCCTTTATAGGTCTTTTATCCTTATCATCTATCAGAGTACCTTGAACATCTATAAAATACATATTAATCTTCTAAGAACTCTGTCTCTAAAGCAATAAGATCTTCAAAAGTTTCACGTTTTCTAATTACTCTAGCCTTCTCATTTTCTACTGCTATCTCAACACTACGTCCACGAGTATTATAGTTGCTGCCCATACCAAAACCATATGCCCCAGCACTATGCACGACTACCAAGTCATTGCGATTTAGTTTTGGAAGTAAAAAATCTTTAGCAAAAAAATCTCCACTCTCACAAACAGGACCTACTATGTCAACTGCTCTTGGTTTACTTTGTGAATCAGTGATCGCTGTAATTTTATGGTATGCACCATAAAGAGCTGGACGAAGGAGATCATTCATAGCCCCATCAATCACTACAAATTTCTTCTCACCATTTTGTTTTTCATAAAGCACCTTACTTACAAAATAGCCAGCATTTGCTGTTAAAAAACGTCCTGGTTCACACAGTATTGTAAGATCAAGTGCGCTAAGGCAACCAAGTATAGCTTGTGCATAATCATAAGGTTGTATAGTTATTTCATCATTATACTTAATGCCTAAACCACCACCAATATCAAAGAATTTTAGTTCAATGTTAATTCCAGCCAAAGAACGAACTAAATCAGCAACAATCTCAGCAGATTCACGAATAGGATCAAGTTCTGTAAGCTGAGAGCCTATATGAAAGTGAATACCAACAGGATCTAAATACTCAGAGTTATTTGCTTTAATATACATACGTTTTGCACTACTAAGATCTACACCAAATTTATTGTCATGAAGCCCTGTGGATATGTAAGGATGTGTTTTGGGATCTATGTTTGGGTTCACACGAATACTTATGCGAGAGATCTTACCAAGCTCTTTTGCCATCATCTCAACACGAGTTAGTTCTGCTTCACTCTCAACATTAATATATAAAATATCTTTCTCTATCGCTTCACAAATTTCATCATCTGTTTTACCAACGCCAGAGAAAATAATTTTATATGCAGGAATACCAGCAAGAAGTGCACGTCGCACTTCACCAATAGAGACACAATCCGCCCCGCTCCCCATCTTCGCAAAGTGTCTTATAACACTAAGATTTGAGTTTGCTTTTACAGCATAAGCCAAAATAGATTTACGCCCTTTAAATGCAGCTTTAAGCTTTTCATATTGTTCAGACATATAGTCAAAATCATAAACATAGAGGGGAGTTTTATACTCATATGCTAGTTGTTTAAAATCAATCATAAAAATTTCCAAATTCCTTTTAAACAATTTTATCTAAAATGTGCTTATAGGCGACTGATTAAGTAGCCATCCTGTACTTTCGCCACTGTCTTAGAGCCACAAACCCAAGAATGACAACAGGAGCAATAATACCTACTTCACTAGAAATAGTTTTGTTCTTTGAGAGTTCTATTAGGGTAAAGAGTATCCCCCAAATAAGCAGTGTAGCTAGTATAGCACCGAAACTAAAAAGAGATACATTTAAAAAACGAACACTAATCGGTACAAAGAAAAAGATTATTATAATTAAAAATGGTACAAAGAATGGATAGATAAATATCTTGTAAAGTGCTCCTCTAATGCTATTTGTATTTACACCGTGTTTAAAAAGCAAAATAGCATCAATAGCACTACCAATAGTAAAATTTACCTTTCCCTCATATATCTGATCCAAAATTTTAGGACGAAAATCTTCTAAAATTTTCAAATTTTCCATCTTTGATGCACTTATTCCTGGTGAACTAAAAGAGAGATTATCTGGTTTTGTGATAACATCAGCCTTATCAATAATCCAAAAATGATCTCTATAAATAGCTTGCTTAGCCACGATAACTTCTTTTAAAGAATTTTCTTTTACACTAAAAACACGAATTCCTTTTGCTTTTTCTTGTAGTGGAAGCATTTTAGAAAAATATATGTACTTTCCTTTATAAGTAAAAAAAAGATCTCGAGTTGGACTTAAGTATTGTCCATGGGAACGAATATTATTGGAAAACTCATCTGCTCTTGCAAACTTTGACCATGAATGAAGAGAGATAAAAAGTAAAATAACAATACTAGATACTACAACAAATGGACGTAAAATATCAACTCTTGTGTATCCAAGAGAAAAAAAGGAGACGAGTGCATTTGAACGGATTAAAAAAATTTTTGTGCTTATCATAGCAAATACTAGTGTTAAAGGAAGAAGCATATCTATAGCAAAAAAAGATTTGTAAACAAGATAAATAAGTGTCAAGTTAGCAGATTTGGAGAGTGAAGCTACATTTCCCATATAATCAAATCCAATAAAGAAAAGAACAAGTGCTCCCAAAATGACAAAGAAGTACTTCAAATAATGAAAAGCAATATATTTAAAAGCCAGCATATACTTTCTTTGCGAACTTTGTACTAGTCTCTTGCATACTATTTTCAAGTAAAAACTCTACTGCATCTGCAGTATAGCGGACAAAAGCATCTAGTTGCTCTTTTTGTTCACTTGAAAAATCACTAAGAACATAAGAAGAGACTTCTCCTTTATGCTCTGGTTTTCCTATACCCATACGCACTCGTATATACTCTTTACCAATAGAAGAATCAATAGACTTCAGTCCATTATGCCCGCCATTACCACCGCCATGCTTAAAGCGTAAACTTCCAAAAGGGAGATCTAAATCATCATGTATTACAACAACATTTTCTTGTTTGTAAAAATTTTTTACTTTAAGGACACTTTCACCAGAGAGATTCATAAAAGTAAGTGGTTGTAATAAAAAATGATTTTTTGATTTATAGCAATTCCCTAAAAATGCTGTTTTTGTAACATTTATAGAGTCTAAACGATGATTAAGTTCATCAACAACCATAAAGCCTATATTGTGACGAGTGGTTTCATAGTCAGTACCAGGGTTTCCTAGTCCAACTATGAGCATAACTATTTCGCTTTAATGATACTTATAAGGGCAACACGATCAGCATCAACAATTTGTATATTTTCTAACTCGGGAAGATCACGAACAAGTTTAGAATCACCTGTATCCATCTCTGTTACATCAATTTCAATTTTATTCATCAAATTCTCAGGAGTACATTTTACAGTTAAACGTGGCTTAGCCATATGAACAAGACCCTTATTTTTAAGACCTATCGCCTCTCCAACTGGAACGACTGGAATATTAAAAGTAGTAACAACACCTGGTTGAGCTACCATTAAATCAACATGAAGTAAATTTCCTGTAACAGCATGAGACTCATACCCTTGAACAACTACATTTAACTCTTTACCAGCAATATTTACTGGGAATGCTATAGTCTCTTTATTGCGAACTGTACGAATATACTCATTCATTTTGAATGCGGCATTGATATTTTCAAAACCTTTTCCGTAGATATTTGCAATTAGATAACCATCACGACGAAGTGCTTTTGTAGCACCTTTTTGTGTACTCTCTCTAACGATACCTTCTAACATGTAATTTCCTTGTGTTTAAAAATGGTCGCAATTATATCTATTTATTATTTAAGTATTACTTCAAGTCAAAAATATCTGTATCATCTTCACTAATTCTAGTAGCCTTACTAGTAAATGTATCACCTTCATTATTGCTCATTAGTCCACTAATTTTCAGTTCAAGATCAGATGCACTTGTCGCATTTTTCATAGCTTGCTCTTTTGAGATAATACCACCATTATAAAGATCTAATAGAGACTGATCAAAACTTTGTGACTTATAGTGTTCTTTTCCTGCTTCAATAGTATCACGAATCTCATAATCACGATTTTCCATGATCAGTTTCTCTATTCTTGGCGTTTGCACAAGAATCTCCACTGCAGCACGGCGACCACCATCTATAGTTGGCACAAGTCTTTGGGATATTACCCCATGAAGCACACTTGCGACAGAGAGCCTTACACGGTTCTGTTCCTCAGTAGGGAATTGAGCTATAATCCGATTTACAGTCTCCTTTGCATCGATAGTATGCATAGTTGAAAATACTAGATGTCCAGTATCTGCAGCATGAAGAGCAAGGTTCATTGTCTCTTTATCACGAATCTCCCCAACTAGAATAATATCTGGATCTTCACGTAATGCTGCACGAAGTGCCGTCTCAAATGTCCTTGTATCTTGCCCTACTGATCTCTGATTAACAATACAGCCTCGATCTTTATGTACAAATTCAATTGGATCTTCAATAGTAATAATATGCTTTTTCTTTGTAACATTTATCTCATTTATAAGTGCTGCTAGTGTAGTTGACTTACCAGATCCTGTCCCACCTGTTATAAGTACTAAACCTCGCTCTTTTTGTGCAAATGTTTTAATAACATCAGGAAGTTGAAGATCATCAAGAGCAGGAATTTTCACAGGAATTACACGAAAAACTGCTGAAACGCCATCCATTTGAAAAAAGATATTCACACGAAAACGGTTATTTTCATCATAAGAATAAACTAAATCCAGTTCTTTTTTCTCTATAAACTCACTAAAACGTCCCCTTAAAAGCTCTTGAGCAAAAGTAAAGGCATCCTCTTTTGAGAGAATACCTCCAGAAAATTGTACAATATTGCCATCTATACGAGCGCAGATAACAGAATTTGCTTTAATATGTAAGTCTGAACCACCAACTTTAATCATTTTTTTTAGATGTTCTCGTACCTTTTTAAGTTGTTCAAAGGTTAATTTACTTATATCAAGTTCTTGTCTCATAGTGCCTCCATAAGTTCTGCAAAAGCCTCTTTAAAAGCCTCTAATCCATCACTTATTTGTTCCTCTAAAATAGCATCAAAATCAATTCCAGCCTCTTCTATTTTTTTGAAATGATCTTTAATTATCTCTTCTTTTATAGGTAAGGATTGAGTCTTTTGTGTATTTGTGGTAAACGCCATTATTGTCTCTATAGGAGCAGTATTTACACTATTGTAAGCGAGAAGTTTTTCTATATAATAGTCACTTTTAAGTGTACCTCCTTTGACACCAGTACTTGCAAAGAGTGCTCTACATCCTTTTAGTCCCATCTGTTCAATGGTTGCATAAATTCTTGAGCTATTATAAATCCCACTTAGTGCAATTTCAATACCCTTTGAAGCGAGTTCGACATCTAATGCTCTATCTATCCTCGAAACAAATATGCTAATAACAGTATCAACATTTTTATTATATTTGTATATTCCTCTCTTAAAAGCATTTACACAAGAGATAGCTTGTTCTTTTTTAAAAACAAGAGTTGCATTAACAGGAATACCAACAGAAGTAAGTTCCTCCATAGCTTCATAACCTGCTAGAGTTGCAGGTATCTTAATCATAACATTTGGACGGTTTATAGCTTTAAAGAGAGCTCTTCCTTCTGCTATAGTTCCTTTGGTATCATTACATAAAGAGGGATCTACTTCTATACTAACATATCCATCATCACCTTTATTATAGAGTGGTCTTAATATATCTGCAGCTTTAGAAATATCAAAAATTGCTACTGCTTCATATCTCTCTTTTGGGGAGAGTCCATTAAGATTTGAAAGTTGCTCTCTATAGGCATCTGAACTTAAGATTGCATTTTTAAAAATTGTAGGATTTGATGTTGCCCCATTGATGATTTTTTTTGCAATTAACTCTTTAAACTCTTTATCTAAATAGTCTCTCTCTATAAAATCAGCCCATAGTGAAAACTTTAAATTTTCTATATACATAACTACCTTCCTAAGTCTTTTAGTTCATTATAGCGAAGAAAATCTAAATAATGAGAATATTTTTATAACCTAAATTATTTCACTACTTATTTATTGATAACTTATGCTTGGTGTCCACAAACTTTTTTCTAGCTCTAGTGGAGACCAAACTCTTTTGCTTTGCCTCTAAAACTTCTAATACAGCATATTTATTAAGGCAAATATATTTTATCTTGTAACTCATTATACTCTAAAAAAGCATTACTATCCAATGTAATACCACCACCACTTTTATAAAAAAGACCCTCTTTAGTCTTTTCTATAAATCGAATCATCACACCACTATCTAAGCTATTTCCATCATAGTAAGCAAATATACCGCTAAAATAGCCTCTTTCATATTCTTCTACCTCTTCTATAATCTTGAGTGTACTCTTTTTTGGTGCTCCACTAATACTTCCAGCAGGAAGTATAGAGGATAATATATCGCCTACAGATTCATGCCAATTAGAACCAACATTTCCTGATATATGAGAACTCACTTGTAAAAGATTTTTTTTTCCTGCACACAGTTTTGTAATGTACCTAAATTTTTCCACCTTTACATCTCTAGCGACTATCGAGAGGTCATTTCGAAGTAAATCCACTATCATGACATGTTCAGCCATCTCTTTTTCATTTTCTAGTATTGATACTTCTGCATTTTTAAGTGAAGCATCTACAGTTCCTTTCATTGGAAAAGTATGAATTATTTCATTTTCTATTTGAATAAACTTTTCTGGAGAGAAACAGACAAACTTATCTTTATAAAATAGCTTATAATGGGCATTAGTAATCTTATATATATCTTTTAACTCTAGATCAGTATCGATTTTTGTAGCTTGAGTTAGATTAAGTACATAAGTATCGCCTGATCTTATCTTTTCAATAACTTTCTCAAATTTCATTTTATATGTATCAAAAGGGATTGGAAAAACTTTTATATGATGTTTATGTTTTGTATATGAAAATTTTTCATCAATAGAGAATTGTATATTTTCCTCTTTTAATTTTTCCAAGGGAAAAACATCAACTTTTTTCCCCCTAAAATCACTTATCAACAAAAAAGGCTCTCTTCTCTTTCCAAGAGTATTAGCTAAAGCAAAAGACATCTACTATATAATAAGTTTTTTAAGGATAGCCATACGAATATTTACCCCATTTGTTACTTGTTGAAGTACTTTACAGCGACTATCTTCAAGAAGTGCATCAGCAATATCAATATTTCTATGTACTGGTCCAGGATGAAGTATAATAATATTTCTCTTACCAATAAGCTCTTCGGTAATACAAAAATCACTTGCATAATCTTTTAAGGATGCATAGCTCTGTGAAGAGTGGCGTTCGGTCTGTGTTCTAAGACTCATTATAGCATCAACTTCATCTATAATCTCTTCTAAATAATGTGTAGTTCTAAGTGCAGTTTTTGGTAAAAAATGAGGAGGTGCGACTAAAATCACTTCCATCCCAAAACGCGAAAGTAGTTCTATATTTGAATTGGCAACACGTGAATTTTTAATATCTCCAACTATGGCAATTCTTTTTCCTTCTAGTTCACCGAAATGATCTTTAAGAGTATAAAGATCAAGTATTGCTTGTGATGGATGAGCATGAGCACCATCTCCAGCATTAAGTATATTAGCATGTGTATGGTTAGCAAGTATCTGGGGAACTCCAGAATTTTGATGACGAACAATGATAGCATTTGGTTCCATCGCATCTAAATTCATTGCAGTATCAACTAATGTCTCACCTTTTTTTGTAGAACTATTCGTAACATCTAAATGTATTATTTCAGCACCTAAACGCTTTGCAGCTATCTCAAAACTACTCTTTGTTCGGGTAGAATTTTCAAAAAAAATTGTGATAATTAGTTTATTTTTTAGTATAGGTTCAAAATGTCCATCACTAAAGTGCTTAGCATCTGCTAGTATCTCTTCAATCTCTTCTTTAGTAAAATCATCAGTGCGAATTAAGTGTGCCATATATTTTCCATCCTAAATTAATCTAAATTATACAAGACATCACAGATAGTCTCAATCTCTTCTTGCACTTTTAATACTTCTATGTTTTTATGTATAAAGAACGGTTCACTATGAATAGCAAAATCATTATTCTCCTCTCTGCAGTTAAAAGCCATCACCGCGTCAATATTTCTATTTTGCAGTGCTTTTAAACTTAAGAGTGAATCATTAATGCAACCTAGCGAACAGTGAGTTACAAGAAGAGCCTTCGCATTAAAAAAAAGAATTAAATCAATCATCATAAAATTTGCATCAACAGGAACAAATAATCCTCCTACACCTTCTATAATCAATACATCGCAAAGTTTTTCTAATTTATCAATTGCACGATTTAAAAGCTCAAAATCTAATGCTTTTCCTCTCGATGCAATATATGGTGCAGCTGGCAGTTCATATGAAATAGGTACAATGTCTTCTATATTTAAATCAGCCGCTTCAGGATTAAGCTCTTTTACTTTTTTCAAGAGTAAATCTCCATCAGGATAAACGCCATCCCTAACACCAGTCTCGACTAGTTTTATAGCACAAACACGAATCTCTTCTTTGGCATATTGTTCTAAAAGTTTAAGTGTAGTGAATGTTTTACCAATATCAGTATTAACAGCTGTTACAAAAATTCTTTTTGCCAAAATAGTCTCTTTTATACAAGTATAACAAAAATATTCAAATATAAGACTTAATGAAAAAATTTGAAAATGAAAATTGTGAACATTATATTTGTTGTATCCGAACTTCTAAGACGGTTTGCTTTGGTTGAAAACACTCAATATAAAAATTGTATTCTTATTTAAATTTATCTCATAATTAATAGTTTAAAATAAATATGATCTCTGCTATTACCAATACAGGTAAAACAATGTTTAGTCTCTATGATAAGAGTATCAATGTAGATAGATTTATAGAGTTCTTACAGAAAGTGATAGACTCCTCTGAGAAAAAGGTTTATATGATTGTTGATAATCTAAGAGTGCATCATGCTAAACTTGTCACTGCATGGGTAGAATAGCATAAAGATAAAATTGCACTGTTTTATCTTCCACCATACTCACCAGAGTTTAATCCTGATGAGTATCTCAATCAGGATTATAAACGTAATGCCAATAAAAACAATATCCCATTTACTCAAGTGCAACTGAGAAAAAATACTGAAAAATATATAATAGAACTTTCACAAAATGAGGAGAAGGTCGCTAACTTTTTTAAGTATTCGAGTATTTCTTATGCAGCGGCTTGATTTTTCAGATTATTTGATGGGGGAGTAATAAAGCCTCCTTTTTAATATTTACCAATTCACATTTAATGAATAGGCATATATAAACTCTAAGGAAAACTTAAAACTTAGATACAACGGTGGACTTCACCGACAGGTTTACCTGCTCGGTGCAAGGATTTGTTAGCAATTATAATTACATAGAGTGCCATTAAAAATGATATTTGAGATAATATTATATGTAAAACATTGTTGTTAACTTCATTTCTTAGTTTTCTTTCTTGCATAAGATTAAAATTTCTTTAGCTTCAGTAGGTTTTAGCTCTTTTTGCCAGTCTTTTGCACTTACATATCTACTAAAAATAACATTCAATCCAACTTCTTTACACATCTTAAAAATTTCATCTTTTGTATATCTATAATCTCTAACTATAAACTCTTGTGGTAATTCATTTCCTATTTTAAACTGTTCTTTTCTATAGACAATATGAGTATCTTTTCCTATCATAAAATAATCAGGATCAAAAATATCTCCACTGTTTTCCATAATATTACTAGCTTGAAGTTCTAATAATTTTTTTGTTTCACCTTTTAAAGAAAATCTATATTTTGCAATATTATCTGTATATTCAAAATTCATAACACTAATTAGAGCTATCCCTCCTACTTTTAAGTGTTTTACAATGTTACGTAAAATCTTTATATTTTCATCATTATCTGCAGAACTACCTATCACATCATAAAGACATAATATTACATTAAATTGTTTTTTAAAGTCATAACTTCTGCAATCACCTTGTATAAAAATATTATCTTTATCTTTTGCTCTTTGTAGTAAATTATTAGAGTAATCAATTCCTACTATATTAAACCCTCTTTTATCAAGCTCTTTTGTATGACGACCAATTCCACAGCCAAAATCGGCTATACTCATATCTTCGCTTAATCTTAAATGATTTATTATAAAATCTACTTCTTCATTTGTCTTGCTTGCCCACTTGTGTGTTTCTATTGGCATTCTTGAATATGCCTTTTGTGCCATATCTTCAGAAATATTTAATATATCTAAAATTTCTTGTTCCCTTAACTCAATTTTATCTTGTTTATTAATAGTAAATGCGAACCACTCCCAACCTTCTTCAATATTACCAAGTAACCACGGAACACCATCTTTAGTAACATTGTCAAGTTTTTCATCAATTCTCGATATATCTGATGGGAAATGTGTATTTACTTTAGAAGTTTGAGAATCTATAACAAACTCAGTATTATCATCTAAAAAATGAATATTATGAATTCCAAAATTTTTTAATACNTAAAGTTTTTCTAATTTATCAATTGCACGATTTAAAAGCTCAAAATCTAATGCTTTTCCTCTCGATGCAATATATGGTGCAGCTGGCAGTTCATATGAAATAGGTACAATGTCTTCTATATTTAAATCAGCCGCTTCAGGATTAAGCTCTTTTACTTTTTTCAAGAGTAAATCTCCATCAGGATAAACGCCATCCCTAACACCAGTCTCGACTAGTTTTATAGCACAAACACGAATCTCTTCTTTGGCATATTGTTCTAAAAGTTTAAGTGTAGTGAATGTTTTACCAATATCAGTATTAACAGCTGTTACAAAAATTCTTTTTGCCAAAATAGTCTCTTTTATACAAGTATAACAAAAATATTCAAATATAAGACTTAATGAAAAAATTTGAAAATGATGGTCTGTATTTATACGGAAAGTTTGGGGTTTGATTGATTTATATATTTAAATCTTGTTTGAATTTTCTACTTGCAGTTATTTTATCTTTAGCAATATGCTTTAAAATAACAAAAAGCTCTTTTTGATACTCTTTGATTCTTATAATTTTCATTAATTATATTTCGAGTTCTTGAAAAAATAATTCTATTTCAGTATCTTATTCTTCTTGTGTTAGTAATCTCATTTTACCATTTTGAACATCATCTCTAATTTTGTATAATTTCTTTTTTCTCTCATAAAAGTATGGGTCATGTTCTAAGTTCTTATCTTTTGAAATAGTTATATTTTCACTATTTTAATTAATGTAACTCATAAATTTTTGTACATAATCGTCTTGAATTTCTAGTGCTATTGTTTGTATAAAAACTCCTTATACAGTTGTTAAAATTGAATTATTGTAGCAAAATTCACTTAAATTTCCTTTTCTTTCTCATGATTTTTATTATTTTAACTTTTTAGAAAATAAATTCTACTGAATTGCTGTCTTAGATTTTAGGGGCATTATATATCTAGCTTTTTGAGTTTTTCCAATCAATGGAACATCTATTCTCTTTGCAATTTTCTCATAATATTCTTGTGTTGTTTTATCCAGTTTGATAGGAAATTTATTAATATTTGAAAATACTTCTATGTTGTATTCGTTTACTAAAAGTGACTTTATTTTTAAAAGATATTCATAATACTTCAATATTAATCTTTCTGAAGCATTTTCATCAAGTGTGTAATGAGAAGCAGAAATTTGTAATAAATCATGAAATTTACCTAAAAATCTAAGTGTTCCAATTGATTTCACAAATTTTTCTGCAATCCTAAAATTTTCATATTTTGCTTCAAGGGATTGATTTTTTCTTTGATTATATATTTTTAAAAAAATATATTCAACTAAGTTTCTGAGTTGTGCTAAAATATTTTGGGAAAGTAAGCCTCTTTCACTATCATCAAATTTGCTTATGTTTTTTTCAATAACTTTGTTTGTGTCATATATTTTTTTGTCAATATTATTCATAATAATCCCAAAACTCTGGTATATTTTTTAGTTTAATTTTTTGTGGCTATAACGACTGAAGATAGCCAATACATTGCCGATAGGTAACTTATTGGCTATCTTCATTTGTTATCTTTATAATTAAGTTTTTGATAGATATTTTCCTATAATATATACTGCATTACAAGTATTTCCTTGATTACTATTTAAATTATAGTCATTCTTTATATCTTCAACATCAATAGTAAAAGTACCAATAACATCATAATTTTGTTTTAATAATTCATTTTCAAAATTAGCTAATTCTTTATTTTTATCGAGTTTAGAATCCCAATATGGGGTAATAAATACTAAACCTAAACCATTATTAATGTCATTGTTTTGCATTGATTTTTTACAATCATCTGTAGCTTGATTTAAATAATCATTAATATCCTGTTCAAAATTGTTGAAATTCTTAATTTTAGTATTAAATTGTAACCACTGATGTTTTGCTTCAATAATATATTCTACTTCATCTATGGAAAAATATAAATCTATTCTTCCATATTTTTTTTCTTCCCCTTTTATTGCAGTATATTCTTCTAGTGCATAACCCCCTATTTTCCAAATAGAACCTGCTAAACAACTAATATTCGCTCGTTCATTATACCAGTAAAGACTATCTTGAAAATTACTATCTTCTAAATAATCTCTATTTATTTTTTGCCATTGTTTTATAATATGATTCCAAATTGAAATTTCTTCTATTGTATCATTTAATATAATATTAGTTCTAAATCCCATCATATGCTATTTCCTTAATAAGATAACTATTTATCCAATACACATTATATATAAAATACCTTTAAATACAATAAATATACAACATTTAAAATGTTATATATTTTATCTTTAGCAGTGCTTGACTTTAATACCATAAAGCACGGAGTGAAAATGATGAATTTATAAAAATTTAGATAAAACATTAGAATTATTACCCAAATAGAGATTTTTTTAATTTGAAAAAAAACACTATGAGGAGAAATTAGCTGCTTAGTATTTTTAAATCTGCAAGTGGCTCTGTCGTATTGTTTATTACTAATAAACAAATCTATGTTCAAACTTTATAAATTTTTATATGTCTCTCTTCATATCTGCCATGATTACACAGTTTTTAATCTTTAGAGAGTCTAATAGTTCTACTAGAGCTGGTATCTCATTACTCTTATCATCCACTTGAGTTTGTGCAAGTGGTAATTTCTCTTCTGTTAAAAAAAGAGATACAACATCTCTTGCTTTCTCACTTCTAATCCTATTAGTTGATCCGCTCATTGTTTTCCCATCTAATGCTACTATCTTTATTTTTGATGTTGTCTTATCTGTAGAGTGAGCCCAATCTTCTAACATGCTATTTAATTTTTCTGTATCAATATTTAGAAATACATTTCTGATTGTATTATCAGCTGGTGCTATAAATGCATGCCCTAGAAATTTCTGTAACTCTCGCTTCTTCGCTTTTATCCAAGCTTCCATATCTGCATATCCATTTGCACCACTTCGTATCGCAAGAAGAGACATAAATAGTATCTCTCCTACATTAAATTTTAGTTGTTTAATTTTTCTGTAGTCTGGTAACTCTCTAAATTTATCTAATAGACATATCATTTTTTTACTCTCATCTCATTTTTTATAAAACTTAAGCAAAATATGTTCCCTTTTAATTTTGATTTTTAGGAGCATTACTCTAACTAAAATTTAGTTATAATTGCACAGATATTACTCTTTACAAGGTTCATCCATGAAAAAAATTGCGATCGTTGGTCGTCCAAATGTTGGAAAAAGTTCTCTCTTTAACCGTTTAATCAAAAATCGTGATGCTATTACCTCTGAGTTGGCTGGTACTACGCGTGATGTGAAACGCCGTCAGGTAGTTGTGGGAGATAAAGAGGCTCTTCTTCTTGATACGGGTGGATTAGATAAAGGGTGTGAGCTTTTTGATAAGATCAAAGAGATGTCACTGAAGGCTGCCTATGCCGCTGATATTATTCTCTACATGGTAGATGGAAAAGGTATTCCTGAAGATGAAGATAAAAAGTTTTTTTATGAGCTTCAAGCTATGGATAAAGATATAGCACTTGTTGTAAATAAGATAGATAACGACAAGATGAAAGAGAAACTTTGGGATTTTTACGAGTTTGGTACTGAAAATATTTTTGGTATCTCAGTTTCTCACAACCGTAATACTGTAGAACTTTTAGAGTGGTTAGCAGAAAAAATTCCTGAAGAAGATCGTATCAATGAGAGTGAGAAAATTACGACACTCATTGAAGACAACTCTGATGAGATGGATGATGAGGAGTTGTTCAAGACAAGAACTAAAGAGGATGATAGCTTCACTTACTGGGATGAAGATGAGATGGATGGAATAATCGAAGACAACTCTATCTTTGGAAAAAATGACCGTATCAAAGAGTTTGATGAGAATGATATTGACCATATTAAAATCGCTATAATTGGTCGTACTAATGTTGGTAAATCTTCACTACTCAATGCACTATTAGGCGAAGAGCGATCAGTTGTAAGCAGTGTTGCTGGAACTACTATAGATCCTATTGATGAAACAATAGAGTATAAAAAGAAACAAATCACCTTTGTAGATACTGCAGGTCTTAGACGCCGTGGAAAGATTTTAGGAATTGAGAAGTATGCACTTATGCGTACAACTGAGATGCTTGAAAATGCAAATATAGCATTAGTCGTTTTAGATGCGAGTGAGCCATTTTTAGATCTTGATGAAAAGATTGCAGGACTTGTAGATAGCAACCGACTTGCTTGTATTATTATCCTTAACAAATGGGACATCGCAGAGCGTGAAGAGTATGACAAGATTATTAAGGAGGTTCGTGAAAGATTTAAGTTCCTCTCTTATGCACCTATCTTGACACTCTCGGCACAGACACATCAGCGTGTAGATAAACTTCACGATATGATTTTAGAGATTAATAAAAATTATTCACAAAGAATCCCTACAAGTAAGGTAAATGAAGTAATAGAGAGAGCTCTCAGACGTCACACACTACCAAGTGTAAGCGGACAAGTTATCCGTATCTACTATGCAACACAGTATGAAACACGACCACCAAAGATCGCTATCATTATGAATAAACCAAGCGGACTTCACTTCACATATAGACGCTATCTTACAAATAAGATGCGCGAAGCATTTAACTTTACAGGAACACCACTTCTCTTTAAAGCAAAGAAGAAAGGGGAGAAGTAGAGTTCACCTTTCTCAAAACTCTTTTTTAAAAAGGCTTAAAGACCACCATAGCTACTATAGCCATCATCAAAAGTGTTGGAATCTCATTATAGATTCTAAAAAACTTTCCACTTTTATGGCAAACATCCTTTGTAAAATCCTTTCTATACTTCTCTAATGAAACAAAATAAGCAACAAGAACGATCACAAGTGCTATCTTAACATGAAGCCATCCACCGTTAAATCCTATGATATATGTAAGTCCTGATCCACTAATAATTGTCATCCACATAGCTGGAAAGCCAATAACACCCATAAGCTTTTGTTCCTGAATTTTCAAAACTTTTATATAGTCTCTATTGTCTATATGCTCTGCATGATAAACAAGAAGTCTTGGCATATAAAAGATAGCTGAGAACCACGAGATAAAAGAGAGAACATGAAACCATAAAACCCATTCATACATACTAAATCCTTAATTTTTTTCTATAAAAAGTATAAATATATTAAATAAAACTACCTCTCATTTACATATAGTGTAACAAAATAAAGCTAAGATTGGTATAATACTACAAAAAAACTAGGGATTTATTCTATGAGAGTATTAACAGGTATTCAACCCTCTGGCGATCTTCACATTGGAAACTATTTTGGCTCTATAAGACAGATGATTAATGCACAAAAAGAAAGTGAAACTTTTGCATTTATAGCAAACTACCATGCTATGAGTAGCGGTAATGGTGGAGAGAGACTCGCACAACTTACTATGCAAACAGCAACAGACTTCTTAAGTCTCGGTATTGACCCAGAAAAATCTACTTTTTGGGTACAGTCTGATGTCAAAGAGGTGTTAGAACTCTACTGGATTCTCTCTGCATTTACACCTATGGGATTACTAGAACGTGCTCACAGTTACAAAGATAAAATAGCGAAAGGGATTTCTGCAAACCATTCACTTTTTTCTTATCCCGTTTTAATGGCAGCAGACATCCTTATCTACTCACCTGAAATTATCCCTGTTGGCAAGGATCAAATCCAGCATGTTGAAATCGCACGTGATATTGCTATAAAGTTTAACAACGAATATGGAGATATTTTAACTATTCCTGAGTTTCGCGTTCAAGAAGAAGTACAGACAGTTCTAGGAACTGATGGACAAAAGATGTCTAAAAGTTACGGCAATACTATTAATATCTTTGGTGAAGAGAAAAAACAGCTTAAAACTATTAAAAAAATAGTCACTGAACAAGTGGCTCTAGAAGAACCAAAAGAGTTTCAAAACTGTAATGTTTATAATATGGCAAAGCTCTTTTTAAATGAGAGTGAACTTATAGATCTTCAAAATCGTTACAAAAGAGGTGGTGAAGGGCATGGACACTTTAAACTCTATCTTGCTGATGTGATGTGGGAATACTTCAGACCTTACAGAGCACAACGTGAATACTACATAAAGAACCAGAACGAAGTAAAGGAAATCTTAAAAAATGGTGCAAAAAAAGCTAAAGAGAAAGCTACTCCTATGATAGATAAAATCTGTTCTGTAACAGGCATTTCCTACTAAAAAATAGCTCTCAAACTACTTGAGCTTTATAAACTTTGATGCTATTCTCCTATGGAGTCAAAAAAAGTATCTAAAATATTATTTACCATTTTGTTTATGAAGCCAAACCATTAAACCTTTTTGTGCATGAAGTCTATTCTCTGCTTCATTAAATATTATCTCAGAGTGTTCATTCATAATGTCAGCTGAGACTTCCTGCCCTCTATATGCTGGTAAACAGTGTAAAAATTTTGCATTCCTTGCAGCAAGACACATCATAAGACCATCAACCATAAAGCCCTTAAAATCTTTAATACGTTGCTCTTTTTCATTCTCTTGTCCCATAGAAGCCCAAGTGTCAGTAGTAACTACTGTCGCCCCTAAAATAGCCTCTTTTGGATCATTCATCACTTTTATCACTGCACCACTCTCTTTAGACATTTCTAATGCCTCAGTAATAATAGAAGCATCAACTTCATATCCTTTTGGTGTAGCAACACGAAGCTCAAAACCTAATTTTGCAGCAAGCATGAGCCATGAGTGTGTCATGTTATTTCCATCACCTACATAAGCGACAACTGCATCCTTTTCTACTCCATACTCAAGCATAGTCAAGTAGTCAGCGAGTAATTGCACAGGATGATAAGAGTCTGTAAGTCCATTAATAACAGGTACTGAAGAATTTGCGGCAAATTCTTCTATCATAGAGTGTTCAAATGTTCGTATCATCACCATATCACACATACTACTAATAACTTTTGCAGTATCTGCTATGGGCTCACCACGACCAAGATGAATATCACGATTAGATAAAAAGAGTGCATGTCCACCAAGCTGAAATATTCCAGTCTCAAAACTTACACGAGTACGAGTAGAACTCTTCTCAAATATCATCGCTAAAGTTTTATTCTCAAGCTCTTTTTTATAAACGCCAGAACGAAGATCTTTTTTGATCTCAACAGCAGTATCAATAATCTCTAAAATCTCTTCTTTTGTAAAATCTTTTAGTGTTAAAAAATGTCTCAATTTCTCTTCCTAACTTTTATTTAATCTATATTTTATAGCAACTTTCTTTAAATTAACTATTTTGAAGTATTTTTGCTACTTCTTTCGCATGATATGAGATAATTATATCTGCACCAGCACGTTTAAACGCCACCATTGTCTCCATAACAACTCTTTCATAATCTATAAGATTATTCATTCCAGCCATTTTTAACATTGCATATTCACCACTTACATTATAAACAGCCATCGGCAAACTTGTTACATCCTTTATCTCTCTAACTAAATCTAAGTAAGCTAGAGCTGGTTTCACCATTAGTATATCAGCCCCCTGCATCTCATCACTTACAGACTCCGCTATAGCCTCACGACGATTTGCTGGATCCATCTGGTACGAAGCTCTATCACCAAAACTAGGAGTCGATTCAGCAACATCACGAAATGGTCCATAATACCCAGAAGCAAACTTTGTTGAGTAAGACATAATAGGAAGTTCTTTATATCCTGCTCCATCTAAAGAGATACGAAGTTGCTCAATAATACCATCCATCATCCCGCTTGGTGCTATCATATCTGCCCCAGCTTTTGCATGAATAATAGCCTGCTCCCCTGAAATTTCTAAAGTAGCATCGTTATCTACCGTTTTTTTAACTTCATTGATAATCCCACAATGACCATGATCAGTATATTCACAAAAACATAAATCTGTCACTACAAACATATCTGGATGGATCGCTTTAATACCACGAACTGCAGTAGCAATGATACCATGTTCACAAAGAGAGTCACTTCCGATAGAATCTTTTGTATCAGGAATACCAAAAAGTATAATAGAGTAGATACCAAGTCTCTTTAACTCTTCACACTCTTTGATGGCGACATCAAGGCTCATTTGATAAACGCCAGGCATTGATTTTACCTCTGTCTTAATATCTTTACCACTTCTTATAAAAAGTGGATAAATAAAATCTTCTACATGTACATGAGTTTCTCTCACTAAGGAACGCAAATTTTTATTTAAACGAGTACGACGAAATCTTTGAAACATTATTAAACCTTTTTTTGCTATAATTAAACTAAGAATACTATTTTACCTTTTTAAAGATTAAATTACATGAATATAACTATATCCCAAGAAGCAAATCTACCCTCACGTTTTGGAAATTTTAATGTCAAAGCTTTTCAGCAAGATGATAAAGAGCACCTTGTTATTTATGCAAAAAAATTAAAAAAAGAACCTACTATCCGTATTCATTCAGAATGTCTCACTGGTGATGCTATTGGCAGTCTCAAATGCGATTGCCGTGATCAACTTGAATATGCACTAGAGTTCATAAATAAAGAGTGTGGCATGGTTATTTACCTTAGGCAAGAGGGAAGGAATATAGGATTACTCAATAAAATAAATGCTTATGCACTCCAAGATAAAGGTCTCAATACTATCGAAGCAAATCACCAACTAGGCTTTGCTTCAGATGAACGTACATATGAAATTGTCACATTTATTTTAGATTATTTCAATATAAAAAAGATAAAACTATTAACTAATAACCCAGATAAGATTAATGCTTTAGAAGATATTGAAATTATTGATAGGATACCTATCATTATGGATTCTAATGAGTATAATGAAAATTACTTAAAAACTAAACGTGATAAGATGGGACATCTACTCTAAAAAACATATCAATTCTAAAAAAGTATAATGTTAAAAGTAAATTGAGAAGAGA
>JAICBP010000084.1:436386-528188 GCA_021766785.1 Sulfurimonas sp. endosymbiont of Alviniconcha boucheti
ACTCTTTATTGTCTATTCTTCGACTCTTCTTTTATCTATTGCTAATCTTTAGACCTCTAAAATGTAAACTTTTAGAACTCTCTTTCATAGAATAGACGGTTGTTGTTTATTAGTTATTTCTAAGTCTTTAGAACTCATCCTCTCAAACTTGTTCTTCTTACTTGCTTAGTTTTCAATGATCTCAAACTTCTCATACAGCTTAAACTTTAAACTGCCTCTGTTTGTGGAGGGGAATTATAGAGAAATGTGGCTTATACTTTACTTAATATTTTAGTGGAGTTTATAAAATTGATACATAACCAGTTTCAGGAGTCACTCTTATAACCGCTGTTTCTGTCCCATTAGAAAGTGTAATATCACAATTTGCCTTCAATAAATTATCTGCTTCATATGCTTTCTTGTTACCACCAGCACTACGTGCAGCACCAAGCTTTCCAATTATAGGTCTGCCTAAATAATCAAACGCCAATCGCTTAGCGACCTTACATGAATTTGAAAATCTTACATCTGTAATGCCATAAGACATCCCTATATTCAACTTTTTCATTCCTTTAAATTTCGGATGATTAATGCCAAGTTTCGCTTCTCCTCCACTACTTCCACCAGTCATTATTTGAGTTGGATTAAGTGGATTTTTAGCTATTTCATTAAAGTTTGGATCTCCTGTTGTTTTTGTACTATCAGAAAAGATTGTATAGGAGTATTGATAATTTGCTTTTGATGAATTTATAAAAACTATCTGCCATCTTTTTCTATACCACTTAGCCCCTTCACCATACTTATCATCAAGCAAAGCTAAATGTTGTACATATCTTATATGAGAGACTAACTGAACGGCAGCTTCTTTAACAGGATTTGTTTTTGTGCTAGGAATTATGATTGCAGATAAAATCCCTATCACTATTATTACAAAAACTAGTTCTATTAGTGTAAATGCTTTTTTCATACGACTATTATATCAAAATAATTTTCAAAGACAAACATCGAAAAATTTTACTCTTCTTTCATATAAGGGTTTAGTTTAAGTAAGATCAAATCTGCCAACATATTTCCTAAGAGTGTTAAAAAAGCAGTTATGATTAGTGTTCCCATAATTATTGGGTAGTCTCGGCTTAATGCTGATATAAAAAAGAGCTGTCCCATCCCCTCTATACCAAAAATAGACTCAAGAATAATACTTCCACCTATAAGCCCTGGTAGAGACAAACCTAATAGAGTGATAATGGGTGGAAGAAGATTTGGGAATATGTAATATCTTAGCAGTTCATACTTAGAGAGTCCTCTTGAGAGTGCAAAGTAGTAATAATCACTTTTGAGAATCTCTAGTGTGAGCGATCTTATATAGATAATCATACTTCCCAAACCTACAAATATCATGACGGAAATAGGAAGTATTAAGTGCCATGCCATGTCTAGGTAGTTCCATAACCCCTCTTTTACTTCTACTGAATGTAAACCAGCTATAGGAAATAGATCAAGATTGAGTGCAAAAAAGATAATAAAAAGAAGTGCCAAATAAAAAGAGGGCATAGAGAAAGAGACAAGAGAAATCTGTCGAATAATNAAGTGCTGCTTTTGTGCCTAAATATAAAGAAAGTACAAAAATCACTACTAAAGCTGTAATGTTCATACATAGTGTCACTGGTAAACGTTTGAGTATCTCACTGCTTACATCTGCACCACTTACAAATGAGACACCAAAATGAAGGGTAAGTATATTTTTTGCCCATTCAAAATATTGTTGTGTTAAAGACTTATCAAGTCCGTAAACAACCTTGAGCTTTTGAATAGCCTCTTTTGTCATGTTTGGGTTGAGCTCTCCTGCTCCAAAAAAGGAGTTTGGTGCGGCATGGACAGCTAAAAAAGATATGATAGAGATAAGAAGAAGCATAAGAATAATATATGCTAGTTTTTTAAGTATTGTTTTCATATCTGTTCTCTTATGAGACTAACTTTAGTCGGTATTTTACAGTTTTTTAACGGTTGTCTTATATTATTACAGACAATCTACTTTTTTTTGTATTTATTGAATAGAGATCTAAAGTATTATTTTGATCTTTGGCTATTAACATAGATACAGATAATTATAACATAAGATTGTAAGTGCGGGTTAACTCCCTTTTAGGGAGTTAGAAGTTCGTTCTAGTAGTTAAGAGTTAAGTAAACTTGAATTTGATCGTAATTATCATCAGCACCAAGAGTAATATTACTAAATACAAAAGAAGTATCTAATGAACCAAAAGTTCTAGTAGCACTTAAAGTGATCTCCTGTAAGTCACCTGCACTATTTTCAGCATTATGATCAGCATTTGTGTAATATAAACCTAAATCAAGAATATCAGTAATAGGTGCTTCAACAGTTACATTATAAGCCGTTGTATCAGCTTGTGTAACCTTACCATAATTCCACCATGCTTCAGTATAAAACTTAGACTTACCTGAACCAGCTAAGTTAAAACCTGCACCAGCATCTTTACCAGTTTGAGAGTAAGAAACTTTAGCAGTAAAAGTGTCTTTCATTTCATAACCAGCCATTACTGCGAATGCATCACTTGACTTAGTTGTTACACCATTTATTTCACCAATACCTGTATATTGCGCACCAAGAAGAACTCCTTCCATATCTAAATCAGCTTCTAACCAGTAAGCTGTTGTAACATTTGTTGCACCAAAATACCATGCTTGAGCTGTTAATGGCTTCCAAGAGTTGTTGATAGCACCTATAGCATATGCACCTTTATAAAACTGATTAAATGTACTTTCGTTCTTAATACCTTGAACAACATTCGCAGACCCAACTGTAGATGCGTTTGTATCAGCTGTTCCAGGAGTTGCTCCAACAAACTGACCATTTGAACCACCAACATAAGCACCAACTATAGTAGTACCAGGGATATTTTGATTAATTACAACAGCTGCTTCAAAAGTATTTTCTACGATTGACCATTTCTCTGTAAATACTAATGGAGTATCTAGTTCCATACGACCTATTTTTGTAGTCGTCTTACCAGCAGTCGCTGCAACCCATAAATCATTTACAATATAAGAGTCAGTAATACCATTTGTTCCTTCCCAAACATTATTTACTAATTGATGCTCAAGACCTAAAGTAGAGAGTGCAGTAACTTTTGTACCAGCAGATACACCTTTCATCAGATCTGTAGAGATACTTAAACTTGCGGCAGCTTGACCAGAAGCTCCAGCTTTATCAAATAAGCTATTTTTGTTCTTATCAACAGTATCATAGAATAACTTAGCATCACCACTAACTTTTGTGTTCTCAATTGCAAATGCACTCGAACCTAATAGCAGTGCTGTCACCAAACTCATTTTTGTAAATTTCATATTTTCTCCTTATATACTTACAAATTTCGATAAGCATTGTAGCACAACCTATGCTTAAAATAACATTAAAATGAGATATTATTAATCCTTTTCTACTATACTACCCATATGAAACAGATAATATCACAAACTAATCTAACTTCAAGAGTTCATAGATAAGCAAATAGCATATAGAAAATCTCATCCCTTAGATGAATCAAAATCCAATGTGAAAAGACTAGAGAGAATGCCTGTTATTGGGAAATAGACAAAATCTTTATTGCGAAAGCTCCTCTGCATAAGAGATCATAGTGCAGAAGTGTTCTACATAGAGTGCTGCACTTCCTACTAAAATACCATCTACATTTAACACATTTAACACCTCTTTGGCGTTTGTGACTTTTACACTACCACCGTAGAGAAGTGGTGCTTTTGATTTTTTCTTAAGTTTTTTATGTATAGAGGCTATATCTTCTAGGGTTGGAGTAAGTCCTGTGCCTATAGCCCATACTGGCTCATAAGCTATGATGAGATTTTCATACTCTGTATCTATACCTTCATACTGAGCAGATATATACTCCATCATCTCTTGCTCACCAGCCTCGCGTTTAGGGAGTGGTTCGCCTATGCAGTAAACTATTTTAAAACCTAACTTCTTGTAGTAGTTAAATTTCGCTACTATCGATTCTTGAGTTTCACCTAAAATATGTCGGCGTTCACTATGTCCTATAAGTATAGTTTTAATAGCAAACTCATTAAGATGTGTTTCGCCTATCTCACCAGTAAATGCCCCTTCCTGTGTAGGATAAGCATTTTGTGCTCCTACTATAATGGAAGTATTATTTTCATCTAGTGAACTCATTGCAGGAAACACCAGCACCTCTTGAGTGATAGCATTATTTGTTACATAACTCTCTAACTCTTGTATGTATTGTTTTGTCTCTTTTCTTGTGAAGTTTGTTTTGAGATTTGCTGCTATTATCATTTTTTATGCCTTTAGTATATCTTTGAATGTTTACTTTACCATTTGTCTCGGTGAAGCGAAAGTGCCATATTCTGTGACTACTCTGGTTTTGTAATGAGTTGTGCTACACCTGGTAGAATTTTTCCTTCTAGTAACTCTAGCGAAGCACCTCCACCTGTTGAGATAAACGTCATCTCTTCATCTACATTAATGCGTTGGACAAGGTCTGCTGTATCTCCTCCACCCACTACTGTTGTTGCATACGAGTCTGCTACAAAATGGGCTATCTTACTAGATCCACGAGCAAATTTTTCCATCTCATAGACACCCATAGGACCATTCCAAAGTACAGTTTGAACATCATTTAGTCCCTCACGATAGAGTCTTACAGTCGCAGGACCGATGTCAAGACCCATCCATCCCTTTGGAATCTCTTGTGCTGTTACTATCTTGCTTACCGCATCTTCAGCAAACTTATCTGCTGCTACTACATCTATAGGAAGATAAAACTTTACACCGAGCTTTTTCGCCTCATCCATAATATTTTGCGCTTCTTCTAAAAGCTCATCCTCAACAAGTGACGCTCCAATATCATAACCGAGTTGTTTGAGAAATGTAAACGCCATCCCTCCACCTATAAAGACTTTGTCCACCTTTGGAAGAAGATTGACTAGAGCTTCAAGTTTTCCTGAAACTTTACTCCCACCAACTATAGCTGCAAAAGGACGTACTGGTTCATCAATAAGCTTTCCAAAGAACTGTATCTCACGCTCTAGTAAAAATCCAGCAGCTTTATGTTTATCATCAAAAAACTTCGTAATGCCTTCTACTGAAGCATGCGATCTATGACTTACACCAAAGGCATCATTCACATAAAAATCTGCCATAGAAGCAAGTTTTTCACTAAACTTGGCATCATTTTTTGTCTCACCCATCTCATAACGGATATTTTCTAAAAGAAGTACTTCATGACGTGGTAAGTCAGCAGCAAGCTTTAGTGTAGCATCATCTACTACAGCAGGTGCTAATGCAACATGGCGTTTAAGAAGTTGTTGAAGTCTTCTTGCTACCGGTGCAAGAGAGTACTTTTCATCTACTTCACCAGAAGCTAAGATAACTGCACAGTCCTGATCTAGGCAGTAGTTTATAGTTGCTACAGCAGATCGAATACGTCTATCATCAGAGATATTTCCAAATTCATCCATTGGAACATTAAAATCACAACGGATAAATACTTTTTTGTCTTTAATCTCTAACTTTTTTATATTTAATAATTTCAATTTAACCCTCATGTTTATAATTTTTCTATCTCGCACTTGAGTAGTAAATCAACCCAAACGGAAAAGAGATCACTCTCCTTGACTAGATTATCGAGAGATATGTAAAGCCATATCTACTAAACGCATAGAGTAACCCCACTCATTATCGTACCAAGCCATGATCTTCACCATGTCTCCTCCTATAACCTGAGTCAAATCCTCAGCAACAATAGAAGAGTACTCACACCCTACAAAATCTTGAGAAACTCTCATCTCTTTGTCCATAAGAAGTAAGCCTTTAAGTCTGCCCTCTGCTGCTTCATTGAAAACTTTTGTCACCTCTTCTTTTGTTGTACCTCGTTTTACCACGACATTTAAGTCCACCATAGAGACATCTGGTGTCGGAACACGAACAGACTGTCCATGAAGACGACCTTCAAGCTGAGGCATAACAAGGCTAATAGCTTTTGCAGCACCTGTTGTCGTAGGGATCATATTGATAGCACCTGCACGAGCACGGCGTTTATCTTTTGAGTGTTTTACATCTAAGATGTTTTGATCGTTTGTATATGAGTGAATAGTAGTCATAAGTCCCTTTTCAATACCAAAAGCATCATCTAAAATACGAGCGACAGGACCTAAGCAGTTTGTAGTACAACTGGCGTTTGATACGATCTTTTGCCCATCATATAGTTCTTCGTTTACACCCATAACAAAAGTATCTGTTTCTTTATCCTTTGATGGTGCAGAAAAAAGTACTTTTTCAATACCATTATCTAAATGTACTTGTGCAGACTCTTGTGTTAGGAAAACGCCTGTACACTCTAAAACCATATCTGCACCGCACTCAGCGAACTTGAGATTTTTAGGATCACGGTCAGAAAACACTCTTATCTTTTGACCATCAATGCTAATATTTTCTTCATCTAATTGCTCTACACTACTTGTGAATGTAGCATGTACTGAATCATTTTTGAGAAGATATAACATCATTTCCATACTTGCCATATCGTTAATCGCTACAACTTCAACATCATCTCTATTAGCTGCTATACGAGCGACACAACGACCAATTCTACCAAATCCATTAATTGCTATTTTAAGTGCCATTATAATTCCTATAATTTTAATTCAATTATTTTAACTAAATTTAGCTATAATTCCTATTAAATGAAAACTATTGCACTTTTTGGAGGAAGTTTTGATCCTCCTCATCTTGGACACTATAGTATTGTGCATGCACTTTTAGAGATAAAAGAGATTGATGAAATCATCGTAATGCCCACCTATCTAAATCCATTTAAAGATGCTTCATTTGCTCCAGCAGAGCTACGTTTGCGATGGCTTAAAGAGATATTTAAAGAAGAAAGAAAAGTCACTGTGAGTGATTTTGAAATACAAGAAGAGAAAAAAGTTCCAACCATTACGACAGTAGAAAATCTATCCAAAAATTGTGATAAAATTTATCTCATAATTGGAGCTGATAATCTAAAAGGTTTGCACTCTTGGTATCGTTATAGTGAACTAGAAAAACTTGTAACTTTCATGGTAGCACATAGAGAGAGTATTTCTATACCTCCTTACTATGCCGATCTGCAAGTTGAAGTAAATATCTCTTCTTCAGAGATTCGTAAGAACATACAAGAAGAGATGCTCTGTAGAGTAAATGCTAAAGAGATAGTGCAGTATTATAAAAAACAATTAAGGACAACAATGAGAGAGAGAATAAAAAAAATCACAAATGTACTCGATACTAATAAAGCAGAAGATATAGAGGTTTTTGATCTTCATGAAAAAAACTACTTCGTGGAGTATGCTATCATTGCTTCATCACTTGGAAGCAGACATACTCTAGCACTTCTTGATCACCTAAAAAAAGGTATAAAACCAGAAGAGACTTTTAACAATGTCGATGAAAGTGGTGACTGGGTTGTTATAGACTTAGGTGATCTTCTCATACATATCATGACAGCTGAGTATAGAGCAAAGTATGATATGGAGACTTTTTTAAGTGAGCTTGGGCAATCTACTGGTGAGGAGTGGTAAGTTTAGACTGAGAAAGCAACTGATTTTCTAGTATATCTCTGTAATTATAAATAGACTCCACATATTTTACAGCTTCATTTCCTCTTGAGTAGCCATACTTCAAACCTCTATAGTATTTCTTCTGTGAAAGCAGAGGAAGTACTACTTTTAGATCACTCCATATATTTTCATTAAGTCCTGTCTCTTTTGCAAGAATCTGTGCATCTCTAATATGTCCCATCCCTATATCATATGCGGCAAGTGCAAATTTGAGCCGATTTTCTCCTTTTACCTTATCATCTACAAGCTTTAACATCTGTTTAATATGTCGTGTACCGCCAACTATACTCTCTTTTGGATTAAGTCTATTTTTGACACCAAGGAGTTTTGCTGTATGGCGAGTAAGCATCATTAATCCTCTTACACCTGTAAAACTTTTAGCTTTTGCATTCCAATGAGACTCTTGGTAAGAGATAGCAGCAATAAGTGTCCATGGAATACCAAATTTCGTTGCCGCTTCTTGAAAAATTTTTTTGTATTTTGAAAGTCTTGATTTTATACGCTTATAAAATACCTTTATATTATAATAATCGAAAAAGAGAACATAAGAGTAGTAGTGATCTTTAAGTTGAGCTATCTTTCCTTGCTGATTATAGAAGTTTAACCATGTGTACATATCTTCTTTAAGATATGTTGCACCAGCTGGAAGAATCCATGCAAGTTGCTCACGACCACTGATAGAAAATGCCATAGCGATTTCAGGATAATAACGTAGGTTCAAAGCATAAATATTTGAATCGACTATGGTGCAGTCTATTTGATGTTTAGAGACTTTTTCTAAAATTTCCTCTGTTGAAAGATCTTTTGTATAAGTAGCATTTATATCAAAACCATCATTTTTTAAGGAGATAATAGTCTCTTTATAACTTGTCTGATCCCCTACTAAGATGTTGAGACCAGCTAAATCTTCAATATCACGTGGAAAGATATTTTTATTTAACATATCTCGATGACAAACAACTTGTTCTTGTATTTCAAAATAGGAAGGACCAAAATAGTATTTTTTTTCTCGTAATGGCGTTTTTGTCAATGATGCGGAGGTAATATCTATATCACTATCTTTACTTAGTTCTAATGCTTCTGCTATAGTATGTGCTGTTTTTATTTTAAGTTTCACTCCAAGATGTTTTGCGTACTCTTTAAGAAGATCATACTCAAAGCCTTGTTCCCCATCTACACCGATATAATAAGTTGTAGGACCATTTAAAAGTACTACACTCAGTACTTTTTTTCGTTTTATTTTCTCTAAATAAGAGATCTTTTTTATCTTTTTTCCTGGAGTATAGGCACTATGACTTAACCATCCAAAAATGAAGAGAGAAGATGCAAAAAAGCTAGAGAGCAAGAGGTACGATATTTTATTCATTGTGTTAGTTTACAGATATAAACTTATGCAAAGATAAAACGGTTCACTCCATTTTCATATTCGTAAGCTAACACTTTGTCATGAGCCTTCAAAATAGAATCTACAAGATAGAGTCCTAAGCCAAAACTATTTTTTGAAGGATTCTCTTTGGTAAAAGGTTCTATATAATAAGAGAGAGGATAAGCTAAACGTTTACCTTTGTTCTCAAAACTTAGCTCGCCTTGAATCATACAGATCTTTATATGTCCATCAGAAGAGTACTTCATAGCATTATCTATCATATTTTTTATAGCTGTTGTGTAGAGTCTATAGTTTGCATTTATTTTTGTATCTGCATTTACATAAACACTTACTAACTCTCTCTCAACCATCGCCATATCTATAGCACCATCAATAATATCAATCACTCTATAATCATTAAAGTCGATTTTATCATTCATACTTGTTACCTCTTCTATGAGTGCAAACTCTGTAACAAGTGTCTCTAGTCTGTGAAATATACTCTCAAAACGTGCGCGTTGCTTCTCAGAAGAGAGCATCTGTGTTGCGATAGTTCCTTTTGCAATTGGGGTCTTGAGTTCATGCATAATATTTCTTAAAAAAAGTGTTCGGGCTTCTAAGAGAGTATTTATCTTCTCTCTTGTGTTTTCAAGCTCATTTGAGACTAAGCCTATTTCATCACAAGAGTTTGTCTCAAAGGATATGTCAAGCTTACCATTTCCAAAAAGTGCTATCTTTTTCCTTAAACGAATAAGTGGCCTTAACTTCTGTAGAACAAGTACAAAGGAGAGACTAATAATCATAAAAATTGTACTGTAAGCATAGAGTAAATTTATATAAGAGTAAGGTCTAAGATCTTCATCTTTTATAAGGATCGCTGCATTTTTTGTCTGCATGTAAAAATAGATATTTTTATGGTATTCAAGCATTGTTGCACGAAGTCTTGTTACTATGTTATTTTGCCTAATTAAACCATCTCTACTAAGAGAGAGCGCACTACTCACACTATGAAACCCCTCCCGTTTAAGAATTTTTGCTTTTTGCAATACTCTTTTTTGTTCTTTGCTATCTCTTATAGCTTGGAGTTTATAGATAGCTAAATTTGCATCTAACATAATTTCAGGATTTTGTCTCTGTTGATGGTCTCTATATATCTGGGTAATTACAGCATACTTCATAAATATATGATCTATATACTGCTCTCTATTGAGCTTATAAAATTCCCAAAAAATGGCACTTAAACTCACTAAAGAGACACTTAGTGCAAAGAGTACAGTTATAAGAACAGCATGTTTTTTCAAGTCTGTTTTACTTTAGAAGTTTGTAACCAACACCACGAACAGACTCTATGAGAGACTTATCACCAAGCTTATTTCTTATGCGACCGACCATAACATCTATACTTTTGTTTGAAGAGTCTTCATTTATGGCGTTTACATTATGGATAAGATCTTCACGCGAGACTACAAGTCCTTGCTTTGCAATCATATAAGAGAGTATGCCAAACTCTGCATTTGTAAGTTCAATTGTACGTCCTTTATAGGTTATAACCATAGTCGCCTTATCACATTTAAAATCACTCTTATTTTCTGCTTTTTCTTCTGACTTTGCTTCATAACGGCGAAGAACAGAGTGAATACGCGCCTCAAGTTCTCTAGGATCATAAGGCTTTGGCAAATAGTCATCTGCACCGAGTTCTAAAGCTTTTATCTTATCTGTTACATCGGAACGAGCAGAGGAGATAATAATGGGAATATCTTGGCGTTCGCGAATCGCTTCACACACCTCAAGACCATCCATGCCAGGAAGAGTCAAGTCAAGTATAACCAAGTTGAAAGGTTCCAACTTTAATATACTTACCGCTTTAAAAGGGTCATCTTCAGTAATAACCTCAAACTCAAATTGCTCTAAATACTCTGTTAATATTTCAGCAAGTTCTAAATCATCTTCTATCATTAATATTTTATTCATAGAAGAAGTATAACAAAGAGAAACTAATAGTTTGATAACTAGGATATGGGAAGAATAAATAGTACTAATCAAGAGAGTACTTAAACCCTCTTTTTTGCTAATGCAAAAAGATGATGAAAATATGAGGCACACTTAGGCAAAACATACTTTTGTATGAGAACCTAAATGTAATGAAGCAGATTTATTACTATTTTAGTTTTTATCTTGATCTACAATTTTACCTGCAGAGATCCATGGCATCATCTCGCGAAGTTTATTACCAGTGACAGTAATAAGTTTTGTTTTGTCATTATTACGCTCAGCATTCATACGAGGATAACCTGCTTGACCTTCTAGGATAAAGTCTTTTGCAAATCTACCATCTTGAATCTCTTTAAGAATCTCTTTCATTGCGGCTTTTGATTCATCATTGATAACACGTTTACCAGATACATAGTCACCATATTCGGCAGTATTAGAGATGGAGTAACGCATATCTGCAATACCACCCTCAAACATTAAGTCAACAATAAGTTTAAGTTCGTGAAGACACTCAAAATATGCCATTTCAGGAGCATAACCTGCTTCAGTTAATGTTTCAAAACCAGCCTGAACAAGAGACGATACACCACCACAAAGAACAGCTTGTTCACCAAAAAGATCAGTCTCTGTTTCATCTTTGAAAGTTGTCTCAATAATAGCAGTACGACCACCACCAATAGCAGAAGCATATGAAAGTGCTAACTCTTTTGTATTTCCTGAAGGGTTGTTACCAACTGCTATAAGATCAGGGATACCACCCCCACGAACAAACTCAGAACGAACTGTATGACCTGGAGCTTTTGGTGCGATCATGGTAACATTAATATCTGCAGCAGGAGTAATACTTGCATAATGAATGTTAAAGCCGTGACCAAATGCAATAGTATCTCCGGCGTTTAAATTTGGTTCTATCTCTGACTTATAAATTCTTGCTTGATCTTCATCTGGAAGAAGAATCATAATAACATCTGCTTTTGCAGTAGCTTCGGCGATAGTAAGTACTTCAAAGCCTTTAGCTTCTGCTTTTGCCCATGAAGCTCCACCTTTACGAAGCCCTACAACAACAGTAACACCACTATCTCTTAAGTTTTCTGCGTGTGCGTGTCCTTGAGAACCAAAACCTATCATTGCAACTGTTTTGCTTTTGATTAAGTCTAAACTAGTATCTTTGTCATAATAAACATTTAATGCCATTGTATTTCCTTTTATAGTATAAAAAGGGTTTTGCCCTTTTAAAATTTGTCGCATTATACTCAAAGTTTTGTAAAACTTTTATTAGTTTTATAATTATAGAAGATTTTATTTAAGTAAATCCAAATGAGATTTTTGCTCAAAAACTGCCAATATTTGAAAAAGTTATCTTGACTTATTGGGTGTATTATCGTACAGATCAAAGTTTAAAATTTGTAGACTGATAGAAGAAAAACAGTACAAAAACAAAACAATTTTAAACATCAAACCATAAAATAAAGAGTAAAGATGTAGCATATAGTAACAAGTGTTTAGAAAATTAGCTTTTTGAAATTGTTACCTTGACTTATTGGAGTAGTATATTTAAACTCACCGAAACAGATAGAACGACATAGGAAATAAAATGAAAAAATTCAATCTTTTTAAAGAGATTATTACGGCGGATAGAAGAGAACTCATACAGGCTATAAATAGTACTCAAACCTTTGCTATCAACTACAAGGGCGAAATAAAAACTCCACCTTATGCAGATAAAGAGATACTCATATTTGAAAGAGAAGAGCTTCCTAAGCCAGTGAGTGCACTTCCTTCTGAAACTTCGATAAAACTAGAGGAGGTATTTGGCAAAAATTACCAGATAGTTGAAGATGAAGATCGTGTCCTTATAAAAGCTTTTTCAAACTGGCAAGAGCTTATAGGCTTAAACACTCCAAGAAGCTCTTATGATGATACAACTGCTGATGGCGTTGCAGAATTTTCTAACAAAAATCTTGAAGAGATTGGTTGGCACGCAACTGAGTTTAATATCAACTATAGAACACTTGTAGAACTTGCAGAAGAAAAATGTAAAGGTATCACTCTCTGTATAGAACAAGAGGAGCCTCAGTATCAGTTTAGCGGGCTTGGGTTTATTTTTAATGATAATGAAGCAGAAAAAATCTTTTTTGAGTATGCAAAAAAACATGTCCAATATATGATAGATACTCATGAAGAGTTTATCAAAGAGCGTTTAACAGATGATGAAAAAGATGCTGCAAAATTCTTCGGTCTTCTTTAGACATGCAGTTTATCTATACAACAAAAGATCACTATACCAACAAAAATACAGTAGAGAACTCAAAGGGTGCTTTAAAATAAAAATCGTGTGAAGGTGTAAGCTATAAACGCCATGATATAAGCAACTACTGAAGTGAATGCAAAAAGATAGAAAAAGTACTTGATATGCCCAGCTTCACGAGTAAAGACTATAGAAGCTGCTAAACAAGGTAGATAAATCATAATAACCACAATAAACGCCACTGCAGATGGAAATGAGATATTTTTACTTATGGCACCCATCAGTGATCTGTTCTCTTGATCAACATCATTTCCTAATGCATATAAAACACCAAGAGTAGAAACAACAACTTCTTTTGCAGCTAAACCAGCTTGCAAGGCTACACTCATTTTCCAGTCAAAACCAAGTGGTGTAAAAATAGACTCTGAAAATTTTCCTATTACCCCTAAATAACTCTGTTCTAGTTCTAATTCATTCAGCGTATTATGTAGCTCTTCTTTAAGGACTATATCTTTTGTCTGTTCTATCTTTGTCTCATAACTTTGAGTGAGTTTAATGTTATGCGGGTAGTTACTTAAAAACCAGATAAGCATAGAGGCAGCTGCTATGTAAGTGCCTGCTTTTTTAAGATACATCATAGTCTTTGTAAGAACTGTATGCCAAATAAGTTTAAAAGTTGGTAGTCTATACTTTGGCATCTCCATAACAAAAGGTTCATCTTTGCCTTTAAATGCGGTAAGTTTAAGAATTTTTGCTGAGATGAGACCAAGAATAGCTCCACTTACATAAATAAAAAAAAGAATATTTCCTGCCATTTCAGGAGAGAAGAAAGCTCCTGCAAAAAGCACATAGACAGGCAGTCTAGCACCACAAGACATAAAACCAATAATGAAGAGAGTAAGAAGTCTATCTCGATCATTCTTAAGGATTCTTGCAGACATATAAGCTGGAATAGAACACCCAAAACCAGTTACAAGAGGAATAAAACTCTGTCCATGCAGTCCAAACTTATGGAAAAAACCATCAAGCAAAAATGCAACTCGACTCATGTAACCAGTCCCCTCAAGTAGAGCAATACCCATAAAAAGAATAATGATATTTGGCACAAAAAGGACTACTGCTCCAACACCTGCAATAACACCATCTACTACTAAGGAGCGTATATCATCATTAGCTATTGTCGCTCCTATCGTATCACCAAACCAAGTGAAAAATATATCTATATACTCCATAGGAATATTACCTATTTCAAAAGTGAGCTGAAAAAGTGACCACATAAAAAAGAGAAAGATAGGAATACCTAAAACTGGGTGAATCAAAATAGAGTCTATCTTTTCAGTAAGTGTCCTTTTCTCTTCTTGCTTTTTTTGATTAAGTACTTCTGCTGTGACACCACGGTTAAATGAAGCATACTCTTCAGCAAAAGCCTCCTTAATATCATCACTATTATGGTGAAGTTTTATATGCTTTCCTGCTTCTATAAGTATAGGCTGTAACTCTATCCAAATAGGTTCATCATGCAATTTAGCATAAGTTGTTTTATCTCCTTTGAGGAGATTAATTGCAATATTTCTGTAAGTATTTTCCGATTCAAACTTATGCTTATCAAGATACCACACTAGTTGCGCTATCTCCTCTTCTACAGATTCGCTAAAGTATAGTTTTGTCTGACTTTTTGCTGTTTCATATTTAAGAGTCACTGCTTCTATAAGCTTATCTATACCCTCTTTTGTTACCGCTGAAACTTTTATACAAGGTACACCTATAAGCTCTGACATATACTCTGCATCTATATTGATACCCTCTTTCTCAGCTTCATCTATCATGTTTAATGCAATGACCACTTGTTTACTCATAGTAAGAAGTTCTGAAGTGAGTTGTAGGTTTTTTTCTAAATTTGTAGAATCTACGACATTTATTATAATATCATAATCTCCTGTACATAAGTATTCGTGGGTTACACGTTCTTCTATAGTGTAGTCAGTAAAGGCATAAGTTCCTGGGAGATCGACCACCGTAAAATGATACTCTTTATAGTTAAAAAGTACTTCTGTTTTATCTACTGTAACACCGGAAAAGTTTCCTACATGCAGATGTGCATTTGACACAGAGTTAATAAGCATACTCTTTCCAACATTTGGTTGTCCTACAAGTGCTACTTTTATATGGTTTATTATTATGGGACAAGCTTTTGCATCTACTCTATTCATATCTGTTCCACTTCTATAAGTTTTGCTTCTTCTGCACGAAGGGCTATACGCATCTTCCCTACTTTTACTTCTATGGTACTTTTAGCAGGAGCATGTTCTAAAACCTCAACTTTTACCTCTTTCATAATACCAAAAGAGATAAGTCTCTGTTTTAAATCACCATCAGCGTTCAGTTTTACAATTTTTACTTTACTAGCTTTGTGACAATCAAAAAGTGTTCTCATATAAGTTCTTCTTTATCTATTTTATTAAAATTATAATCATTATCATTTAAAAAAAGCTTAATTTCTTTTTCTATTTGTTATAATACTCTTATTACAACAAATAAGGCAGTTTATGAAATTTCTTTGGACACCCTCTTCTCACTTTAATCTCGCAAATCTTTTTACATTTGTAAATATTACAGCTGGTCTTATGGCGACCTACTTCATCACACAGCATAACTTTGTTTTAGCTATTGTTTTAGCTTGGATTGGTGGTGCATTTGATATCTTTGATGGTAAAATAGCAAGAAAGTACAATCTTAGTAATGAATTTGGAGTACAACTTGATAGCTTTGCAGACTTTTTAAGCTTTGTTCTTGTACCTGTTTTTCTTATATTTCAAGCAATATACTCTACCCAACTCCATTCTATCTCTCTTCTTGTAGCTTCTTTTATTAGTATCTACTATGTTATCTCTGGACTACGCAGACTTATACACTTTAACCTCAATGCAGACGCAGGTGAGGTCGAGAACTATTTTACAGGTGTACCAACACCACTTGGAGCTATACTTTTGTGGCTTGTTTATCTTACAAATGCTTATGGTATTCTACCGGCGTTTGTAGTAATAGGGGCTATGGCTATTATCGCTTGGAGTCTTAACTCTACTATAAAAGTTAAGCATCCTTAGTTTTTTTTCTAAACTTGCAACTGCCAACTGAGATGCTTTTGCCACTCTTTATACTCTCTTTTACATAAAGGAGAGTTCCAGCAGGGTCTGCGTCTCCTATCTCTTCTTCTATTATATTCAATAGCTCTTTCTCATTTGTATCTCTCCAACTCTTTTCGTAACTATATTGTGTCTGTATTGTCATTGTTTCTCACTATTTATTTCTCTTTTTTTAAAACTGAATCAGAATTATGAAGTACTTTTCCAGATGGTATATAATTGGATGTATCATCAAGATGAATATCTTGATCATCAAAAAATATATGTGCCTTAAATGCTCTTAATATTTTAGATTTTTCTACACCACCTAAAAAAAATATCTCATCAACATAGACTCCCCAAGTTCTGAGAGTTTTTATTACTCTCATCTCTGCTGGTGCATTTCTCGCTGTAACGATTGCAACTCTAACAGGAGAGTACTCTACACTAAAAGGGAGTCTATCTTGCAGTTTTGAGAGTTTCTTTAGTAAGTTAGCATATGGACCCTCACCCATAGGATCATTTTGTTTTGAATTTTCATTTTCATGAAAACTTTGAATACCCTCTGCTTTATAGACTATTTCGCTACTCTCATCAAAAATAACTGCATCTCCATCAAAAGCTATTCTCACTTGTCCTTGAGGTATTTTCTCCATATCACTTGGAGGCTCTTTTACTAAAGCCACAGCACAAATGTTAGCATCTCTTACCTTCTGAGCATCATCTCTGTTTGTTGTTAAGAATAGATCGACATCAAAAGCCTCTAGGTAGTCTGTAACAGACTCTCCTCCTGTGAATGCACTTCTACTTATTGATAAATTTTTTTTACGAATGTTATTAAAGACTTGAATACCTGTCTCAGGACTATTTCTAGACATCACAACAACCTCTACTAAGGGGCTTTTCTCTTTTGCTTTTTTATACTTGTTTAGATTTAAAAGTGCTTCCACAAGAGGTATACCAGTTCCATCGTTTAATGGTTCATCCTCCATTCTTAGCATAAACTCTCTATACTCTTTTATCGCCGTCTCCTTATCTTGCTCTAGTTTTTCTCTAAAGATTTTATCTGCTTCACTTAGATCAAAGAGTGCAGTAGCACTAATACCAATTACCAATGTATCTGACAAATCAAGTCCCATTTATTCCTCCCCCTTTTTTTACTCATCTTCTTGGACAGATATACTCAGTTTTTTCTTTGGTTTTAGTCCTAGTTTAACTATATTTTGTGCACGTTTTATTACATTTCCTCGACCAGAGCTAAGTCTATTCATAGAAGTATCATAACTCTCTTGAGCTTTTTGTAGGTGCGTACCTACTTTTTTAAGCTCCTCTACAAAACCTACAAGTTTATCATACATAGCTTCTGCTTCATTAGCGATTTTGAGTGCATGCTCCTCTTGTCTTTGTGTTCTCCATATATGCTCAATAGTACGAAGTGTAACTAGTAGGGTTGAAGGAGAGACTACTAAAATATTCTGTTCATAAGCACTTTTAAAAAACTCTCCATCTTGTTCCAATGCAAGTAAAAAAGCACCTTCTATAGGCATAAATAGAAGAACAAAATCTAAAGTGTTTATACCTACTAATTTTTCATACTTCTTCTCACTTAACTCTTTCACATGGGACTTTATACTATTTATATGCTCTTTAAGAGAGAGCTTTTTCACACTCTCATCTTCAGCACTTATAAAACGCTCATATGCAACAAGTGAGACTTTTGAATCCACTATGATATCGCGTTCTTCTGGCATATGGATAATAACATCAGGGAAATAAGTTTTACCTTCCGATGACTTAAGATTTACTTGAAGTTCATACTCCACACCCTTACGTAAGCCTGACTGTTCCAAAATATTTTCTAGTACTATCTCTCCCCAGTTTCCTTGTGTTTTATTCTCGCCTTTGAGTGCTTTTGTGAGATTGATAGCATCTTGTGAGAGTTGAGAGTTCATCTCTTTCAAACGCGAGAGTTCATCTTTGAGAAGATAGGTCTCTTTGAGGTGTGAAGCAGAACGCTCTTTTGCCTCTTTTGAAAAGGCTGTTATCTGTTCTCTAAAAGGTTTTAACATAAGAGAGAGTTGCTCTTGGCTTGTATGGCTAAACTGTTCTGCTTTATCTTCAAAGATCTTATTTGCAAGGAGTTTAAACTCACGATTAAGATCCTCTTTCGCTTTTTGGAGTAGCTCTAATTTTTGTGCTGATGCATTTAATTGTTCTTCATGCTTTGTTTGTAGTACTGCATACTGAAGTTCTAAGTTTTTACATCGCTCTTGAAGTTTAGATTCATTTGCTTGAAGATGCTCAAGCATATTATTCTTCTCAATAACTACCCTCTCTTGCATCTTTGTTTTTGCTCTTAAATGTAAAAACAAAGTAAGTAAAAATAGAAAGCCTATAAGCAGAATAACACTAAATATAAGAAAAATATCCAACAGAGACTCCTTAGATAATAAATAGATTTAATGTACTATATTTTCTATCATATAGCACTATCAAACATAAATAGTTTAACAAAATCATCCTGAAATTAATACACTTATCTCTTGAATTGAGATTTGAATTGGTATTTTCATTGAAATATCATTAAGTTTTGGTATAATTCGCCAAATATTTAAGGAGAAGATACCTGCATACATTAAGAATCATAGTGCAACTTGTATTATCTCCTTATTTTAAAGGATAATGATGCAAGAAAATGCACAAACAGAAACAACAGAAGAAAAAACACTCACATTTGCCGATTTAGGTCTAAAACCAGAAATACTTAAAAGTGTTAAATTTGCAGGTTTTACAACACCCTCTCCTATTCAAGAAAAAGCGATCCCCGTTGTAATCGCTGGAAAAGATATGGTAGGGCAAGCGCATACAGGTACAGGAAAAACTGCTGCATTTAGTCTCCCCGCACTACACAACATGAAAATGGATGGGTCAGTTGAGATGCTAGTAATCACTCCAACTCGTGAACTCGCTACTCAAGTAAGTGATGAGATTTTTAAGTATGGTCGTAACTTGGGAGCCAAAACTGTAACAGTGTATGGTGGTAGCTCTTACAAACGCCAACTTGATCTTATCGCTCGTGGTGCTTCAGTAGTTGTAGCAACTCCTGGACGAATGCTAGATATACTTAAGAGAGGTATGATTCCAGACTTTGCACCAGAACTTGTTGTTCTTGATGAAGCTGATGAGATGCTAGACATGGGCTTTTTAGATGATATAAATGAAATTTTTTCATATCTTCCATCGAACCGTCAAACTTTACTTTTTTCTGCGACTATGCCAGCACCTATTAAGACACTTGCTAGCCGTATTTTACAAGACCCTGCATTTATCTCTATTACTAAAGGTGAGACTACAAATACTGATATAGAACAACTCTACTATGTTATTGATGAACATGAGCGTGATGATGCAATTATCCGTCTTATGGACTCTGAAGAGACAAACAAATCGGTAGTATTTTGCCGTACAAAATCAGAAGTAGATAGACTCTCCAATGTCCTTTCAAATGCAGGTTACCTCGCAAATGGACTCCATGGAGATATGGAACAAAGACAACGTGAAAATGTTATAAAAGGTTTTAAACAAAACTCTGTAAGAGTACTTGTTGCGACAGATGTTGCTGCTCGTGGTATTCATGTAAATAATATCTCTCATGTCTTTAACTACCATATTCCTTTTGATCCTGAATCTTATGTACACCGCATTGGGCGAACTGGCCGTGCCGGAACTAAGGGTAAAGCTATCACACTCTTAACACCACTGGAATTTAAAGAACTTCAACGTATTAAACAAAAAGTAGGTACATCAATGAACCATGCTTTTGTCCCAAGTAAAAATGATCTCAGAAGTACAACTATAGATAATATGGTAAAAGTAATCGAAGATCACAAAATCTATGATGAAGCACACAAAATACTTGATCGTCTTAAAGAAGATATAGATGAAGAGACTATAATGTTTAAACTTATCTCTATGATCTTAGACAAGCAAGATATCAAAGGTCCATCAAACATTGGTATTCCTGCTGATAAGCTTGATGCTATTTTACAACGTGCTGCAAAACGTGGTGGTGGCAGCAATGGTCGTAGGCATCGTAGTGGTGGATATGGAAGAAATAGTAACCGTGGAGGTGGTTACCGTAGAAATCGAAGTAATAGTGGCGGTGATCGCAATCGATCGGGAGGAAGAAGCTCATCTGGATACAGAGGTAACCGAGACTAACCTCTCTTTTACTCTATAACTATAAAATAATTACTTAAAAAGGGTATTCTCATGCAAAATATGATTATCTATGAAGATGTCAACCTCTATGTTGAAAAACAAGAGAGTGAAATCCCTTGGCTTAAAATCTTTACTAAAGAGCCCTATAAAGAGTTAAGTGATGTACCTATTGAATTAAGAAAAAAGTTATGGGATAGTTATGATATCATTGAGCATGAAATGCTTCATTACTACAACCCAATTAAAATCAATATGGCATCATTTGCAAATAAACTTCCGCGTGTCCATATTCATGTGATGGCTAGATTTGAAGAGGATAGTTACTTTCCAGAACCCATCTGGGGTCAAAAGCAAAGAGATGCGAAATTACTACTTCCAAATGAAGCAGAGTTTCATAAACGTGTTCTTTATCTACTTATGCAAAAGCACAGTTAAAGAGAAGATACTACTGTTTAGGGGCAAAAGGTATGAGTGCAGATCCCCAAGTGAGTCCACCACCAAAAGCATCAAGAAGCATAAGCTCCCCTGTTTTTAAATTTCCAGATTCATATATATCATTTATAGCCATTGGAATAGATGCACCTGATGTATTACCATACTTTGATACAGTAAGAACGACCTGCTCTTTCTTCATTTTAAGAGCATCACCTACTGCTTTAATAATACGTAAATTTGCTTGATGAGGTACAAAGTGAACTATCTTATCAGCAGTTAAATTATTATCTGCCAAAATTTCTTTCACATCTTTAGTCAAGGTTTTCACTGCAACCTTAAAAGTCTCATTTCCTTTCATCTGCATAAAACAAGAAGAGGCTTCATCGGCAAGTGCATCATGAGAAGAACCTGAACCACCATTTGGTGTCATAAGAAGATCGGCATACTCTCCATCAGCACCAGTATGAATATCTATAATTGCTTCACTTTTATCCTCTGTTGCACAGATAACAGCAGATCCTGCACCATCACCAAAGAGAATGCAAGTACCTCGGTCACTATAGTCTGTAATAGCTGAAAGTTTTTCTGCACCTATAATTAGTACATTTTTTTTCATCCCAGATTCAATAAATGCCTTCGCAATAGAGAGAGCATAGACAAATCCTGTACAAGCAGCAGATATATCAAATGCAGTTGCACCCTTTATACCAAGTTTTGTAGAGATGATAGCTGCAGTTGAAGGCATACAGAAATAATCTGGAGAGATAGTAGCACAAACGACCATATCAATATCATCAACACTAACATCACTTCTTTCAAGTGCTTTTTGTGCAGCTTTCATACCTAAATCAGATGTAAATTCATTCTTAGCAGCGATACGACGCTCTTTAATACCTGTTCTTTTTGTAATCCATTCATCAGAAGTATCTACTAATGTAGATAACTCTGCATTAGTTAATACTCTTGTGGGAGCATATGCACCAATTGAGCGAAATGCTGCATATGCCATTATACTTCCTTCTCTTTAAGTTCTTTTAGTCTTAAAACGATATGTTCGTTGACACCAGTATCCACATAAGCAATCGCTTGATAAATAGCATTCTCTATTGCTTTTGCATTACTTTTGCCATGACTCACAATGGCACATCCTTTAATACCAATAAGTGGAGCCCCACCAACCTCGGCATAATCTATCTCTTTTTTAAGTAGTTTAAATACTTTACGCATTAAAAGTGCACCGGTAATAGCTACAGGAGATTTTCTAATATAATCTTTTATCAGTTGCGAAATTGTAGCCGCAACACCTTCACTTGTTTTAAGCATGATATTTCCAACAAAACCATCACAAGTGATTACATCACAAGAACCATTAAAGATATCTCCACCTTCAACATTTCCAACAAAACCTTTATATCCAACAAGAAGTTTATATGCTGCTTTTGTGACTTCAGTTCCTTTAGATTTTTCTTCACCATTTGCTAAAAGTCCTATAGTAGGTTCATCTACTCCTAAGACATCTTCAGCATAGCATCCACCCATAACAGCAAACTCTGCTAAATGCTCTGGCTTTGAATCAACATTTGCCCCTACATCAAGAACAACACAACGACGATTTAATTTCGTAGGCATTAGAGTTACAAGTGCAGGACGAGAGACACCTTTAAGACGACCAAGTCTCAACGTTGCTAATGTCATTGTCGCTCCACTGTGTCCAGCTGAGACAATACCATCAGCCTCACCTTTTTTAACAAGATCGACTGCTTTATAAATGGTACTATCTTTTCGCTTAATTGCATCAGTTGCAGCATCACTCATAGAGATTACATCATCACACTCAACTATAGAAATCTTATCTCTATAACGTTTTGGTAACAGAGGTAAAATTTCTGACTCTTTTCCTACAAGAATTGGTGCGAATTGTCTCTTTTTAAGTGCTTGTATGCAACCTTTTACAATTGGCTCCGGACCAAAGTCCCCGCCCATTGCATCAATAGCAATTTTAATCATTAACTATTTATACTCACCAGTAGTTGGGTTGATGTGATGTGGTAACTTATAGGTTCCGTCTTCACATTTAACTGGTTTTGCTAAAGTGATTTTATAGTGAGTTCTTCTTTTCGCTGAACGTGAGTGAGATACTCTTCTCTTAGGTACTGCCATGGTAATAATTCCTTTCTATTTTAAATTTTAGTTCTTACATTTTTTGCAACTATGATAGTCGCTTTTGATGAGTTCAATTTCAGAGTGCAATAACTCTTCTATCTCAACTGCACCATCAAAAGACTCAACAACATCTAAATCAATACTGCCATCATCTTCAAAAATACCATCATTGATAAAAAATTCTATATTTTCATCAAGTGATAGTATAAACTCCTCCGCACAGATATCACAATCTTTATACAGAGATCCACTAAGTTTTGCTTTAAGTAGAATTAATTTGCCCATATAATACTCTAAATAACCTTTAAAAGTTATTTCGTTAGACTTTATTTCAAAATCTAATGGCGTTTTTGTAACACGCCTTAGTACTATCTTCACAAATATAACTTAAGAGATTTCTCTTTCTGAAAAGAAAAATGCAATTTCTATCGCCGCATTTTCAGTAGAGTCACTTCCATGAACTGCATTTGCATCAATATTTTCAGCGAAGTCTGCACGGATAGTACCTGCTTCTGCTTCTTGAGGGTTAGTAGCACCCATTAAATCACGGTTTATTTGCATAGCATTTTCACCTTCTAAAACAGTTACAACAACTGGACCAGAGATCATAAAATCTACTAAATCGTTAAAGAAAGGTCGCTCAGAGTGAACTGCGTAAAATGCTTCTGCATCTGCACGTGAAAGTTGCATCTTCTTTGTTGCAGCGATTTTTAAACCATTGCTTTCAAATCTATCTAAAATCTTGCCTACAACACCTTTAGCTACTGCATCTGGTTTAATTATTGATAGTGTACGTTCCATCAAATCTCCTCTGAAAATATAAAATTAGAATGAAATTATACCTCAATAAAGATGTATTGTAGTTTAAAAAAGAGATTTTTTTATTATTTTAAAATAGTGAAAGGTTGAAGTGCCAAGGTGACACTTCAAAAAAGTAGAAGTTACTCTACTATATTCTCATGGTTTGAACGCTGTTCATCAGAGATATCTTCTCTGTGTTCTGGACTATCACCGATAGCATCCCAAGTAATACAACCCTCAGTAGGACATGCTGTTGCACATGCTGGTTCATCATGGTGACCAACACACTCTACACACTTATCACCATATACATAGTAAACTTCTTCACCAGTTGGATTATCATCTTCATCTACAATCGCTTCAACTGGACACTCATCTATACATGCACCACAGTTGATACAAGTATCATTAATTAATACTGCCATTTAATACTCCTAAATTGATTTAGGTAACTATACAATGAAGATTTTTAAATGTAGCTAAAAGTACTTTGTTTTGTAAATAAATTAAGAAATTGTAACCTATAGAAGATTCTTAAAAAGGAGAAGTTGTAAAGAAATAAAATTGTCAAGAGAAAAGTGGTGAAATTTTCACCACACTAACTAGAGTTCCTATAGAGTTAAACTCCTAAGAAAGATTTAATCTCCTCTACACGATCTGTTTTTTCCCAGGAAAAGCCATCTTCTTCTCGACCGAAGTGACCATAAGCGGCAGTTTTTCTATAGATAGGCTTTAGCAAATCAAGAGACTTAATAATTCCAGCAGGGCTAAGATCAAAAAGCTCTTTTACACAAGCTTCTATTTTGGCTTCCTCCACTTTTCCTGTTCCATGAGTATCTACCATAATAGAGACAGGCTCTACAATACCAATAGCATAAGCAACTTGAATAGTTACCTCTTCACATATACCAGAAGCTACAAGATTTTTTGCAACATGTCGAGCTGCATATGCAGCTGAACGATCGACCTTAGTAGGATCTTTACCACTAAATGCACCACCACCATGAGGGCAGCTTCCACCGTAAGTATCAACAATAATCTTACGGCCTGTAAGCCCAGCATCACCTTGAGGCCCACCAATCACAAACTTACCAGTAGGGTTGATATGAAAGATCGTCTCATTATTCATCATCTCAGATGGAACAACATGCTTAATAACCTCCTCAATCATATCTTGACGAATCTGCTCCTGCGAAATGCCATCATTATGCTGTGTAGAGATAACAACAGTATCTATAGAAAATGGTTTATTATCTACATACTTTACACTTATTTGTGCTTTTCCATCAGGACGGAGGTAGGGAACTATTCCCTCTTTTCGTACAAACGCCAGTCTTTGTGTAAGACGATGTGCTAAATGAATAGGCAGAGGCATAAGTACATCTGTCTCACGACAAGCATATCCAAACATCAAACCTTGATCACCAGCACCAATTTCTCCATCAGCTTGGTCAACACCCTGATTAATATCAGGTGACTGTTCACCAATTCCATTAAGAACTGCTGCCGCTCTATGGTCAAAACCATATGTTGCATCTGTATATCCAATCTCTTGAATAACTTTTCTTGCAATATCTTGCATAGGGGCATATGCCGTTGTTTTCAGTTCGCCTGCAATTACACAAAAACCATTTGATACCAAAGTTTCACACGCTACACGTGCCTTTGGATCATGCTCAATAATATAATCCAGAATCGCATCACTAATCTGATCTGCCATCTTATCAGGGTGCCCTTCTGTTACAGACTCTGAAGTAAATATATACTCTTTCGTCATCGATTTTTCCTTATTGAAGTATAGAGTCTAGCTCCATAAATCATTAGAATTATAGCCAAATTTAATTATTTAACAATTTATATATCCTTAAATTGTTAGACTACTTCTCTCTAACTTAGTCTTCATTAATGAAATTTTGTTAAAATTCCAATATTACATAAAAAAGGATATATATGTTAGTAACAAAACAAGCTCCAGACTTTACAGCGACTACAGTTTTAGCAGATGGCTCAATAGTTGATGATTTTAAATTATCAGAAAATTATGGTGAAAAAGGTACAGTCCTTTTCTTCTACCCACTAGACTTCACATTTGTTTGTCCATCAGAGATCATTGCATTCTCTCATAAAGTGGAAGAGTTTAAAGAGCGTGGTATTAATGTTATTGGTGTGTCTGTAGATAGCCAATTTTCTCATTTCGCATGGAGAGAGACAGCAGTTGAAAATGGTGGCATTGGGCATGTTAATATGCCTCTAGTAGCAGACCTTACAAAAGAGATTTCTAAAGCATATGATGTTCTTTTAGATGATGGTGTAGCACTTCGCGGTTCATTCCTTATAGATGCAGATGGTACTATTCGTCATGCAGTTATCAATGACTTACCACTTGGAAGAAACATTGACGAAATGATCCGTATGGTTGATACTATGCTTTTTACTAATGAGTTTGGTGAAGTATGTCCAGCTGGTTGGGTAAAAGGTGATGAGGGTATGAAAGAGACTCCTGAAGGTGTTGCAGAGTACTTAGCAAAACACGAAGACGAATTATAAAAGCTCCTCTCTCTTTTTATTGTACCTCTTCTTTACGAGGTATAATACCTTCTTTTAACAACTAAATTTTATATACAACACTAAACTATTTTTTCATTCCAACAACTACACCACCTATAATGATACAGCCAATACCTACACATGTAAGAACATCAGCAAAGAGATCACCAAGGAGGTAACCAAAGCCAACAGCAAAGGGAATATTTGTATAACTAATCACACCAATTACACTTAGGTTCGCACTACTGTAAGCCTTTGTAAGAAGCCACTGAGAAAGAGTAGAGATAAGAGCCATAAAACCTATAAGAAACCAAATATTGAGACTTGTAGGCAAAATAAACTCAGGAAATAAGAAGCTAAGGTACTCTGGTGTATCTACATATGGAGCAAGTATAAATAGTACTAAAGGAAAAAGTGTTCCTACTCCTACAAAAGAGAGTACAATAATACGAGAATCATAAATATCCTTAATCTTTTTTATTGTAGTGTATGCTGCCGCAGCAAAAAAACCACCAAGCACACCTAAAATATGCTCATAAGAGAGTGCCATTCCAAAAGGTTTCGTTATAAGAACTATCCCTATAAATCCAACAAACAAAGCAAAAAGAGTCCTTTTATGCAACTGCTCTCCCAATAAGAAATAAGCGAGTATAGTTACAAAAAGTGGAGAAGTTTTATTAAGAGTAATAGCTTCACCTAAAGGAATAGTTGTGATAGTATAAAAAAAAAGTATCATAGCTGTAAAACCAAGAACTCCACGAGTAAAAAGGAGATAGATCTTACCACCTCTGAGTGTAGGAGGGGTATGTTTTAATGCGTACAGTATCAATACAACGCCAATAGCATTTCTAAAAAACACTATTTCTAATGCTGAGATGTCCTCACTCAATATTTTTGCAAGTGCACCATTTAAAGCTGATATCATTGCACCTAAAAGCATATAAAATATGCCCTTATCAATTACTCTAAGCATCTATTGTGTTACTTTAGAGTATAACCAAAAATCTTGAGGTTTTCTTCGTGATTGTGTTCTTGTTAATACAAACTTTAAGGAGGATTGTTTAACATACATCTTTATAGTATTTTTTATTTCCACATCCAAACCAAAATTATCTATATAATAGAGTATAAGTTCTTTAGCTCTCTTATATTCAGCTTTTTTGAGATTAGATTTTATTTTGATACGGTAAGCAAGTCTAAGTAGATCCCCTATTCTATCACTTCTTGAAGAAAGTTTAAGCAGATCACCTAAAGCCACTAGAAGTTCATCAACTAAACCCATAATCGCATACTTTTCATATACCTTTATTTTTTTATTCCATTTTTCTTCTAGTTGTTTTCCTAAATCACTCTCTTTTAGAAAATCATTTGCATCCATAAGTTTATAACAAAGAAAAAGATTATCCTCCTGAAATGCATCCTTAAGTTTTCTAAAATTCTGAGACATCTCTCGAAGCTGAGACGCTGTTTTCTCATACTGAAGCACTTTCTCCAATCTTTGAATGATAGACTCTGCATGATCTATATTTCCAATATTTATTAATTCTTTTGCTCTATGCACGCTCTCTTGCATCTCTTTTTGTAATGATTGATAGTTATCTAAGTGTGTAAAATCTTTATTTTCTCTGACTATTTCGTTTAGTTTTGCAAACTCTTTATCTTCTATAGCATGCAAGAACTCAATAAACTCCTTATTTTTATACAAGATATTTTTTATAAGAGTTCGCTTTGAAGGTACCATAATATAATCTTGTAAAAGAGCTTTTGCTCCCTGTAAATTATTTAATTGCATCTGTTTTTGTGCTTCAATAAAACTTTTCTTCCAAAATTTTTCTACACTTTTGTACTCTTTTGTCTCTTTTAATGCAGGATATCTATCCGACATTGAATAGACTAAGGCATATCTCTTTTCATGAAAGAGAATCTGGAATTTTTCATAATGCTTAAACGCCGTATATATCAACTCTACCTCATTTCTCTTTGGTGCGATTTGAAGAAGAGGTCTTGTAATCTTATCAGCAGAGTGCATATCCCCTTTTATAAGATATTGCACGGCTACCTTAAGAGTTTGTGCAAAGCATTCATCTAAATAACTATTTTCTTTAGAACCTCTTAGCATTGGAGCATTTTGAAGAAATTGATATGCTTCATAAATTTTATGATTATCTATTAATAACTTTACATGACTCAACTTTTCAAGTTCTATACTAAAAAAAGTTGCATCCTGTAAGACTATAAGAAAAGACTCTTCATCTTTTTGTACTATAGTATCTACAGGAGCATCAAACTCTAAGTATCTATTCTCTACTACCTTGAGTGTTTTACAATTTATGAGGGAAATATAATTTTTATTTGAGCTTACAAGGATATAGTCCTTATTTGGCATTGCTATAATACTTTTAATATTTAAAAATGGTGCATTAAGCCTTTTGATTTTAGAAGTATCTTCTAAAGATATAATCTCTATTACTCCATCACTATTTCCACTAATGAGACACTTATCGTTGAGAAAGTAAAGAGCCTCAATCCTTGATCTTGCTCTTATACGGGTAATAATTTGTGTGTTGGCCCTTGAATACAGATTTATAACATAGATAGCACCACCATAACCACTACAAGCAAATTTCTCTTTGTGAAAGGCAAAAGCACTGACATAATTAACTTCTTTTTGAGAAAAACTCTCATCTGGAAGTAGATAAGGGAAAGAGCAGAGTCTTGATAGTTGTGCACAACTATTAAATCTATACTGCAATACTCGTCCTCTATTTGTACCAATTATAATATAAGTAGAAGAGAGATCAAAGTCGATAATCTCTATATTTTCATTTGGAATATCTATTATTTTTATAATCGCTTGAGTTTTTAATAACATTATGAAAACTCTATTTTTATTCACAAAAGCAACAAGACGAGAATCTTTGCTAAAAACGGTTAATGATGTCTCTGGAGTAAGCTCTTTTGGAAGTATATTTGAGACTACTGAGTACTCTTTTGCGTCAACTACTCTTATACCACTGTTACTTGTAGCAAAAATAATATTTCCATCTTCTAATACTTTTACATTAAGTATTGAAGAGTCAGCTTTAAAACACTTATTTATCGTTGGCAACTTTCACTCCACAATCAAATATCTTTTATTATATCTATTCAATCAAAAAGAATACCTTAAGACGCTTTCTCCTCTTTAACAAATTGCACCGCTCGATCATCTACATAAGCAAGATCATACCACTGTTTTTTGGGAGCTATAAGATTTAAGCTGTTTGGGTTTGAACTTCTAGAGAGTGCTACATAAAACTGTGAAGGAGCAAATATTTCATTTGTCTCTATAATAAGGTCTTCTATACTCATCCCTTGTGACTTGTGAATAGTTATAGCAAACGCCAGCTTTATTGGGAACTGATAAATACTAAAAACTTTCTCTTCAAACATCTCTTTTTTGCCTTTAACACTCTTCTCAACCCACCTTAACTTACTTTGAGCTACACTCTCTAGTTTGATGACTTTACCGTCATTTTTTTGTACATAAAGATAAGTCTCATCCACATTAACCACTATACCTCGTTCACCATTAAAATAGTTCCACGAGTTTCTTGTAAATAGTACAGGAGCCCCTATCTTCAGTTCTAGATTTTGCTCAATTCTCGCATCATTCATAAATCGTTCGATTTCACTCTCTGCAGTAGATTTAAGATGCTTAACGATTTGTGCTTCTTTACAAAAGAGTTCACTATCTATATGTTCAAGTTGCATTTTATTGTGATAATTTGCAGAGCTGTTCTTTCCAAAAAGAAAGGTAAAGCATCTCATATCTTCTGGAAGTGGTTTGATGTACTCATTGAGTTGGTTATGCACAGACTCATTTACATATCCAAAACGTACAGAGTGTAAAAGCTCTATAAATGCGATATCACTTGTTCTATAAATATGTGTGAGTTCTATCTTCTCAAACGCCATCACTTGCCATGCCTCAGACTCAAATGCAAAGTGCACTTCTCTTGATCCTCTCACAACAGGAGGAAGTTGTAAAAAATCTCCTACTACTAAAACAACCCCAGAAAATCCAGCCTGCTTTAAACGCAAACTTATCATCTCAAAAAGATCAGCACTTACCATACTGATTTCATCTATTACTAACAGATCCATCGAGTTAATTAGCTTTTTTATTCTCTTTTTTACTTCATATTTACCATTAACTTCTAGTGCTTCAAGAGTATCACAAATACCAAGGTCTAAAAAACTATGAAGAGTTTGTCCACCAATAAGTGTAGCGGCCATACCTGTTGAAGCTAATTTTGCCACCCTCTTTGCTTCACTTTCAAAATATCCTATCACTTCACGAGTAATAGTTGTCTTACCAACCCCAGCACCACCTGTCAAAAAAAGATTTTGTTTTTGAGAAAGTTTTTCTATGATACTATTTAGACAATTCATAAAAAGATAATAACCATTTTTACTATAAAATCAGCTAAACTCCAATAATATTTTTTAGATTAGACTTCTCCTAAAACCATCAATTTTCACCCCACCATTTTTTTAAATAAGTCAGATATTAAAATCATTGATACACTTATTTGGAAGTAAGTAAATACCATTAACTGTCAAGCTCAAAGTAAGTTCCTTGATATATCAGTTAGTATATTTGTATTCATAATCACAAAATTAGAAAAATAAAGTGATTCTTCTTAAAAAAATTATAATAAAAAAATCAAGGTGGAGACTTTGTACTACCTTGATTTTTGATATTTTATTTTTTAGAATGTGTCATCTTATTTTGATGTGTATCGGTACTTGATTAGCTAAGAGTGATGATAGAGTGATTAAAGTAGATTAGATTGTAATTTTATTAAATCTCTATAATCCATATTATCAGCTTTTTTCAAAGCATTTATATACTCATCTCTATGTAAATTTTCTTTTGATAATAAATTTTCATTCCATTTTGTGGGTTCTAAACTATTTTGTTTTAGATAAATATTTGCCAACATTCTACTCCATCTACCATTACCATTTTTAAAAGGATGGATTTGTACTGCTCTATGATGAAGTCTTGAAGCTATCTCGATAATATCAAAACTTTTATTTTTTTCCCAATATTCTAAATCATCTACAAGTTTTTTTAACTCTGTGCTTACTAAATAAGCTTTAACACCGATACTTAACTCAACTTGTCTTATTTTTCCTGCCCATTCCCAAACATCTCCAAACATATCAAAATGAAGTTTTAAAAACCATTCATAAGTAAAAGGAGCTAATTTTTTATCAGGTTTTATTGATAGATATTTTAAAGTAGCTTTTGTAATATTTTTTGCTTCAAATAAATATACATCTTGTAAAGTATATTGTTTATTTGTATCAAGTTTTAAACCTGATATATCATCTGCATATGTTGCACCTTTGATTTTAGTTGTATCTTTCATATTTTATATTAACTTGCCCATAAATTTTTTTGATATTTTCCAGTTAAAAACTGTTTTTTTGTATCTTCTATTAAAATATTTAAATTACTTTTTTCTAAACCTTGCATTTCTAATGATGATGTATCTTGAACTAAAGATACAATGTATAGTGCTTTTTGTTCAGCTCTTTGTTTCTTTAAAGTATCTATATCAACAACTTCATTACCTGCAAAATCTAATCCTAATAAGTTTGTAATCTTTTCAACTGTACTAAGCTTAACATCATCCCCACTAAAAAATCTTGATATAGTTCTATACCCAAGATTTGAAAGTTTAGAAAGATTTTCAATTGTAATGCCAATTTCTTCTTTTCTAGCTTTCACTTTTTGTAATAAATGTAATCTAGTCATAATACATACCTTAAAATTAAATGTATATTTATTATGCCATAAGTGGCTTAAAAAAATCAAGTTTATTTTTAACTTTATATGGACATTTGATTATAAAGTAAGAAAATAAGGTATATAATGCCCCTAAAATCTAAGACAGCAATTCAGTAGAATTTATTTTCAAAAAAGTTAAAATAATTAACTTTTTCTAATTTGAGAGCTTATCTATCAATAAAGATATTTTACTTTCTAAATCATCTAACTTCTCATCACAAATCATAAAAACTGTTTCAGAGTCTATATCTATGTAGTGATGAGTTATTATCTCTCTTGTTTTGATAATGTTACTCCAATATGTTTTAGTAGCAACTTCTAACAAGAACTCTCTATCTCTCTTATCTATATTTTTTAATGCTTCCCCAATAGACTGTAATCGCATAGAGATAGAGTCTAGCTTCATCATCCCATCTTTGCTATACATAAAGTCATCACTACTGCTAATGTCCTCAAATCTATCTTTAATCATCTCAATACTCTCAAGGATGAATTTTAATAGCTCTAAATTATTCGCTTTATCCATAAATCACATCTTTTTGAATATTGGCAATGATAACTTGATTGTTATTTTTATGTTTATGAAACAAATCTATCTTTTTGTGATACAACTCTTCAAGATAATTCCAAAGTCCTGCAAGATTATCAAATGTTTTATGTTTAAACTCTACATAAATATCAATATCACTCTCTTTAGTTTGCTTATCTTTTGCATAGCTACCAAATAAACCTATCTTATCGACCTCAAATTCTTTCTCAATATAAGGTTTGTTATCTGCTAATTTACTTAATATTTCATTTTTAGTCATATTCTTAAACCTCCTTATTCTCAATTCAAATTTTGAGTCTTCATTTTCTTAAGTTCATTATATCATTTTCTAGTTTGATTTTTTCTAACAGAGGATTCCCTTCACTTATATTTCTAAATTCTATTTTCTTAGAGCCACTTGCAGATTCCCACAAAAGTAATGGCTGCTTAGTTAGGTGGAAATTGCATTTATTGGTTGAATGGGCGTTCTTAAAGTTGTGAAAGTACTTATTTTTAGGGTTTAGAAGTGGTGGACCCTCAGGGATTCGAACCCTGGGAGGTGTGACCCTCGCCGGTTTTCAAGACCGGTGCATTCGACCAACTCTGCCAAAGATCCACATCTATTTTATTATAAACTATATAAAATGGAGGTGCCACCCAGATTTGAACTGGGGATAGCAGCTTTGCAGGCTGCGGCCTTACCACTTGGCGATGGCACCAGTCAATTTATCTTTCACATCGATGGTGCCCGGAGCCGGACTTGAACCGGCACAGTATTGCTACCGGGGGATTTTAAGTCCCCTGCGTCTACCAATTTCGCCATCCGGGCATCTATCTATGAAATTATAGTTTTATAATATTAAATTAAATGGAGCGGGAAACGAGGTTCGAACTCGCGACCCCAACCTTGGCAAGGTTATGCTCTACCACTGAGCTATTCCCGCATCCAAACTCTTACGACAAAGTGTCTATAAGTGAGCCGGAATTATAGCCGATTGTTTTTCATTTGTAAAGAGTTTTTAGCCTAAATTTTAAAAAAAGTGGTATAATTTCATTTATAATTTCTAATAATAAATTATAAATAAGGATTTTTTGATGAGAAGTGATACTATAAAAAAAGGTTTTGACAAAGCTCCACACCGTTCATTACTACGTGCAACAGGTCTAAAAGATGAGGATTTTGATAAGCCGTTTATTGGTATTGCAAATTCATATATAGACATTATTCCTGGGCACTTTTTTCTTCATGAGTACGGTGAGATAGTAAAAGAGGCTATTCGTGAAGCAGGTGGCGTTCCATTTGTATTTAATACTATAGGCGTTGATGATGGGATAGCAATGGGGCACGATGGTATGCTTTACTCCCTCCCATCTCGTGAAATTATCGCAGATTCTATTGAGACTGTTATGAATGCTCATAAACTTGATGCTATGATCTGTATTCCAAACTGCGATAAGATTGTCCCAGGTATGATTATGGGTTCACTGCGTGTTAATGTTCCTACTATTTTTGTCTCTGGTGGACCTATGCCTGCTGGGCATAAAAAAGATGGTACTCCTATTGATCTTTCGACGGCGTTTGAAGCAGTTGGAGAATTTAACGATGGGAAGATGACAGAAGAAGAACTCCATGAAATAGAGTGTGAGGCTTGTCCTTCTGGTGGTTCATGTTCTGGTATGTTTACAGCAAACTCTATGAACACTCTCTGTGAAGCTATGGGTATAGCACTTACTGGAAATGGTACAGTGCTTGCGATGACTCCAGAACGTATTGCTATGGTAAAAGAGGCTGCTAAGCGTATAGTTGAGTTAGCAAAGATGAAAAATAATGAGAAGTACAACTTTAAAAATATTCTTAATGAAAAAGCAATTCACAATGCATTTGTCGTAGATATGGCGATGGGTGGAAGTTCAAACACTGTTCTTCATATGTTAGCTATTGCAAAAGAAGCTGATGTTGAGTTCAAAATAGAAAATATTAATGCTATTGCAGAAAAAGTAGCACATATCGCAAAAATCTCTCCATCACTCACAACTGTACATATGAAAGATATTGATGATGCAGGTGGAGTAAACGCCGTTATGAAAGAGGTAAGTCGCCGTGGAGGTTTACTAAACTTAGATGCACAGATGATTACTGGTGAAACTTTAGCTGAGCGTATAAAAGGTGCTGAGATAAAAGATACTTCAATCATTCATACAAATGAAAATGCCTATTCTCAAGTGGGGGGTCTCTCTATTCTTTTTGGTAATCTTGCAACTGAAGGTGCAGTAGTAAAAAGTGCTGGTATAGCTCCAAGTATGCGTGCCTTTAAGGGAACAGCTATCTGCTTTAATTCACAAACAGAAGCTATCAAAGGTATTATGGGTAAAAAAGTACAAGCTGGAGATGTTGTAGTTATTCGTTATGAGGGTCCAAAGGGTGGTCCAGGTATGCAAGAGATGCTTGCTCCTACAGCACTTATTCAAGGAATGGGGCTTGGTGAATCTGTAGCCCTCATTACAGATGGACGTTTCTCAGGTGCAACTAAAGGAGCTTCTATAGGGCATGTCTCACCTGAAGCCGCTGAGGGTGGACTTATAGCCCTCATAGAAGATGGCGATGAGATAGAGCTTGATGTAGATAAGCATATTTTACAACTTAATGTAAGTGAAGACGTTTTAGCACAAAGAAAAGTTGCTTATATCCCATACAAAAATGAAGTAACATCAAAGTGGCTCAAACGCTACCAATTATTAGTATCAAATGCATCAAATGGTGCAGTACTAAAAACACAATTATAAGAGAATAGGAAAAGATATTGAGTGTAATAGCAATAAAATATAATGATGAAATAGTAGATTTAGTGACTGCGCAGGAGCGTGGTATTGAGGGTGAAGAGATAGAACTTAACAACTCGCATGACTCTTTGGATGTACTCCGCCACTCCACAGCACACCTTATGGCGCAAGCGATTAAGTCGCTTTATCCTGATGCTAAATTTTATGTAGGTCCAACGGTAAAAGAGGGTTTTTACTACGATTTTAAAACAGAGTTGGAGATAGGTGAAGGTGATCTTAAAAAGATTGAGAAACAGATGCTCTCTTTTGCCAAGAAAAAGTATAAGATAGAAAAATATACCATCTCTATGGATGAGGCAAAAGAGAAGTTCAAAGATGATCATCTCAAGCTTTCAGTAATGCAGAGAATCCAAGATGAGAGAGTAAGTATCTATAAGCAAGGTGAGTTTGAAGACTTATGCCGTGGACCTCATTTACCATCTATTGGACTTATTCGTTACTTTAAGCTTACAAAGATAGCTGGTGCTTACCTTGGTGGTGATTCTAAGAACGAAATGCTTACTCGCATATATGGTATTGCATTTGCAGATAAAGAGTCTCTTAAGGCTCATATGCAAATGATAGCTCAAGCTGAAAAACGTGACCACCGTAAACTTGGAAATGAGATGAAACTTTTTACTTTTCGTGAAGAGGTTGGAGCTGGTTTTCCTATCTGGCTTCCAGCTGGTGGACGTCTTCGTGCTCGTTTAGAATCACTACTTTTTAAAGCTCATCGTAAACGCGGTTATGAGCCGGTTCGTGGTCCAGAAATGCTCCGTGCTGATCTTTGGAAAACTTCAGGGCATTACCAAAATTACGGTGAAAATATGTACTTCACAAATATTGATGAGATTGAGTTTGGTGTGAAACCTATGAACTGTGTTGGGCATATTAAAGTTTATGAAGATGATCTTCACTCTTACCGTGATCTCCCTATAAAGTACTTTGAGTATGGTGTAGTACATCGTCATGAGATGACTGGTGCACTTCATGGACTTTTTCGTGTTCGTGAGTTTACTCAAGATGATGCACATATTTTTTGCACAGTAGATCAAATAGAAGAGCAGATCATTGAAGTTATTGACTTTGTGGATAAGATTATGACTACTTTTGGCTTTAAGTACAATATGACTATTAGTACTAAACCTGAAAAGGCAGTTGGTGATGCAGAGGTTTGGGAAAAGTCAGAAGCTGCACTTGTTCGTGCGATGAAGAGACACAAGCTCCCTTATACTATAGATGAGGGCGGTGGAGCTTTTTATGGTCCTAAAATTGATATCAAAATCCTTGATGCGATTGGACGTGAATGGCAATGTGGAACTGTACAGTTGGACAATAACTTACCAGAACGTTTTAAGCTTGAGTATAATGGCGAAGAGAATGAAAAGATACAACCTGTAATGATTCACCGTGCGATATTAGGCTCATTTGAGCGTTTTATAGGGATTTTAACTGAGCATTATGCTGGTGAGTTCCCTATGTTTATTGCTCCTACACAAGTAGCAATTGTTCCTGTTGCTGAAGTACATAAAGAATATGCTAAGCTTTTATCAGATAAACTTATCAACATTAATGCTGATAGTGAAATATATGCTAAAAATGATTCACTAAACAAACGTATTCGTGTAGCAGAAAAGACTCGTGTTCCTATGATCGCTGTTATAGGTGATGAAGAGATAGAAAATAAGAGTGTATCTATTCGTGATAGAAGGACAAGGGAACAATATACTATAAGTGAAGAAGAATTTCTTAAACTTATACAAACTAAAATAAATGAGGTAAATTTTTGAGTAAAAAAAACCGTGTAATAATGAATGATGATATTCGTGCAACAGAAGTAAGATGTAATGTAGATGGAGCAGAGTCTTTAGGTATAGTATCTATTGATGAAGCTATGGAAAAAGCAAATGAATTAGACATGGACTTAGTGTTAATAGCACCAGATGCAAAGCCTCCTGTTGCAAAGATTATGGATTACGGTAAATACAGATACCAAGAAGAGAAAAAACTTAAAGAGCAACGTAAAAATCAAGTGAAGATTGTTGTTAAAGAGATTAAACTTTCAGTAAAAATAGCTGAAAATGATATGAACTTTAAAGTTAAACATGCAAGGGAGTTTTTGGAAAAAGGTTTTCATGTAAAATTTCGTGTATTTTTGCGTGGCCGTGAGATGGCTCATCCAGAAGCTGGAAAAGAAGTACTTCTGCGTGTCTGGCCTATGGTTGAGGATATTGGTGTAATGGAAAAACCACCTAAATTTGAAGGTCGTTACTTTAATATGTATGTTACTCCCCAAAAATAATAAGTAGTGATCTTTTGAGAGCATAATGCTCTCCTTTTAATATAATCAAATAAAATAAATGTTATAATACTGTTCAATAAATTAATAAAGGAAAATTATGATTAGAAAAATGCCTTGGTGGTTAGGTGGTATATTAATGGCAGGACTCCTGCTGTTTGCTTTTTCACATATTGGTGCTTCAAGACCTATTGGAGCTTCTACATATGTACCATATTTTGCAGGAATTCTCTTCAATTTAGATCCACAAGAGTACCCTTATCTTCAAGAAGTAAATAATGCAGGAGCATGGGAAGGGGTAATGCTATTAGGTGCATTGTTTGGTGGATTTATTACTTCTGTCTTTATAACAAAAACTTTTAAGTTTACTGTTATGCCAGCAGGTTGGAAAAAGTATAAAAATGATTCTGTGTTATCTCGTCTCTTTTGGAGTTTTTTAGGTGGTTTTTTACTTATAGTAGGTGCTAGACTCGCTGGAGGGTGTACAAGTGGGCATTTTTTAAGTGGGATGAGCCAAGGAGCTATAAGTAGTATGATTTTTGGTGGAGTAGTACTTATAACAGTGCTTGTAACTGGAAAATTATTTTATAAAAGTGGAGCAGAAAATGATAGATAGAATATTAAGTATGTTTACAACAGTTGGGCATGAACCTCACGGATCCATTTTAGTAATACTCTTTATAGGTTTTGTCTTTGGTTTTATACTACAGTACACTCGTGTAGCAGAATTTGACAAAATTGCTGGTTTTGCAATGATGAAAGATACTATTGTACCAAAAATGCTTTTTTTTGCAATAGGTTTAACTAGTATAGGTCTTTATTTCATGGTTAAGATGGGGTATGCAGAGTATCATATAAAGCCTATTTTGCTAGGTGGTCTTGTCATTGGTGGTATTATCTTTGGTATAGGAATGGCTATTTTTGGTAAGTGCCCTGGAACTGGTCCTGTATCTATTGCTGATGGTAGAATGGATGTTCTAGTTGGTGCCATAGGTGGTGTCCTTGGTGGACTTATCTTTACAGTTTACTATGATAAGTTTAAATTAATTATGGGTAAGAGTTTAGGAAAGGATAGTTTAACTACTATTTTTACTGGACATGAGAGTCTTGCTATCTTCATCTTTGGAATAGGTCTTATTGTTATAAGTATTATTATTCCTCTTCGAGAGCTAGATGAAGAGTAGGTGAAAAAATCTCTATTTAGAGATTTTCACTTTTAAATTTTCTTCTTTTATAGCTTCAGTTACATATTTTATAACTACAACATCTTCTGTTTCATTAATATACCATTCCGCAATATTTTTATCTTCCAGTGCATGAAGTTTATCAAAATCAACATCTCTTTGAGGAACAAATAGATGAGAATGTTTTACTGGATTTTGGAGTTTAAATGCTGTCCATATTAACCAAAGAACAATAAGAGCTGAGATGGAGATAGTTAAACTCTCACGATTACTAATATCAAGATAAAGCCCAGCAAATGTACCGCCTAAAAAAGTAGCAAAGTATGCAGAAGAGTTAGAGATACCTAATGCTGCACCTTTTTGGTGTACTTTTGCAAATTTAGAAATCATCGATTGAACAAGTGGTTCCATCATATTAAACGCCACGAAAAATGCAACAACACCAACAACAAATACGATACTAGAGTCTGTAAAGCCCATAATAAGGAAAGAGACTAAAAAGAGAACAATACTTATAAGAAAGATCTGTTTTGGAATATTTTTCTTCTCACCAAATACAGCTGCTGGTCCCATAGCAACAAGACCAGCGATCATCGCAGGAAGATATGCCATCCATAGTTCATTTTTCTCCCAGCCAAAACCATACTGCTCTTTTGTAAGAAGTATAGGAATAAGAACAAATGCAACAGTCATAAGACCTTTTTGAAAGGTATTGATGATAATCATATTTAATAGATTACTATCTTTTAAAATATCAGATGTTTTTGAAGTGTTATGGTAAATATGCTTTATTTTTGGTGGTGTTGGCACTTTCATAAAAAGTACACCTATAGCAAGAGTAGCTAATATAGCAGTAATTAAAAAGATAGTGCTAATACCAAAATGTGAAGCAATCACTGGACCAAGCCCCATAGCAAGAGCAAAACTCATAGCGATAAATCCACCCATAATAGCCATAGCCTTACCACGAACTTCTTCTTCTACAAGGTCGGAGATCATAGCTGTCACAACTGCACCTATAGCTCCAGCACCTTGTAAAAAACGCCCTATCATAAGCATATAGATATCTGTCGCATAGGCAGAAATAAGTGAACCTATTAGAAATATAAGTAGTCCTATAAGGATAGTAGGTTTACGACCTATTTTATCACTCATAGTCCCAAATGGCACTTGAAAAATCGCCTGGGTTAATGCATAACCACCAACAATTATACCAACTAAAAATGGAGTTGCACCTTTTAAATCTAGTGCATAAACAGAGAGAACTGGTAAAACAAGAAAAAGTCCTAAAAACCTTAAAAAAAGAATAGAGGAGAGAGGAAGTACTTTTTTGAACATATAAAGCCTTTACATTGAAATCTTACACTTATAGTATAATGTCAAAATTATAATGAAAGTAGAATAATAGACACCTATAAGGAAAAGCAAATGAAATTAGTTTTAGCTACCTCTAATAAAGGCAAAGTGAGAGAAATAAAAGCTATATGTCAAGATTTTGAGGTTATACCTTATTCTGACTTAATCCAAGAGTTTGAGATAATTGAAGATGCCCACACATTTAAAAGTAATGCTCTTCTAAAAGCTCATGCAGTTTTTGACGCGATAGGAGATGAAAATATTATAGTTATTGCTGATGATAGTGGTATAAGTGTAGATGTGTTAAATGGTGCACCAGGAATTTATAGTGCAAGATATTCTGGAAAAGGGGCAGATGATAGAGAAAATCTCAATACTCTTATGAAAAATATAAAAGCTGCTGGAGTAGAGAGTTCACCTGCTTACTATACTGCAGCTATAGCTATCGTTACAAAAGATGTCGAGAGAACTGTACATGGGTGGATGCATGGAACGGCGTTAACACAAGCAAGAGGAGATGGAGGATTTGGATATGATCCGATGTTTATACCACTAGGGCATAAAAAAACGCTAGGTGAATTAGATGATGCAGTAAAAAGAGAACTCTCTCATCGCTCCAAGGCACTAAACCTTGCTAAAAAAATCTTAAAAATCCTCTAATTTCAAGTTTAGTTAAAGAGAAGGAGTAAGACAAGACCGAAGATAATTCTATAAATTCCAAACGCCACAAAAGTAAACTTTTCTAAGAACTTCAAAAAAAGTTTTATAGTAAGGTAAGCCACAATAAAAGAGACTGAAAAACCAATACTAAGGTTAAGTAAGTTAGCACCATCAAACTCTTTGTAATGTTTAAGAATATCATGAACAGTTACTGCACTCATCACAGGAAAAGCAAGGAGGAAACTAAACTCAGCACTTGCTTTACGACTCAAACCAACAAGAAGAGCACCTATAATGGTAGAACCAGCACGACTAGTCCCTGGAATAAGTGCAAATATCTGTGTGAAACCAATAACTAGAGACTGTTTTATAGTTATATTTTCTACATTACCTAAAAGTTTTGTTTCATCTTTTATAAAGAATTTTTCAACAACAAGAAAAATAATACCACCAATAATAAACATAACCGCTACAATGTTGATACTAAAGAGCTCTTTTATCTGATGAGAGAAAATAAATCCTATAATCGCTATAGGCAGAAATGCAATAAATACTTTTTTCCACAAATCGATTTTTTGCAGAGTAAATTTATCTTTGTAGTTAAAGATAACCGCTAAAATGGCAGAGAATTGAATAATAACCTCAAATGCTTTTGTAACATTAGTCTGTTTGATACCTAAAAATTCACTAGCTACAATAAGGTGACCTGTCGATGAAATAGGAAGAAATTCAGTAAATCCTTCTATTGTTCCTAAAATGATAGAACTTAATATCTCCATGTTCTTCCTTATTATATGGGTGTATCTGACTTAAAATAGCAAATAGTATTCCAAAATATTTATATTTCTAAATAGGAAACTAATGCTATGCTACTCCTATAAATCAATACCAATATTAAGTAATGCTTTTTCTATTGACAAGCTCATTTGAGAGAGATTTTATACAAAACTTGCTATAATCATTTTATGAAAAAAACTGTTATAGCACACTCTCCAGATGCCGATGATATTTTTATGTACTATGCTATTAAGTTTGGTTGGGTAGATATGAAAGAGACTCTATTTGAGAATGTTGCTAAAGATATTCAAACACTCAATGAAGATGCTATAAATGGCGTTTATGATATAGTAGCTATTAGTTTTGCCCTCTATCCACATATAAAGAGTGAGTATGCACCTCTTCGCACTGCTGTAAGTTTTGGTGAAGGCTATGGTCCTAAACTTATAAAACGCAAGGGTGAAAAACTCAAAAAAAACTTTAAAGTTGCACTTAGTGGAAAACATACAACCAATGCAATGCTCTTTCGTATTGCCTATCCTGATGCCCGTATCACTTATATGAACTTTTTAGAGATAGAGCAGGCTGTTCTTGATGGTGAGGTTCATGCAGGTGTTCTCATTCATGAATCTATCTTAACATATAATACAGAACTTGAGGTGGAACGAGAGATGTGGGATATTTGGCAAGAGTTAGCAGGAGAAAATCTTCCTCTCCCTCTTGGTGGTATGGCTATTCGTCGCTCACTTCCCCTTACAAAAGCTATAGCCTATGAAGAAACACTTACAAAAGCTGTACAAGTAGCACGTGACCATAAAGAGAGACTCTCAAAAATGCTCATAGAAAGAGACTTAGTTCGCATAGATGCTCAAACACTCGATAAGTATCTTGAACTTTATGCAAATGATGAGTCTATCTCTCTTAGCCCTCTTCAGTATAGAGCAATAAATAAGCTTTTTGAACTTGGTTATAAGTATGGCTTTTATGATGAACCTGTTAAGGTTGAAGATTATCTTATACCTACTGAATATATAGAACAAAGGAGAGGATAAAAGATGGAAGCAAAACTTGTTGCTCTTGGTGTAGAAACATTTAAAATAGCACTTATGCTAGCTCTTCCTGGACTTCTCACGGGAATGTTTCTCGGACTTGCAGTCTCTATCTTTCAAGCGACAACACAGATCAATGAAATGACCCTCTCTTTTATCCCAAAAATTATCGGTGTTGTTATTGTTATAGTACTTACGATGCCATGGATGCTCAACGAGATGACAGATTTTGCACGACATGTTTTTGAGCTAATGCCTACTTTTATAGAGTAGATCACTCTCTATGCGTACAAAGATCATAAATTTTTCAAACTACTCTTCTTTGAAAATAGGTGGATGTTTTGAGGTTGCTCTTCTTGAAGATGACTTTTCAAATATTAATGAGTACTACCTTATAGGCTCTTGCAATAACACACTAATTGGCATAAACCCACCACCATTGATGCTACTCTCTAAAATGTACGACTATATCAAAATAGAAGATGGCGTTTTAAAGATAGGAGGAGCAACTCCTTCTGGAAAGATTGCCTCTTTCTGTAAAAAGAATAATATAGCAAACTTTGAGTTTCTCTCTCATCTTCCAGGAAAACTTGGGGGGCTTGTTTATATGAATGCAGGTCTCAAAGAGTTTGAGATTTTTAATCATCTTATTGAGATAAAAACACCAAATGGTACAGTTTTAAAAAAAAATATAGAGTATGGGTATAGATATACAGATATAACAGTACCTATACTTGAAGCATCATTTACTCTGCAAGAAGGGTATATGCTAGAAAAAGTGGAACTATTTAAAAATATGCGAAGTAACCAGCCCTCAGAACCAAGTGCAGGAAGTTGTTTTAAAAATCCTGTAGGAGATTATGCTGGCAGACTTATAGAAGAGGTTGGACTTAAAGGAGTAATGCGAGGTGCTATCTGCTTTAGCGAGAAGCATGCAAATTTTCTTATCAACAATGGTGGCGGAGAGTTCGAAGATGCAATCTGGCTTATAAAAGAGGCTCAAGCACGAGTCAAAGAGAAGTTTAACATCGAGCTTGAATGTGAAATAGTTATACTAGAAACGTAGATTTAGACCAGCATAAACGCCTGAAGCATTTATAACGTGAGAAAAAGCTCCTTGTACTCTATATCCAACTTCTATAGTTGGCTTATTAGGTATAGAGGCTAGTATATAATCTACTTTTGCACGTATATCAAATCCTAGTGGTGGAATTGCCAGTTTAGCATCTGTTTCAACAACAATATTTTTTATCACGGTTTGTGCTCTACTTCGCACGTATAAAAAAGGAAAAGGTGTATCTAATAATTTCTCCTCACTATAACCAGGAAAATTCTTTGTAGCCGATACCGTATAGGTATGTTTTAACAATCTTATTCCAAGTCCTACATCTATCATCCAAGCATTATTATCTAAAATAGTATAATAAGGGATAAAATCATAGTGAGTAATTATAGACTTTATATTAGCAAGATCTGATGTTGTGTTAAAGTGAGCAAATTTTGATGTTTTATAGTGAGCAAAATCTGATGTTTTAATGGAATCAAAATCTCCTTGTACTTTACCTTGTTGTTCTGTTGCAGTATATTCAATTCTAATATTTGGTACAATATGGACCCAATGCTTCACTGACATCCATGCATATCCTTGTATATAAGCAGTTTCATTTGAAGTATAGGTTCTCTCCTCTTCTGTATATGAGGGGTTAATACTTGGTGAACTCATCCATGCACCTGCACCCATCTTCATTTGTACCAAATCTGCACTTGCTATTGTAACCAAAACAGTACCAAATACAATAATTGATAATAATTTTTTCATTTTGTCTCCATAAATAAGAATAGTGTATTATATCAGAGTAAATACATTTAAATTCTTAAAAAGACTCAGGCACAACTCAAAGAAATTTCAATATTGGGTTTAAATATAAAAAATTATACTAAAAATATAGATTTAAACCAGCATAAACGCCTGAAGCATTTATAACATTTGAAGAATTTTCCTGTATTCTGTATCCTAGTTCTATAGTTGGATGATTAGCTATAAAGTCTAGTGTGTAATCTACTTTTGTGCGTATATCAACTCCTAGTGGTGCAATTGCCACTTTTGCATCTGACTCAATACTAATATTTTTTATCGCAGTTTGTGCTCTAACTCGTATGTATAAAAAAGGGAAATAAAATAGTCCCCCTTCTCTACTATAACCAGAAAAAGTCCTTGTGGCTGATACTATATAACCACTCTTTATAAATTTTATACCAAGTCCTAAATCCAGGATCTTACCAGTCTTATCAAAAATATTATAATAAGGGATTAAATCAAATTGAGTCAGTGTAGATTTTACATTAGCAAAATCTAATGTTTTAAACTTTTCAAAATCTCCTTTTACTTTACCTTCTTCTTCTGTTGAAACATACTCAAGTCTAATATTTGGTATTACAGAGACTGATTGCTTCACCGATATCCATACATATACATTTGTACTAGCAGTTTCATTCGAAATATAGGTGCTTTTTTCTTTTATGTATGTAGTTCTAATACTTGGTGTATTCATCCATACACCCTCACCCATCTCCATATGTGTAAAATCTGCACTTACTACTGTAGCTAAGATAGTACAATATGCAATAATTGATAGTAATTTCTTCATTTTTATCTCCATAAGTGTATTATAGCAAAGTAAGTACATTTAAATTCTTAAAAAGGCTTAGGCACGAATAAAAAAGAAGTTTACCATTAAACTTTAATATGAATTATCATACTAAAAAGATAGATTGAGACCAGCATAAAAACCTGAAGCATTTAAAACATTATAAGCAGATCCTTGCACTCTGTAGCCTACTCCTATAGTTGGCTTATAAGGTATTAAGTCTAGTGTATAATCTACTTTTGCACGTATATCAAACCCTATGGGAGGAATTGCCACTTTAGCATCCGACTCAATACTAATATTTTTTATCGCGGTTTGTGTTTTAGCTCGTATATATAAGAAAGGAATAGGAATAGGAAAGAAGAACCCCTTAGTAGAGCCAGAAAAAGTCTTTGTAGCCGATACTGTATAGTCACTCTCTAGCAATCTTGCACCAAATCCTAAATCCAAAATCCAGTTAGTATTATCTAAAATATTATAATAAGGTATAAGATCATACTGAGTCGTTTTATACTTTATATTAGCAAAATCTGTTGTCTTAAACTCTACAAAATCTCCTTTTATTTTACCTCGTTCTTCTGTTGAAACATACTCAAGTCTAATATTTGGTAGCAGAGAGATTAGATGCTTCACTGATACCCATGCATACCCATTTGTCGTAGCATTTTGATTAAAAATTCCAGTTTTTTTTTGTTTTGCATAGGTAAGGTTAGAAATTGGAGCATTCATCCATACACCTGCACCCATCTTAACTTGTACAAACTCTGCACTTACTGTTGTTGCTAAAATAGTACCACATGCAAGAGTTGATAGTAATTTTTTCAATTTTTTCTCCAAAAGAAATAAAGAGATGTTTTCCATCGAACTTTCATATGAACTTATTATACTAGAAAGATAGATTTAGACCAGCATAAGCACCTGAGGAATATATACTCCTTGTTGTTTTATCTTTGCTGCTATCATTGATTTCATTAAATGCTTGTATTCTATATCCTACTTCTATAGTTGGCTGAATAAAAGAGATAATATCTAATGTATAATCTACTTTTGCACGTATATCAACTCCTAGTTGTGGCATTAGTTTAGTGTCTGACTCGATGCTAATATTTGTTATTGGAGTTTGCACTCTACCTCGTACATAAAAAAGAGGAATAACACTCCATTTTGTATCATTATGACCAGAAAAAGTCTTTGTAGCTGATACTGCATAGTCTATCTTCTGAACTTTGATGTCAAGTCCTAAATCTAATATGATCCAATTAGTATTATCTAATATATTATAATAAGGGATAAGATCATACTGAGTCATTGTAAACTCTGCATTAGCAAAATCTAACACTTCAAAGTTTTTAAACTTTCCTTTTGCTTTACCTTGATCTTTTGTTGTAATATACTCAAATCTAATATTTGGTATTAGAGAGATTGGATGCTTTACTAACATCCATACATATCCATCTGTATTAGCAGTTTTAATTGAAGTATAGATTCCGTCATCCACAGGAGCTAGAGAGGTGTTATATGCATATGTAAATTTGGTACTTGATCTATTCATCCATGCACCTGCACCCATCTTAACTTGTGCAAAATCTGCACTTGCTGTTGTCGCTAAAAGAGTACCACATGCAAAAGTTGATAGTAATTTTTTCAATTTTTTCTCCAAAAGTAATACTGACACATTATATCAGAGTAAATGTGCGTAAACTCTTAAAGAGGCTCAAGGCATCTCAAAAAGAAGTTTACCATTGATCCTGAGTGTGAAATAATTATACTAGAAACGTAGACCTAAACCAGCATAAACACCTGAAAAATCTATACTCATCTTTGTTTTATCGTTATCGATAGAGGCATCAAATTTTTGTACTCTGTATCCTATCTCTATTGCTGGCTGAATAATAGGCGTAATATCTAGCGTATAATCTACTTTTGCTCGTATATCATATACTGTTGAAGTACCGTTTGTTATATATTTAACATCTGATTCAATACCAATATTTGTTATTGGGATTTGTACTCTACCTCGTACATATAAAAGAGGAATAACACTCCATGCTTTATCACTATGACCAGAAAAACCCTTTGTTACAGATACTGTATAGTCTGTCTCTTGAATTTTTAAGTCAACCCCTAAATCTAATGTAATCCAAGCAGTATTATCTAAAATATTGTAATAAGGAATAAGATCATACTGAGTCATTGTGAACTTTGCAGTAGCCAAATTTGGTATTGTAAAATCTTTAAACCTTCCTTCTGCTTTACCTTGATCTTTCATTGTAACATACTCAAGTCTAAGATTTGGTATTACTGGAATTGGATGCTTCACAAACATCCAGATATATCCATCTGTATTAGCAGTTTTGTCTGAAGAATAAGTTCCTTTATCTGTATATGTAAGGTTAGCATCTGGTGTATTCATCCATGCACCCGCACCCATCTCAATTCGTGCAAAATCTGCACTTGCTGTTGTAGCTAAAACAGTACCACACGCAATAGTTGATAGCAATTTTTTCATTTTTTTCTCCATAAGTAATAATGGTGTATTATATCAGAGTAAGTGTACTTGAATTCTTAAGAAAAGGATTTATTTAAAAAAAGGAGTAAGAAAATATACTCCACCTCAGAAGAGGTAGAGGTAGAGGTAGTTTATTAGTTAAAAGTTACTACTTAACTAACAGCAGCGATTGCAGCATCATAGTTAGGTTCTTCAGTAATTTCTGGAACAATCTCTTTGTAAGTAACAATACCCTCTTCATTTACAGCAAATATTGCTCTACAAGTAACACCTGCTAAAACTGATCCACCAAGTAAAACACCATAAGCATTTGCGAAATCTTTGTTACGGAAGTCAGAAGTAACAGTTAAATCATTAATTCCTTCAGTTTGACAAAAACGTCCAGCAGCAAATGGAAGATCAAGAGAAACAATAGTTGCAGTCACATCACTAAGTGTTGCAGCTTTAGCATTGAAGTTACGAGTTTCAGTAGCACACACACCTGTGTCTAAAGAAGGAACAACGATAATAAGTTGTTTTTTACCAGTAGCTCCACCAACTACTACATCACCTAAACCATCTGAGTTTACAACAGTAATTGCTGGTGCTTTATCTCCAACATTTACTTCATTTCCTAATAATTCTACTTCTGTACCTTTAAATTTTGTTGTTGCCATTTGGGCTCCTTATGTTTTGTTGAGAGAAGTATATTTGAAAAAGAATGATTTTACTCTTACTTTCAAATGGAGCATTTCTAATTAAGGTTTTATTAAGTTTTAGAGAGTGCTTCTTGGTGAACTTTTTAACTCTGCTAAAGAAGTAAACATTTTATTTTTATACATATCTACTCCAACTCGTCCTATCATAGCCGCATTATCTGAACAGTATTTTAGTTCGCTCAAGAGGAGCTCTGCATTATAATCTTGAAGAAGGTTTTTTATTTGTGAACGAAGATATAGGTTGGCAGAAGCTCCACCAACAATGGCAAAGGTTTTTGGTCTATTTGTTTTAAAGTACTTTTTGAGTTTCATAGTCAAGTGTTTTGTTGCTATATACTCAAAAGAGGCTGCTATGTCTTGAAAGTTTGGTTTCTCTCTTTTCTCCTCTTCAAGGAGTGCTAAACGTACAGCATTTTTAAGTCCTGAGTAACTAAATGCGATAAGAGGGGATTGGTGAAGTGGTACAGTAAAGTTATGCTTAAGTCTATCACCACCTCGTGCAAGATCTTCAATAGCTGGACCTCCTGGATAGCCAAGGTGCATCATCTTTGCTACCTTATCAAAACTCTCCCCAAAGCTATCATCCATACTCTTTGCTACTGTCTCTATCTCTGTAAGGCTTTTTACTTCCATTACCTGAGTATGTCCACCTGAAACGAGTAAAACAGTAAGAGGAAAATGTGCCTCTTTCTCTATAAAAAGTGAGTAGATATGTCCAATAAGATGATTTACTCCGATAATGGGAATATCAAACGCCACAGCTACAGCCTTAGCCATTGTAACACCCTCTACAAGACTCACAGCAAGACCTGGTGTAGCAGTAACAGCTACCGCTTTGAGTTTTGGAAAATACTTACTCACTTGCTCAAGTATCTTTGGCAGTGCTTCAGCATGAAGACGAGCAGCGAGTTCAGGAACCACACCACCATATACACTATGCTCTAGTTCTTGACTTATTTTCTTGTGAAAGAGTAGCTTTTTTGTCGCTATCTCAGTAATCGCAATAGCACTATCATCACATGAACTCTCTATACTTAGTATCATATTTTTTCTCTTTATTGTAATATATGTAGGTAGTCTCTAGTGATATTTTATCTCAATTTTACTAAATTTCTATCAATGCATCACTATTTTTGTTCTCTACTTTGATGATTACTATAATACACTTGATACTCTTTTGAGTAGCTACTTAAAAGATAAAGTTAGTTTTTAATGAAATATAAAATATTTAGGTTAAATGGGTAGAATATACTCAAAGTTAAAAAAGGAGAAAAGAGTATGAAATTAGCATTTAAAAATGTGATCATATTGAGTTGTATTATTTTACTGAGTAATACTTTATTAGCAGAGGGATTAACACTAAAGAGCAAAGATATAAGTGGACAAATATCTATTAACCAAGTTTTTAATGGTTTTGGATGTAATGGAAAAAATATTTCACCACAACTGCAATGGAGTAATCCTCCAAAAGGAACTAAAAGTTTTGCTGTGACTATTTATGATCCAGATGCACCAACAGGAAGTGGATGGTGGCATTGGGTCATTTTTGATATTCCAAAAGGTACATATCAAATCGTATCAAACGCCAGTGCTTTAAATAGATTGCCAAAGGGGTCAATTCAGAGTAAAACAGATTTTGGTAAGAGTGAGTTTGGTGGTGCTTGTCCTCCAAAGGGTTCTCAAGCTCATGCCTATATAGCTACAGTATATGCACTTGATATCAAAAAATTAGGATTAGATAAAGATGCAAATCCTGCACTAGTTGGATTTATGTTAAACTCTCATACTATAGAGAAGAGTTCTATCATAGCTTACTATAAAAGATAATTGTTAGAGAGTGGCGTTTAGACTTATTTTCAATATCTTAAGTTAAAACCATATAACATTCATAGAGAACATAAAAAAAGAGAGAGAGGGTGTAAGTCACTAAGAGTAGTAGAATTTTTTTTCTATAAAGCGTAAGTAGAGAGAGTAAAATTTGCACTACTAAAAAGTAGTAACTTATTTCTATGAGTATGCTCTCCTCTCCTAACTGCATCAGATTTCGTAGTAAAAAATCTAGTAAATCCCCATGTCCTAATATATGTAAAAGAATTGCCAATGGATAGTAGAGTGTAAAGAGAGAAGTCCAGAGTATGGAGAGTGGATGGTAGATACTAAAGTTAGCAAAGATGACTAAAGAGTATGGGAGCATCATAAGATAAACCCAGAGTGGTAAGATTAAAAATTGCCAAAGTTTTGAGTGGCGTTTAAAAAAGATAAGAAACAAAAAGATGTAAAACACACCACTACTACTAAGCCAAAAACCTAGACTGAAGAAAAGTCGTACAAAGAGGGCTAAGATAAGTAAAATGGTAAGAAGCAGAGTCTCCATAGAGAGTACTTCAACTCCTCTATCATAAAGTACAAAACCGACAATAAGCATCACAAAAGCTCGAAGCAGAGAGGGTGGTGAGTCTAAAAAAAGTAGATAACTCAAAAGAAAAAAGCCTATCATGATAAAAGAGTCCACCTTATAACTTCTATAAGGAAAAAATCTATCTTGTAAAAATCTATAAGGGTATTTTATGAGAAAAAAGAGCAAAGCAGAGAGTGCACCTAAGTGAAAACCACTAATAGCAATGAGATGTGAAACACCAAGATTTGAAAAGATTTTTTGTAACTCATAAGGAAGCTGCTTTGCTGAAAAAAGTGCTTGATAGAGTAGTGATATATCTTTATCTTTATGCTGCTTATCTATAAAATTATTGAGCCTTTTTTTGTAGGAGTTATCGGGGTAGATTTTAAGAATTTTAGAAAAACAGTAGAAGCCATGCATATACTCATAAAAGCTGATTTTACCTGCCCATACCTCTAACTGTACTCTTGTATATTTTATATTTGAAAGTTTTTTACTTGCTGTAGAGTAAAAAACAAAGCCTTTATCACTTTTAAACTTAAGCACTTGATAGGTTTTTATTTTGCCTTTTTTTGTAAGTTTTGATTTTGAGTACTGCTTGAGAACTGTGGCGTTTACAAGTTGAGAGTCAAACTTTGTAAGCTCTTTATAGTTATAATACTCAAAGCTTATAGAGAGTGTAAAAAGTACAAAAAGAAGTAAAAGAAGATGGAGAGAGTCTCGCCTATTTCTAAAGAGGGGAACTTTCTCTAGCATTTTAGAGTGTTGGCATATCCGCTTTAGGAACATCCATCTGTGCAGATGATGTGTCAATGTTCTCATAAACAGTCTCAATACCAGCACTAAAAGTAGGTCTATCTATAAAACGAGTAAGTTTTTTCTGAAAAATAAGTTTGACATGTCCTGTAGGACCATTACGCTGTTTACCTATAATGATTTCTGCTTCTTCTTCCTCTTTCTCTATATACTCAGAGACAAACTCTTTTCCTTCTGCTTTAGCAGCTTTTTCTCGTTCTTTCTCTTCCTTGTAGAGATAAACATCATCACGATAAACAAAGAGAATAATATCGGCATCTTGCTCAATAGAACCAGACTCACGAATATCACTTAGCATAGGACGTTTATCATTACGAGACTCTAATCCACGGTTGAGTTGAGAGAGTGCGACTATTGGCATCTCAAGCTCACGTGCAAGCATCTTCAGCCCACGAGAGATATCTGAAACTTGAAGGTGTCGATCTTGGTTTCCACTACCTTGCATAATTTGGAGATAATCTATGACCGCTATCTCTATCTCTGGATGTTGGTTTTTAAGTTTACGTAGCTTACTACGAAGTTGGTTGATATTGATACTTCCTTGATCATCAACATAAAGTTTTGCACTATTCATATTATCGATGGCACCATTGAGACTTGACCACTGATCATCATTCATATCCCCCACACGAAGTTTTTGTAAAGGTATAGAAGTCTGTATGGAGAGTAGACGTAACATTAGCTGTTCAGCAGGCATTTCAAGGGAGAAGAAGGCTACACCTTTTCCATTCATAATGAGACTATTTACTGTATTGAGTATAAATGAAGTTTTCCCCATTGCTGGACGTGCAGCGATAATAACTAGGTCACCCTTTCCAAAACCAGTTGTCATTTTATTGAGTTCTGCATATCCTGTATCAACACCTACTAGGAGATTATTTCCACGAGCTTTCATCTCTTTGATGTACTCCATTGTATCAAAGGTCATTTTTGGGGCATCTTTGAAGTCTGAAGTTTGGTTATCCTGAGTAATATCATAGAGTTTTTTCTCTACTATGTCTATGACTTCAGAGGAAGGAAGCTCCTCTTCTACTGTTACCCGTTTTATCTCAGTTGTGAGTGTTAAGAGATGGCGTTTAAGAGACTTCTCTTTTATCTCATCCACATAGGCTTTTGTATTTGAGATAGGGTTCGCAGAGAGTATCTCAATCATCACCTGTTCATCAAACTTCTTTATCTTGATAAGCTCTTTTTTAATGAACTCTTCATCTATTGGTTGATCTTTTTGAAAAAGTAACATCATAACATTGAAAATATCTTGATGTGCAGGGAGATAAAAATCATCCTCACTTAAAGTAGTTGAGAGATCATCAAACTGACTTGGCTCAAAAACTATAGAGCTTAAGATAGAGCGTTCAAACGCTAAGTTGTAAAGATTATCTTGCATGAGATCTACTCCTTATATTCTGTTTTGTTTTGTGTAGAGTTCTTTTATAGGTTTCAGTATATCCATCTGGCGTTTGTACCAAAGAGAGGAAGTAATTTTCAGCATCTTTAGTCCACTCTCTCTGCCATCTCTTCAACCTCACTGACAAATCTATCAACAAGGGCATCTTCATCAAGGTTCGCTACAACTTCACCCTTAACCATGACAAGCCCCTTGCCTTTGCCATAAGCTATAGCTACATCAGCATGAGCTGCTTCACCAATGGCGTTTACTACACAACCCATCACTGAGACATTGAGTGGTGTTTTAATATGTGCAGTTCTTCTCTCTATTTCAGCAACTGCTGTTACTAAGTCAGCTTCTATGCGACCACAAGTAGGACAAGAGATAATGTTAAGACCATCTGGCATAGCTCCACTATCTTTTAAGATAGCACGAGCAACTTTGATCTCCTCTTCAAGCTCCCCTGTTATACTAATACGCATAGTATCACCGATACCATCAAGTAGAAGAGTTCCAAGCCCTATGGAACTTTTTACTGTAGCATGAAAAAGTGTTCCAGCTTCTGTAACACCAAGATGAAATGGATAATTATTTTTAGGGCGTAACATTCTGTAAGCATCTACTGTTCTACCTACATCACTCGCTTTGAGAGATATTTTTATATCAGAAAAACCTAAATCTTCGAGGTATTTTATGTTGTACTCAGCAGAGGCTACCATACCCTCATGCGTCTGTCCGTATCTATTTTCAAACTCTTTTTCCAAACTTCCTGAATTAACACCTATACGAATAGGAAGAGAGCGTTCTTGACAAGCTTTTACTATCTCTTTTATGCGAGATTTCTCACCAATATTTCCTGGATTAAAACGGATACAGTCCACTGACTCAGCAGCTATGAGAGCTAGTTTATAATTGTAATGAATATCTGCTACAAGTGGAAGAGATATCTGCTCTTTGATAGACTTGAGAGCAAGAGCATCTCTCATATCTGGTACAGCGACACGAACTATATCTGCTCCTGCAAAGTGGAGACGATTTATCTGCTCAAGTGTAGCTACTACATCATGGGTATTTGAGTAAGTCATAGACTGCGTACTAATAGGTGCATCACCACCAACAGCTACATCACCAACATATATTTTTTTTGTAGGGTATCGTTTTATCATAAAGTGATTGTAACCACTTTTAGATGAAGAATCGCTTACTTTTAGTCTCTAAAACTTCAAATCAACATTTGCATAGAGGTAACGTCCTGGTTCATTCAGTAGCATTATATTCCCACCACCAGCCATGATAAGTGTTAGATCAGCATAAGTGTTACTTGTTGCATAGCTAGTATCAAAGATATTATTAGCTCCTATGGTAAGGTCAAACTTTTTGTTAATTGCATGTTTAAGTTTGAAGTTAAGTATGTTCCATGCATCTATGCTCTGTTCACCATTATCATCATCATACTTACTCCACTTCTCACTAGCTTTAAACTCTAGTGTTGCTAAAGAGTTGTTGGCATACTCATAGTTGCATGCAAATCTAGCATGCAGAGGTGCCATATTAGCTAGGTCTTTATCGCTTTGCCCCTCAAGTGCTTTCTCTTTTTCTCCTCTCTTGTAAGCTGCTGTCATATCTAAACTGATAGCATCATTTATATAATAGCTAAGAGTAGCTTCCCCTCCATAAATTACGGCATCTATATTATAAAAGGCATGAGTTGTTACTCCCTTTTTAATGTAGATATAATCCTGAAGTTGGGAGTAAAAAGCTTTTATCTTTAGCATAAAGTCATCACTACTATTTTCGTACCCTATATCCAGCTCACGGTTAATAGTCTGTTTAAGGTTTGGTGTTCCTACTACATTACCATTTTTTAAGAAGTAGAGTTCTCTTGCATCTGGGACACGTGATGCTTGCCCAATTCCAGCAAAAAGCTTGTTATTATCATTGAGGTGATAAGAGGAAAATATATTTACACCAATTGCTTGGTAATTATTATCTTGTAAGCCACCTTCATTTGTAATTTTCGTTGTATCTAAGCGCACACCCATACTTAGATCGATATCTCTATAACTATTATCTATTTTTGTAAAAAGAGCCATATTCTCTGTTGTAGTATTACTGAGACTATTTGCTTTATAAACTCTGGTAGTGGCATTTTGATACTTTCCACTCCATTGGCGTTTACTAGCATCAGCTCCAAGAAGTAGCTTGTATGTAGAGAATTTTAAAGTATTCTTAAACTTTACACCTTGTATAGAAGATTGCATTGCATTTGTAGTATTTTTAGCAGGGTTACTAGAAGCTTTTCTATATTTTGTACTCATTGGGTGATCTACATCTGAGTAGTAGTACTGAATGTTTACATTTTTGTAGTTTCTGCTTAAATCTTTGAGATCATAAGCGATGGAATAGATATTTGAATTATCATAGAGTGCATCCATCGGTGTATTTGCATAGAGTATGTTTGTACTTCTATTTGCTGTCACACTCAGTTGTAGCTCTTGTTTTTTTAAGGTACTAATAAAGACTTTCATATTGATACTGTTTTTTGTATAAGATGAGGCATCTTCAAACTCTGCTTTATATTGATTACCTAAAGGTGCTTTCTCTTTTGTTTGCTGTACAAGAGTATTTCCATCTCCATCTTTATATTGATCACTTGACTGAGTAGAAGCACTTACTAACGCTCGAACTCTGTCATTTCCTCCACTTACTGTTGCACCAAATTTTTTGTAGTTAAAAATACCAGCACCTATATTGAGTTCAATTTTTGTTTTTTTTGTTGGCTTTTTTGTTTTTATCTTTATACCACCACTAAGTGTTCCAAAGTTATTTACATCATAAGGACCCTCTATAACTTCAATACTCTCTATCTGACTTGCTAGGATATGAGAAATTGGTGGATCCATACGATTTGGACAAGCTCCTTTTATCTTTGTTCCATCTATCTCTACAGAGATATTATCACGTTTCTGCCCACGAATAAAAATATCATTTGCTATACCACTACGACGGCTTATATCTATACTTGGAACATTTGTACTGAGAGCTTGGGCTACATCTGCTGAAGTTTGAGCATTTTGTGCAACTTCTGTTATGCGAGTTGACTCTACCCCTAGAGTTTCAAGTTCTATTTCAGCAGCACTAAGAGAAGCAGTCACAAAACAAGAGAGTAAAATTCTTTTTTTCATTTTCTATAACCTTATAACTTTAGATTACAAAATTGTATTAAAAGAGTGTTACATTAGTGTTAAAGAGATGCTGGTGTTAAACCTCAACAAAGAACCCATGATCTTTGAGTATCTTTGTAAGCTTTGGTATATTCTTTTGTAAAACTAACCTTGCACTTTGATAAGAAAGTCTGCTTTATCTCTCATCTCTGTTTTTTTTCAAAAACTTCATAATACTACCACACCATACTCTTTTAGTATATTTTTTACAGATATAAAATCTTGTTCCATCACCACTATATGAAATTTATCTGCTTTTAAAATCTTCTTTTGTAGTTTTACATTTGAGGATATTAATTTTAAAATATCTCTGTTATTCTGAATTTTCATCAAAACTACAGATTTTGAAACGACTGAAATAGCATCTACTCGCTCATCTAAAAGTGCAAAAAACTGCTTCCAATTTTGAGGTAGATGTTCTGCTTTAGCGATAAAAGTCTCTTTTATATTTTGATATTCTAGGTGTGAGGTGATATTTTTCATAATTGATTTTATATCTACTTTATACTTTGTATCATCCACCTTTGTTGCAATCTTTTCCAAATAGATATTTGAGAGTTTGTTACTATGTTCTACTTTTACTTCATAGTTATAAGCATTAAGAAGTAATTTGTAATCATTTTGACTTTCAAATGTAGTATTAAATCCAAGTATATAGTGTGCAGATTCTGTAAGTTTATAATACTCTATATTATCAAAGTGGGTCTCATATTCGTATAAGCCTTGTAATATTTTCACATCTTCTTTGTTATATGCTTGAAACTTTGTGACTCCTAAATCACATAAACCCATCTGGTTCATTATTCCAAAAAAAGTTTTTAAAAAGTATCGAATTACTACTTTTAGATGTTCTATCTTATTATATTTAATTCGTTTAGAATTACCGTAAAAAGCATAGCAGTATTCATAATCGTTTGTAATATCTTGCATAGTCATATTGTTAATATTTATCTTATTTACTAAATCATCAATATTTATCCAGAGAGACTTGTCATGCTCTTTTATCAATTCTACAAGCATCTTTCTGAAATTTTTAACATACTTTCCTTTTGTTGCAGAAGCTTGAAAAATATGATAAAAAAGTTCGGTATTATATTCCAGATTAAGCATATCATTAAATATATCTTTAATAATATCACCATCACTCTTTAGCATAAGTTTATGAAATTTATTTGTTGGCAATAGTAGTTTCTTATACTCTAAATATTTATTATTAATAAGTAGGTTAATAAGCCAAGAGAATGGATACTCCTCAGGTATCTGTGCTAACAATAACTTTTTACTTCGTACCGCAATCTCTCTTTTTTGTGTTATTTTTAACTTAGAACTACTCGCTACAGTATATAAAACATTTATAGCAAATAGCATATCTTTTGCTAACAGCTTATCTAATGTTTGCTTACAGTTATCACCACTAAGAGTATATTTATTAACAACAATTTTTTCGAATTCTTTAGCTTCATTCATTACAATAGACATAGTACATTTATCCTAATATATAATCTAAATCTGCACTGCTGAGCTGTTTTAAGCCACCCTCATCACCACTGATTATCATATCTGTCATATCTTGTTTTTGGGATTGTAACTCTAATATTTTCTCTTCGATTGTCCCTTTTGTAATCATTTTATAAGCAAAGACTCTATTTTTTTGTCCCATTCTATGTGCACGATCTATTGCTTGATTTTCAGCTGATTTATTCCACCAAGGATCAAATATAAAGACATAGTCTGCTTCAGTGAGATTAAGTCCAACACCGCCTACTTTAAGTGTCATAAGAAAAAGTTTTATATCTTTACTGTTTTGAAACTTCTCTACTAACTCTTGACGGTTTTTTGTGCTTCCTGTCATAAGCAGATGATCATAACCAAGACTATCTGCCTTTTCACTGATAAGGTCAAGAGAACCTAAAAAGTTAGCAAAAATGAGTACTTTATGATTATTTAGCACTATATCCTCAAGCATCTCAAAAAGATTTTCTATCTTTGAAGAGAGTATTTGATTTTCGCTTTTAAGCTCTGGTGCAGACGCAATTTGGCGTAAATCGTTAAATGCTTGTAGGATAAGAAACTTTGACTTTTCTATACCATTTGCTCCTATCTGTTGATCTAAAAGTTGCTTATAGTATTCTCTTTTTTGATTATAAAACTTTTTATGTGCCTCATCCATATCGACATAGACGATCTGCTCCTGTTTTGCTGGTAAATCTTTAAGTACATCTTTTTTGAGACGACGTAATAAGAATGGTGATATTTTTGCTTTGAGTATTTTTGCTACCTCTTCATTTGCATCTGTTTGAATTGGAACAGCATAATCTCTTTTAAAATCAGCCAAAGTAGCAAAGAGACCAGCGTTTATAAATCTAAAAAGGGAGTAGAGCTCAAAGAGTGAGTTCTCAACAGGTGTTCCACTGAGTGCAAATTTATGTTTTGCTTCAAGTAGCATAACAGCTCTTGATATTTTAGACTCTATATTTTTTATATTTTGTGATTCATCTAAGATGATAGTATCAAACTTTATAGACTTAAGCTTCTTTATATCATTTCTCACAAGTGCATAAGTGGTTAATATAATATTGTATTTTTTGAAAACTTCGCTATCCCTTGATGCCCCATAATAGGTATAAAATGAGAGATCTGGATTGAAATTTTTTAATTCAATACTCCAGTTATTTAGAAGTGATTTTGGCATTACTATGAGAGATGGCGTTCTATTTTTAGGGTAGATATAAGAGAGTAAAGAGATTGTTTGTAGTGTTTTTCCAAGTCCCATATCATCGGCTAAACATCCTCCAAAGTTGTTATCATAGAGATACTTTAACCATCTAACACCATCTTTTTGATAATCACGCATTGTGACATTTTTCAGTTTTGGCATTCTTGTTTTTGATGATTTTAGGTTATTGAACCCATTATAAAACTTTTTTGAATCTTTGAAAACTTTTTGCTCTTTTTGGTGAATAAGTTCTTCAATCTCTGGTAAGTCAAAAAATGAGACTTTAATTCTTTTACCATCTTTTTTAAAAATTCTCTCTAGTTTAGAAATATAAGATTTATCTATTATCGCTTTTTCACCATTATTTAGAGGAATATAGGCATTCTTTTTATAGAGATTTATCATATCAAAAAGATTAAAACTCTCTTCCCCTATAGCTACTGTGACATCCCCACTCTCAAGAAAATCTATCTTCTCTTTAAAGGATACATTGAGAGTAGGTTTTGAAGTATTGTATTTGTATGATTTTAGTTTTTCACTTCCAAAAAGTTCTGCTTTTGCAAGGATAGATTGCAAATTTTTAAGAATAAATTCACGACTTAACTCCTCTTCAATTACAAAGAGCCCATCCTCCTCACTAAAATTTACAGTTTTCATCGATCTCTTGAGTGTGTTGAGTTTACTAAAAATAGTTCCATAAATCTCAAACACATCGCTAAAATCACATTCATAGACTGAGATTGTAGATTCCATAGCATTAATGAGAACAATTTTGGAGATATTAAAATTATTAAAAAATTCATGAGAAAGATTTCCTACTGTTGCTGACGTTCGCAGAACAAGTTCATTATCAGTAGTTATCTTTTCAAATATAACTGCTGGTTTGATAAGTTTCTTCTCATTCTTAAACTCTACAAAATAATTCTCATACTCTATCTCAATATTTTCAAAATAAGTAACTAAGATAGTTAGAAACTCTTCTAGCCTCTCTTCAACGATAGTTGTATCAAAACTCTTAAGTTTTTCAAAATGATCACCAATGCTATGAACTTGTAGTATCTCAGTTTGCACTAGTACATAATTTGGTGTTAAAAATTGAAATGCATCATTCCCCATAACTTGAGAAAATGCTATTAATTTATCCGCTTTTTTTATAATTTTTAAGGTAATTGATGTGAGAGTTGAACCAAAACTAATGGGATTATTGTTTTCATCAACTAATCTATTGTATTGTTTCAAAAGCTCTAAGAGTCGAGGGTGCTTTTTTAGATAAAGGTTAGAACCCTCATCATCCCAGTTGATCTGAAAAAACTCCTCCTCTCGACTCTGTTGTATTAATTGTAAGATCTCTCTTTCAAGACCATTATAAACTCTAAAATCTAAATCCTTAAGAACTTTCATTTTAGCATCACAAACTTCTATATATGCACCATACTCATCAAATCTTAAAACATAGCGCAGAGAACTTTTCTCTTTTGCTCTTGTTAAGAAATTTTTATTTTGTTTAAATATATCTAGCAAATCTTGCTACTCCTCATAAATTGTTAACTAAAATAGTAAGACTATAAAATTCTATAACTCTGTTGCCAATATTTTTAAATTATAACTAAGAAAATAGGAAAAATTGACCCCGCAATAGCGGGAATCAAAGGATTAGCGAAAAGTATTGAAGATGAAAATAGTGAACTCTATTTTTAATTACCAATTATAAATAAGCCCTTCTTATTATCAGTCACATAAATCTTTGTACCATCACTTGATAGAGTAACACCATATACAGCCCCAATAGCTATCTTATATGAGCCAAGCTTAGTTGGATGAGCTGGATCGCTCGTATCAACAATGACCAAATCATTAGTAGTATCAGCTAGATAAGTCTTTGTGTTATCACTTGATATAGTAACACTAAATGATCCCCCAGCTGTATCGTATGATCCAAGTTTAGTTGGATGAGCTGGATCACTTATATCTAGTATGACTAAACCATTTTCCCAATCAGCTACATAAGCCTTTGTACCATCACTTGATAGAGTAACATTATATGCATTCCCAGCTGTATCGCATGAGCCAAGCTTAGTTGGATGAGCTGGATCACTTATATCAACTATAACTAAACCATTAGTATCATCAGCTACATAAGCCTTTGTGCCATCACTCGATAGAGTAATACCCATTGACTTCCCAGCTGTATCGTATGAGGCAAGCTTAGTTGGATGAGCTGGATTACTTATATCTAGTATGACTAAACCATCTTCCCAATCAGCTAGATAAGCCTTTGTACTATCACTTGATAGTATAACATGTCTTGCAGTCCCAGCTGTGCCATATGAGCCAAGCTTAGTTGGATGAGCTGGATTACTTATATCTAGTATGACTAAACCATTATAACCATCAGCTACATAAGCTTTTGATCCATCACTTGATAAAGTAACATTTTGTGAACTCCCTTTTGTATTGTATGAGCCAAGTTTAGTTGGATTTGATGGGTCGCTTATATCAACGATGACTAAACCATTACTCCAATCAGCTACATAAGCCTTTGAGCCATTACTTGATAGAGTAACACTTACTGCAAACCCTGCTGTCTCTAATGAGCCAATCGTATATAGATTAGCAGTATCTACCATTATCTGTACTTCTTTTCTTGTAGCAGGGGTGCTAAAGTTGTTGTCAGCAGATGTTATATAGTCTCGATACTTCTGTATATTATCTTCATCTATATTGTTAAGTGATGGAAAGATACTCCTTAGATCTGCAACTGTTATAGTTGAACTAGCATTATGATGATCTTGTCCAATACGTACAAGAGTAGCCTTTGAAGCATTAACTGCATCTATCATACTCTGCAGTTCAGCTCTTGTAGCCGGTGAACTAAAGCTTGTATCTGCACTTGCTATATAGCTACGATAACTATCTTGATAATCATCATTTATATTCTCAAGTGCTGGAGTAATAGCTTTTAGTTGTGCAACTGTTACAGTTGATTTATGATTACGGTGTTCATTACCTATCACTTTGAGGATACTAACTAATCTCTCTGCTGGCGTTTGATCTTTTATACAACGGACAGAGAATCCACGCCCACGGTAGCTATTACTATAGTCATTTGCATCCAGAGTACCGTTATGAAACCATAGGTCATGCGGGTATAGTGCGTTTTCTATTGAACCAGTCCAGTACATTCCCTCATTACCTGCATAACCTACACTGTCGCTTTTCCAGCGCATACCAGCTGTAGGCAGTTTCAGGTCACTTGACATAGAACCGCTATGATTTTGTGAGCTCCAAGTTTGTGTCTCTACATAAAATTCATTAGCAGTATCATTTGCTTTATTTGGATTTAGTGGTAATCTGTATCCTACTGGACAGACATTGTTTGCGCTTGATTCGCTTGCCCATAGAGTATCATCTCGGTTTACTCTCCAATCACTTTGTTTGATAAAGAGTGAATCAGATGGATTATCATTTTTTGTATCTGTGTCACCGTATCTTCCAGTTCCTGTAGTAGCATCTGTCCANTGAACCGTAAGCTAAGTGGTCATTATATGCAGTTGCTTGTTGTGATGCACCGTAATTACTACTATCTACATTTGCATAATCAGCACCAAGGTTGTTGTTTAGCCATGTTCTTCCTGTTGTATTGTTCTCTACTGCTAAATAAACAAATCTATGCTCAAAGACTCCATTTGTCTTTTTGAAAAAGCTTCTATCTAATATAGCATTTGTAGGTAGGTTGAAATCATTTACTTCATCTATCATACTCTGTAGTTCAGCAGTTGTAGCGGGTGAGCTAATATTTGTATCTGCACTTGATATGTAAGTTTGATAGATATTTAGATAACGATCATCTATACTGCTTAGTCCTAGAGTTGTTAGTTGTGCGATGGTTACAGTTGAGTTATGATTACTGTGTTGATCACCTATTTCTGAGAGGATAGTAGCTATTTTATTTCCTCTAGCATTTTTTTCAGTATCGTTTTTGTTTGTAATATTATCATTGTTTGGAGTATTATTACAACCTGTCATTCCTGTTGTGAGCACAAAAAGTACCGCTAAAGATATATCTCTTAAATCTGTCATGTGATACCTCTTTTTTTGTTATGTTAATACAGATCCTAATCAACTATCTACTTTGATAGGAGTTTTACATCTGTTGTTAAATATTTGATACCAATTTAATCAAATATTGACATAAATCCTAAACCTGTATTTACCAAAAAAAATTATTATAAAATGCAAAAAAGAAGTTGATATTATACTAAAAATACAAAAAATTACAACTGTTTTGTCAATATTTCATGCCAATTATAGCCTAAGTTCAAATCATAAATGCAATTTTCTTAGAAGTAAGTGAAGAAGGGGTTAACTGAAAATAAGTTATCCTTTTTTCGCCAAAAAGAAGGAGAATTATTTATGATTTGAACTTAGGTTTCATTAAGTTTTTGACTTTTCTAAAAGTCGCTTAAAGCTCGTTGTAGCTTTAAATGGTGCGGATGAGAGGACTTGAACCTCCACGCCTTGCGGCACCAGATCCTAAGTCTGGCGTGTATACCAATTTCACCACATCCGCATGTGATTTTTTATGCCATTTCTAATGGCTAAAGATAATAACAAAGTGGTACCCCCTAGACGATTCGAACGTCTGACCTACGCCTTAGAAGGGCGTTGCTCTATCCAGCTGAGCTAAGAAGGCATTTCTAAAGGTGGTACGCTCGATAGGATTCGAACCTATAACCCTCGGAGCCGAAATCCGAAACTCTATCCAGTTGAGCCACGAACGCTACTACTTGTTAGTTATAATTGTTATTATTTTTATATTTAATCTATCTATGGGGTAGGATATGGGATTCGAACCCACGACCCCCGGCACCACAAACCAGTGCTCTAACCAACTGAGCTAATCCCACCATTTTAGTATAAATATAAATTGTAATGTAAAAATGGTCGGGGCGAAAGGACTCGAACCTTCGACCCCCTGGTCCCAAACCAGGTACTCTAACCAGACTGAGCTACGCCCCGACCCACACAAAAAATCAAACATATGTGCTGATTAATGAGCCGGAATTATAATCCATTATCAATTAAATGTCAATAGAAAAAACAAAATTCTTTTAAATTTATCTTGTTTTAAGTATAATACATCAATTAAATAGAGGAAAAGGGTATATGAAGATAACAAGATTTAGCAGGATTGGCTTTATTATAGCAGCGACTGGAAGTGCAGTTGGACTTGGAAATATCTGGAAATTTCCTTACATAACAGGAGAGTATGGAGGTGGAGCATTTGTTCTTGTATATCTAGTTACTGTCTTGCTTGTAGGATTTTCTACAATGATAGCAGAGATGCTTATGGGATATTTAGGTCGTATGGATACTGTAAGTTCCTTTGAAAAGCTTGCTCCTGCAAAAAAACATTTATGGAAATTTGGTGGCTTTGAGAGCTTAGCAGGTCTCTTTATTATGATTTTTTATTCTGTTGTTATTGGATGGATATTTAATTATATAATCACATCACTTACTTCTCTACCAGCAACACCAAAAGAAGCAGAAAATGTGTTCAACAATATGCTCCATACAGATTTTACAACTCAGTTTTTTTACCATACTATGGCGTTTGTATGGATTACTTATGTACTCAATAAAGGTCTTAAAAGTGGTATTGAGAAGATGAACTTTTATCTTATGCCTGCACTTATAATTATATTAGCAGGGATGTTTATCTATGCTACTACACTCGGAGCTTTCTCTCAGGCAGTCGCATTTATGTTTACACCAGATTGGTCTAAAATCACTTCAGAAGCCTTTGTAACAGCTGTTGGACATGCTTTTTTCACACTGGGTCTTGGTATGGGAACTATTATGACCTATTCAGCTTCATTAGAAGAAGATGCAAACCTTGTTAAAAATACTTTTTGGGTTGTCTTTTTTGATACGGCTATCGCTATTGTTGCTGGATTAATGCTCTTTACATTCCTCTATCAATACGGTTCAGGTCCAGCAAAAGGTCCTGGGCTAGTCTTTATATCTCTTCCTAGTGCATTTTATGAGATGGGATTACTAGGAAATGTTTTTGCTATTTTTTTCTTTATTGCATTGGCGTTTGCAGGGCTTACCTCCTCTGTTTCTCTTGTTGAACCTATGATTAAGTACTTTATAGATAGATTTTCATGGAGCAGACTCAAAGCATCCATTAGTATGGGGTTATTCTTTTGGTTTTTTGGGATATTTGCTATTCTCTCCAACATTGATGGAGCAAAAGAGTATCTAACATGGGGAGATAAAAGCTTTTTTGACTGGGTTGACTATGTGACTGCTGCCATTATGCTTCCTTTAGGTGGACTTATTATAGCTATTTTTGTAGGGTTTGTCATTCCTAAGTCAAAAGTAGAATCTGTGATGAAGTCCCAACTAAAATGGGCATTTGAGCCTTGGTACTTCTCTCTTCGTTACATTACTCCAATAGCAATGTGCATAGTTATGCTATCACTGATAGGGATACTATAATCATTTGTTAGTACCTATAAAATTTTATGTGTACAAACAACTTAGAAGTTTTTAGAGAATAAGTGGGATATAGAAGATACTGCTATCCCTTAAAAAGGGTTAGCAGGTTATTTTGCTAATGCTGCTTTAGAAGCCTCAGCAACTGCAGTAAATGCTGCTGCATCGTTCATCGCCATATCAGCAAGAATTTTACGATCAAGTTCGATACCTGATTTGTGTACACCATTCATAAAAGATGAATAATTCATCCCATTTAAACGAGCTGCTGCATTAATACGGATAATCCATAGTTTACGGAATTCACGTTTCTTTTGCTTACGATCACGGAACGCATACATCATTGAGCGTTCGACTTGTTCCTTAGCTTTTCTAAAGTGTTTACGGCGACCGCTGTAAAAACCTTTTGCTAACTTTAATATTTTTTTGTGTCTTCTTCTACGAACAACACCTGTTTTAACTCTTGGCATTTCTTTCCTTTTTCTTTACCTAGTCGTTATTTTAACTCCGATGGAGCCCTACTTATACGTTCAAGGTGCCATATCTTTGATGGACTTGCCCAACTCTTAAAAGCTGGAGATATAATGATAAATTAATTTATCATAGCCTTAATGTTTTTAACATCAGAAGCTGCAACTACTGCAGGCTGATTTTGCTCACGGCGAGTCTGTGCATCTTGCTTAGTTAAGATATGGCTTCTAAACGCTCTTCCGCGTTTAACTTGACCATTTTTCTTCACTTTGAAACGTTTAACTGCGCCTTTTACCGATTTCATTTTTGGCATCGATAATCCTTTACGTAAAATTTGGAAATGCAATTATACCTAAATATTTTTAAATTTTGCTATAATTATTGTATGAATTCAATTAAACATATAAAAAATGCTCTTAAAGAGCTTGATGATGAAGTACAAAAGACACTCTTAGACTGGTCCATTCCACTCAACGAGAAAGACAATATAATGCTTCCGATACTCCAGCAGAAAAAAGTTTTGACGCAGACACTAGAAGATCTCACATACCTTAAGGAACATCCACCTACACCAAATCAGGCCTGTGGAATTTCAAAATATCGTAAAGACTAATAACTACTTAAAACCTTAGTTTTAAGTAGTATCTCTCTTTTATCTTGAAAAAGGATATGGACAAGATAAAGATTACTCTTCTTTTCTCTAGATTTGTATGTTCTAAAAATTTTTATCTTCCCTAACCTATCCCCTACAAATTCACTATCAGTTCCTAAAGGATATACCTTAAAAGGTTTAAGTGACTCTAATCGATAGAGTATCTTATCCTTAAAAATATATGCGATATAGGGGTTAATACGTTTATGTAGAGAGTGTTTTGTTTGCATAAAAACAACATCTTTTCTCTTATCTTGCCTTAAGATCTGAATATATGAGTTTCCATTACGTATTGCCATTGCAAAATCAAGATAGATACATTTTTTTATATTTTCTATTTTGATAAGCTTTTCTTTCTGTGTCTTTAACAGAGTGTTTGATCTGTTAAGTGTAGCATAACTCTTATAGAGAAAAAGCATAAGTATAGAGAGAATAACTATACTAATAATAAGTTCTATAAGAGTAAAAGCAGTTTTTTTCACTGTATTCGTACTCGTATAAGATTTGTACTGAATGTATCTGTTTTGAGTATGCTTTGACCTATTTCAAAAACTATACCTGTAGTATCTTCTTGTACCTCTTGCCCATCATTACTCTCTTTTTCAGTATCATCAAACTCTGCTGTATCAATAGTATCAAGTTCTTTATAATCTACTTTAACTTTAATACTTTTTAGCTTACGTCTCAGCTCTCTCTCAATATTAAACTCATATACAAGTTTATTCAGATCAATACTTGATTTCTCAAAACCATATTTATCGCTTAAGGAGAGTAAAAAAGAGTTATACTGATTTTTCTGCATCATTTTTTTAATCTCTAAAAATTTATAAGAGGTATTTCCTCTCATCTGTAAAAGTGCCGCAATAACCACAGAGACTATCATCACTGCTACTATCACCTCTATAAGTGTAAATGCCGAGTTATTACAATGGCGTTTAGGCATGACCTAGACCGATACGGATAGCCTCATCAAGTGTAGTCTCACCATCTAAAAGCATCTCTAAAAGCTGTTTTGAAATGGTTTTGAGACCATCTTTTTCAAGCTGAGCTTTTATAGTGTGTTCATCTGTTGTGACTTTTAGAAGTTCTTTTATAGAGTTATTCATAACTAAAAGCTCTCCTATAGATCGGCGACCAGAAAAACCTGTATAGTTACACTTTTTACACCCTACAGATTTGTAAATAAGAGCATCTTTTGAAATATTATAATCCTCAGCATAGCTCTCAGCAAGATCATCTTCCTCTTTACACTCATGACAGATCACTCTCACTAAACGTTGTGCTAAAATACCTAAAAGTGAAGAGCTTATTAGAAAAGGCTCTATCTTCATATCTGCTAAACGTGAAATAGTTGCTGCTGCCGAATTGGTATGGAGAGTTGAGAAGACTAGGTGCCCAGTCAAAGCAGCTCGAACAGAGATAGCAGCTGTCTCCTCATCACGAATCTCCCCTATCATAATAACATCTGGATCTTGTCTGAGAATAGAGCGAAGTGCTGAAGCAAAGGTAAGCCCTACTTTTTCATTTACCTGAATCTGAGCAATATTATCTGACTTATACTCTACAGGATCTTCTACTGTTATGAGATTTTTATGAGGCTCTTCAACTTCACGTAAAAAAGAGTGTAGAGATGTTGTTTTACCTGAACCTGTTGGACCAGTTACAAGGATAATTCCATGCGAAGCACGGAGAAGTTTTTTTACATCCCCTATAAGCATATCATCAAAACCAAGTTCATTTATCTGAGGTATCTGAGAGGACTGCATCAAAAGACGCATAACTACACGTTCACCATAAAAAGTAGGAAGGATAGAGACACGAATATCAAGAATTTCACCTGCTATTTTGATCTGTGTACGTCCATCTTGAGGAATACGCTTCTCTGAAATATCAAGGTTAGATATAACTTTAATACGACTTACAATAAGGGCAACAACTTTTTTATCAAGATCCGCATTTTTAGTAAGCATACCATCAATACGAAAACGCACTTCACCTTTCTTCTCTTGTACCTCTATGTGAATATCTGAAGCTCGTTTTTTTACTGCCTGATAAAAGAGAGCATTCACAAACTTAATAATAGGGGCAGACTCTTCACTGGTCAAAATATCACTAGAAGTTCTTAGAAAGTCTGTAAGAGAGATATCCTCTTCACTCTCTTCATTCTCCTCCTCTTTCATAGTCTCTATAGCTTTATCTGTTCGAAGTTCTAAAAAACGGTTATAGAGTCTGTCGTAAGAGTCCTCATCAAGAAGCACTAAAGAATACTCATTTTCAAGTTTTGAGTGGTAGTTTGTCGCTTCACCAAGATAGCGTTCACAAGCAAATGCAGTAATAACACCATCTAACTCACTAAAGAGAAGATAGTTTTTAACACTTATATCTGTGTTTAACTCTTCTGGCTCATAAATCTCAAGATCTAGATTATGAAGTGGTTCATAAGTTAACATCTGTTACTTCTCTTTTTTTACTGTTTTTTTCTTTCTCTCTTCTTCAAGTCTCTTAAATACTTCAGAGTTATACTCTTTTTGGATACGATCTAGCATTCCAAGATTTTTTTGTAAACGAGAGAGATTTGCACTTTTATCAATCACATAAGGAGTTAAAATTACTATCAAGTTATCTTGTTCATCAGTTGTACTTTTTGAAGAGAACAACCATTCACCTAACCATGGAATATCACCTAAAAGAGGAAGTTTACTGAGAGATTCTCGTTGAGAATTTTTAACCAATCCACCAATAATAATACTCTCACCATGACGTAAAATTGCCTGTGTCTTTACCTCTTGTTTAGAAGTTACAGGTTGTCCAGTGGCATTTTTACTTCCATCATCTACTACATTCTCTAAGCTTGCTTCTATATCAAGTGTCACCTTATCATTTGAAGAGACACGAGGCTTTATCTTAAGGGTCAATCCAACATCTTCACGCTTATAAGTTGTCGCTGCACTTGCGATACCACTACTGTTAGCAAATGAACCAGTAGAGATAGAGATAGTACGACCTACATAGATAGAGGACTCTTTATTATTTACACAAAGTATAGAGGGGTTAGAGATAGATGTAGAGGCACCATTCTCCTCTAAGAAATCTATTGTTGCACCTAAAGCAAGAGCAGAGGAGATCGTTCCTTTAGTTATATCTCCAAGTCTTTTTTGAAGTATATTATATGCATCATTACTCTTTTTAGTATCTCCAAAATTTGTACTCATGGCATAGATACCTGATGATGAAGCAGAGCCTACTGCAAAGCCATATTTTACTCCAATATCACTACTATCTTTTTTATTAATCTCTACAATTTTTGCCTTAACATAAACTTGATACTTCTCTTTATCAAGCTCATCTATAATAGCCTTTATTCCCTTTAAAATCACAGGATCACCTATTGCGATGATGGCGTTTATCTCATCATTATAAGAGATATTTGGCTTAAGTGATTGATCTCTAAAAGCCTGTTTTGCGATCATTGCATTGAGTGAGGTTGCTACTGTTTTTGCATCAGAATTTTTGAGTTCATATATTTGAACGCCTTTACTTACATACGACTCAACATCCATCTTTTTTATCAACTCTTCTATTCTAGCTACATTTTTCTCTATCCCTACTACAACTAAAGAGTTAGTATTATCATCAAACACTATTTTCACAGCTTCACTTAGTACTTTTTGATTGAAAATAGACTTAGCAATGTTTACTAGCCTTGTCTGAAGTTTTCTTGCATTTGCATGTTTGATAGGAATCATTTTTACAATAGATGGATAGCTCTTATCTATATCTTTAATAACTCTTTTAATAGTCTCAATATTTTTGGGGTAATCAGTAATAATGAGAGTATTTGACTCTTTCATAGTCATCAGCTTAGCAGTTTTTGAAAGAAGATATCGGATTTTTGCGGCAATAAGATCAACATTTTCTCTCTTGACATGTACAGACTGTGTAACCATTAAAGAGCCATAAAGATGTTTTCCTTGAGTGATTACCTTGGCATTGTGCTTAGCCGCTTCACTAGAACGTATTATCTCATAAATTGAACCTTTTTTGATAAGTGTGTAGCCTTTTGATTCTAGTACTGATACTAATATACCAATAAGCTCATCACTATAAACTGGTGCTGTACCTACAAAATTTACTGTACCGTTGATCTTATTATTTATAAGTATATTTTTATGTGTAGTTTTTGAAACTAGCTTAACAAAATCATTTATCTGTAAGTCAGAAAAATTAACATTTACCTTCTCATTTGCAGAGAGGCTAAGTGTAAGCAGTGCTGCTAAAAGTAGAGTTTTAATTAATATCATAAATTATTTCCTTTTCTTCGTTATTTCTAAGTACCACTATCGCAATAGTTTTGATGCTATTTATCTTTTTGTAAAGATTCATAGCATTGTTAAATGAGTTGAGCTCTATATTATTTGCTCGTATCATAATATCCCCTTTTTTTAGACCTAATGTAGCCATTTTAGAACCTCGTTTAATACGGCTTATTTTAAAACCAAATATCCTTTTATTTCTTCTGACAGGATTGATAGCAATATCTTTCCAAATACGAGAAGGATTACGAGCATAATACTTTATATCCTCCCTCGTAACTACTCTTTCACCTTCATCACTTGGATTATAGTGCCTGTTGTGTACTCTTCTTATAGGTTGAGTACTATTTTTTTGAGTAGATTTTGGAAATGCCAAAGTATAATCTTTACCATCTTTTGTAAAAAACACCTTCTGTGCTGCTATCTCCTTAAGTTTATAACCAGCATAAATCTCCCCTACACTGACAATAGTAACATTTCGAGGAGAGGACTTTTTTGCAACAATAGCAAAGCCATATGATTTACTCCCATAGAGCCCTTTAAGCATAAGAGAGTCTATACTAAATGCATCTCCTGCTAAAGAAGATTCTTTTTTTGTCGCTTGAACTACCTTTGCTTTTATAAGCATATTTTTAAAATCTACTCTTTGGTACTTCGCTTGATAGGAGTGTTTTGCATTAAGTTCTACACCATCACTTGGGAGATACCACCAGAGTACCAGAGCAATAAGTTTTGCTATAAGAAGAAGTACAAAGAGTTTTACTAGAACAGCTAAAAGCTTAGTATTAGAGAGATTTTGCATATATATACTCTCCATTTTTATTTTTCTTGAATAATCTTAAAGATTTTCTATAGTTGCTAAACATCTTTTTTGAAGGCTTTAGAACAAGAGAAGCATTCCTATCAAGAAGATGTAAAGAAGCCCTTCCCTCACCAAAATCTCCATGAGCATTTACTTCTACAGTAAGAGGATGAAGAAGTGAATAATCGATCTCCAACAATGCTATCTTTGAAGGTAAATATGTCTCAACAATAGAAGAGAGTTTGAGATTGTGAAAAGAGAGTTTGTTATATAAAAGTAAAAAAGTTATATCACCCTCTCCAACAGTCGCACTATCTATACCTTTTGTAGAGATATTTGCGTTACGGATAGTAAGGCTAAAGAGTGACTCCTCAAGCTGTTCATCTGAAATAACTATATCAAACTTTTTAAGGTTTTTCTCTAATAAATAATATATACTACTCTTTGGGACAAACGCCATAAGTGCCAACGAGAAAAAGAGTGTATATGCGAAAAGTCGAAGGAGTTTTTTTACCATTTTATCTCCAGTAAAAGAGAGGCTTTTGTCTCATTTAGTTTTTTGATTTTAAGTTTATTTATCTTATATGAACCATTAAGTATTTTTCCCATTAGAGTATTGAGTACACTTGTATTGATACTATCTGCACTTATTTTGATATACTCTTTTGTACGTTTAATCTTAAGCTCTGCAGAACGAAGTATATGCTGAGAAAGTATGCGATTTAATGCTTTTCTCGTTCTCTTTTTATCCGCATAAACAGCTTCTAAAGAGACTAAATCAACAGCAAGTTTCTCACTTTTTGCAAAGGAACTTTTTGCCTCAGTAAGTTCTGTTTTAATGCCACTAAGCTGAAACATTAAAAAGATAAGAAGTGTGACAAGAAAAGCACCAATGTGAAGAGGATTTATTTGATTCATAGTTTCATCTCCACTTTCATAGTATCATTTTGAAAAGAGGTTTTATACTTGAACTTTTTAGAGTCAAGTTGTGAGAGAATTTCATGTTCACTCCCTTTAGCAGTAGCACTAAATTTTACAAAAAGAGTCTTGTTCTTAACCTCTATGCTCTGTATCTTCTGTATAGGCTTGAGATGCATATTTAAAAAGCAAGATAGATACTCTCTAAGATGTGTTTGTCTTTTATGAATATCCATATACTTTGTATGAATGGCTCTATTTTGAAACATTGTCGATTGAAGTTTATACTTCGAAAAAAGTTCCTCTTTAGCGACTAAAACAGCATCACGTTTAGCACTTGCAATAAATATTTCAACTATCAGTATAAGGGCTAAAACTCCTAAAATACTCGCTATAGTATAGAGACTCTTTGTATCGACAATATGTCCAAACTGTTGTAATGTAATACTATGCTTAGAGAGACTTCTCTCTTGCAAATGAAGAGGTTTACTCTCTTGTACCCAAGTAGAGGGAACAAGCACAACAAGACCATCTTTGTTTATAATACTTTCTCTTTCTGAAATACTATAAGCCTCTTCACTCTCCTCAAACTCACTCTGTGCAAAATAAACGCCATGAATGTTAGCACTAGAGATACCTTTTGAGCTTAAATAGTCTAAGATTTTTTTATCTTCATAAGCAAAAAGGATAAATTTATCTTCTTGTTTATAAGCAGTATAAGAGTAACTACCATCTGGTAAAAAATCTTCAAAAATTGAGGGTAAAAGCTTTTTTACCTCACGAACTCTCTTAAGAGGAAGGGAGACCTTCTTTACCCAGTAAAATGCAGGAGAGAGAATAATATTTAACCTCTCCCCTTTTACTAACTTTATTTGAGTTGTATCATTAGGATCTACAAAGATAGCTTTAGTATTTCGTTTAAATTTTGAAAACAAAGTTTGACCCCTTTTTTTTGCTTATATCATATTCAAAATGGATATTTGAGAGTAATCCATTCTTTCTCACTTCAACTTCTACATCAAGTATAGGCTCATAGTAACTTATCTTGAAGTGATTAAGATTTTCTAGTTCTTCATCATTAAGAGCAAGATCTTCAGGTGCAGTGTAAAAACCACCTCCTGCACTCAGTGCTTCTGCTCGCTCTTTTGTCGTACCTGTTAGCATCTCCCAGACTTCAGGAGTGGCATAGTTCAAGTCTATACTCATATTTCTATCGTCACTATAGTAGAAAAGATTATTCCACTCAATTTTTGAGAGTGCATTGTCATTGTACTCTCTCATATAAAAATCATTTATAATGCGGAGATGATCACTTGAAGCTATATAATCTCTAAAGAGAGAGGGATGCTCATCAAAAATCGTGCTATTATAGCTATTGTCTTCTTTAATTCCACTTATATTATCTTGTAAAATATCAACATACTCATTATTTATATTGTAACGGTTCATAAATAATTTCACTAAATCTGTATTATTAGCATCAATCATTGCAGGGTTAAACTTTGCTCTAGCACTCTTTATTTTAAGTGTCACCTCTAAACCATGACTAGAAAAAGGAATAAATGCTGCCTGTGAAATAAGTAAAAAGAGAGCTTCACTTGTATTCACATCTACTGCGGCCTTTATCTGTGGTGCATTTTTTAATATATGTAGTAAATCTTCAACGATAATATTACTTTGATAGATAAAGTTTTCTTTATTTACAGCTTTTGCTGCATGATTTACCTGCTTAAGACCATAGCCAATAGCTACAGTTATAACAATGACAAACATCACTGTAATAAGAAGGGCTATGCCAGAATGCGAGTTTTTCACTATTGAATACTCATAGAAAAGATAGGAAGCAACATTGCCGCAACGATAAAGCCTATACTCCCACCTACAAAAAGCATAAGTGCAGGTTCAAGAAGTGTAAGAAGAAGAGTTATCTTATCTCGATTTTCTTCAAAGTAAAGCTCTGAAACATTTGTAAGGACACTCCCCAACTGTGAAGTCTCTTCACCTAATGCTATAGACTGAATAAAAGAGTTGTCTATCTTTGTACTTGATTCATTAAGTGCTTTTGAGAGAAGTTTTCCCTCTACAACTTTTTTACTCGCCCCTACAAAGAGCTCTCTTATAACTTTATTGTTAAGGATATTGGCACTAAGGTTGATAGTCTGTACAAAAGGAACACCTGAACGAGTCAGCAAAGAAGCTATATACGCAAAACGTGCTAACTCACTCTTAAGTGCAATCTCCCCAAAAAGAGGTAGTGTAAGTAGAAATCTATCTACACCATAAGAAAAAGTATAAACTTTTTTCTTAAGTGTAACAAAACTAGCTACCAAAAGAAAAATGATGATAAGAATAGCTTGAAAATTGTTTGAGAAGAAATCTCCTGCCGCTATAACAAACTGAGTAGGCATAGGCAACTCTTGATCCATACTAACAAATATTCCTGTAATTTGTGGTACAACAAAGGTCAGCATAAATGCAATCATCACAAGAGAAATAATAATCATAAAAGAGGGATATGCAAATGCACCTTTAATCTCTTTGTGGATTCTATCCTGCTCTTTAAGAAAGCGAGAGAGTTCCAAAAGTACCTCGTCTAATATACCCCCACTCTCACTTACTTTAATAGACTCTTTAAAAAATGCAGGAAGCTCTACTATAGTCTGTGCTTCTAATGCGGAGTAGAAGTTCTCTCCCTCATCAAGATATGTGCTTACGGTACTTAAAAAGAGCTTCATCTTTTTATTTTTTTCATAATGTGTCTGCACTATTCTTAGAGCAGCAACGATACTAATCCCTGAACGAATATACATAGCAAGTTCACGAGAGAGTCCAGCAAGCTCTTTAGCAGGAACTTTATACTTACGGGAGAAAGAAAATTTATCAAAAAATGCAGGTGTATCTTCATTTAGAGAGTGATAAATAATACCCTGGGCTTTGAGCTTTGAACGAGCCTCTTTTATATCGAGTGCTTCTACTCTATTACTAACTTTTTTTCCCTCGGCGTTTATACCTTTGTACTTAAATATCATTGCATCACTTCTTGTCTTATTTTCTCTTGTTGCTCTACTGCTTCTTCTAAAAAGTTATATACCTTTGTACCCTCAAATGCGGAAGTATAATCATATACCTTCTTTTTATAAACCACAAAGTACTGATCTGAGATACCATCTTTTGTGACACTTAATGAGAAACAAACATTTTTTTCATTCTCATCTTTAGTAAAGAAAGGAGTATTTTTAACTTGTTGTGCACCTTGAAAAAAGTTGTAGCTATAGGTTTCTATACTAGAGTCAAAAAAGCTCTCCATACTCTGTAGCTTGTTTCCATCAGCATAAACACTACACTCACTACAATCATCCAGGCATAAAAACTGAATCCTCTCTGCATCTTTATCTACACTGTGTAGATACTCTTTAAGATTTGCAAGAGAGGGTTCTACCTTCTCTTTTCCAACTCTTTTGAGTTTTGTGATAGCCAAAGTATAGACAACCCCAATGATCATAATGACAATGAGAAGCTCAATAAGAGAGAAGCCTTTTTTCACGTCTCTTTATTTACACTCACTCAGTTTTATATCTTTGCCTTCATCACTACCACCCTCTTTCTTATCTGCACCAAGAGAGATAAGATCTATATCACCATCCTTATTGATATAGATAAACTCCTGACCCCATGAGTCTTTAGGCATCTTGCCATCTTTAAAGTAAGTATCATCTATCGTAAGCACCTTTAAGCCCTCTTCTGTCGATGGATAGACACTATTTTTGATTTTATACATATCAAGTGCACCATCATAAATAGACTTCATCTGTACACAGACTAAATCTCGTTTAGCAGCCTCTCCCTTACCTGTAAGAGCAGGCATAACCATAGCTGCCAACAGCCCAAGTATAACGATAACGATCATAAGTTCTATAAGAGAGAAACCTTTTCTCATCTTTTTATTTTGCATAGCATTTACCTTCTAATATTCTTTAGATTTATTATAGCGAAATAAAGTTACATTTTGGAGTTAAAAAAAGAAAGTAAAGAAAAAAGTCTCAATGACTTTTTTCTAAATGATGGTATTGTTAAATATCTAAAAATTAATTTTCTTAAATATACTTTCACCTGGTTTGATATAAGATACACTTGATTTAGAGGCTAGATCATTAGTACCAATATGTACTTCTAATTGTCCAGAATCAGTAAACCTAAGATATTTATTAGTTGGAAAATATATTTTTTTCGACCCCTTATCATCTTGCTGAATCTTTCCACTATCCTTTTTATCATCAAATACTGCAAGGAAAGCATTTACACGATTATTTTCTCTTAGTTTCTCTTGAAGTTTTTTTGCATTAATATTTAATGAATAATCTCCATTTTCTTTTACATCTCCTGTAAATAGTACATCTGTAGTACATTTTGCGATATAAGCGACATCATTATAAGTACATTTCTTTGCCCCAACAGCAACTTTTAGATGATTTACTTTTGAAACTTTTACTTTTCCAAAAAGATTAATATTCTCAGACCCAACAAGAGTTGTGGAATTACCTACTGTAAAGCTAGTAGATGTAATAGCACCCTCAGCAACTTTTTCTCTAGTTGTTTTATCGATAAAGACTGGTATAACTGATACAACATAAAAATCATCTTCTTCATCACTATTTTTTACTAATGGTTCTGGGATAACGATAGAATTGCCTAAAATAGTTTGCTTTTGCCACGATGAATTAAATATATCTACTTGTTCATCTTGAATAATATGATTCAAAACTACTTCGTAAACAACTCTTATATCTGCTGGCAAATTTGCAGAATCAACTTTTGCTTGTAGATCTGTATCATCCCATTCTACTCTTAAGTTCTCTAGCATCATCCCTTGCTTGTCTGTTGTCGGGAGTATAGTTTTAGATACTTCAGATTGCCCTAGAGGTCCTTTGAACTTCACTTGATACTTTTCTAGGTTATCAATAACATAGAGATGTTTTGTAGTTGTTATTGTTTGATTATCATATGTTATTGATACAGTGTAGTCCCCTGTGACTAAATCTGGAGTTATTTCATTTGAAGCATCATAACTTAGTCCAAAACCAGACTCCCACATACCAAGCACATGTAGTTGGTTTATATTAGTAATTGTTTTAGTTACTACTCCATTCGCTGTAGGGTATTTAATTTTCATCTCTTGAAATTTATCTTTATTAAATGTAAAAGGATCCTCCATCATCCACCCTAAACTATCTACTTTAATAGTAAAGATTCCCATTTTTGTATCAACGTCAAGGGTTCCTGAAGGTTTATCAAATTTTTTAAAATCATCTTCTGTAAGAATTGCCATAAAAATGAAAGAAGGATCGAGGTCGTAAACATATTGATGTTCAAGTATATCGTTATATTTACCATTTAACTCTAATGCCTTATCAAGCGCTGATGTTACAATACTTCTTGCATAGACATTTTTAGCATATAAAAGATAGACTAAACTTTGCCCCACATTATCAAAAGTAGTAGAACTTGTATCCCAGTTCTTAAAGAGTACTCCTATTGTTGGAGGATACTTAGAAAGAATTTTTATATCATGTTTTGCAAGAGCTTTTTTATACTCAGCAATAGAAGCTAAAAATGCTTTCTTTAGCTCTCCATCTTCTACCTTAGAGTTGACCCTATCTATTGCATCATAAATAGCACTATTAACTTCATCAGAAGTTTTATCAGAAATCAATTTCATTTGATCAACAAAATAATCACTACCATCAGGTTTAAAAAATATGATATGAGCCTTAAGATCTGCAAGAGAAAACTTATAATCATACTTTTCAGTCAATACATTTAATACCCATTCTGGAATATCTTGAGTACCTTGATCGTCTGGTTGCATCTGTTCAAATATCTTTGCGATAAGATCTTTGTGGTAGAGTGCTCCAAAAGAGTTCGCTCCTATAAGTGACTGATGTACATTAAGAACCTGTGTGACATTTTTATCACTTATTATTATTCCTGCTTCATTATTTAATTTTACATTTGATACTACTGTTGCACCATCAAAACTTCCATTAACCATAAAATCATTATCAGCAGGAATTTTAATTGCACCTGACTCAATAAGTTTTTTCACCGTCGGCTCAATCGCCTTTACCAAGTTAGTAATTATATCTGCTGATTGTTGCTCTGTTAGCTCTGGTACAGAAAGAACAGCTTTATCTATAGCTTTCATAATTGATTCACTAATAACAGTTGTCATTTTAGTTACAGGTACATCTATAGGTACATCTCTTGTAATGAGACCGGTTGGAATGTTAACATTTGCTTTAAGTTCAAGTGTCTTGTTGTTATCTATTTTTTTACTATAACGGACAACATACTCTTTTCCAACTTTAATATTATCACAAGAGTAACTTTTATCTATAGTAAGTTTACATGAGACATTAGTATCTTTCATAGAACCATCTGCTAAGAGTGAAAAAAGTTTTACCATCTCATCAGGTGTTTTTGCATCACTCTTTGATAATGAAATCTCTTGTTTTCTCTGAGAAATCTGCTCAATACTACCTACGATAGAGACAGTATCACTATATGGAGTGTTTACCTCGTTATCGCTAGAATCACCACATCCGCTAAGCCCTAACATAATAGCCGTTCCTAAAGAAAAGACAGCTCTGTTTAATGCTTTTTGTTTCATTATGTATCCTTTTAATTTGATACAATCATTCTAACAAAAATAAACTTTTATAATACTTTAATGTGATATGTTAGGCTAATAGATAGTGGAATTAATACCAAATGAGAGACTCTTTCCCAGATACCTGCGGCACATAAGTGAAAAAGGTGTGCTGCTGTATTCCTACCCTGACACAGTATCTTTAGCACCTATTGCACAGGTCTAAGAAAGAGAACTAGAAGTATAGCAAAAAAAATACTTAATACCAAATTTTATGCTAAAATTATAAATCTAATACCAATTCTAGTAACAAGGAAATACAATTTGCTCTATATTGTTGTAGCACTAAAATCTGAAGCTCAAGCTTTTATAGAGAGATATAAACTCCAAAAGTCCTCTCTAAAAGACTATAAACTCTTTAGCAATAAAGATATGAAAATCCTAGTTAGTGGTGTGGGAATAACAAATGCAAGAGATGCGACACAGGCACTTATAAATACTTATGCCATTAGAGATAAAGATATTTATCTTAATGTTGGTATATGTGGGGCACAAAGTCTCTACGATATAGGATCACTTCTCTCTTTTGGAAGTGTAGAGTATAAAGATATAGTGTATAGATTTAAAGAGGGGAAAAAGCTCACTTGTGTAGATAAGCCTCTTAGTAAACCCTCTTGCCTAGCAGTGGATATGGAGTCTTTTGGTTTTTATGACACCCTTATACATACCCATGCTATAAAAAACTTTTATATTCTCAAAGTTGTGAGTGATCATTTTGAACCAAACAGTGTGACAAAAGATCGAACGAAAGAACTTCTTTTACATCAGATAAGTGCAATAAACAACATACTTTTATCAGACAACAAAAAGATATAGATAAGAAGTACCTAGTGGCGTTTGCCATGATACTTGGTGCTAAAACTCATAAGTAAAACTTGTTTTTTGTTTAAAATCTATATCTCCAATGCCATTTGCTGGTAGTGAATCTACATCATAATTGAGTACGAAAGAGAGGTGAAATTTCTTATAGATAGGAATACTCATCTCCAAAGCATTTGAAAAAATATAATCATTAATATTGTCCACTTTAGGTTGATAATACATCACATAAGATAATTTACTCTTTTTATCAAATACTTTTGTATAGGATATGTAAGAGTTTATGCGAATATTTTGCTCGTTTGGATCAGCGACAGAGAGGTACTTTATATTTTCACCAAAGGCACCTACACCAAAAAAAAGGTTACCATACTCTTTCATATTGTTATAATAACGAAGCCCCCCACCTGTTATAAATCTGTACTCTACATTTGTAAAATAATTTGTTTCAGACTGCACATAAAGCTCATAGTTAAGAGATTTATTCTCTGTAACTGTATGTACAAAACGTAGATGAAGATGGGTCTTATTTGTGTTCGTTATACCAGAAGCTTTTCCATAATCAAAAATAAAATCACTCCATACTACATAAGAGCTGTTGTTATCATACTGAACTCGTACTCCTGAGGTATAACTATCTACATCACTGTTCCCTCGCTTTGTCTCAAGAGATCCCTTAAGTATCCCACTAAAACCTGCTTTTTTCCCTATCTCAGTTTGAGCGATAGTAATAACAGCGAACAGATTAGAGAGCAAAAGTGTTAGTAGTAGAAGTAATTTCATAATTTTCCTAAATATTTTTATAAAATAATAGCAAAAAAAAGCTAAGGCAATGCTATAACAACTTATAAACAAAAAAGAAAAAATAGCGAACTGTTTACTAAAATGTGGCACGATTAGAGAAAAAGGTAAATTGATGCAAGTTAAACTTCTCCTGCTCCTTAGCCTAAGCACACTACTTTTAGCAAAATATACAAACTGTAACTTTAAAAATCCAGACTATACGGATATTTGCAAAAAAGTAGTCAAACAAGGCGTTAGCTATAGATATGCTAATCAATTCTTACTCTCCTACCTTAAAACACAAAAGTTTGATGAGATAAGCTGGAAATATCTACAACCTAATAAAATAGAGTACCATAGAATACAAGAGAAAAAAGCGAACAATGTACTTGCCTCCTATGTTCCAAAAATGGTTGCAAATCTCAAAAAATATAAAGATGCCTATAACTATGCAGAAAAGAGATATAGTGTAAACAGAGAGATTATAGCAGCGATACTTCTCAAAGAGACAAAACTCGGAAAGATCTCTCCAATACATGATGCATTTAAAGTTTTTAATACCATAGTAGTACGAACAAACGCCAAAACAGATAGAGAGAGATGGCTCTTAAAAATGGGCAAATCAAATATGGCAGCTATTATCACATACTGCTATAAAAAAAGAGTCTATCCTGAGATGTGTACCCTCCCCTCATCTTATGCAGGAGCAGTAGGAATTCCTCAGTTTATGCCAAATAGTTTTATCTATGCAAAAGCATACAAAGGTAAGTTGGCAGATCTCACAAAGATGGAGGATGCTATAGTATCTGTTGCTAACTTCTTGCATAAAAAAGCGAACTATAAAAAACTTATTGATTGGAATACTATGCCAGATATTCTCAAGATAGAACAAGAGTGGTACAACTATGCATTTACCTATAAAAATGCCTCTTTTGCTTATGAAAATGACAAACGATACAGATGTTTCACAAAAGGAAGAGTGGAGCTACAAACACTAAAAGAGTATGTCCTAAAAATTATGCGATACAATAACTCTTCAAATTATAGTGTAGGTGTTATAAGTCTAGCATACCAAGCACATAAAGCACTAAAAAACACTACAAAGAAATAGCTATAAAAACAATAATTTGGCACAACCCAAGATACTCAAAATCTTAGGAGTTTAACTTCTCTATACTCACCCCATTATCCTTAATAAATTTTGAGATAATGGCAGAGTGAGTATGTTCGTACTCTTTGGCATAGACTATTCGTTGTATGCCACTAGCTATGACATTCTTACTACACTCACTGCATGGCTCTAGTGTTACATAGATAGTAGCACCCTCTATACTTATCCCTTCACGAGCTGCCCAAATGATGGCGTTCATCTCTGCATGAATTTCATATGTTTTACTCCACTCATGATGTTCTGGTGTATATTCACCTTTCCAGTAGTCACAGCAGTTTGTAAATCCAGGAGGTGTTCCATTGTAGCCTGTACTTAAGATACGACCATCTTTTACTATAACAGCACCTACCTGTTTTGAAACACATTTTGAAGCAGAAGCTATCTCTGTTGCAATATTAATAAAATTTTCATCTGAGAGCATTACTTTACTTCTCTTATTATATTAATATCTGCACTATTTTTAAGTTTTGCAAAATAGTCACTGAGTATCTCTTCTCTCTGTCCTTCCATAATTAAATTAACGATCTGTGTATGAACAGACTCTAATTCACTATTCTTTGCCAATGTCACCTCTTTTATATAAAAACTCATAAATCCACCCTTTCCATTTGGAATGATAGGAGTAAAACTATTTACAGCTGTTTTCTCTAGCAGTTGTGCTAGTTCTGGAGAGATTTTTGTATAGGGTAGTACTTGCTCATCTGTCTGAATCTTAGATGAGTAGAACATTGGATTATTTACTTTTTTTTGAAGTAGATTCCTCTCTTTTGTGACATAAATCATAACAGTAAAAGATACTGGATGTTTGAAGTTATCTTTGTGAAGATCAAAGTACTCACTAACCTCTTCTTCGCTAGGTTCACTCAAAGAAGAGTAGGTTATTGCTTGATAAAGCTTTTGTGAGAGTAATTTTTGTTTTATTTTCTTTTTGAACTCCATCGAACTTAGCCCATTTGAATTTCGAACTGCATCATAAAAAGCACTAATACTTAAGTGATTATGAGATGCCATCTGCTTAATATAATCATACACTTCACCACTACTTACACTAATTTTTCTCTCTTGTATCTCTAGCTCTTCTAATTTCTGCCGAATAAGTATATTGACTGCTTTTTTTGCATCAATATGAGCATTTTTCATCTCATTTTTAATATCTAAAAGTGTAATTGCCCTATTTTTTACAACTACTGCAACACCGACATATACAGATGCTTGAAGAAGTACAGAAACAAGAAGAAAAAAAAGAATTTTATACATACAAAGTCCAAATGTGTAAATTAAAACTATATTCTAACAATTTTTTGCCAATAGATCACTATTTATCTATCGCTTTATCCATAGCCTCAAAAGCTTGTGATGCTTGAAATTGTTGCCACAATGCATTGTCATTTTTAAAGCTAGTTTTTGCTATATCTTTTACTTTTTTGTTAATGTAATCTTCAGGGACAGTCATTAATATGTAGATATTTCCAGAAGGTGCTTGCCAATAGTCAGCTGTTTTTGAACGTGATAAATCTACATTAGCTATTTGATCATCCACGGCTTGAGTCATTTGATCTACTGTCTCAGAGTTTTGTGAACCTGTTGTTTGTGTAAAACCCTTCATACGAGATTTTACTTGTACTCTAATCTGCTGTGCAAGGTCAGAACGACCGTTCATCTGCGCAACTTTACGCATAAATGACATACCAGCAGCACTTTTTTTGGCAATTCCAACACCTGCATAAGCACCCTCAACCATAGGAACACACGTCCACTTAGGAGCTACTACACCCTCTTGTTTACAACCAAACTGTAGTATTTTATCTGGCTTTGGAGTCTTTGTAGCACAACCAATTAAAGTCGCTGCTACTACAGTTGCTACTGTAATCGATACTATATTTTTTTTCATCTGTCAATCCTTTACTTATTTGTTTCTTTGAATTATAGCCTAATAATCTATTAGTATCATTAAGTATTTTTCGCTAAACTTGCATTTATATAATTTAAAAGGTTTTACCATGGTTGTTACTCGTTTTGCTCCTTCTCCTACTGGATATCTTCACATCGGTGGTCTTAGAACTGCTCTTTTCTCTTATCTTTGGGCTAAAAGTAATGGAGGGAAATTTTTACTTCGTATTGAAGACACAGATAAAGCTCGTAACTCAAAGGAAGCAACAGAGGCAATACTCAATGCTTTCAACTGGCTAGGTCTTGAAGCTGATGGTGAAATAACTTACCAATCTCAACGTGATGCAATATATACAAAATATATCAAACAACTTCTTGATGAAGGCAAAGCATACAGATGTTACATGAGCAAAGAGGAGCTTACAGAGCTTCGTGAAACACAGATGGCTAACAAAGAGAGAACTATGTATGATGGTCGCTATCGTGATTTTAAGGGGACTCCTCCTCAAGGGGTTGAGCCTGTTATTCGCATAAAAGCACCACAAAGTGGCGAAATTGTAGTAAACGATGGTGTAAAAGGGAAGATCTCTTTTCAAGCTCAAGATATCTTAGATGACTTCATTATTGCTCGTGCTGATGGAACGCCAACATACAATTTTGTCGTAGCAGTAGATGATTATCTTATGGGGATAAATGAAGTTATCCGTGGAGATGACCACCTCTCTAATACACCTAAACAGATAGTAGTATATGAGGCTTTGGGCTTTAGTGTTCCGGCGTTTTACCATGTACCGATGATTCACAATGCTCAAGGTAAAAAACTCTCCAAACGTGATGGTGCTACTGATGTCATGGCATACAAAGAGATGGGCTATACTCCTCAAGCACTTCTAAACTTTCTTGTACGTTTAGGCTGGTCTCATGGTGATCAGGAAATTTTTTCATTTTCTGAGATGATTGAACTATTTGATCCTAAAGATATTAACAAGTCTGCAAGTATTTACAACACTGAAAAACTCGACTGGCTCAACTCTCACTATATAAAAAATATGCCAAATAAAGAACTTGAAGAACTCCTTAATGAGTATAATATCATTTTAGCGTCTCATGATAAAAAAGAGATTCTTTTAGATGCACTTAAAGAGCGTGTCAAAACAGTGAAGGAGTTAGCTGTATCGATAAAAGAGATAGTAGTTGCTCCAACTACTTATGATGAAAAAGCTATCAAAAAAGCTTTTAAAGGCAATGCTATAGAAATACTCAATGCTTATCAAGCAAAACTTACCGATGCTCAACCACACCTACCAAATGAGTATCATGCACTAATGGAAGAAGTTGTTACTGAGATGGAGATAGGTTTTGGAAAAATAGGAATGCCTCTTCGTGTGGCACTTCTTGGCAAAATGGGTGGACCAAATATCGATACGATTATGGCAGTTATTGGTAAAAAAGAGAGTATGCACCGAATTACTCAAGCTATCACTGCTAACACATAAATCTTCTCTCTTTTCACCTTAAGTATCATTCAAAAAACTTCTTGGCTTTTTTTGTCAATGAAGAGATAGGAGCCGAGTCAAACTCTTCCAAATCTATCCAGACTATCTCCCCATCAATCTCTTCTATCTTATAAATGTTTACATCGAGTCGGTACTTTGTATAGGCATGTTTAAAAGAGCCTAAGAAGTTCTCCTCTAATGGATCTACTTTTGGGAGAGTAAGCATATCCTTATACATATTGTCATCAGAGAACTTAAGAGCTATTTTATTCTCTTGCACTAAAACACCAAAATAGAGCTCCATCTTTATGTACTCTTTTTTCTTTGTCTGTGTGTAGAGTGTAGGCTCCTCTTTTCCTTGACAATTTTTCTCTAGTGGACATATCTCACACTCAGCACTCTTGAGTGTACAGATCATAGAGCCCAAGTCCATAAGGGCGAGATTATGAGCACGAGGTTGCTCTATATTTAAAAACTTCTCTGCATATTTCCAAATAATTTTATCTTTTACACCCAAAAGCCCAAAGTGGCGTTTGAGTACTCTTGAGATATTTGTATCTACTACAGGTACACTCTGGTGAAGTGCGAAGCTACAGACTGCACTTGCTGTATAATCTCCAACGCCGGGGAGAGATTTAAGCTCTTTGAGTGAAGTTGGCAACCCATCTTTGGAAAGCTTTGCCGAGAGATATAGATTACGGGCACGACGGTAGTAACCTAAACCACTCCAGAGACTTAGCACCTCATTTAAATCTGCATCTGCTAAATGTTTAATAGTTGGAAATTTTTCTAAAAAAAGAGGATAGTACTCATCCCTCACACGATTTACTTGTGTTTGCTGTAGCATTATCTCACTAAGATAGACATGATATATATCATCCGTTAAACGCCAAGGCAGAGAGTGTCTTCCCTCTCTCTCATACCAGGAGAGAAGAGTTTTATGAACTGCTTTGTAGCTGCTCATAAACCTAGAGATACTAAATAATCAGCTAAGGGAGTATCCATTGCCTTTATATGCTGATCAAGCCAAGGTGAGAACTCATCCTCTAAGTAGCTAAGTAGATCCTTACTATCCTGTGCATTTCGTATCTGCATTTCAATATAACGAGCTTCACGAAGTACCTTAGCATGCTCAGCCTGATGCATACGAAAAGAGGGATAGTTCGCCTCCTTCATCAACTTCTCTTCACTCTCAAAATGCTCTTGCATATGCTCTAAAAGTCTCTCAAAGTGAACTACATCTAGTGTAGTAAGTAGCTCTTCAAGGATTTTTATCTCCTCTTCATGCATCAAATTCATCGACTCTTTAGAAACTTTATCTATTTTCATATTTTGATTATATCATATTTTTATAAAAGTATTGATCTGCTAAATTTACCCAAATAATTCCATAACAATCAAGACATCTCCAAATTCATAAAAAGCCCATCTTTTTTAAATCCAGAAACACCTAATTAGGCTACAGTATCATACTTTACATATTTTTGACTCCATTGGTCTTGGATTTTGCACTTTAAGTGTAAGATTTATGGTTTTTAGAGATGCCTCTTGTATTTGAAAAAGTTACACCTTTTTAGTGTGACTTTTTCGCTTGTAAGTACCTCATTATAGAGTAAATTAGCTTGTTGTCTAATTTGTTATGGAATTATTGGGGAAATTTTTTACCCAGCTCGCATCTTTAAAATTTTTGCTACATCTATAGGATCACTATAATGTACAAAGTCACTCTCTTTTTGTTCTATGGCATACATACTCATTCTATCAGCAAGCTCATTTCCCTCAAATCCTGCATGGGCTTTGATGTGGGAGAGTTTTACTTCTGCTTTTATCTTATTGTAGAGATAGTAGGCTTTCTTGATGATCTCTAGGTTTTTTATCTCACCACCTTTTTTTGTCCATCCCTTTTTCTCCCAACCTATTGCCCATCTCTGTATGCACTCTATGGAGTATTTAGAGTCACACTTTATCTCTGCTTTCTCCCCTTGTTCTATCTTCTCTTTAGCGATGAGTAGAGACTCATAGAGTGCTTTAAGTTCTGCTGTGTTGTTTGTTCCCATCGGATCATAAAGTCCATACCAAAGTTCTTCAAGTTCATTACCACGGTAGATAGCTACACCACTTCCAGCTTTTCCAGGATTTGGGTTGCAAGCACCATCACAATAGATCACTACTTGAGTCTCTTCACCACTTCCACTTTTACGAAACTTCTGTAGAGCTTTGTAGTTTTCTATGATACTATTTCTAGCTGTTTTTACTTTGATATTTGCAAGCAATACAAAGAGTTCTGCCCTTGCATCTGAGAGCTTCTTACCAAGAGAGAGTGCTACGAAATTTTCACTATCACTCTCCTTGAGACCAAGTAGTGTAAGTTGTTGAGCATTTATAGCACCAGAGTTATCAACTCCTAATTCTAAAAACTCTTCTGTAACTATTTTCATAAAAAACCTTTAAATTTGTATGACATCACACTCAAACACTCAACTTCTCTAAGAGTTTTTGAAAGTTCTTGATGTGAATATTTTTACGAGAAACTTCTATGATACCATCTTTTTTTATCTTCTGAATAGAGCGATTNACATTTGGTATATTTAATAATCTATTAGCAGTTTGTCTTATGCTCTCTTCATCATTTAATAAAGGAGCAGATTTATTTATAGAATGAGATACAGTTTTATCTTTCAAGACAACAATATATCTATCATTTGCTTGTGCAATCGTTAATGATAAGAATATCAAAAATAATATTTTTAGTTTTGTATGCATAATTTTCCTTTTAAAATTTGTATAGTAAATTTTACTCTATACCACCAACTATGACTAAACCATCCGAACCATCAGCTACATAAGCCTTAGTACCATCACTTGATAGAGTAACATATCTTGCAAACCCAGCCGTATCGTATGAACTTAGTTTGGTTGGATGAGTTGAATTGCTTATATCAACTATCACTAAACCATGTGCACCATCAGCTACATAAGCTTTTGTACCATCATTTGATAAAGTAACACTCTTTGTGTACCTATCTATATCGAATGAGCCAAGATAAGTTGGATTATAGGGATTGCTTATATTAACTATAGCTAAACCATTCTCATCATCAGCTACATAAGCCTTTGTATCATCGCTTGATAGCGTAACACCCTGTAAATACCCAGCTGTATCGTATGAGCCAAGCTTAGTTGGATTATGTGGATCACTTATATCAATTATAACCAAACCATTATAATAATCAGCTATATAAGCCTTTGCACCATCACTTGATAACGTAACACCTTCTGCTAACCCAGCTGTATCGTATGATCCTAGTTTAATTGGATGAGTTGGATCGCTTATATCAACTATGACTAAACCTTCATAAGCATCAGCTACATAAGCCTTTGTGCCATCACTTGATAGAGCAACACCATATGATAATCCAGCTGTTTCGTATGATCCAAGTTTAGTTGGATGAGTTGGATCACTTATATCAACTATAACTAAACCATTCATATAATTAGCTATATAAGCCTTTGTGCCATCACTTGATAGAACAACACCTAATGATTTACTAGTTGTATTGTATAAGCCAAGCTTAGTTGGATGAGCTGGATCACTTATATCAACTATGACTAAACCATTCGTATAATCAGCTATATAGGCCTTTGTGCCATCACTTGATAGAGTAATACTATATGCCTTTCCATCTGTATCGTATGAGCTAAGCTTATATGCTGGATTTAGATTCACAGCATCTATCATACTCTGCACTTCTTCTCTTGTAGCAGGGGAGCTAAAGTGAGTGCTAGTACTTACTATATAGTGTTGGTAATTACTTTCATACTTATCATTTATATTTTCAAGTGCTGGAGTAATAGCTTTTAGTTGTGCGATGGTTATAGTTGATTTAGCACTATTATGTTCTCTACCTATCTGAGCAAGAATACTAGATGTTTTTTTCTCTGCTGGCGTTTGCTCTTTTATACAGCGGACATTGAAGCCATATGTTCTTGGACTGATTTCATTAGGATATACAATATCTGGATAGAAGTCCATACTGTGAGCACTTGTGTTAGCAGGTGAACCACTCCAGTAACTAGCCATAGCTCCTATATAGCTCCTATCTGTTTTACATTACCATTAAAGTGGTTACGGTAGCCAGAAATTGTCAATCTTAAAACACTACTTATAGCACCAGATGGGTCTTTAGAACTCCATGTTTGTGTCTCTTGATACCACTCATTTTCACTATCATTAGCTCTATTTGGATTGAGTGGTAGTCTGTATCCTACTGGACAGACATTGTTTGGACTTGATTCATTTGCCCATAAGGTATCATCCTGGGTCATTTTCCAGTCATAGCGGTTTGCACCTCTCTCTATGATAAAGAGTGCATCACTTACAACATCAGTAGTAGTAAATGTTGCATCATACTTTGGTGTTCCTGTTGTAGCAGAACTCCAGTTGATTAGCTCATGACCATCTGCTTCTCTTCCCCATTGGAAGAGTGAACCGTAAGCTAGGTAGTCATTACTTCTGTATGCTTGTCGAAATGGGTTGTATTTATAACTATTTTTATTTGCACACTCAGCACCGAGGTTATTGTTTAGCCATGTTCTTCCTGTATTGGGGTTTGTTACTGGGCGATAGACAAATCTATGCTCAAAGACTCCATTTGTCTTTTTGAAAAAACTTCTATCTAGTATAGCATTATCAGGTAGATTCAAATTATTTACTTCAGTTATCATCTGTTGTACTTCATCTCTTGTAGCGGGGGAGCTAAAGTGAGTATCTCCTTCTATATAGCTTCGGTAGGTATTTTCATAACGATACTTTATATCACTTAGTGCTGGAGTGATAGCTCTTAGTTGTGCAACTGTTACAGTTGATTTGTGGTTACGGTGTTCATTTCCTATCTCTTTGAGGATAGAATCTGTTTTCTCTGCTGGCGTTTGATCTTTTATACAGCGGACATTAAAGCCGAATGTTTTTACACTGTTTGCATTAGAATAGGCATTTTTTGGATAGAAATCCAAACTCTTAGCCGTTGATCTATTAGCTGATCCAAACCAGTAAGAAGCCTCATTTCCTATCTCACCAATATCATCATTACTCACATGATAACTGAAGCCAGACATTGGCAGTTTTAAAACACTATTTATAGCACCAGATGGGTTTTTAGAACTCCATGTTTGTGTCTCTTGATACCACTCATTTTCACCATCATTAGCTCCATTTGGATCAAGTGGTAGTCTATATCCTACTGGACAGACACTGTTTTTACTTGATTTACTTGCCCATAGGGTATCATTTGAATATACTCTCCAATCATTAGAACCTATGATATAGAGTGAATTACTTGGATCATTGGATTTAGTTTGTGTATGACCATACTTTTTAGTTCCATTTTTATTACCTGTCCAGTTGATTAGCTCATGTCCATCTGCTTTTCTTCCCCACTGAAAGAGTGAACCGTAAGCTAAATGGTCATTACCTGCTGTTGCTTGTTGTGATGGGTTGTAATCACTACTATTTAGATTTGCATAATCAGCACCTAGGTTGTTGTTTAGCCATGTTCTTCCTGTATTAGAGTTTGTGACTGGAAAATAGACAAATCTATGTTCAAATTTTCCATTTGTTTTTTTATAAAAGTTTCTATCTAGTATAGCATTATCAGGTAGATTTAAAGCATTTACTTCATCTATCATCCTCTGTAGTTCATCTAGTGTAGCAGGAGAGCTAAAGTGAGTATCAGCATTTTCTATATAATTTTGATACCACTTTTCGTTACCATCTTGTATATTATTAAGTAAAGAGATAGCTTTTAGTTGTGCAACTGTTATATCTGAGCTACCACTGCT
>JAICBP010000084.1:528463-532138 GCA_021766785.1 Sulfurimonas sp. endosymbiont of Alviniconcha boucheti
ATGGTTTTTAGAGATGCCTCTTGTATTTGAAAAAGTTACACCTTTTTAGTGTGACTTTTTCGCTTGTAAGTACCTCATTATAGAGTAAATTAGCTTGTTGTCTAATTTGTTATGGAATTATTGGGGAAATTTTTTACCCAGCTCGCATCTTTAAAATTTTTGCTACATCTATAGGATCACTATAATGTACAAAGTCACTCTCTTTTTGTTCTATGGCATACATACTCATTCTATCAGCAAGCTCATTTCCCTCAAATCCTGCATGGGCTTTGATGTGGGAGAGTTTTACTTCTGCTTTTATCTTATTGTAGAGATAGTAGGCTTTCTTGATGATCTCTAGGTTTTTTATCTCACCACCTTTTTTTGTCCATCCCTTTTTCTCCCAACCTATTGCCCATCTCTGTATGCACTCTATGGAGTATTTAGAGTCACACTTTATCTCTGCTTTCTCCCCTTGTTCTATCTTCTCTTTAGCGATGAGTAGAGACTCATAGAGTGCTTTAAGTTCTGCTGTGTTGTTTGTTCCCATCGGATCATAAAGTCCATACCAAAGTTCTTCAAGTTCATTACCACGGTAGATAGCTACACCACTTCCAGCTTTTCCAGGATTTGGGTTGCAAGCACCATCACAATAGATCACTACTTGAGTCTCTTCACCACTTCCACTTTTACGAAACTTCTGTAGAGCTTTGTAGTTTTCTATGATACTATTTCTAGCTGTTTTTACTTTGATATTTGCAAGCAATACAAAGAGTTCTGCCCTTGCATCTGAGAGCTTCTTACCAAGAGAGAGTGCTACGAAATTTTCACTATCACTCTCCTTGAGACCAAGTAGTGTAAGTTGTTGAGCATTTATAGCACCAGAGTTATCAACTCCTAATTCTAAAAACTCTTCTGTAACTATTTTCATAAAAAACCTTTAAATTTGTATGACATCACACTCAAACACTCAACTTCTCTAAGAGTTTTTGAAAGTTCTTGATGTGAATATTTTTACGAGAAACTTCTATGATACCATCTTTTTTTATCTTCTGAATAGAGCGATTGACAACCTTACGAACACTCCCTACCATAGAAGCTAAATCATCATGAGAGAGGTTATCTATGACATCTAGTTTTGATTTACCATCTACTGTTTTGGTAAAACGTGCGAAGAGTTGGAGTACTCTCTGATAGACATCATAAAAAGAGAGGCTCACTGCTAAATCTTCCATCGATTTGAGCTGTGATGCGACATAAGCATAGAAGTACTGACGAAATTTTGCATCGCTTACTATCATCTTCTCTACATCTACTAAAGGTACTCGAATGACATGTGTATCCTCTAGTACCTCAGAGATGTATTGATTTGGCTTACCATCAAGAAGAGAGACTACATCAAACATATCTCCATGAGAGAGCATATAAAGTGTCTGCTCTTTGGATGTTTCAAAGTCTATATCGTAAATTTTTATTTTACCACTCATGATGAAGTAGAAGTAGCGAAGTGTATCCCCACTAGAGAGTGCATCTTCTCCTTTTTTGAAGTAGAAGTCTTTTGAGTTATTTACAACAAGAGGGGTATTTTGTACCTTTTGTAATATTAGTTGTTGAGAATTATTTATATTTTGCATAGTGTAAAATTATACACTATGCACTATTAATTATTTTACTTTTGGGGAAAATAAAATAATTTGACTCCCGCAACTGCGAGAATCAAAAGGTGCGTAACACGAGTGTGTTAGTTTTTTACACAACGGACAGGTTGTCCATTTGTTCTTTGAAGAGAGTGAGTCCCATTAGGTTTCCATGCTACTGGAGTATCAAGCCATACACGAGGTTCACCTCCAGGGTAATACATAGTATAACCATTTGTACCAATCCATCCTGGACCAGGTATTTTTAGCAGACTACTCATTGAGCCATCACTCCAAGTTTGAGCCTCTGTATCCAAATCCTCTTTTGTTGGTACTCTATAGTGAGCAGGACAAGGATTATTTGGAGCATTTATACCTTTCCAAAGATCATCATTTGGATTTACTCTCCAATCACTACTTACAGCAATATATTTTCCATCAGTTGGATTATCACTTTTTGTAGTGGTTTTTGCTAATGGATCAATAGCCCCATTACCCCACCATCTAGTGACAAGTTCATGTCCATCAGCTTTTCTTCCCCATTGGAAGAGTGAACCTTTCGCATAGTTATCACCTTGATTTATAGCTTGTTGTGATGGATTATACATACTCCTCCCCTTATTTGCATACCATGCTCCTAGGTTATTGTTTAGCCATGTTTTTCCTGTTGTAGGGTTTGTTACTGGAAGATAGACAAATCTATGTTCAAACTTCCCACGTGTCTTTTTGAAAAAGTTTTTATCTAATATAGCATGTTCAGGTAGGTCAAGATCTTTCACCTCTTTTATCATCTGTTGCACTTGTGATATTGTAGCAGGTGAGCTAATGTTAGTATCTCCTTCTATATAGCTTTGATAAATAGTTTCATATGTATCATTTATATCAGAAAGTGCTGGCTCAATTGCTTTTAGTTGTGCAACTTTCATAAATGCTTTTCCATTTTTATGTTCAGTACCTATATCTGCAAGGATACTCTCTGTTCCTCCTACAGAATGTTTTATACAACGGACAGAAAATCCAAGCCCTCTACCACTAGTGTCAAGTCGGTTCAAATAGCCTCCGAAGAATACATCACGCGCGTTACTCACAGTACTATTATTACCGTCACTAGGGACGACTGAACCGGTCCAATAGTCACCGTAATTCGCCGTCCATGCAAATTTACCATCAGAACGACGTCCACCAGCCATAGGCAGTTTTAGCTCACTTGACATAGAACCTTCAGCATCTTTTGAATCCCAACTATCTAATTCTACAGCAAGCTCATTTTCAGCATCTACTGCTGCATCTGGAGCTAGTGGCAGTCTGTATCCTACCGGACAGACATTGTTTGGACTTGATTCACTTGCCCATAGAGTATCATCTTGGTTTACTCTCCAATCTGAATAAGATTTCGTAATAAAGAGTGAATCAGATGGATTATCATTTGCTGTATCTGTTTCGCCGTATTTTCCAGTTCCTGAAGTGCTACTTGTCCAGTTGATTAGCTCATGCCCATCTGCTTTTCTTCCCCACTGAAAGAGTGAACCGTAAGCTTTATAATCATTAGCTGCAGTCGCTTGTTGTGATATATTGAAATCAGAACTATCTACATTTGCATAATCAGCACCAAGGTTATTGTTTAACCATGTTCTTCCTGTTTTAGGGTTTGTTACTGGAAGATAAACAAATCTATGCTCTTTTACGCTGTTTGTTTCTACATCGAAGTTTCTATCTACTACGCCTGGTATTATTCTAATTGTAAATGTTCCTTGATCGGATGCATTATCATCTAGGTCATATGTGAATGAAGCAACTTCAAGAGGGGTCGCATCAAGACCTAACTGTTTTGCTATATAGACACCATTAGCAACAGTTATATTAGCATCAAATGTACCACTCCCTCTAAGATGTTGTTCTGGGTAAGAAAAAGTAACATTTAAATCACTCTCATTGTTTTCAGTACTATTGACATCTATCTTCTTAGTCTCACTAAATGCTTGCAAGGATACTATCGCATCACTAGTAACTGTATATGGTACTTTTACTGTTACCGTTCCATTTATCTCTCCAGGAATAT
>JAICBP010000084.1:532149-549605 GCA_021766785.1 Sulfurimonas sp. endosymbiont of Alviniconcha boucheti
TTAGTGTCTTTTATACTTACTATATCAAGAGCTAAGTTTGCATCTGTAATAAATACCTTAGCAGGAAGTTCATCTGCAACTGCTTGAATCTCAGCTGTTGTATCTAGTGCTTCTCCTCCTTTAGCAACATTCTCATTCATTATTGCTAAGTTATGTGCAATGACATTATTGACACCTGCATTTACATAATCTGCAACAGTTGGTGCTGGACTATTTGCGCTATCTTTTGCATAAGCTTTAATCTTTGCCATTGCATTAGTTACTTCTACTACTAATGTATGAATCTCAGCTACTGTATCGACATCGACTCCCTTTAGCGCATCAACACGGCGATTTATTCCTAGTATGTCGTTGGCGTTTACATCTAGTACACCTGCAGTTGTATAGTCTTCCACAGTTGGTTCTGCTCTTGATCCATCATCTGCATACTTTTCAATGCGTCTCATCGCTAGATTTATCTTTGCTACTATTGTATGAATTTTAGTGACTGTATCTGCATCCTCCCCTTCTGCTTTAGCAATATCATCATTGACTGCTGCTAGGTTATCTTCAGTTACACCCACTATACCTGCAGTAACGTAATCTTGAAGAGTTGGTTCTAGATTTACTAAATGATCTTTTGCATATGCATTAATCTTATCCATCGCTTCCTCCGGATTTAGAACAGTAACAGTTTTGTTTGAATCTGTTCCATTGCTATCAACTACTGTTTTGTTCCCATCTTTTTTCTCTGCTTCAGTCACTGCTTCAGTCACAGGTTTATTACTACAACCCGTCACTCCAACTCCAGCAACTAAAAGTGCTGCTAACGATATGTTCTTTAGTTTCATAATTTTACTCCTTTTATGTAAACTATTTAGTTTCATAATTTTACTCCTTTTATGTAAACTATGTAAAATATTGGATTATAATATAATCCAAGCTAAGCTCCTACTGCTAAGGTAGTTTGTAAGCTTTTTTCTCTTGTAACTCTACGGATTTCAAGTAGAAACTTAAAATCTTCGCAGCCATTATACTGAAAATGTAACAATATTACAAGTATTTTTCATTTTTTTGAAATATTTTAACTATTTACTTCACACTCTCTTTGATCTTGCAGCCATTTTTATGTAGATATGGAGTATCTCTATCGCTGCTGGTGTTATACCACTAATATTCATCGCGGCTTGAAGTGTAGGTGGAGCGAAGCTTTTGAGTTTCTCTTGAACCTCTTTTGAAAGTCCACTCACACCTCTAAAGTCAAATCCCTCAGGAATTTTAATCTTTAGATACTTTTTCATACGCTCTATCTCTTCACTCTGCTTATCTATGTAGCGAGCATATTTCCCCTCAACCAAAATCTCCTCTTTTATATAATCATCAAATTTTGCAAGTTCTGGTACAATCTTGAGCATTTTTTCTACATCGAAACTCTTACGAGCCACAAGTTGCTGTGCAGTTGAGACATCTTTAAGTGGTTGTTCATCCATCTCTGATAGGAGTGCGTTAAACTCTTTGTTTGGAGTAAACTTCATACTCTCTAAAAGTTCTGCTCCATAGTCTATCTGTTTGCTTTTACGCTCTACTCGTGCATACTCTTCATCACTAATAAGACCAAGCTTGTGTCCATACTTACTAAGGCGAATATCTGCTGACTCCTCACGCAATAGGAGTCTATACTCTGCACGAGAAGTAAACATTCTATAGGGTTCGTTTGTCCCCTTAGTAACTAAGTCATCTATAAGTACACCTATATATGCTTCATCACGACGTAGTATAAGAGGCTCTTTATCTTGTAGAGATAGACTAGCATTTATCCCCGCCATAATTCCTTGTGCTGCTGCCTCTTCATACCCAGTAGTACCATTTATCTGCCCAGCACAGTAGAGTCCACTTATCTTTTTTGTCTCAAGTGAGTGCTTTAGCTCACGAGGATCTACAAAGTCATACTCAATGGCATAACCATAACGTACGATCTTGGCGTTTTGCATCCCCTCTACTGAGTGAATCATCTCACGTTGTACCTCTGGAGGGAGAGAAGTGGAGAGTCCATTAATGTAACACTCTGTATTATCCATAGTCTGTGGCTCTATAAAGAGATGGTGTCTCTCTTTATCTGAGAATTTGCTCACCTTATCCTCAATACTTGGGCAGTATCTCGGAGATTTCCCCTCTATCTGACCTGTAAAAAGTGGTGCACGATAAAAGTTAGTTGCAATAATCTCATGAGTGAGTTCATTTGTGTAGGCGATATAGCATGGGAGCTGTTTCTTTGTACGTCGAAACACTTCCCTATCTGTTCTAAATGAGAAAGGATTTGGTAACTCATCTCCAGCCTGCTCTTGCATCACAGAAAAATCAATGCTTGATGTATCAACTCTTGCACATGTACCAGTTTTGAGTCGTGCCATATCCAAACCAGCGTCCTCTTTTAGTGAAGTAGAGAGCCCTACACTCCTCTCTTCACCATAGCGACCACCATATTTTTGTACTTCACCTATGTGAAGAATTCCATTTAAAAATGTTCCAGAGGTTATGATGACTTTTTTTGCCTTGTACTCATTTAATAGGTCTGTCTTCACACCTTTAACTGTAGCATCTTTGATAATAAGTGACTCTACTCTCTCTTGTACGAGTGAAAGATTTGAAGTATTTAAGATGACATTACGAACGATTATTCGATACTTATCCATATCTATTTGAGCACGACTTCCACGAACAGCGGCTCCTTTTGTTTGATTTAGTACGCGAAACTGGATTCCTGCCTCATCGGTAATAAGTCCCATCTCACCACCAAGTGCATCAAGTTCACGTACTAAATGCCCCTTAGCAAGTCCACCCACAGCAGGATTACAAGAGGTTGCTCCTACATTTTCTGCAAGCATTGAGATAAGAAGAGTCTTCTTTCCCATTCTTGCTGCTGCAAGTGATGCCTCAACACCAGCATGACCACCGCCTACTACTATTACGTCATAATTCATTTGCCACTCCTATAAGATAAAAGTTTATGACACCACTTAAAGTTTCAATAGAATTTTATCATTTTTGTGTATCATTTGGGTAATAAATAATAAATTAATAAAGGTTCTTAAGATGAATGGTGAATTATTTGAAGATTATGTACCTGAAGTGGTTGAGTATGACCCAGAAGTTGATGGAAGTGATGAACATAAAATCCGTGATGCACACTTAAATACAAAAGCTGATTTATTAGAAAAGATACGTCGTGCCAAAGCAGCTGCTAAGGGTAATAAAACAACTTTTAGACAAAATATTCGAACGGAGAATGAAAACTAATTATGCTACAAAAAGCGAACGATGCATATAATGCACAAGATTATACAACTGCCTTTGAACTCTACAGACAACTTGCTAATAAGGGAGATGCAACAGCCCAAACCTCTTTAGGTTTTATGTATCAGAATGCTCAAGGATGCAAAAAGAGTGATAAGGATGCACTAGAACTTTACACATTAGCAGCAGAAGCAAAACAGCCCTATGCACTTTTTAACCTCGCTATTCTTTATGAAAATGGTATCGGGGGAGTTGCACATGATCAGTGTAAAGCTTTTGAGTTGCACTTAGCTGCTGCAGAGCGTGAGGTTGCACCTGCTCAATATGAAGTTGCACTTATGCTAGAGCGTGGTCTTGGTTGTGTACAGAGCTACTCAGAAGCTGCCTTTTGGTATGAGGAGGCAGCAAAACGTGGTCACTTAGAGGCGTTTAATAATTTAGGAGTACTCTACAAAGATGGTTTAGGTGTTATCCAAGATGATAAACGTTGCTTCCTCTGCTTTACACGTGCAGCAGAGGGTGGACTAGCTCAAGGCTACTACAACTTAGGTCTTCTTTATGATCAAGGGATTGGCTGTGAGACTGACAATAACAAAGCACTTGACCTCTGTCGTAAAGCAGCTTATGCTGGACATAAAAAAGCAAAAGAGATCATCAAAGGTCTCCAAGAAGATGGAAAAATAGTCTTTTAAAGGAGCTAATTTGTTTACAGGTCTCATAAGAGAAATCGCAACAGTTAAAAGCTTTGTAGGATCAACTCTATACATAAAATCAAAACTCAAAGCTAAACTTGGAGATAGTATCGCTATAAATGGTGCTTGTCTTACTGTAGTTGAAGTGAAGTCCGATGGCTTTAGTGTAGAACTTTCACCTGAATCTCAAAAGCACTTAGTAATCGAGAACTATAAAAATGAAGTGCATATAGAACCTGCTATGATGATGGGTGATAGATTTGAGGGGCATATTGTTCAGGGGCATATAGATACTATTGGGACTATACAAGATATAAAAAAGCTAGGGAACTCTTTTGATCTCTTTATAAAAGTAGATAAAAAAAGTATTCCGTTTATCATTCCAAAGGGATCTATTACCATCGATGGTGTTAGCCTTACTGTCAATGAGGTAAAAGCAGACACATTTCGCCTTACTATCATTCCACATACGATGAAAGAGACACTTTTTCAAAACTATAAAAAAGGCTATAGAGTTAATATAGAGACAGATATGTTCGCACGCTATCTCTCACACATAATCAAACGCCAAACGCAAGACAACTCACTATCATGGGATAATATCGATGCAATGCATGCTTCTTTTTAGTAAAAATTACATTTTGCATATTAGGATATATCATCAAAAATAAGATACTAAAAGATATCTTTGGACATAATAGTTTTCGACCACTTCAAGAAGAGGGAGTTGATGCTATACTAAACAATCAAGACCTTCTTATGATACTACCAACAGGTGGAGGGAAAAGTCTTGTTTTTCAACTTCCTACTATGATGATGGAAGGGATTACTATAGTTATCTCTCCCCTTATAGCCCTNATGCAAGATCAAGTAGCAGCTCTTCAAGCACAAAAAATAGATGCCCAGATGATAAGCTCTGCACAATCTTATGAGGAGGTACAAAATATTACCAACTCTGCAAGAGATGGTGATCTAAAATTTTTATATCTTTCTCCTGAAAAACTCAATAATGGCACTACACTAGATTTTTTACACAACTTACATATTAACTTTTTTGTCATCGATGAAGCACACTGTATCTCTCAATGGGGACATGAGTTTCGTGATGATTATAGAGCACTTGGCAATTTAAAAGCAAACTTCCCTCACACAACTATTGCCGCATTTACAGCAACAAGTACAGAGAGTGTAACAGATGATATACTCAAAGAGCTTCAAGTTCATAATCCAAAGGTACTCAAAGGGAAAATCTTTCGCAAAAATATCTTTATCTCTGCACAAAGACGTATAAACAATGGTCAAACCCAACTCAAAAACTTTCTCTCTCGCCATGCAAATGAGTCAGGTATCATTTATGTAAGTTCACGTAAAAAAGCAGAAGATCTCTCTAGTTTTCTTAATCAGAGTGGCTATAGATCTCTCGCTTATCATGCAGGTCTCCCTCAACATGTGAGAGAGCAAAACTTCAAAATATTTGTCAATGATAAAGTAGATATTATGGTTGCAACTATCGCATTTGGCATGGGGATAGATAAGAGTGATATACGATTTGTAGTGCATATGAGTCTTCCAAAATCTCAAGAGAATTACTACCAAGAGATTGGGAGAGCAGGACGTGATGGAGATGATAGTGAAGTACTTCTTCTCTTTAATGCTAGAGATATTTTTCTTCATAAACGCTTCTTAATAGAGATTCAAAATGAGGAGTATAAAAGCCACTTAGAGACAAAAATAGATCAGATATATAAATATTCTACAAGCGAACTCTGTTTTCACAAACAGCTTGCAGAGTACTTTAATGATACTCTTGAGCCATGTTTAAATAGATGTGACAACTGTCTTAACCGTGATGATAAACGCCAAGATATTACCAAAGAGGCACAGATGGTACTCTCAACCATCTACAAAACAGATCAGAGCTTTGGAAAGAACTATATTATAGATATTCTTCGTGGTTCTAGTGAGCAAAAACTCTTAGCTAATGGTGCAGATAAACTCTCTGTATATGCAATAGGTGTACATCTTAGTAAAAAAGAGTGGTTTGTCATAGTTGAGCGACTTTTAGAACTAAAAGTCATAGTTTTAGGTGACTTCAGTGTCTTAAAACTCACAAATGATGCAATAGAAGTACTAAAATCCCAAAAGCTTATAGATATAAAATCCTCACGTTTACTTATAAATCAAAAAGAGAAAAAAGTGACACAAGCTAAAGAGTTTGAATATGATGAAAAGCTCTTTGAAAAACTACGCACTAAACGTAGTGAACTTGCTTCTAAGCTAGGAGTTCCAGCCTATATTATATTTAGCGATAAAACTCTTAAACACCTTGCAAATGACAAGCCTATAGATAAGGTAAGTATGCTTGAAGTCAACGGTATAGGAGAGAAAAAGTATGAACAGTATGGAGAGGAGTTTTTAAGTATCATAAATGACTAAAAATCAAATGTAACTCCTATACCAATGTTGTATCCACTTAACCCATCTGCCTCTGTAACTGTAGATTCTAAATAATATCGTGAGATCCACCAAGGGGCTTTAGATCTATTCCAGTACAAGAGAGCTCCAAAATTATTATATCTATCAACTTTCATTACATCTTTGACTACTCCATTTAATAAATATCTATGCAAATACACTTCAAATGTTAAAAAATCCTCTTGAGTGTAGTTATATAAAGGAGGAGTCTCTACACCAAAGGTAAAAAAAGTCACACTAGATACTGAATGAAAAGAGCCTAAATCATTTAAAGTAAAACGAGACTTCGTCTCATACAACTTTTTTCCAAGTGATATATATGGTTTGAACTCTCTCCATAGAGGGCGATATTCGGCAACTCCAAAGAATTTATAGGTTAAGTTTTGAGTACTGTTTTTCTTAAATAAATCTTCAAAAGCCCCACCAAAAAGTCTATCACCTTTGGCATAAATGCCTAGCTGTGAGTAGATAAATTCAGTACCTAAAGAGAGATAGAGTTTATTGTACAGTTGATAGCGAACACCTCCACCTGCACCAGCAGTATAAGCTTTTACACTGTTGAGGCTCTGATAATTCTCATTAAGTGAAATTTCACTATAACCTACATTGCCTATTAGAAAATAGTTAAGCTTTGTAGTAGAAGAGAATTGATAAAGAAAAGGGAGATGATAGATATTCATTTTCAAACTCTCTGGTCTGTTTGTAAAAAAATATTTACCTGAATTAAGTTCCTCCTGAGAAGTAAAAATCATAAATGTATTAACTGTAGCATTGTTTATCTTGAGGAATGATTTTTCTGTACTAGGGAAAGAAGCAGAATACAAAACTATAGAGAAAAGAGTGAGGAGAAGAGTCTTTTTACACATCACTATCTCGTAAAGATTTTATACCAGGATTGCATGCTATTTTATGCTGCATATCTACACTTTTATACTGCTCCAACTTTTTTCTTGATGCAACTGTGGCAACTCTATAATCTCTACCCTCATTTAGGTAGAGATAAAATCCATTTTCATGGAGTGCTACACGAACTTTAAGTGCTATAGAGTAGGTTGTAAGTACTCCCTCTTCTCGCATAGCATCTTTGATATCTCTAAAGTACTCTTTTGTCCATAATATCGGATTTGTAGATGGAGAGAATGGATCTTGATAGACTATATCAAATTTGTTTTTAAACTTGAGAATATACTCACGTGCATCACCAAAAAAGAGTTCAATATATAGTTTATCACTTGCATATACTCCCCTTTCACTCAAAGCAGTAATTACCTTTTTATACTTTTCAAATACTTTTGGATATTTAAAATGTACAAGTGATTTTACTACACTACTATCAAGTTCTGGTGAATAAATATGTATCTTTTTTTTTGGAAAGTTTTCCTCTATATAAAGCAGTGTAGCCAATGTATTAAAGCCTAAACCATAGCAGATATCAAGAATATTTACTTCATCTTTTTGTATTACATTAAATGCAGGAACAACATGCTTTTTCATAGACTCAAAAAGAGCACCATCACGAGTAGAGTGATAGTGCTCTTCATACTCTTTGGAGTAAGCAGTATATGATCCATCTTCACTGAGTGTTTGGGTATGTAAAGCATCATCAAACTTTTTACTCATAAATTTTTACTCCATATATGAAGTTTTTTACCATTTTTAGTTAATAGGCAAGATCATGAAGTTCACGAAATAGATACGCTTCAACTATCTCATCTATTGTTTTTTGAGTATGTGCTACCAACACTATCATAGAGAGCTCCATAAACTCCATTACAGGTTCACTATCGTCATTTATAACGACAGCTTCACTCCAGTTCTCAAAGGCATCATATTTTTCATGATGAAGAACTTCTACAAGCTCTCCCTCTTCTATACGAAGTTGTGCCCATACCTTTACATCAAAAACTTTTGTAATTTCTGCTTCTTGAACATCAGTAGAGTTCATAGGTACTAAAACTAACATTTTTTGTTAATCTCTTTGAGCTTTTTCTTTGAAAGTTTTAGTTTTTTATTGTCCATAATTCCTATCTTCTTATCTAAAATATCTTGAGCTATTTTTTTTGCATTTTTAAGTGAATGCATTTTATATGTACCACACTGGTAGATATTAAGTTCTGGAATATCTGCTTTACTTTTAACCTTAAGTACATCTTTCATAGCTCTCTTCCAAGCCTTAGCAACCCTCTTCTCAGCAGGTGTTCCAACTACTGACATATAAAAACCAGTACGGCAACCCATAGGAGAGAGATCAATTATCTCTACTTTTTTAGAGTTCAAATGATCACGCATAAATCCAGCAAAAAGATGCTCTAGGGTATGTATCCCACGACCATCCATCTTATCTACATTTGGCTTATAAAAACGAAGATCATAAACTGTAATAGTATCCCCACCAGGAGAGGTCATCCCTTTAGCCTTACGAACTGCAGGGGCAGGCATAAGAGTGTGATCAACTGTAAAAGAGTCAAGTAATGGCATGGTAAAAATCCTTAATATTTATTGTACTTGATAAAGAGTTAAAGTGAAGAAGTTTTAGATTTGGTGAAGATTATGCCCAAAGAGCAAAAAGGATAGAGTATCTCCTACCATTTGCTCATCTGCTACTAGATTTTTAGAAGCTATAACTTCGTACTAAACTCTAGCCTCTTCACGACGATTTAGATAGACCCAGTTTGCATCTACACGCTCTTGCCACTCTTTTATAAGATACTTATACTGATCCTTAAAAAGGTGTTTAAAACGCCCTTGTGCAGCCAAATACTCTTCAACAGGAACAATATCTTTCTCTTTAGGTCTATAGGTAATGTTTAACTCATGACCATCAATCACTTCATAAAGAGGAAATACTAAAGAGTCTGTTGCAAGATCAGTTAAATGCATAGTATCTTTAGGATCAAATTTCCATTCGGTAGTACAAGGAGAGACAGCGTTAATAAATACAGCACCTTCAGTTGCAAAACCTTTTTGGATTTTTTTAACCATATCCTTCCATTTGTTTGGTGCGACTTGTGCAGCATATGGAATGTTATGAGCGGCCATAATGCTCATCATATCTTTTTTGTTTTTCGTTTCACCATAAGAGACACTTCCAGATGGTGTAGTTGTGGCACTTGAACCAATTGGTGTGGAAGATGAACGCTGACCACCTGTATTTGCATAGACTTCATTGTCAAGTACAATATACATCATATCATGATTTCTTTCCATACAACCAGATATCCACTGAAAACCAATATCATAAGAGGCACCATCGCCACCAAAAGCCACAAATTTAGGATTACGATCTGGTTGTTTAAGCCGACCTTTTATTTTAAGTGCTTTATACATTGCTTCTGCACCTGCAACAGCGGTAGAACTATTTTCAAAACCGATATGAATCCAAGAAGCGTCCCAAGATGTATATGGATAAACCGCAGTACACACTTCCAGACATCCAGTAGAAGCTGCAAGAACTAAATCATCATTTGTTGCATTTAAAACTTCACGAACGATGATAGAGTGAGCACAACCAGGGCAAAGAAGGTTTGCACCCTCAAATCTATCTGCTGATGTTGAAAACTCTTTTAAGTTTTTAATTTTTTTCATTTCACTCATACTAATTTCCTATAAATAAGCTAGTTTCGGTCCACGAACACCGATAAACTGTTGTTGTTGAGTAAGTACTTTTCCTGCATCAGCATTTGCCTGAAGCTCAGTATATAGATCAACTAAATGTCTCTTTGTTAAATCACGCCCACCCAAACCATAAATATATCCAGAGAGGACTATTTTTGAGTCAGAGTTAAAGAGTGAACCTGCAATCTCATTAAAGAGCGCACCTGCTGTCCCACCAGGAGCAGAACGATCAAGTGCGGCTACTGCTTTCACATCTTTGAGTGCCTCTGCTATCGCCATAAAAGGGAATGGTCTAAAAACACGAATGCCAACAACACCAGCTTTGATCCCTTTTTCTCTCATCTCTTTTGCAACTTCACGAGCAGTTTCCACTGATGTACCCATACAAACAACTGCTACATCAGCATCATCCATATCATATTTTTCAATTTGATTATATTTTCTACCAGTAAGTTTTGCAAACTCTTCAAACACTGCATCTATCTTTTGTGGAACAATTGTCATCATATCGTTATGTTGACGAGCTTTATGTTCAAAATGCCAATCTTCTTCAGTCTGAACGCCATGTGTCACAGGATGTTCAAAGTCAAGCATATCGTTCATAGGTTTAAACTCACCTACAAAGTTAAACGCCGTATCATCATCCATAGTTTTTACACCTTGCGCGGTATGACTTGTCATAAAACCATCTTGATTTATAACAGCTGGAGTTCTTACTTCATGATCTTCTGCCACTTTAAAAGCAATAAAGTTTAAATCGTAAGCCTCTTGAGGAGAAAAAGCATCAAATTGGATCCAACCACTATCACGTACTAAGTACATATCTGAGTGATCACCATTTACATTAAGAGGTGCAGCAAGTGCACGATTTACGATATTTAAAATAATAGGTAAACGCATACCAGATGCTTGATAGAGTGTCTCAGCCATAAGTGCAAGACCTTGACTAGATGTTGCAGTTGCAACACGTCCCCCTGCTGCCGCGGCTCCAATACAACCACTCATTGCGGCATGCTCAGACTCAACCATGATAAATTCACCTTCAACATAGTTATCGGACTTAAACTTTGCATACCCTTCAACAATAGGAGTTGATGGTGTAATTGGGTAAGCAGAAACAACATCTACCTGACACTGTCTTAGTGCATGTGCTGCCGCTAAGTTACCATCCCAAACTTCTGTATCCCTTAATTCCATTTTATCAAACGCCATCTATTTCTCCTTCTTTTCTTTAGCAGGCCAATTCTCTATTTCTCTCTCTTCATCTGCTACTTCTGGAAACATCAAGAGTGATTTAGGATTTGTAGGACAGACCTCAACACAAATTCCACACCCTTTACAGTGATCCATATCTATACCTATCATCTTCTTATCACGAGAGATAATGGAAATATCTGGACAATAAATCCAACAAAATTGACAATCTATACAATAGTCTTTATTAAAAACTGGTTTTTCAATTCTCCAGTCAGCTACACTTGCAGAGAACGAGCTATTTTGTGTATATTTACGGTCTTCTTGAAGAGTAGTAGCGATATCACTTATCTCCCCTTCAAATGTACGAAGCATTGCTCCGATTTCAAATTCATCCCAACCTGTATTTGCCATCAATAGCTCCTTATTTTACTTCATCATATGCACGTTGGATAGCCAACATATTTGCATCGATAATTTTCTGAGGTAATTTAGCAAGAATTCTTTTCATACTCTCTTTAAAAAACTCCATATCATACATTCCAGATACCTTCATAAATGCACCAAGCATTGGTGTGTTTGGAATAGCACGACCAATAGTCTCTTGAGCAATTTTAATACAATCCAAAGTATAAACCCTTTTACCCTCTAGTTTTGGCTGTGAAGCTATTAACTCCTCTGTGGACATATGAGTAGTAATAATATATACAGTATTTTGTTTATCATTTATAGTTACATCAGAGGTATATACTAATGCGGGATCGATTACAAAAACATAATCAGGTTCCATATATTTTTCATGATTCATAATAACTGCATCATCAACACGGTTGTATGCAGTCATTGCAGCCCCACGTTTAGCAGATCCGTAAAACGCAAATGCTTGTACATGCTTTCCTGTTGTCGAAATAACATCAGCTAAACCTTTAGCTCCAGTTACAGCCCCTTGACCAGCACGACTATGCCATCTAATTTCTAGCATATATTCTCCTTAAGTTTTTTCAAGAAAAGAATTATCTTGTCTATCAATTCTCTTTAGTGTATTTTAGGCAAGAGAGACTTAAAGATAGCTTGACAATATAATATAGATAAGTACACAAGTTAATTATGTGATTATTTTCTACTTTTTAAATACTTTATTGCCTCTAATGTATCTTCAAAAAGTAACTCGCTATATCTTTTTAAACTTTTCTCTGTTCCATATCCACAGAGAACACCTAGTGAATTTACCTTAGCATTTTTTGCACTAAGAAGATCCATCTCTGTATCTCCTACCATCCAGACCTCTTTATCTTTTGTATCAAAACTCTTTAAGGCTTTAAGAATAGGCTCTGCATCTGGTTTAGGTTTTGTTACATGCTCATGACCTATAAGTACTTGAAACTTATCCATCAATCCAAAATGTTCCATTAAGACTTGAGAGTATTTTCCTGTTTTTGTAGTGACTATACCTATCTCAGCTATTTCACTTGCTAACTCTACTGCTTCAAATGCATTCTCCAAAAGAGTTGTTTTTTCTGTAGAGATAATTCGGTAGTGTTCTTTATAGGTATTTACATACTCTCTTATATCTCTCTGAGCAACTCCAAGCTCTTTATACATAACATCTAAAGGATATCCTATAAGAGCTTTAATAGATTCGTTACTAGGATGTGCTGTTTTATAGAGATCAAAAGAGTTATGGAAACTCTCAAGTATCGCTTCAGTTGAGTCTATTAATGTTCCATCTAAATCAAAAAGTATTATCATTGCTATTTCTCCCACTCAATATAGTTGTGCCATATACCTCCAAGAGCTGGCTTGATATTTTTTATATCTTTATTTACTACAGTTATGGAGTTTGGTATATATAGAAAAAGGTAGGGGTTATCATCTGTTATAAGTTGAAATATCTTTTGCCAATTTTTTGCTAATATCTTTGTATCTATTATACTCTGTGACTCTTCTATCATTTTATTGACTTCTACATTGTTATAGCCTACTAGATTAAACCCACCTTTTTTATCGCTATCTTTATGCCAAAAGAGATAAGGATCTGGAATAGGCGATAATCCCCACCCCAAGAGTACTGTATCAAACTTATGAGGAAAGACTACCATATTTAAAAATGCCTGCCACTCCATCACTCTAAGTGTAACGACTACACCCACTCTCTTTAATTGATATTGAAGTATCTCTGCTGCATAGGGTCGGATAGAAGTTGCATTGGAAGTAGCTATCTCAAATCTAAGAGGATTTTTTTCATCATACCCTGCTTTTTTAAGGAGTCTTTTTGCCTCTTGTATATCTTGAGATGGAGCTTTTATCTTAGTGTTAAACGCCAAGCTTCCTGGCAAAAAAGGACCTGTACAAACCTTAGCGTGCTTAAAAAAAAGGAGAGCAACAAGTTCTTCTCTATCTATAGCCAAAGAGAGTGCAAGGCGAACATCTGGATCTTGAAACTTTTTAAGGCGAAGATTAAAGCCTAGATAAGTGTAAAAGTGACTAATCTCTTCATATATTTTATACTTTTGAAGAAATGCTGGATCAAGTTGGCGTTCATATGCCATTGGCTCAACATTGCCCATATCAAGTTTAGATGATTTTAGCATCAAAAAGCGAGTCGTTGGATCAGATATAATGTGAAAACGAATTTTATCTATCTTCGCTCTCCCCTCAAAGTACTCATCAAAAGCACTTAGAATAATATCTTGAGAATATACTAATTGCTCTAACTTGTAAGCACCTGTTCCTATTGGATGTCTGTTAAACTTGGAGTTCATGAGATTACTTTCATCTTTGAGAATATGCTTTGGAAGTATGCCTATCATCCATATTTGTAGCGCTTTAAAGTAGGGTTTTTTGTACTTAACTTTGAGTTTATACTTCCCTAAAACAGTGACACTCTTTATAAAACGAAACCCTGCACTATAGGGAGAAGATATTTTATCTGAGGTCAATATCTCATAGGTAAAAAGAACATCCTCTGCACTAAATGCAACACCATCATGCCACTTCACACCATGCTTGAGCTCAAATATAAGTGTTGTATCATCCAAAAAATAAAATTTTTGTGCCAAATCTGAAATTGTCTCTTTTGAATCTTTATCATATTTTACAAGTCCATTAAAAAGGTAACTAGTAATTTGAGCAGAACTTGAGTCTGTTGCGAGAAGTGGATTTATCCTAGCAGGGTTACTAGAGATAGCGAGTTGTAGTGTGGAAGCCTCTAGGCTCCAAGAGAGAAGTAGCAAAAAGAAAAATCGCATACTTAGTTCAGCTGTTTTTCATTTATGGTCACTTTTGCATCTTTTACTTTGATATTGAAAAGAACATTTCCATTTTCCTCTTTTGCATATGCTAGTGTAGTAGCAAACATTTTTGATTTTGTAGTTAAGTAAGCATAAAGCTCTTTAGCAATTTTGAACTCTATAGTTATCTCAAGATCTGATCCAATCATCACAGGGGAGAATTGAATCTTTTGAGCAAGCTCTTTATCAGCAGCAAAAACCAACTTAGATTTCAGTTTAAACCCTTTGAGTTGTGTCTGCTTGTCAAGTGTTATATCTTTAAGTGATAAGTTTGCAATATTAATAAGAAACCCTTTGGATACAAGTGAAACAATAGCTTCTTTTAGCTCTTTGTTCTCTATGAGAACTGGTTGATTTTTCTTTTGAGCTATAAGCTTTCTCACTAACTTATACTTCTTTGCATCTAAATCGTTCACTGCACCATCAAAGTCAAACCCCCTAAGATCTACCATCACTTTTTTACTCTTTAGATTAAAAAGATTAAAAGAGCATTTTGCATTTAACTCAGTGGTTTTTTCATCTGTATTTGAAGAAGTAGTAAGTTTTAACTCTTTAGTATGAAGTTCTACAGCATCACCTCTAGCATGAAAATTCATATCTATTGTATCTACTGCGAGGCTATGTAGGTATGCCTTTTTTTTGTCAAACTTTGCAGAAGATGAAAACTTCTCTAAAGATGTAATAAATATCTCTTTATCTTTTACAATATTAAGGTGAAATGCTTTTATCTTTGAGTTTATCTTATCTGGTGCTATTAGTTCACCCTCTCCATCAAAGAGTGCATTAGAGAGTTCAATATCTATTTTTGTTCCATCTTTAAGTGTGAAGTTCTGCTTAATATCTTTAATATATCCATTAAAATTGGAATTGATAGCATTGTAACTTATATGATAGACAACACCTTTGGCATGAAAAAACTTTTCGAGATATGCTAAGAAGTCTGCATTATTTTGAAGGAGTAACTCTTTTATATCACCTGATAGAGCTAAAGGGTATATCTCCATCTCATATGTTTTTGCAAATAGTAGATTAGAGTACTTAATATCTACACCGAAGACTAGACCATTAAATAGAGGACTTACATCGATTGGTGATTGTCTATCAGAAAAACTACTCCTATTTGTAATAAATTTTTGAGAATCTTCAAAGACAAACTCAACATGACGCACACTTGAGAGATAAGAGGAGTTCACTTCATCTTTTTTGGTCGTTATGCCATACTCTTTTAGTTTAATGATTTGTTCATCAATGGTTCGTTTCATAAACGAATTACCAAGGATCGGGAGAAGTGCAATTAGTAGGAGAAAAACTCCTACTATAATTATGCTTTTTTTCATGATATACCTTCATTTTGTTTGAAGACATTATAATGAAATAGAGTTAACTATTGGATTAATTTGACTCAATCTTTCTATCATAAAGTTCTTGAACTGGACGCTCATTATCTACATAAAACTCTCTAAAGTACTCTATTTGTGTTGCTGAAGCTGTCATAGGCTTTTTCATAAGGTACCACTGAACATTTTCAGTACATGGTGGCGTTGTTAAAGAACCTACATAGTGGAAGTACTCAGTATCATTTTTAGGGAGAAGATCCTTAGGATCAAGCTTTACACTTTTACCTACATTGTGTATAATCGTATCTAAGATAGGACTAGCAGCTCCCTCTTTAAAAAATACTGCTACAACAGCATACTGTTTTGTTTTAGGGTTTTGATGAACCATATGTGCAACCATGTCGTAGCGTTTACCATCTACAGTATGCTCAGATTTTCCATGAAAGTGAAATTGTAAAAGTTTAAAAGTCTCACCATGAAGAGATATAGTCCCAGTTTGTTCAGGAGTAACTTTAATAGAGTGACCATTATCGATAACTTTCGCCATAGTATTTACATCTTCATGCATACTCAAATCATAACTATGATTCATTCTGATAGTTTTACCAGGAATAATATTTATCGGAGACTGACTATGACCTACTCCACAAGTTTTTGAGAACTCTTTCCAGTGTGCAGGACCATTCTCTTTATAGTTCCAGTGCTTATGGTGTCCCTTATCTGTATGCTTTATCGGTTTTACATTCAACGTATGATGACATCCTGTAAATGCTAATGCTACTGTGCTTACTGCTAATAATGTTTTTTTCATATTTTTTTTCCTTTTTTAAATTAAAATGTGTAGTTTGCTATTGCTCTTGTACTGAAACTCTCATATTTATAGTCTAAATCTACTTGTATTACAGAACCACTAGTTTTTGATACAGCGGACAGTACTTCCAATAGCTATACTGATATAATTGCTATTCCAGTATGCTCCATGATAACTAGAAGGAAGACTTATAAATCGATAAGCTTTTCCATCTGAAGTTACTGAAGCACTCCAATAGTTACCAAATAGTGTTCCTGCATATTCTATATTATTATTTGAATCACGCCATCCTGCGATAGTCAGTTTAAGTTTACTATCATAAGCACCTTCAAAATCTTCACTCCTCCATGTAAGCCCCTCTTCTAACCACTCATTATTTGCACCTGCTGGTTGCGTTTGATCATTTGTTGCCAATCTATAACCAATAGGACAAGGATTATTTGGAGCATCTACACCTCTCCAGAGGATTATTATCTGGATGTACTCTCCAAGTATATTTAGCATTAAATCTACTAAAATCTGGAGCAATAAAGAGTGAATCTGTTGGATTATCATTTTGTGTTTTGGTTATGCCATATTTTCCTGTTCCATGAGTAGCATCTGTCCATGTCATCAGCTCATGTCCATCTGCTTCTCTTCCCCATTGAAGCATTGAACCATATGCGTAGAGATCTATTTTTGACTTAGCTTGTTGTACTGGGTTATATTTGCTACTATCCATATTTGCATACTCAGCACCGAGGTTGTTGTTTAGCCATGTTCTTCCTGT
>JAICBP010000084.1:549614-558538 GCA_021766785.1 Sulfurimonas sp. endosymbiont of Alviniconcha boucheti
TGCTTCTCTTACCCATTGAAGATTGAACCATATGCGTAGAGATCTATTTTTGACTTAGCTTGTTGTACTGGGTTATATTTGCTACTATCCATATTTGCGTACTCAGCACCGAGGTTATTATTTAGCCATGTTCTTCCTGTTGTAGAGTTTGTTACTGGTAGATAGACAAATTTATGTTCAAACTTGTTATTTGTCTTTTTGAAAAAACTTCTATCTACTATAGCATGTGTAGGNAGCTAAAGTTATCAGATGAATTTGCTATATAGGTTCTATAGATATTTTCATAATCATCATTTATATTCTCAAGTGCTGGAGTGATAGCTTTTAGATCTTCAATGGTTATAATTGATTTATTACTGTTGTATTCATTACCTATCTCTAAGAGGACACTTCGTGATCTCTCTGCTGGCGTTTGCTCTTTTATACAGCGTAGAGGTAGTCCATTTGTTCTTCGAAGAGAGCGAGTTCCATTAGGTTTCCATTCTACTCCTGGAGTTGTATGCCATAGTTGAACAAGACCATGAGAATTATAGATAGATCTACCATTCATACTAAGCCTTCCTTGAGCAGGTATTTTTAGCAGACTACTCATTGATCCATCAGAACTTAAAGAGTCCCAAGTTCGAGCCTCTACATCTAACTCTTTTTTTGTTGGCACTCTATAGTGAGCAGGACAAGGATTATTTGGTGCATATACACCTGTCCAAAGAGTATCATCTGGATGTACTCTCCAATCATCACCTACAGCAACAAATTTTCCATCGGTTGGGTTATCACTTTTGGTAGTTGTTGTCTTCATATATTCAATAGCCCCATTGTTATACCACCAACTTACAATCTCATGTCCATCAGCTTTTCTTCCCCATTGGAAGAGTGAACCTTTAGCATACATATCATATTTATCTTTAGCTTGTTGTGATGGATTATACATACTCTTTTCAACATTTGCATACCATGCTCCAAGGTCATTGTTTAACCATGTTCTTCCTGTAGTATTGTTCTCTACTGGCATATAAACAAATCTATGTTCAAACTTCCCACGTGTCTTTTTGAAAAAGTTTTTATCTAGTACTGCACCATCAGGTATGTTAAAGCCATTTACTTCATTTATCATACGCTGAACCTCTAACAGTGTAGCGGGGGAGCTAAAGTGAGTATCTGCACCTTCTATATAGCTTTGGTACCACTTTTCATTACTAGATATTGCATTCCCAACTATACTAGTTGCATTTAATTCTTCAGCTGTAATAGTTGAGCTACCATTGCTGTCTTGTGCTGCAATATCTGTAAGAACAGGACTGTTAGAATTGTTGCTTATAAAGTCATTAATATCAGTTATCATCTTCTGCACTTCTGCACCTGTAACAGGTGAGCTAAAACCATTATCTTTATTTGCTATATAGCTACGATAGATATCTTGATAATCATCTTTTACATCTGTAACTTTTGTACCTGTAGTATTTACAATGATAGCTTTTAGCTCTTTAATTGTTATAATTGATTTATGATGACCGTGTTCATTTTCTATCTCTTTGAGGATACTCTCTGATCTCTCTTCTGGCGTTTGCGCTTCTATACAACGGACTGAGAATCCAAACCCTCTGGCGGTAGTGTCAAGTAGGCCCAAATAGCCTCCGAAGAATATGTCACGCGCGTTACTTACAGTACTATTATTACCGTCACTAGGGACGACTGAACCGCTCCAATAGTCACCGTAATTCGCCGTAAAGGCACGATTACCGTTAGGATAACGGAGACCAGCCATAGGCAGTTTTAGATCACTTGACATAGAACCGTCGGCATCTTTAGAATCCCAACTATTTAATTCTACAGCAAACTCATTCTCAGCATCTACTGCTCCATTTGGATTTAGTGGTAGTCTGTATCCTATCGGACAGACATTGTTTGGACTTGATTCACTTGCCCAGAGAGTATCATCTGGAGTTACTCTCCAATTCCTCTGTTTGATAAAGAGTGAATCAGATGGTTCATCATTTGTTACATTTGTGTCGCCGTGTTTTGCAGTTCCTGCAGTAGCACCTGTCCAGTCAAACAGCTCATGCCCATCTGCTTTTCTTCCCCACTGAAAGAGTGAACCGTAAGCTAAGTGGTCAGTACTTGTTGTTGCTTGTTGTGATGGGTTGTAGTCACTACTATTTAGATTTGCATACTCAGCACCAAGGTTATTGTTTAGCCATTTTCTTCCTGTTGTATTGTTCTCTACTGCTAGATAAACAAATCTATGTTCAAATTTTCCATTTGTCTTTTTGAAAAAACTTCTATCTAGTATAGCATGTTCAGGTAGGTTTAAAGCATTCACTTCATCTATCATACTCTGCACTTGAGCTACTGTAGCAGGTGAGCTAAAGGTAGTATCATTACTTTCTATATAGCTGCGATAGATATTTACATAATTATCATTTACACCAGTCTTTGTAACCTTCTTTATTTGGTCGATTGTTATATTTGATTCATGCTTGCTATGTTGATTACCTATCTCTCCTAGAACCTTAACTAAACCTCCATCCTTGAACATTTGCTTAGGAGGAACAGGGATAATAACCTCATCAGGAGGATTAGGGTCAGTTACGTTAGACTCGTTATTCTCTACAGGAGGAGTAGGGACAGTTCTATTCCCCTCTGTTTTATTCTCATCAGTTTTTTTATTCACTATTTGAGGGATAAGGTTGTTATCATTAGTATTACAACCACTCATTCCGATTCCTAGCACAAGAAGTGCCGCTAAAGTTTTCTGTTTTACGTTCATCACGTTTCCTTTTTTTGGTGTTAAATAAAAGTTTTTCTCTGAGCTATCTGCTTTGATATTATTTTTATTTCTATACTAAATATTTGATAATGTAAAATAATCAAATATTAACTCGGGTTTACAAACCATATTTTACTATAAAATTTTACATTTTTCAACTATTGGAGTGAGAAGATATGGTAAATAGCAGTGCAAATTTTAAAAGATTTAGCAGATGATTACTTTGTCTCTGTGATGTTTCTATCTGTTGTGTTTTTATCTATTATTGTTATTCTCTTTTAGCTTTGTCAACTAGAGTGTTTGAGATACATAGTTTGCTTCTATCTGTAAATAGAGTTAATAGAGAATGAAAATTATAAAAGAGTTGACTCCCGCGAGAGCGGGAATCAAAGGATTAGTAACACGAGTGTGTTAGTCTTTTATACAACGGACAGCATTTCCATTCGCTTTACGAGAGTTATTATTAGCGTCCACATCGTCATTATCTATATCTATCCATATTGAACTCCCGTGCTTCCTCATTTCTATCTCATACTTGGTTATATTGTATTCTGTACCAGCCCAGTAAACTTCTTCTACATGCCTAGCAAATACATAGCCATGCCACTCACTGCGATTACCAGCTACAGACAGTTTCAGCTCACTTGCAAAGGAACCTGCCCTATCTTGTGAACTCCAAGTACTCATCTCTACATACCACTCATTTTTACCATCATCTGCTGGAGCATCATCTCCTGCATTTGGACTGAGTGGCAGTCTGTATCCTATCGGACAGACATTGTTTGGACTTGATTCACCTGCCCAAAGGGTGTCATCGTGGTTTACTCTCCAATCATATCGAGCTATATCATATTGAGATAGTATAAAAAGTGAATGAGATGGTTCATCAGCTGGCGTCTTTGTCTCACCGTATTTTCCTTTTCCATAGTAGGTTCGAGGTGTATCTCTGGGATCATGAATATCAGGGATAGTGAAAGGTGTCCAATCCATTAGCTCATGCCCGTCTGCTTTTCTTCCCCATTGAAACGCTGAACCGGAAGCTTTACGGTCATTTACTGTCATAGCTTGTTGTGAGGGATTGTAGTCACTACTATCTACATTTGCATAATCAGCACCAAGGTTGTTGTTTAACCATGTTTTTCCTGTAGTAGAGTTTGTTACTGGAAGATAGACAAATCTATGTTCAAAGATTCCATTTGTCTTTTTGAAAAAGCTTCTATCTAGTATAGCATGTTCAGGTAGGTTTAAAGCATTCATTGCATCTATCATACTCTGCACTTCACCTATTGTAGCAGGTGAGCTAAAGTCATTATTTGCACTTACTATATAGCTACGATAGATATCTTGATAATCATCATTTATATCTCTAAGTGCTGGAAGAATAGCTTTTAGTTGTGCAACTGTTACAGTTGATTTATTATTGTTATGGTCATTACCTATCACTTTGAGGATACTAGCTGATCTCTCTGTTGGCGTTTGATCTTTTATACAGCGGACAGAGTATCCATACCCTCTGCTGCTAGTGTCAAGTAGGCCCAAATAGCCTCCGAAGAATATGTCACGCGCGTTACTTACAGTACTATTATTACCGTCACTAGGGACGACTGAACCGCTCCAATAGATACCGTAACTCGCCGTCCAGGCACGATCACCGTTAGTTTTGCGTCCTCCAGCCATAGGCAGTTTTAGATCACTTAACATAGAACCGTCGGCATCTTTTGAATCCCAACTATTTAATTCNGTTTCTATCTGTTGTGTTTTTATCTATTATTATTCTCTTTTAGCTTTGTCAACTAAAGTGTTTGAAATACATGGTTTGCTTCTATCTGTAAATAGAGTTAATAGAGAATGAAAATTATAAAAGAGTTGACTCCCGCGAGAGCGGGAATCAAAAGAGGAATAACACGAGTGTATTAATCTTTTATACAGCGGACAGAAAATGCATCCCCTCTGGCGCTAGTGTCAAGTAGGCCCAAATAGCCTCCGAAGAATATGTCACGCGCGTTACTTACAGTACTATTATTACCGTCACTAGGGACGACTGAACCGCTCCAATAGTCACCGTAATTCGCCGTAAAGGCACGATTACCGTTAGAATAACGGATACCAGCCATAGGCAGTTTTAGATCACTTGACATAGAACCGTCGGCATCTTTAGAATCCCAACTATTTAATTCTACAGCAAACTCATGATTAGCATCTACTGCTCCATTTGGGTTTAGTGGTAGTCTGTATCCTACTGGACAGACATTGTTTGCGCTTGATTCGCTTGCCCATAGAGTATCATCTTGGTTTACTCTCCAATCACTTTGTTTGATAAAGAGTGAATCAGATGGTTCATCATTTGTTACATTTGTGTCGCCGTGTTTTGCAGTTCCTGTAGTAGCATCTGTCCAATTCATTAGCTCATGCCCATCTGCTTTTCTTCCCCATTGGAAGAGTGAACCGTAAGCTAAGTGGTCATTACTTGCTGTTGCTTGTTGTGATGCATTGTAATTACTACTATCTACATTTGCATAATCAGCACCAAGATTATTGTTTAGCCATGTTCTTCCTGTTGTAGTGTTCTCTACTGCTAGATAAACAAATCTATGCTCAAATGCTCCATTTGTCTTTTTGAAAAAGCTTCTATCTAATATAGCATTTATAGGGAGGTTGAAATCATTTACTTCATCTATCATACTCTGCACTTCACCTACTGTAGCAGGTGAGCTAATGTTANGTTGCTTGTTGTGATGCATTGTAATTACTACTATCTACATTTGCATAATCAGCACCAAGATTATTGTTTAGCCATGTTCTTCCTGTTGTAGTGTTCTCTACTGCTAGATAAACAAATCTATGCTCAAATGCTCCATTTGTCTTTTTGAAAAAGCTTCTATCTAATATAGCATTTGTAGGGAGGTTGAAATCATTTACTTCATCTATCATACTCTGCACTTCACCTACTGTAGCAGGTGAGCTAATGTTAGTATCTGCACTTGCTATATATGTTCTATAGATATTTTCATAATCATCATTTATATTCTCAAGTGCTGGAGCAATCTCTCGTAGTTGTGCAACTGTTATAGTTGAGTTATGATTACTATGTTGAGAACCTATATATCCTAGAATAGTAGCTGTTCTATTCTCATCAACTGTTTTATTCCCATCAACAGTTTTATTCCCATCAACAGTTTTATTCCCATCAACTGTTTTATTCCCATCAACTGTTTTATTCCCATCAACAGTTTTATTCCCATCAACAGCTTTTTTATCCTCTATTTGAGGGGTAGGGTTGTTGTCATTATTATTACAACCACTCATTCCTATTCCGAGCACAAGAAGTGCCGCTAAAGTATTCTGTTTTATGTTCATCGTATTTCCTTTTTTTTGATATTAAATAAAAGTTTTTCTCTAAGCTATCTGCTTTGATATTACTTTTATACTAAAATATTTGATAATGTAAAATAATCAAATATCGACATAGATCCTAAACCTGCATTTACCCAAAAAAATTATTGATAGAATGCAAAGTAGATTAGTATTATACTAAAAATGCAAAAAAATTACAACTGTCTTGCCAGTATTTTTAAATTATAGCTAGGAGAATAGTGCAAAGTATTGAAGATAAAGATTGTGAACTCTATTTTTTATTACCAACTATAGATAAACCCTTCTTATTATCAGTCACATAAATCTTTGTACCATCACTTGATAGAGTGACACCTATTAACTTCCCAGCTGTAACGTATGAGCTAAGCTTAGTTGGATGAACTGAATCGCTTATATTAATTATGACTAAACCTTTCTTATAATCAGCTATATAAGCCTTTGTGTTATCACTTGATAGTGTAACACTAAATGATCTTCCAGCTATATCGTATGATCCAAGTTTAGTTGGATGAGCTGGATCACTTATATCTAGTATAACTAAACCATTTTCCCAATCAGCCAGATAAGCCTTTGTACCATCACTTGATAGAGTAACATTATATGCATTCCCAGCTGTATCGTATGAGTTAAGTTTTATTGGACGAGCTGGATCACTTATATCAACTATTACTAAACCATTCTCCAAATCAGCTATATAAGCCTTTTGTCCATTACTTGATAGAGCAACATCTTCTGTATGACCAGCTGTATCGTATGTTCCTAACTTAATTGGGTGAGCTGGATCGCTTATATCAACTATTTCTAAAGCATTTGTATCATCAGCTATATAAGCTTTTGTGCCATCACTTGATAGAGTAACACTCTTGAAATATCCAGATGTATGGTAGGAGCCAAGCTTTATTGGATAATATGGATAGCTTATATCAAGTATGACTAAACTGTTCTCCCAATCAGCTACATAAGCCTTTGTGCCATCACTTGATATAGCAATATTTAGTGCGGTTCCAGTATCATATGAACCAATTTTTATTGGAAGAGCTGGATTGTTTATATCGACTATGAGGAAACCATGATCCCAATCAGCTAGATAAGCCTTCGATTCATCACTTGATAAAGTGACACTTTTTGCTGCCCCAAATGTATTGACTGAGCCAAGTTTTGTTGGATGAGCTGGATCACTTATATCAACTATTACTAAACCATTCTCATAATCAGCTATATAAGCTTTTGTACCATCACTTGATAGAGTGACATCTTTTGACTCCCCAGCTGTATTATATGAGCCAAGTTTAATTGGATGAGCTGGATTTCTTATATCAAGAATAACTAAACCATTAAAACTATCAGCTACATAGGCCTTTGTGCCATCATTTGATAAAGTAACACCTTTTGCATTCCCAGCTGTATCGTAAGAGCCAAGTTTGTATATTCGATTGTTATTAACAATATTTATCATTCTCTGCACTTCATCTCTTGTAGCAGGTGAACTAAAAAAGTTACTATCTGCACTTGCTATATACGTTCTATAGATATTTTCATAATTACTATTTATATTATTAAGTGCTGGAGTGATAGCTCTTAGTTGACCAATAGTTATAACTGATTTCTGCTTACTCTGTTCATTGGCTATCTCTAAGAGGATACTATCTGATCTCTCTGCTGGCGTTTGATCTTTTATACAGCGGACATTATAGCCGTATGTTTTTGCACTGTTTGCATTAGAATGCACCTTATGGTAGTAGAAATCCAGACCTTTGCCCATATCTCCATCTTCATTAGCTGATCCAGACCAGTAAGCAGCCTCATATCCTATCTCCTTAATAACATTACTCCCAAAAATACATTTGCCAGACATTGGCAGTTTTAAAACACTATTTATAGCACCAGATTTGTTTTTAGAACTCCATGTTTGTGTCTCTCGATACCACTCATTTTCACCATCATCAGCTCTATTTGGATCAAGTGGTAGTCTGTACCCTACCGGACAGACATTGTTTGCGCTTGATTCGCTTGCCCATAGAGTATTATCTAGGTTTACTCTCCAATCATGTTGTGCATTTGCTTCTATGATATAGAGTGAATCTGATGGCTCATTGGCTTTAGAAGTTGTAGTCCCATATTTTCCAGTTCCATGAGTACCATCTGTCCAGTTGATTAGCTCATGCCCATCTGCTTCTCTTCCCCACTGAAAGAGTGAACCATAAGCTAAGTGGTCACTACTTGCAGTTGCTTGTTGTGAGGGGTTGTAATCACTACTATTTCTATTTGCATAATCAGCACCGAGGTTATTGTTTAACCATGTTCTTCCTGTTGTAGAGTTCTTTACTGCTAGATAGACAAATCTATGTTCAAATGCTCCATTTGTTTTTTTGAAAAAACTTCTATCTACTATAGCATGTTCAGGTAAGTTAAAATCATTCACATCATCTATCATAGTTTGCACTTCAGCTCTTGTAGCAGGGGAGCTAATGTTACTATCTGCACTTGCTATGTATGTTCTATAGATATTCTCATAACTGCTATTTATATTCTCAAGTGGTGGAGTGATAGCTTGTAGTTGTGCAACTGTTATGGTTGCGTTATGATCTTGGTGTTCGTTTCCTATCTTTTTGAGAATCTCAATAGTATCTACTACTGCTTGAACTTTGGTTACTACATCATCAGTAAATAGGGATACAAGATTATTAAGCTGAGCATTTACTGATGCTACGTTAGTTGCATTGACACCTCTTATACCTGCATTTGTATAATCTGTAGGAGTTGGTGCTGTTTTTGTATTATC
>JAICBP010000009.1 GCA_021766785.1 Sulfurimonas sp. endosymbiont of Alviniconcha boucheti
ACTCTTTATCTCCGCGCAGCTGTCCACCGACGCGGTCAGCGCCCTCCGAAAGGTTCGGGTACTAATATGACTGTAGAAGCAACCTAGCGCCAAAGCACGCACGTAAACATGAGACGCATCCACCCCGGGTAAAAAAAAAGAAAAGAGTTCCGTCTCGATTCAAACGATTGTGGTTTTATTTGTGCTGGTGTAAACTTTGTTGGCGGCTATAAATGACACGCCTTGTTTTATTTGAGTTGTTTGTAACAAACTTACTACTGTTTGAGCACCAACAAAAAACTGCTCGTTAGCTGACAGTTTTCTGGACCCTATGGCGTAACTAAATACGGCAGTGGTTGAAGGAAGGATGTCGTAAACCAGTGCTTGGAGTTTGGTGAAGGCCACGTGGCGTTACGCAACACGCAGCGCTTCAAAACAAAAGCGTCGTCTGCTCCGGTTCCCGGGTTACTAACAGTACAGTAATGAAATTGCATGGATCTGATAACCGGGGCGGGATTATTGTAAAAACGTATACAAAGAGCACTTGCTCACA